>UQAQ01000001.1 GCA_900539115.1 uncultured Roseburia sp.
ATGAAGGCTCATTCTGCTGAGAAACAATTAAAAAAATCCCTTATATTAAGGGAAAAAAGACTTGATTATTTAGGGAGGTGGAAATATGGCATTGCGACGAGATAGTCTGGAGACAAAAAACAGGATTCTTTCGGTTTGTGTCCGTCTGTTTATCGAACAGGGATATCATCAGACGACCATAGGGCAGATATTGAAGGAGGCAGAGGTATCTGCCAGCAGTTTTCAGAATATATTTCATACAAAAGATGGTGTGCTGAAAGAACTTTTGGAGTTCATGTTCAGTGGGCAGTTTGATACGGCAAAGAGTGCGATCAACGGCAATTTACCACCGGCTTATACCTATGCGGTGGAGACGTCGATACAGCTTGCTTTGACAGAATTGAATGAGAATCTGAGAGATATTTACGTAGAAGTATATTCCAAATTGGAAATTGCGGAATATATATATGAAAAGACCGCGGTAGAACTTTATCAGATGTTTCATTCCAATTTTCCAGAGTATACGGCAAATGATTTTTATGAATTGGAGATTGGTTCGGCGGGAATGATGCGGAATTATATGGCAAAGCCGTGTGACATTCATTTTCCGCTGGAGAAAAAACTTGAACGTTTTTTGACCTTATCATTGCGGGCATATCGTGTGTCCGAAAAGGAGATTGAAGAGACGGTGCAATTTATCCGGTCATTGGATGTTGTTACGATGGCAGACGAAGTGATGCAGAAATTGTTTGCTGCTTTGCAGATGAAGTTTGATTTTACGTTGAATAAATAAGGGAAAGGAAGGAGATTATGAGAAACCGTTTTTTTTATAACAACAATCAGGCACAGGCGAAGAGGGTGCGGAAAAGTCTGAAACAAAAATGGACGAAAGCAGTATGTATCGGTACACTTTCTGCGGCGATGATTACAGGGGTGCCGGTCATACCGCCGATAAGTGCCTATACACAGGAAGTATATGCCGCAGTGTCAGAAAACGCGAAAATATATAAGTTGTCCGATCCGTCGTTAGTAACGACAAAGACCATTACCGATTTTTATGGAAATAAAACAGCGGTGTCATACATCGACATCGAGATTACCGAGGATGGTACGTATACGATCACGGGAAGTAATAAGGTGGATGGTAAAGATATCGACGTGCATATTTCAGTGGGAAAAGGGGTAAAAGCCAATATTGGCTTGGATAATCTGGAAGTTAAAAACACGGGTCTATATCAAATGGATATGGCAGGAGCCGTCGGGGCGGATTCAAGAGAGACGTTATTCCCATTTATGGATATTGAAGGAACCGTAAATCTGTATCTGAAGGGAAATAATACAATTACGATGCCGCAGACAATGTCGAACGGAACAGCGAAAAATGTGGGGACGGTATTTAAACTCTACGGACAGCTGACGGTCAGACAAGCCGAAGGAGAATCAGCGGCCTCTTTGACTGCGAACAATACTAAATGCCTTATCAATGCGGACTGTTACGGAAGGTATAAGTATTCCAATGGAACTTTTTTGATGGAAAGTGGAGTGGTGAAAGCATCCGGTGCTTCCATTTATGGTGTAGACCGCTTTTTTATGACCGGAGGAACGATTTCATGTGATGCTGTCTCGACAAAGACCAAAAGCCAGTATTGTTTTATGGGCGGCGAGATTAATGCCGGCTTTTCGATACCAAATGCAAGGGTTGGGGAAATGAGAGGTACAAGCAGTTTCGATTCAGGAAAAGCGGTTGACGACTGTGGTTATGAGATGGTAAATATGTCGGTTTACGGACTCCCTGCGGAAGCAAAAGTGTCTTCAATCAATGGATGCCCGGTATATTTTACAGAAACGGCAGAGGATGGTTCATTGACGGCATATTTTCGTAAGGGAAGCAATGTGATTGAAATTGATCATACATTTTATCTTTATGAATATGATTGGAGTACCGGGATGCTGCATCTGGCGTCGGATGCAGAGTTATGTAACGTACAGTTTGTGACCGGAAAGGGAGAAAATGAAACGACATACCGCAATATCAAAGTAAAAAAAGGTGTTGCTATGGCAAAACTGTTTCATGATACACACTATACTTACACGTATACCATGGAGGAAGGGACGGCTTTTTCAGAGGCTACCATTGTCGATAAAGATCTTAAGGTTATTATGAACTCGTCGGTTCGAACTTACAATGTAAAAATTGACGGGGAAAGTCAGAAAATGGAGTATGGTACTCCGCTTCCGGAAGGAAAAATATATTATTCAGCCAGAAACCGGTGCTGTTATTATGGAGAAAGTCCTGTGGCAGAAGATATGGATCTGACGAGTCTGGAATTGATAACAGACAACGAGGGCGTTGAATATGCAGAGATTTCAAGCAAAAAAGATCTGATGTTGTTTTATAACATCTTAAAATCCGATGATCGTGTCAATGGGTGGCTCACACAGGATATTGATGTGGAAAATGGCGAAGTTTCTGTTAATTTGCAGAGATATCGAGGGATTTTTGAGGGAAATGGACATACGATTTCCAATATGAAGAATGAAATGAGTGCAGGTGGTTTTTGCCGTACGTTAAAAGGAATCGTACGAAATGTATGCTTTGAAAATATTTCTGCGTCGACGTATGGTGTTGGAGGAAGTTATGGCGCGGCAGGAATTGTCTGTTCGATCAATCGTGGTCTGATACAAAATTGTCAGGTGGTGGACAATAAAATGGGAGTAATAAGAAACTCATGGACTGAGCCGGCTGCTATTGAACCAGTCGGCACAGTGGCAGGGATTAATATGGGAGTGATTAAAGATTGTTATGCAGCCAAAAACAGTGTGGATACGACACAGATTTTGGAAGAAGATGATAAAAGTAAGATCCTTTATCCAATCGCGAAAAATTATGGAGTGATTGAAAACTGTTATTATGAAGCGGAAACCGAGCAGGAGGCAGAGGCATCTGACGAGCACGCAGGAATTGGAAAGACGCAGGCATCATTTGCATCCGGAGCAGTGTGTTATCTGCTAAATCAAAAGGTTTCTGATGGAACGCAGGTATGGTATCAAAATCTTTCCGGACAGAATGCGGATGCTTATCCGGTTTTGAAAAAGAATGACAATAGTACGGTATATTATGGATACGAAAAATGTGCAAGAATATATACAAATCAAAAAGATACCAAAGCGGTGCACTCCTTTACTTATATGGCAAAGGATGATACAATTACGGCAGTGTGTGAGTGGAATCCGTTACACCAGGCAAAAGAGGTTGTCAAGGCACAGTCTGCGGTATATGATAAAAAGGAGCATGCAGCGGTGGTTGAGCATAGTGACTCGTGGGCGGAATATGATCAGTTGCAGGCGGGTACGATTCAGTATCTCCGAGACGGGAAGGTAACGACGGACCTGATCTCGGCAGGAACGATCACAGCGGTTCTCCGACATGGGAACGTACAGGCATCTGTAGAATATACAATTTCCAAAGCTGTGCTTCCGGAAGATGCACCCAAGTGCCGCCATAATCTTGATAAAGTAACTGCTGCAGCGGCGACTGAAGTTCAGGAAGGCAATAAGGAATACTACATCTGTAAAGAGTGTGGCAAACTGTTTGAAGATGCGCAGGGGATGTTTGAAATTACCAAAGAAAGTACGGTGATTCCGAAACTTGAGAAAAATTCACAGGTATCGGAAACGCCAAAACCAACAGAAACGCCAAAACACACAGAAACGCCAAAACCAACAGAAACGCCAAAACCAACAGAGACACCAAAATTAACGAAAATACCGGAAGATACAGCGGCTTCCGTGCAGATATTGCCGGCATTGATTCAGCCTATCGTGTCCCAAAAGAGAAAACAGATCATAAACTGGAAAAAAGTAAAAGGTGCGGATGGATATTTTGTCTATGCATCGAGATGCAATGATAAAAAAGATATTCGGAAATTGCAACGAATTGCTATTATTTCCTCACCGGGAAAAACCTCTTATGTAAATAGGAAACTGAAGAAAAATACCGGATATAAATACGAAGTCCGGGCATACCGCATTAGAAACGGTAAGAAAATTGTGGTTGGGCGTTCTTTACAATTGCATGCTTTTACAAAAGGCAGCAAAACTTATGATAATCCTGCCGGTGTTCGTATTTCCGGAAACGGGAAACGCACATTGAAAGTAGGAAAGTCGATAAAAATTAACGCAAAAGTGGTATTGCCAAAAGATAAAAAATGCAGATGGCATACAGCAAAAATTCGGTATTTAGTATCGGATACGAAAGTGGTTTCGGTATCTACAAAAGGGAAAATAATGGCAAAGAGTGTCGGAGAGGCAACGGTTTATGCTATTGCACAAAATGGTGCAATGGCAAAAGTCAAAGTGATCGTAAAGAATTAAATTCTGATATTACAGAATATAAATCCATACCATTATCCTTTTTTCTGTTATATGATGAAAGAAAAAGGAGAGTAAATTGGCAATGGATAGAATGATAAGCGATGAGGAAGTCGTAGAGATTGGGAGAAAATTAAAAGAACTTAGAGAAAAACTTATGCTTACTCAGCAGGAATTTGCTGACAAATTGTTTTGGGATGTTTCTTCTTATCAAAAGATCGAGAGTGGAAAAACAATGATGACTTTGGATAAGGCAATTCAGATTCATCGTGAGTATGAAGTCGATTTAAACTATTTTGTTGCCGGTGATTCTTTTGATGAAGAAGAAATATTTAAACAGGTTATTACAAGTGCTTCCAAAGAAAAAAGTACAAAATTTATGATTCGATTACTTGAGTACTTTATTAGTTTATTAAAATCCAGCCTGAAGGAATAAGATGAAACAGATACTTATATTGGAAGATAATGAGTTAACAAGAAACAAACTGATTAGGTTGATAGAATCAATGAATTTGAATATCAATGTATTTGCCTTTTCGAATGAAGAAGAGGCTCTTGGTTGTGCCTTAACGCACCATATTGATCTGTTTTTAGTCGATATTATTTTACGCCCACAAATTAAAAATGACTTTTCCGGGATTCATTTCACGGAAAAAATAAAAGAGTGTCCATCCAGCGCATGTGCAGAGGTGGTGTTTATCACATCTCTTGCCGGTTTGGAGGCAGATTTGCTTCATCGCGTGCATTGCTATGATTATATTGAAAAACCGATTGATGAGCAGAAAGTAATGCAGATTGTTGAAGAAGTGCTGACACGAGGTGAGAAAAGTTCCAAACTTCCGGAGCGTATCTATTTTCGAAATGATGGCATCATCTATCCGGTGGATGTGGCAGATATTCGCTATGTTGTATATCAAAATCGTACCCTGCATGTATATGATGGGGACGAATGCATCGAAGTGCCTAATTTTCCATTGAAGCATTTTCTTGAGCAGGTGCAGGATGAAGTCTTTCTAATCCCGATCAAAGGGACTGCGGTAAATATTGCATATATTGAAGCGGTAGACTATGTGAATCAGTTTATAAAATTAAAGGGAATAACGAAACAGATCAGCATGGGATCTGTTTTAAAACGGACATTTCGGAAAGAGTACGAGGAATATGTGAAACGGGGGTAAAAAGATGGTGTCATATTTGCTTGTCGCCGGTGCAATTTTGTTGGAACTGTTATGTACAATTTTTGTGATAAATGGGCTGGTAGGTGAGAAACCTGCCTATCCTGCGGTATGGATTAAGATGATATATTTAGGGATTACTACAGGTTTTATTATGCTTGTACCAGAACAGTGGTCAAATGGAAGTTATATTTTAGTGTTTCTTTTTGTTTATTTAGTGTATAGAAGAACCTGGAAAGAAAGTTTTATTGTAACGGTACTGAGCTTGATAATTGTTGGGATGATCGAATTGATATGTATGTTTCCGATTGTATTTCTTTTAAAATCAAATTATATAGCCGAAGTTAATAATTTAATCGGTGCAATTATTGCGTTGTTATTATGTGTATTACTTATCAAAACAGTACCGCTATATCATTTAAAAAAGTGGTGTAGTAAAAAAGAAGTTTTATATATTGCAGTAGTGATTTTCAGTTTGATTCTTGTATTGACAACAATTATAGATTATCACATGACATTAAGGTTGGAATTGGCAGATTATCTTTATATTAGCGTATGTGTTTTGATAATGTGGTTACTAGGATTACGACTAATGAAATATCGTTATGAAGAAAAAATACAAAAGGATTATTTAGAAGCTTTTAGTAGCGTGATTGATCAAATGAAACGGCGTCAGCATAAGTTTAGAAATCAAATGGACGCAGTATATTCGCTGCATAAATTGTATAATGATTATGATTCTTTGGTTCAGGCACAATGTAATTATTTGGGAAAATTGGCAGATTATGAAATGCCTACAGATGTGTTGGTGTTGAAAAAACCTATAATTATTGCACATGTGTTCGAAAAAATAACAGAAGCTCAAGAGACTGGAATAAAGGTTAATATGTGTCTGACAAGTGATTTGGCAGACTGTAAGATACAAGATATTCAAATGATTGAGATTTTAGGAACACTTTTTGATAATGCAATTCAGGATATGATAAAATCAAAGTGTACTCATTATTTATTGTTTGAAGTTAAGAAAACGGATTTAGGTGTTATGATATCTATCGGAAACCCGCATGAAAAGATTTCAACACATGATTTGGAGCGTATGTTTGAAAACGGGTATAGTACAAAAGGAGAAAATAGAGGAATTGGATTATATCATTTAAAACAACTTGTTAAAAAACAGGAAATGGAGTTAATGGTAGAAAATAAATGTATTGATGATCAAAATTATATATATTTTTCTGTTGTTTTAGGGAAAGGGTGATTTAAAATTAAATGCCCCTTCCCTGTCAGATTATTTAGTTGGATACTTTGGCTCTCCGAAGAAGAGAAAACTAGGGTGACTTGACGTCCAAATTACGGTCAAGGCCAAACACATTGTACACAGCTTATAAATTTTCGGTGTCATAAACTTCTTCATAGATTTCTCCTTTCCGCGCAATTCTTGCGCATAATAATTGAAATATTTGCAACACGATAACCCAATAGATAACATTTCTATAGGGGAGTGTTTCAAACAGGATTAAAATGGAAGAGTATACCAGCAGTAAGAAAATCACTCGTTTAGAATAGTGCTGTACATCGTGGGGCTGTAGACGTGGACGCATGATGGAAGTAATCGGTCCAACCAAAGCAAAGATACCAAGAGCCAGAACCAAACCTAAGGAAAAGAGTTTGGGGGGCAATGGGTGTTGTGCTAAACCAATGACAGCAGCATAGAATGCCGTCGTAAATGCAAGGCAACTGAAAAAATGAGAAAAGTGAAGACCACCGGAATTGCTGCGAATGGACAAAAGAACAATCGTAGCGGCCAGCATTTCATCCACATAGCCAAGAGGCAGAGCGATAAAAAGTAAAATGAGAAATTTTGCAGATTCAGAGACGAGAGCCTCCAAACCATATAAAATCTTGTCTGCTTCCAGCGATGAAAAATGAAATTGTGTTTGAAAATAATTTTTCAATTTGTTCTTCATTTCATTTGTCTCCTTGCAAATAGCTCATAAGTTTAGTTTTGGTTTTGGGGAGAATCTGTTTCCGTATAAGAAGATTCTGTAATTGTTTTCTGTAATTGCGAAAAAAGTACGATTAAATAACAATATGTATAAAGTGTATACATATTCTGAAATCTATCCCTGTCCATAGTGTGCCCCTTTCCATTTCGTATAAAAACGAATCAACAATCAAAGCATAACAAATTTTTACAATAAAATGGGATTATGTGTTCAAGAAGTGTGCAAATATGTTTGAACGTTATGAGAAGAAAAATATTAATGCGCTTGAACGTTGAAAAAGTACGTTTGGTAAAAAGGATAAAGAAAAAGTCTTCATACATTTCCTTAAACATTGCAAATTTCCGGATAAGATTATAAATCAGATCCGGGTCGTCTGTGCTTAAAAAAGTAAGCCAAGCCTCCAACTCTGTGTTGATATCTTTATTTTCTATGGTTTTGTGGAAAATATCAAGCCAAAATCTGCAAATCCTTTTCCCTCTTTTGCAACACATTTTCATGTATGGTAAAATAATTTCACCAACGGAGAAAGTGATTAAAATGAAAAACAATAAAAAGAATGGACGGAGTAAAGTGGCAAGGGGAACGGTTAAATTGATTACGTTTAAGAAATTGAAAGCAGTAACGTAAAAAAAGACACATTTATCTTAAATATAGACCTATTCATAAGGATCAATATCGTGTATAATAAGAAGCAAAGGAGGAAGTGAAAAATGCTTCGAATGGAAATTGCATTGATATTGATCCTTGCTTTTGTGGCGGTGATGTATTTTTCGGCAGAGCGAAAAAAATCGCAATTACATAAAGTGTTTTCCATATTGCTGGTGGTGGTGCTGGTGCATTTTGAATGGATTGAAAGTCATTCAGATGAGCCGGTTAAAATATCCGGATATGGCGTTTGTCATTGTGTCCGGGTATGACGACTTCGAATATTGCAGGGAAGCGCTGCGGCTCAGAATCACAGATTACATATTGAAACCGGTTAATTATGAGGAATTTGGTTCATGTATCGACCATTTGAAAATTTCTTTATATGAGAAATCGGTGGCAAAGGACTCGGGAAAAGAAGAGGAACGCGTGATCGCCGGAGTAATCCGGTATATGCAGGAACATTTGGAAGAAGAAATAACATTAAATGTACTGGCAGAGAAATTTCATCTGAGCAGTGCCTATATCAGCCAATTGTTTAAGAGTGAAATAGGAGTTAATTTCTTGTCATATCTCACGAATATCCGGATGGAACAGGCAAAGAAATTGCTTGTTACGACAGCTGCTTCCGTGGCGGAAATTTCGGAGCGGTCCGGGTATGGTGATTATCGCGTTTTTACAAAAGCTTTTAAGAAAAAAGAAGGCATGACACCGTCACAGTACCGGCGGGAGTTTTTGAATGAATAAGAGGAGAATGAAAAAATGTTAAAAATAGAGCATTTAACAAAAAAGTACGGAGAAAAAACGGCAGTGGAGGATTTGTCGCTGCATATTCTCAAAGGGGAGATTTATGGATTTATCGGGCATAATGGAGCGGGAAAAACGACGACATTGAAGTCGATTGCCGGAATTTTGCAGTTTGAAGAAGGGAAAATCCGAATCGATGGGGATTCTATTCAGGAAAACCCGCTTGTGTGCAAAAAGAAGATTGCGTATATTCCGGATAATCCGGACTTATACGAATTTATGACAGGGGTCCAATATCTTCATTTTATTGCGGATATTTTTGGCGTGGATGAGCAGACAAGACGGGAAAGGATTCGTAAATATGCGGATCTGTTTGAAATTACTTCAGATCTGGCACAGCCAATTGCGGCGTATTCCCACGGGATGAAACAGAAACTGGCAATCATAGCGGCATGGATTCATAACCCGGAATTGATCATCATGGATGAACCTTTTGTCGGTCTGGATCCAAAAGCGTCCCATATACTTAAAGGAATGATGCGGGAAGTCTGTGACGAGGGCGGTGCTATCTTTTTCTCGACACACGTATTGGAAGTGGCAGAGAAACTTTGTGATAAAGTGGCAATCATTAAAAATGGAAAATTGATTCGTTCGGGCACGATGGAAGAAGTAAAAGGAGACGACAGTCTGGAAGAAGTTTTTCTGGAATTGGAGGGAGAATAATGTTTGGAATCTTAGTGAAAAAACAGATGGCAGAGATTTTCCGAGGTTATTTTTACGATGCGAAAAAGAATAAAAAACGTTCCAAAATCTCGACGATTCTTTTTATGTTGATGTACGTAATCCTTATGGTTGGTGTTGTGGGAGGCATGTTTACCTTTTTAGCGGTACAACTATGTAAACCATTTTCGTTGATAAATATGAGCTGGTTGTATTTTTTAATTATGGGGATGATCGCGATTGCGTTAGGAGCATTTGGAAGTGTATTTAATACCTTTTCTGGATTGTATCTTTCCAAGGACAATGACCTGCTTTTGTCGATGCCTATCCCAGTGCGAAGTATACTGGCAGCAAGACTTATGGGTGTTTATCTTATGGGATTGATGTATTCGGCAGTTGTTATCGTGCCGGCGGCAGTTGTATATTGGATAGTGACAGATGTTACACCGATTGGAATTGCGGGTTCCATTCTTTTGATCCTGCACATTTCTATTATTGTGCTTATTTTATCGTGTGTACTGGGATGGTGTGTGGCGAAGATAAGCCTGAAATTAAAGAACAAAAGCTTCATTACAGTGTTGCTTTCTTTGGTGTTTTTCGGACTCTATTATTTGGTCTATTTCAAGGCGCAGGAATTAATTCAGGATCTTTTACAAAATGCTTTGATTTATGGAGATAAAGTAAAAGACCGGGCCTATCCTCTTTATCTTTTTGGAAGAGTGGGGGAAGGTGACGCAGTGGCAATGCTTGTTTTTACCATTGGGATTGCTGCGGTGGCTGTTTTTACATTTCGCCTGCTTGCCGGAAGTTTTATCCGCATCGCGACAGCTTCCGGGAAGAGTGGAAATGCTGTTTACCGTGAAAAACACGAGAAAAGAAAAAGCGAATTTGGTGCGCTTCTTACAAAGGAGTTCAAGCGGTTTACGTCAAGCCCGAATTATATGCTGAATTGTGGACTGGGGACGATTTTTCTTCCGATTGTTGGAGCGGCTGCTTTGATAAAAGGGCAGACGGTGTTGCAAACGATTTCCCGGTTTTTTGCAGGAGAAGAGGTGGAAGGATATATTGTGGTGATTGTTATAATGGCAGTATGTCTTGTGGCGGCAATGAATGACATGGTGGTACCTTCCGTTTCACTGGAAGGAAAGAATTTGTGGATTCTGCAGTCATTGCCGGTAAAACCGTGGAATATTCTTCGTGCTAAACTCGGAGTGCAGCTTTTACTGACAGGGCTTCCGGTTCTTTTCTGTGAAATTTGTCTCGCAGTCTGCCTTCGTATGGATATTGTTAAGACACTGTTTATTCTTGTGATTCCGATTGTATTTACCGGAATGATGACTGTGTTTGGTCTCTTTCTTGGAATCAATATGCCAAATCTCACATGGACCAATGAGCTGGCACCAATCAAACAAAGTCTTGGTGTAGTGATCTCCATGTTTGGTGGATGGGCATTGGCAGCAGGGGTGGCAGTTCTCTATTTTGTGGCTGGAAAGAAAATAGGTGCACCGGGATACTTGCTTTTGGTAACAATTGTTTTTGCATTGATTACCGGAGTGTTTTATATCTGGCTAAAACGAAAAGGAATGGAAAAATGGATGACGTTATAAAAATAGAAAAGCCCCCGGCTGTGAGTGCAGTCAGGGGCTTTTCTAATGTAGTTTTATCACAAACGATGATCACGGCAAATTCAATTTGCGGTCTAAAATACGTTCGGAAATAACGTAGAATATAACTGAAAATACAACGGAAATGATAAGGGATATTATAGTTAACATTCCCGTAGCGGAATAATTCAGTGAGGCTGCTTCTGAAAAAATGCCGGTGCCGATCATAACCGGAATCAGCACGACAAGACTGACAATCTGCTGTGCCGTGTAGATGGCTGCATAAAAAGCAATGGAAGCGATGACACGGTGATCGCGTACAAATTGCCCCAGGCTGATGGATGCATAGATGGCAAGGATCGAATTGATGTATCCCGTAATAAACGAGAGAATCGTCGTGAAATCAAATGTTTCACTTCTTAAAAATTGTCGGATCGCCATAAAGGTAATTTCCGAATCAAATCCAACGGCACAGAGAACAAATAAAGCAAACAACGTTACTGCGATGGTAAGGACCGCCCACAAAAAAGATACCAGAAATTTGGAAAACAGGATCTGGTTTGTGGATGCAGGAAGCGTGAAAGTCAGATAACCTTCGCGTGTTGCCGTGGAACGGTAAAATCGCAGACATATGAAGATGTATGGGGAAAGAACCGTAAAAATGATGGCAAGAAAACCTACGATCGCACCAAGGGGCAGTGTGATTGACAAAAACAGTTCATTGACATCAAAGTGGTCTATGACCGTTAAAAAGATGCAGGCAAGTGCCACAAGAGCAGCAAGCGCTATGTAAACCGGCACATAAAAGCGATAGGTCGCTTTGAATTCGTGTTTGATCAATTTTTTTAACATTTGAATACCTCCCTAAAAAGTGCATCGACGGATTTGTTTTCTTTTTCCCGGATATCATCTACACTGGACTGCAGGCGGACCTGTCCGTTTTGCAGGAAAATGACTTCATCCAGAACATTTTCCACATCTGCGATCAAATGTGTCGAGATAAGAACGGTTGAATTTTCACAATAATTGCTTACGATCGTATTGAGAATATAATCTCTGGTCGCCGGATCGACACCACCGATCGGTTCATCCAGACAATACAGATTTGCATTGCGGCTCATCGCGAGGATTAACTGGACTTTTTCCAATGTCCCTTTTGACATATGTGACAATTTCATCTGGGAATCAATATCCAGTTTGGCAAGCATAAAGGTTGCCTTTTCCCGCTCAAAGTTATCGTAAAAATCTCCAAAATATTCCAGAAGCTGTGTTACTTTCATCCATTTTGGAAAATAGTTGCTGTCCGGCAGAAATGATACGTGCTGTTTGGTGATGATGCCCGGAGTTTCTCCGCCAATTGTAATCGTTCCATGATCGGGTTTGAGAAGCCCGTTCAGCAGTTTCAGAAAGGTTGTCTTTCCACTGCCGTTTGGCCCTAAAAGGCCTACAATTTTACCGCACTCCAGTGTGATATCCACGTTGTCAAGTGCCAGCGAATTGCCAAAACGTTTGGTCAATCCCTTTGTTTCTAAAATAATCATAAATAATCCTCCATTTTAATAAGTAAGTTTAGTCTTTGTCCCATGCCTTTTGGATGAAATCCAATTGCTTTTCCGGTTCAAAACCAAGAGATGTCAGTTCGCTCCGTAGTTTTTTCAGGTGTGCGAGGGCAAGTTCGGAACGCATCGCGTCCAACATCGAATGGTCACTGGTAATACGCCGTCCGGCGGTTCGCTCTGTGATCAGGAGACCTTCACGTTCCAATTCGGAAAGTGCCCGCTGCATCGTGTTTGGGTTAACGTTGGCAGAAGATGCCAATTCCCGGACGGATGGAAAAGGATCACCGGGGGCATATTCTCCGGATAGAATCAGCCGTTTTAGCTGCTCTGTCAACTGGATATACAAGGGGCGGTCATTGGTAAGTTCCCATTGCATAGTACTGCTCCTTTCTGTATTATTGTATTAAGTAATTAAGACAATAATACAATAAAAGGAATTTGATGTCAAGGAAAAATGAAAAAAAAATGAAATGTTCGTAAAATTCGACGAGATTCTCCTTTTATCACTTTACTTTTTTTGGTGATGGTGCTAAAATAATTCTAAGTGATAAATAATTTCAATTAATAAGGAGGATTCTATAAAAATGGCTAGAGCAAAACAATCCATGGATGGAAATACAGCTGCCGCTCATGTGGCATATGCCTATACAGAAGTAGCTGGTATCTATCCGATTACACCTTCTAGTCCGATGGCAGATACCGTTGACCAGTGGTCTGCAGCGGGACAGAAGAACATTTTTGGAAACACAGTAAAAGTAGTTGAGATGCAATCAGAGGCTGGTGCAGCAGGTACCGTACATGGTTCTCTTGCAGCAGGTGCCTTGACAACCACATTTACTGCTTCCCAGGGACTTCTCTTGATGATTCCTAACATGTACAAGATTGCAGCAGAGCAGCTTCCTTGTGTATTTGATGTATCTGCTCGTACCGTATCAACACAGTCTTTGAACATTTTTGGAGATCACAGTGACGTTTATGCATGTCGTCAGACAGGTTTTGCTATGCTTGCTGAGACAAATCCACAGGAAGTTATGGACTTGAGCCCGGTTGCTCATCTGGCAGCTTTGGAAGGAAAAGTTCCTTTTATTAACTTCTTTGATGGATTCCGTACATCTCACGAGATTCAGAAAATTGAGAAATGGGATTATGAAGATCTGAAAGAAATGTGCAACATGGACGCTGTAGAAGAGTTCCGTCAGCATGCATTGAACCCAGAGCATCCTGCTATGCGTGGTTCTCATGAAAACGGTGACGTATTCTTCCAGCATCGTGAAGCTTGTAACCCGGTATATGATGCTTTGCCGGCAGTTGTTGAAAAATACATGGGCAAAGTCAATGAAAAATTAGGAACAGACTATGATCTGTTTAACTACTATGGAGCTGAGGATGCTGACCGTGTCATCATCGCTATGGGTTCCATCTGTGACGTTGCAGAAGAAGTAATCGACTACTTGACAGCAAAAGGCGAAAAAGTAGGTTTGATCAAAGTTCGTTTGTATCGTCCTTGGTCTTCCGAGCACATCTTGAAAGTAATTCCTAAGACGGCTAAGAAGATCGCTGTACTTGACCGTACAAAAGAGCCTGGTACACTTGGTGAACCACTTTACCTTGATGTGGCTGCTACACTTCGTGAAGCCGGCTTGAATGATATTATTTTGACAGGTGGACGTTATGGACTCGGTTCCAAGGATACACCACCTTCATCTGTATTTGCTATTTACAAAGAGTTGGAGAAAGATGCTCCAAAACCTCGTTTTACAATCGGTATCGTAGACGATGTTACAAACCTCAGTCTTCCGGAAGTAAAACCAGCTCCTATCACATCTGCAGAAGGTACTGTAGAATGTAAGTTCTGGGGTCTTGGTGGAGACGGTACAGTAGGTGCAAACAAGAACTCTACAAAGATCATCGGTGACCACACAGACAAATACATCCAGGCATACTTCCAGTATGACTCCAAGAAGACAGGTGGTATTACAATTTCCCATCTTCGTTTTGGTGACAAACCGATCAAGAGCCCTTACTACATCAATCAGGCAGACTTCGTAGCTTGCCACAACCCATCTTATGTAGTAAAAGGATACAAGATGGTTCAGGATGTAAAACCGGGCGGAATCTTCATGATCAACTGCCAGTGGACAGATGAAGAGCTTGACAAACATATGCCGGCTGCTTCCAAGAAATACATCGCTGACAATAATATCCAGTTGTATACAATCAATGCGATCGACAAAGCAATTGAAATTGGTATGGGTAAACGTACTAACACAATTCTTCAGTCCGCATTCTTCAAACTTGCAAACATCATGCCAATCGACGAAGCTGTCGAGTACATGAAAGCAGCTGCTAAGAAATCCTACTCTAAGAAGGGTGATGCAGTCGTAGAAATGAACTACAAAGCAATCGATGCCGGTGTAGATGCAGTTCATAAAGTAGAAGTTCCGGCTTCTTGGGCTAATCCGGAAGCAGATGCTCCTGCAAAAGAACTTACAGGACGTCCAGAGGTTGTTAAGATGGTGAAAGATCTTCTCGAGCCAATCTCTATTATGGATGGTGACAGCCTTCCGGTATCTGCATTCAAAGACATTGCAGACGGACAGTTTGAGCTTGGTGCTTCCGCATATGAGAAACGTGGTACAGCCGTAATGGTACCAGAGTGGGATCCGGCAAGTTGTGTACAGTGTAACAGTTGTGCATTTGTTTGTTCCCATGCAACAATTCGTCCATTTATCCTTGATGAGAACGAAGTAAAAGTTGCTCCTTCACAGATTAAACTTGCAGATGCAAAACATGCAGTAGCAGATGGAATGAAGTTCACAATGACGGTTTCTCCATTAGACTGTATGGGATGTGGCGAGTGTATTACCGTTTGTCCTGCCGCTGCTAAGGGTGCAATCAAGATGGTTCCTCAGGAATCTCAGGCAGACCAGCAGCCGGTATTTGATTACCTTGTTGCTAACGTTGGTAAGAAAGATATCAAACCGGTATTTACGGATGCCACACCAATTGGTTCCCAGTACAATCAGCCACTTCTTGAGTTCTCCGGAAGTTGTGCAGGATGTGCAGAGACATCTTATGCTCGTTTGATCACACAGTTGTTTGGTGAGCAGATGTACATCTCCAATGCAACAGGATGTTCCTCTATCTGGGGTGGTCCGGCTGCTACATCACCATATACTGTAAACAAAGATTCTAAACAGGGTCCGGCTTGGGCAAACTCCTTGTTCGAGGACAATGCTGAGCATGGTCTTGGTATGTACATTGGTCAGAAAGTTCTTCGTGAGCAGACCATGGACAAAGTAAAAGAACTGGCTGCTTCCGATAAGGCATCTGCTGAATTGAAAGCTGCTGTAGATAAATACTTTGAGACAAAAGATAATACAAAAGCAAATACTGCTGCTACAAAAGCAATGGTTGCTGAGATTGAAAAAGCTGCTGCCGCTGGCTGTGAGCTTTCCAAGGAAATCCTTGATAAGAAACAGTACCTTGCTAAGAAGTCCGTATGGATCTTCGGTGGTGACGGTTGGGCTTACGATATCGGATTTGGTGGTTTGGACCACGTACTTGCATCCGGTGAGAACGTAAACGTAATGGTATTCGATACAGAGATGTATTCTAATACAGGTGGTCAGGCATCAAAGGCTTCTAACATCGGTGAAGTTTGTCAGTTTGCTGCTGCCGGAAAAGAAATCGGCAAGAAGAGCCTTGCTGAGATTGCTATGAGCTATGGTTACGTATACGTAGCACAGATCGCTCTTGGTGCAAACCCTGCACAGGCTGTAAAAGCTATCGCAGAAGCAGAAGCTTACAACGGACCATCTTTGATCATTGGTTACGCTCCTTGCGAACTCCACGGTATCGCTAAGGGTGGTATGAACCATTGCCAGGATGAGATGAAGAAAGCCGTTAAGGCTGGATACTGGAACTTGTTCAGCTTCAATCCGGATTTGAAAGCAGAAGGAAAGAATCCATTTACTTTGACATCCAAAGAAGGAGATGGTTCTTACCAAGACTTCCTGAACAACGAAGCACGTTATACACGTCTGATCAAGCCTTTCCCAGAAAGAGCAGAAAGACTGTTCAAAGAATCTGAGGAAGCTGCAAAGGCTCGTTACGATCACTTGCAGAAGCTGGTTGAACTGTATAAATAATAGTTGAACGACTTATAGAATAGGAAACCCGCCCCACGGCATTTGCTGAGGGGCGGGTTTTGTCGTGGAGCGGTTTTTTGGGGTTTTTGGGGCTTTTTAGCATTTTTGCCGTGTAACGGTGGTTGGTGGGAGTGATGGTGCGAGAGGTCATGCCGGAGGGAGAAAAATAGTATGTGGCATGACGGGGTGTAGGGAAAAGGTCATGCCGGAGAGAGAAAAGTGGCGTATGGCATGACGGGATTGTTGGAAGAGGTCATGCCGGAGAGGAGAAAAAAGGCATGTGGCATGACGGGGTGCAGGGAAGAGGTCATGCCGGAGGGAGAAAAGTGGCATATGGCATGACAGGGTGCAGGGAAAAGGTCATGCCGGAGGGAGAAAAGTGGCATATGGCATGACAAGTATGGGTACCGGCACCCTGGAGAAGGAAAAACAACCGAAATTCCGCCGCTTTCCGCCACCGCCCAAAAGAAAAATGAAAAAATATTACTTTTCCTATTGACAAAGTAGGAAAAAGGGGTTATAGTAATGTCATCAACAAAAATAACAAACAATACTAAAAATAAATGAAGAAGAAAGAGAGGACATTATTATGGCAGAAACAAACAAGAGAGAGTACAAATTTGAGACACTTCAGCTTCACGTAGGACAGGAATCACCGGATCCGGTAACGGACGCAAGAGCAGTTCCGATTTACCAGACATCATCGTACGTATTCCGTAATTGCGAACATGCAGCAGCAAGATTTGGTCTGAGTGATGCAGGAAATATATATGGACGTTTGACAAACCCGACAGAGGATGTATTTGAACAGCGTATCGCAGCACTGGAAGGCGGTGTGGCTGCATTGGCAGTCGCTTCCGGAGCAGCAGCCATTTCTTATACGATTCAGAATCTGGCGCACAACGGAGATCACATCGTAGCAGCAAAGAACATTTACGGAGGAACTTACAACCTTCTTGCCCATACCCTTCCGGAATACGGAATTACAGCAACGTTCGTTGATCCGGAAAACTTCGATGAGATCCGTGGTGCCATTCAGGAAAATACAAAAGCGGTATTTATCGAGACATTGGGAAATCCAAACTCCGATGTTGTAGACATTGAAGCCATCGCAAAGATTGCTCATGAAAATAAAATTCCCCTGGTGATCGATAACACATTTGCCACTCCTTATCTGGTTCGCCCAATTGAGTATGGCGCAGACATCGTAGTACATTCTGCAACTAAATTCATCGGAGGCCACGGTACGACAATTGGTGGTGTGATCGTAGACAGCGGAAAATTTGACTGGGAAGCAAGCGGTAAATTTCAATCTTTGACAGCTCCAAACCCAAGTTATCATGGAATCAGCTTCACAAAAGCAGTAGGGCCGGCAGCATTTGTTACAAAAATCCGTGCGATCCTGCTTCGTGATACCGGAGCTACGATTTCTCCGTTCCACGCATTTATCTTCCTTCAGGGATTGGAAACATTGTCACTTCGAGTAGAAAGACATGTTGAAAATGCGTTGAAAGTAGTAAATTATTTGGAAAATCATCCATTGGTAGAAAAAGTAAATCATCCATCTGTTTCCAATGATCCGAAACAGCAGGAATTGTATAAAAAATACTTCCCAAATGGCGGAGGATCCATCTTCACATTTGAGATCAAAGGAAGTGATGAAGAAGCTAAGAAATTCATCGACCATTTGCAGTTATTCTCCTTGTTAGCAAACGTGGCAGATGTAAAATCACTGGTAATTCATCCGGCATCTACGACACATTCTCAGTTGAACGAAGAGGAATTGGCAGACCAGGGAATCAAGCCAAATACCATTCGTCTTTCCATCGGAACCGAGAACGTAGAAGACATTATCTATGACCTTGAAGAAGCATTCAAGGCACTGGCATAAGAGATGAAAATTTCGACAAAAGGGAGATATGCTCTCCGGTTCATGCTTGACCTGGCAATGTATGACACGGGAACCCCGGTGAGAATCAAAGATATCTCTACAAGACAGGGGATATCGGTAAAATATTTGGAACAAATCGTGTCGATTCTTAATAAAGCTGGCTTTGTGCGGGCCATTCGTGGTCCGCAGGGGGGCTATCAGCTGGTGAAACCACCGGAAGAATATACGGCAGGGATGATCCTTCGTCTGACCGAGGGGAATCTTGCACCGGTCAGTTGTCTGGAGTTTGAGGAAAATACGTGCGACAGACAGGATACCTGCGCCACATTGGAACTTTGGAAGCGACTGAAAACGGCGATTGACGATGTCGTTGACAGTGTGACCCTGGCACAGCTTGTGGAATGGCAGCAGCAAAAAAATGACAATTATATTATCTAGGAAAGGAAGTAGACCATTATGGGTAAAATTTATAAAAATGCGACAGAATTAATTGGAAAGACACCATTGGTGGAATTTTCCAATATCGAAAAGAAACTGGGATTGGAAGCAAGAATTTTAGCAAAACTGGAATATTTCAATCCGGCAGGAAGCGTCAAAGACCGTATTGCGCTGGAAATGATTGAAGATGCAGAAAAGAGCGGACGTCTGAAAGAAGGTTCTACGATCATTGAGCCGACATCCGGAAATACCGGAATCGGATTGGCAGCCATTGCGACAGCGAAAGGATACCGCACGGTGATCGTTATGCCGGAAACCATGAGCGTAGAGCGAAGAAATATCATCAAAGCCTATGGCGCAGAGATTGTGCTGACAGACGGAAGCAAGGGAATGAGCGGAGCAATCGCAAAAGCCAAAGAATTGCAGGAGAAGACGCCGGACAGTATCATTGCAGGTCAGTTTGAAAATCCGGCCAATCCGGCAGCGCATAAAAAGACGACCGGTCCGGAAATCTGGGAAGATACCGACGGAGAGGTTGACATCTTTATCGCAGGTGTAGGAACCGGCGGAACGATCACCGGAGTTGGTGAATATCTGAAAGACAAGAAAGCATCGGTACAGGCAATTGCCGTAGAGCCGGCGTCTTCACCGGTTCTGTCCGAAGGAAAATCCGGAGCACATAAGATTCAGGGAATCGGTGCCGGATTCGTACCGGATGTATTGAATACAAAAATTTATGATGAAATCGTAAAAGTAGAAAATGAAGCAGCATTTGAGACTGGCAAACTGATTGCCAAAGAAGAAGGAATCCTTGTGGGAATCTCTTCCGGAGCGGCTTTGTGGGCTGGAATCGAAGAAGCAAAGAAACCGGAAAATAAAGGAAAGACAATCGTTGTTCTCCTTCCGGACAGCGGCGACAGATATTATTCCACTCCTCTCTTTACAGAATAATTACAATTAAAAACTTTCATTGACTGTTATGTATAACTAGTTTATAATTAGATTACAGACTCGTTATACATAACATTTTTTTTGGAGGGAAACAGCATGTTAGAACAATTGAAAAAAGAAGTTTATGAAGCAAATATGGAGTTACAGGAAAAAGGACTTGTCATTTATACATGGGGAAATGTAAGTGGTATTGACCGTGAAAATAATCTGGTTGTCATTAAGCCAAGCGGTGTAGAATACGATGAACTTTCACCGGAGGATATGGTTGTCGTTGATTTTGATCAGAATGTGGTAGAAGGAAGATATCGTCCATCTTCCGATACGGCGACGCATATCGAACTTTACAAAGCCTTTGATAATCTTGGTGGCGTGGTACATACACATTCTACATGGGCCGTTACGTTTGCTCAGGCAGGTATGGCAATTCCGGCACTGGGAACGACACATGCGGATTATTTTTATGGAGAGATTCCGTGCACCAGAGATCTGACAGCAGCAGAGATCAACATGGACTATGAGAAAAATACCGGTGTAGTCATCGTGGAGACGATCGGCGACAGAGATGCCATGGAAGTGCCGGGGATCGTAGTGAAAAATCATGGACCATTTGCATGGGGAACCTCGCCGGCAAATGCTGTTTACAATGCTGTCGTATTGGATAAAGTGGCAGAGATGGCACATCATACGATGACGCTCAATCCACACGTAAAACCGGCACCACAGTACCTGCTGGATAAACATTATTTTAGAAAGCATGGAGAAAATGCATATTACGGTCAGACGACAGAGTAAGGAGAAGGAAAATGAAACAGGAAACAAAATGTATTCAGGCAGGATATGAGCCCGGAAACGGAGAATCACGAATGATTCCGATCATTCAGAGTACAACATTTAAATATGATTCCAGTGAAGCGATGGGACGTTTGTTTGATCTGGAAGAGAGCGGATATTTTTATACACGTCTGCAAAATCCGACCAATGATCAGGTGGCAGCGAAAATCTGCGCGCTGGAAGGTGGTACGGCAGCGATGCTGACTTCTTCCGGGCAGGCGGCTTCCTTTTATTCGGTATTTAACATCTGCAGTGCAGGCGATCATGTCGTATCTTCCTCTACGATATATGGCGGAACATATAACTTGTTTGCCGTAACGATGAAACGCATGGGAATTGATTTTACATTCGTTGATCCGGACTGTTCGGACGAAGAGTTGGAAGCGGCTTTCCAGCCAAATACGAAAGCCGTATTCGGAGAGACAATCGCCAACCCGGCATTGATCGTATTTGACATCGAGCGGTTTGCGAACGCAGCACATGCTCATGGTGTTCCATTGATCGTGGACAATACCTTTGCGACACCGATCAACTGTCGCCCATTTGAATGGGGAGCGGATATTGTAACACACTCCACTACCAAGTATATGGATGGACATGATGCGACCGTTGGAGGATGTATCGTAGATTCCGGTAAATTTGACTGGTTTGCTCATGCAGATAAATTCCCGGGGCTTACGACACCGGATGAATCTTACCATGGGATTACTTATGCCGAGAAATTTGGTCAGGAGGGCGCGTTTATCACGAAAGCGACGGCTCAGCTGATGAGAGATCTCGGATCTATTCAGGCACCGATGAATTCCTTCCTTTTGAATCTTGGGTTGGAGTCCATGCATGTGCGTATGCCGAGACATTGCGAAAATGCACAGAAAGTGGCAGAGTTTTTGGAAGCCAACAAAAATGTAACCTGGGTAAATTATCCGGGACTGCCGGGCAATAAATATTATGAAAGAGCGAAAAAATACATGCCAAATGGTACATGTGGTGTTGTTTCCTTTGGCGTGAAAGGAGGCCGTGCAGCGGCCGAAAAATTTATGGCGAAATTAAAGATTGCGATGATCGCGACACATGTGGCAGATGCGCATACATGTGTTTTACATCCGGCATCTTCCACGCATCGACAGATGAGCGATGAAGAACTGCTGGCAGCAGGAGTAGCACCGGATCTGGTTCGTTTGTCCGTTGGAATTGAAAATGTAGAAGATATTATCGCAGATTTGAAGCAGGCACTGGAAGACTAAAGTGACGTTTCAGAATGGAGGTATGTATGAAAAAAGTATTGTTTGTAGCATCCGAATGTGTACCATTTATCAAAACAGGAGGTTTGGCTGATGTAGTTGGATCGCTTCCAAAGTATTTTGATAAAAATGAATTTGATGTACGTGTTATGATACCGAAGTATGTTTCGATTCCGGAAGAATACAAAAATCAGATGGAGTTTGTCACACATTTTTATTTGGAACTTGCTTGGAGAAAACAATATGTTGGTATTTTTCAGATGCAATACCAAGGGGTTACATTTTATTTTCTTGATAACGAATTTTATTTTAGCGGAAATCGTCCATATGGAGAGATTTATCAGGACATTGAGAAATTTGCGTTCTTCAGTAAAGCAGCATTGTCTGCCCTTCCGGTTATCGGTTTTCGCCCGGATATCATCCATTGTCATGACTGGCAGACCGGTTTGATTCCGGTATATTTGAAAGATTCGTTCCAGCAGGGAGAATTCTTCCGCAGAATTAAGTCAATCATGACGATACATAATTTGAAATTCCAGGGAGTCTGGGATAAGAAAACAGTCATGGATACGACGGGACTGGATGCGTATTATTTTACACCGGACAAATTGGAAGCCTATGGAGATGCCAATTATCTCAAAGGCGGACTTGTTTATGCAGACCAGATCACGACAGTAAGTGATACGTATGCAGAAGAGATCAAGACACCATTTTATGGAGAAAAACTGGATGGTCTGATGAATGCCCGTTCTGCGTGCTTAACAGGAATTGTCAATGGGCTTGATTATGATGAGTATAATCCGGCGACGGATCCGATGATCGAGGCACATTATGATGCGAGAACATTCCGCAAGGAAAAGATTAAAAATAAACGCGCTTTACAAAAAGAACTGGGGCTTGCACAGGATGACAAGAAATTTATGATCGGTATTGTTTCCCGTCTGACAGACCAGAAGGGGTTTGATCTGATCGACTATGTGATTGAGGAAATCTGTGCCGAGGATACACAGCTTGTGGTACTGGGAACCGGAGAAGAAAAATATGAGCATCTGTTCCGCCATTTTGCATGGAAATATCCGGAACGAGTTTCGGCAAACATTTTCTATTCCAATGAGCGTTCGCATAAGATTTATGCTTCCTGCGATGCCTTTTTGATGCCGTCCCTGTTTGAACCATGCGGTTTGAGCCAGTTGATGAGTCTTCGTTATGGTACTGTTCCGATCGTACGTGAGACCGGCGGTTTGAAAGATACGGTAGAACCATACAATGAATATGAGAGCAAGGGAACCGGTTTCTCATTTGCCAATTACAACGCACATGAGATGCTCAATACGATCCGTTATGCGAAGCATATTTATTTTGACCGCAAACGTGACTGGAATAAGATTATAGATCGTGGAATGGCGATGGATTTCTCCTGGGCAAATTCTGCGAAGAAATATCAGGATCTGTATAATCGTATGTAGAGGATACAGATAGAAGAGTAAAATAAGGGTACCTTATCTAGTGTGATGAGGTACCCTTGTCATGACACATGTTTTCTTATTTTATCATTTTTTGTAAGATCGACAGAAGTTCTTCGACTTTTTCATCGTCCCCCTGACGGATGCCATCCACCACACAACTTTCGATGTGCGTGCTGAGCAGCTCCCTGTTAAACGCAGTCAGTGCCGCAGAAGCTGCGGATGACTGTACCAGAATATCCATACAATACGCATCGTCCTCCAACATCCCGCGCAGTCCGCGAATCTGCCCTTCAATGCGGTTCAGGCGGTGAATCAGTTTCTTCTTTTCCTCATCCGAACGATATTTTTTATGACAACAGCAACTCTTATCCGACATAATAACCCTCCACTTGTAGTTGAAACATTTTATCTATAGTATACCCATAATTTTTTTAGAAGTAAAGAGTTATTATTTTTGTTGTAATGCTATTTTTCCCCATGGGATTCCTTCCCGCACCGGGATTTTGAACACCGTCAGTTTCCAGAGGACGTATTGTGTCCTCGGAAACTGCTACGTGTGTTCACTAAGCGCAAGCGGTCCCAAGCGGAAAGGAATCCCATGGGGAAAAAGAATAATTGCAGAAAAATAATCACTTAGCCACTTGACAACATACCCCCAAGGGGTATAGTATATAAGAAAAAGAAATGGAAATACTATTTTAAATATCAGGAGGAATTAGCGATGTATAAAACAATTATGGATGTAGAAGGTATGATGTGTGGCAACTGTGAAAAGCACATGAATGAAATGATTCAGGAGAAATTCGATGTCAAAGAAGTAACGTCTTCTCATAAGAAAGCAGAGACGCAGATCATTTCAGAAGAAAAACTTGACGAAGATAAATTGAAGGCGGAAGTGGATGAAATCGGTTACAAAGTCATTGAAATCGAAGTGGAACCTTACGAAAAGAAGAAATTTTCCCTGTTCCACAAATAGGAGGAAGAGGCGATGCGACAGTTTAATGTGACAGGTATGAGTTGTGCCGCATGCAGCAGCCGTGTAGAAAAGGCAGTTTCTAAGCTGGATGGAGTGACATCCTGTTCGGTCAGCCTTTTGACAAACTCAATGGGGGTCGAAGGAAATGTGTCTGATGATACGATCATTGCGGCGGTGCAGAATGCCGGATATGGTGCGTCTGTAAAAGGTGCAGAGACGGCGGGAGCATCGATACAGAGGGAGGCAGCAGAAGAAGCGTTGGAAGATCATGATACGCCTGTGTTAAAAAAACGGTTATTTGCGTCCCTTGGATTTTTGATCATTCTCATGTACTTTTCCATGGGACATATGATGTGGGGCTGGCCGCTTCCGCATTTTTACGACAATAATCATGTGGCGATGGGGCTGACCCAGCTTCTGCTGACAGTGATTATTATGGTGATCAATCAGAAGTTTTTCGTCTCCGGATTTAAAAGTTTGTGGCACCGCGCACCGAATATGGATACGCTGGTGGCACTCGGTTCGTCCGCGGCCTTTTTGTACAGCACCTTTGCGTTGTTTGAAATGACCGCTGCGCAGGTAGCAGGAGATGACGCTGCTGTCATGCACTATATGATGGAGTTCTATTTTGAGTCGGCGGCCATGATTCTTACATTGATCACCGTAGGAAAGATGTTAGAAGCCCATTCGAAGGGAAAGACGACCGATGCATTGAAAAGTCTTATGCGTCTGGCTCCGAAAAAGGCGAATATCGTTCGGGATGGAAAAGAAGTTGAAATTCCGATCGAGCAAGTGAAAATGGGCGATGTCTTCGTCGTAAGACCGGGCGAGAGCATTCCGGTAGATGGCGTTGTTCTCGAAGGAAACAGTGCGGTCAATGAAGCGGCACTTACCGGCGAAAGCATTCCGGTGGATAAGACGGCAGGAGATGAAGTTTCGGCGGCGACGATGAACCAGTCCGGGCTGCTTCGCTGTGAAGCGGTTCGTGTCGGAGAAGATACGACACTTCAGCAGATCATTCAGATGGTAAGCGATGCAGCAGCGACGAAGGCGCCGATCGCGAAGATTGCGGACAAAGTATCGGGTGTATTTGTACCGGTTGTTATCTCAATCGCAGTCATTACGACCATTGTATGGATGCTCCTTGGCAGGGAATTTGGCTTTGCAATCGCCAGAGGAATTTCCGTACTCGTGATCAGCTGCCCGTGTGCGCTCGGACTTGCGACACCGGTAGCGATCATGGTTGGAAACGGCCGCGCGGCAAAGAAAGGAATCCTCTTTAAAAATGCGGCAGCACTGGAAGAAGCCGGAAAAGTAAAGATTGTGGCACTGGATAAAACCGGTACGATCACAGCCGGAGAACCGAAAGTGACGGATATCTGTCCGGCAGAGGGCATTTCGGAAAAACAACTTTTACAGATGGCATATTCTCTGGAAAAAGGAAGCGAACACCCTCTTGCGAAAGCCATTTTGCAAAAGGCAGAAGAAGAGGGCATGGAAAGCGAAGAAGTAACAGAATTTCAAGCACTTCCGGGCAATGGACTGGAAGCAGTCCGTGTTGCCGACCAGGCAAAACTTGTCGGTGGAAGTTTTATGTATATCCAGAATTTGTCAGAAGTGAGCGCCACAATGATAGAGCGTGCTGAGAAACTGGCAGAAGAAGGAAAAACGCCGCTGTTATTTGCGAAAGACGGTGTGCTGCAGGGAATGATCGCAGTAGCAGACGTGATGAAAGAAGACAGTGCAGAAGCCATCCGTGAATTAAAAGAGATGGGAATCCGCGTTGTCATGCTGACCGGCGACAATGAGCGTACGGCAAAAGCCATCGGTGAGCAGGCAGGAGTCGATGAAGTGATCGCAGACATACTGCCGGATGGTAAAGAGGCAGTTGTCCGCAAACTTCGCAAAAAAGGTGAAGTGGCGATGGTGGGCGACGGAATTAACGATGCGCCGGCATTGACAAGGGCAAACATTGGTATCGCGATCGGGGCAGGAACCGATGTGGCAATCGATGCAGCAGAGATCGTATTGATGAAGAGCCGGTTGTCTGATGTGCCACAGGCCATTCGGATCAGCCGGAAGACACTCCGCAATATCCATCAGAATCTGTTTTGGGCATTTTTCTATAACACTATCGGAATACCACTTGCAGCCGGACTTCTGATTCCGTTTGGACTCACATTGAATCCGATGTTTGGCGCAGCAGCGATGAGTTTAAGCAGTTTCTGCGTGGTTTCCAATGCGCTGAGACTGAATACGATAATAAAATAACTTGACATAGTTTCAACCTATAACAAAACCCTTCTTTTTTGTATTTTACAATACAGGATATTCCGATTACAATGGGGATATGTAACTATTCAGGACGCCCCTCCCCACATTCGCATTTCGAACACTTCGTGTTCTTTTCTCGCCTTTGACAAGGCTAAAAATGCTCATATGTGGAGGGGAGCCCTATTAGGATCTCAATGTATGGAAATCAAAGTCTCCTACGTGCAAGCACGACGATTCATTGATTTCCATACATTGGACCCTGAATAGTTACGGTGATATCAAAAAGAGGAGGGTTTTTTTATGAAAACATCAGTGATCGGATTCCCCCGAGTGGGAAAATTAAGAGAGTTAAAATTTGTGACGGAAAAGTTTTTCCGAGGGGAAGCAGATGCGGCAGAATTGGAAAAAACAGGGAAAGAAATTCGCTTAGAACAGTGGAAATGGCAGAAGGACAGCCGGATTGATTTTATTCCGTCAGGGGATTTTTCATTTTACGATACGATTTTGGATGCGGCAGTTTTGTTTAATATCATTCCAAAGCGTTATAAAACACTGGGATTATCGGAGCAGGATACGTATTTTGCGATGGCGCGCGGTTATCAGGGAGCGCAGGGGGATGTAAAAGCGTTGGCGATGAAGAAATGGTTTAACACCAACTATCATTATATGGTTCCGGAGATCGAGGACGATACAACGATTTCTCTGGCGGGAAATAAATTGGTGGACGAATATCTGGAAGCAAAGGAAAATGGATTCGAAACCAAACCGGTTATCGCAGGACCATTTACACTTTTGAAATTGATCCGTTTTGTCGGTGAAAAAGGGACTCGGGATTTTGCAGGACAACTTTGCGAGGCATATTGTGAACTGATCGGGAAATTGGAAAAGGCAGGGGCTGTGTGGATTCAGCTTGATGAACCCTATCTTGTACATGATCTGACGAAAGAAGATCAGGAATTGTTTGTAGAATTATATGACAAGATATTGTCACAGAAAAAAGGAGTGAAAATACTTCTTCAGACGTATTTTGGGGATGTTCGTGATATCTATGAAACGGTGGTGACGATGGATTTTGATGGAATCGGACTGGATTTTATCGAGGGAAAAGAGACAGCGGCACTTGTGGAAAAATATGGTTTTCCGGAAGATAAGCTTTTGTTTGCCGGTGTTGTTAATGGAAAAAATATCTGGCGTAATCATTATCAGAAAACTTTGAATCTGTTAGAGGGATTGCAAGCAAAAAATATTTCTGTTGTGATCAGCACGTCGTGTTCGCTCCTTCATGTGCCTTATACGCTGCAAAATGAGGGAAAACTGCCGGAAAATGTAGGGAAACATTTTGCGTTTGCGCTTGAAAAACTTCAGGAACTGGAAGAACTGAAAGCATTGGCAGAGGGAAAAGAAAGCGATACGTTGCAGGAAAACACAAGATTGTTTGCACAAACAAGAGACTGCAGTGATCCGGCGGTTCAGAAGCGTGTTTCTGAGATAAAAGAGGAAGATTTTACCAGATTGCCGGCGTTTGAAGAACGCGAAAAGATACAAAAAGAAAGATTTTCGCTGCCATTGTTTCCAACAACTACGATTGGATCTTTCCCGCAGACAGCGGATGTGAAAGCAACGAGAACAGCATATCGCAAAAAAGAAATTTCCGAAGAAGAATATGTCGCATTTAACCGCAAAAAGATTGCGGAATGCGTCGCTTTGCAGGAAGAAATTGGGTTGGATGTGCTGGTTCACGGCGAATATGAGCGAAATGATATGGTGGAATATTTTGGAGAAAATCTCAAAGGATATTTGTTTACAGAGAAAGCATGGGTGCAGTCCTATGGAACAAGATGTGTAAAACCGCCAATCATCTGGGGCGATATTTCGAGGGAAAAAGCGATGACGGTAGCTTGGTCTGTATATGCACAGAGCCTTACGGATAAGCCGATGAAGGGCATGCTTACAGGTCCGGTTACGATACTCAATTGGTCTTTCCCGAGAGAGGATATTTCTTTGAAAGAAAGTGCATATCAGATTGCGCTGGCAATCCGCGATGAAGTGCTTGATTTGGAAAAAAACGGAATATCTGTGATCCAGGTAGATGAGGCGGCGCTTCGCGAAAAACTGCCATTGCGTCGTTCTGACTGGTATACGGAATATCTGGATTGGGCAATCCGTGCCTTCCGTCTGGTACATAGTGGTGCCAAGGCAGAAACCCAGATCCATACGCATATGTGCTACAGTGAATTTACGGACATTATTCCAGCCATCGATCAGATGGATGCCGATGTGATCACCTTTGAGGCCTCCCGCTCAGATCTGACGATATTAGATTCCCTGCAGGAAAATAATTTCCGTACAGAAGTCGGACCGGGTGTATATGATATCCACTCTCCGCGAATCCCATCCGAGGAAGAGATTGTTGCGGCACTGCGGAAGATGACGCAAAAGGTAAAAGTGGAAAAATTGTGGGTAAACCCGGACTGCGGTTTGAAGACAAGAGGAATCAAAGAAACAAAACCAAGTCTTTGCAATATGGTTTTAGCGGCGAAGAAACTACGCGAAGAGCAGGCTAATGGCTGATATATTTTTTTAAGGCTTCCAGATAAAACGCCCCAAGCGGACTTCGTGAGCTGTTTCGGTGTGTGATGTAGCCAATGTGCATCTCGCCGGATTCCCGCAGAGGAACGGCGACGATGTTGCTGCCATTGAGTTCTGAATCAATGACACCGCTGCATATGGTATAGCCATTTAACCCGATCAGTAGATTAAAAAGAGTCGCACGGTCCCGGACGCGGATATTTTTTTCGCGTACTTCGGTACTGAATAACTCTTCCGAAAAATAAAATGAATTATGGTCGCCCTGTTCAAACGAAAGATATGGATAGGGCGATAATTCTTGCAATGAAATTACTTTCTTTTTTGCCAGCGGATGACTGCTGCTGATAAAAATATGCGGTCTGGCTGTAAACAAAGGTTCAAATTGCAGCTGGCTGGTCTTCAATAATTTGCGGATGACAGGCTCGTTAAAAGAATCCAGATACAATACACCGATCTCACTTTTCATTCGCGCAACATCCTCGATGATCTCGTAAGTCTGTGTCTCACGGAGAGAAAAATCGTATTCGTTCTGCCCGTATTCTTTGATCAGATCGACAAAGGCATTGACGGCAAAAGAATAATGCTGCGTCGAGATACAAAATTCCTGTTTTCGTGGTCCCTCGTTTTTATAGTGGTCCTCCAAAAGATAGACTTGCTCCAGAATCTGTCGCGCATAGCCTAAAAAAAGTTCCCCTTCTTTGGAGACATGAACGCCTTTATTCGTGCGGTCAAAAATCTGAATATTCATTTCTTTTTCCAATTCTTTGATGGCAGCCGTCAGACTGGGCTGGGAGATGTACAGAGCCTTCGCAGCATCTGTAATATTTCCTTTTTCTGCCACTAAGGTGATGTATTTTAATTGCTGTAATGTCAAATTTCTTCTCCCTTCTCCTCCAGATCAATAAACATGATCATAAAGGCAATAAACAACAACCCGGCGCTGACAAGAATTGCCTTTTCATGCAACAGGGTAATACAAAGGTTTCCCAGTATCGCACCTAAGATAAAACAGCTAATAATTCCAAAATACAAAAATCCGTTTCGCAGACTTTTCTTCTCTTTGGTATGAAAAAAATCACACATATTCTGTGTGGCACTTCGCAGGTTTCCGATACACATTGTCGTGGCGATGCCGCGTCCGTGAATCTTTCGAAAACTTTCGACCTGAATGCCGCAGGCAAGAGAAGTCAGGCTGTTTGCCAGCAGATTGAGCGGCAAAGGGATAAAAGCGACACCGAACAGGATAACGGCTTCGATCAATACCGAAATCTGCCGCCAGTGAAGCATTTCGATGGATTTCATGCGGAAAACATCAGCCAGCATGATCCCGATCGTAAAGGCAAGGATCGGGCAGAAATAGGTCAATGCGGTTTGAAAATTTCCTTCGGAAAGGTTGACTCCAAAAAGGAGCATATTGCCGGTCTGGGCATTGGCAAACACATGTCCTCTCATAATATATGAATACGCATCCATCATTCCGCCGGATATTGCAAGAAGGGCTCCCAGGCGGATGGATTCTGAAATTTGAGTTATCTTCATCATAAATATCCTCCTTCTTTCTTCGAACTGTATTATAGCAAGTTCGACGGTAAAGGTCAATATTAACGAGAAAAAAGCACGATTTACGGTCATTGACAAACAGGGAATTTCCCATTATGATAGCGGTGTTATGTGATGATAGTAGCATTTTCGGGAGAGAATGCATAAAGATAAAAAAAGAGAGTCAGGAGAAAATATATGAATTCAGTCATTACGGCTTTTTTACTTACAACGCTTGCCGGGCTTAGTACCGGGATTGGCAGCTGCATTGCGTTTGTGGCAAAACATACAAATAAGAAATTTCTCTCTGTCAGCCTGGGATTTTCTGCAGGTGTGATGATCTACGTGTCATTGGTGGAAATTCTTGCGAAGGCAAAGACATCGCTTACGGCAGAACTGGGGGAGAGGGGAGGAAACTGGAGCACTATTCTGGCGTTTTTTGGCGGAATGCTGGTGATCGCAGTCATTGATAAACTGATCCCATCGGAGGAAAATCCGCATGAGGTCAGATGTCTGGAGAAAGAGAAGAAGAAATCCGGGAAGTTGATGCGGATGGGAGTGTTTACGGCACTGGCAATTGGAATCCACAATTTTCCGGAAGGACTGGCGACGTTTGTATCGGCATTGCAGGAACCCAGTGTAGCACTTCCCATCGTTGTTGCAATCGCAATTCATAACATACCGGAAGGGATCGCGGTGTCGGTTCCCATCTATCAGGCGACCGGCTCCAAATGCAAAGCATTTAACTATTCCTTTTTATCGGGGCTTGCGGAACCACTTGGAGCGCTGATCGGATGGCTGATCTTACTTCCGATTATGAATGATATTGTATATGGTGTTATATTTGCAGGTGTAGCCGGTATCATGGTGTTTATCTCGTTTGATGAACTGCTTCCGGCGGCGCAGGAATACGGCGAGCACCATTTGTCGCTGTATGGATTGATCTCCGGAATGGGTGTGATGGCGGTAAGTTTGCTACTGTTTTTGTAAATGCGCTTGACATTTCCCGCGGAAAACGGCACAATGGGTATAGAAGACTGGCAGAAATGAGGAAATGTTTATGATAGAGACGAGAGAACGAAAAGAACGGGTTATTTTGATCGCAGTAGACCTCGGGGATGGCACGGAGGTTGAGGCTTCGCTTGCCGAGCTTGCAGAACTTGCGGATACCGCCGGTGCGGAGACTGTGGGAACCCTGATTCAGAACCGGGAAGCGGTTCATGCGGGAACCTATATTGGAAAGGGAAAAATTGAGGAGTTGCGGGAGTTGATCCATCTGTACGAGGCGGATACGGTGATCAGTGACGATGAGCTGTCGCCGGCACAGATTGGAAATCTGCAGGAAGAACTTGGTTGTAAGGTCATTGACCGGACAGTATTGATTTTGGATATTTTTGCCGCGCATGCGAGTACGAGTGAGGGAAAATTACAGGTGGAACTTGCCCAGCTTCGCTATCGTGCTTCCCGACTGACCGGACTTGGAAAATCGCTGTCTAGGATCGGCGGTGGTGCGGCGGGCAGCAGCGGCGGTATCGGCACCAGAGGACCCGGAGAGAAAAAACTGGAACTGGACCGCCGTCTCATCCGTGAACGGATCTCAATGCTCAACCGGCAGTTAAAAAGTGTCGTGGCAACCCGTGAGACAATGCGCAAACAGCGTCTTAATAATGGAAGCAAAGTCGTGGCAATCGTTGGATACACAAATGCCGGAAAATCAACGCTTTTGAATGCTTTGACGCATTCGGATGTGCTGGAAGAGGACATGCTTTTTGCGACACTGGATCCGACGACGAGAAGTTATGAATTGGAAAATGGACAAAAGATTTTGTTTACGGACACGGTCGGATTTATCAATAAACTGCCGCATCATCTGATTCAGGCATTCCGAAGTACGTTGGAAGAAGCAAGATACGCAGATATGATACTGCATGTCGTGGACTGCTCGGATGAACATTATGAGACGCATATGAATGTTGTTTATGAGACGTTGAAAAATCTGGATGTACAGGATAAACCGGTTTTGACAGTATTTAACAAAATCGACCGGCTGCAGGCAGAAGGAAAGAGTGTGGATCCGCTTTTATTTAAAGATGCAAAAAGCAAAGATGTCCAGCTTCTATCCGCGAAAAAGAAACAGGGATTTGACGAACTTCTTGAAAAGATTGAGAAGATTCTGAATGAGGATTTTGTTCGCATCGAGAAGACATTTTCCTATCAGGAAGCGGGAAAGATTCAGATCATACGTGAATATGGCAGACTGGATACGGAAGAATACCGAGACGACGGCATCTACGTCGAAGCGGCAGTGCCGGCCGCTTATGTCGGCAAAGTGATGGGGTGATCGGATGGCAAAGGAAATACGGATGATCGCAGCGGTGGCATCGGATCTTGGCATTGGAAAGGACGGAAAACTGCTGTTTCATATCAAGGAAGATATGGCGTGGTTTCGCAGCCATACGCTTCACAATGTGGTTGTCATGGGACGTAAGACATTGGAAAGTTTTCCCGGAGGCCGGCCGCTTCCGGAGCGGACGCACATTGTGCTCAGCCACAAGAAACACGAAAATACGGAAAATGTTATCTGGGTAACCTCGGTCGAAGAGGCGATTGTCGAGATGGAGAAAATGCCCGGAAATGTTTATGTCACCGGGGGTGAGCAGGTTTACCGGGAATTTCTTCCACTGGCATCGAAACTGTATCTTACCGAAGTGGCGGAAAAATGTGACGCAGATGCGTATTTTCCCGATTTTTTATCGGATGGTAATTGGGAAAAAATGGAAGAGAATAAGCGCGACGGTTTTTCGTTTGTAACGTATGAAAGAAACCGGTAACTATTAAAATGAATCATTGAGGCACAGGACGCCCCAGCCGATCTGCGGATTGGGGTAAGTGCGCAAAGCAGGCAGTGGTCTGGCTCCGCGGATGAGCCAGGCTTTTATTTTTTGCCCGTAAAGAAACGGATCATTGCCCTGAATAATTCCGTACTGCATCAGAAGGGCGGCGCTTCCGGTTACAAACGGAGTTGCCATCGAGGTACCGGAGCGGGCGTTGTACCCGCCGCCGACGGAAGTGCTTGTGATATTGACACCGGGGGCGGCCAGATCCGGTTTGGTAAGCGAAAGGGCGGTAAATCCCTGCCCGGAAAAGGAAGCAAGCTGATTGGCATTGCTGTCGTAGGCCGCGACTGTGATCGGACGGAAGGCAGTGGAGGGGATGGTGAGAGAGGTTTCCGGATCCGCGACGAGAAAGCGCGTCTGTGGATTGATGCTGGAGGAAGAAGGCAGCCAAAGATCGAAACGTCCATTTCGAATGTTGACCGGAATCAACTGCCAGGTCCAAAGTCCCTCGGCAATCGTCTGCTGACCGGCGGAAGGAAGCATTTCTACATAAATTTCCTGAAAGATCTGATAGGGAGACGGTTCTCCGAAGAACCAGTACAGGTCAGTATTGTCGAGGTGCGTCTGATAGGTCCCGATGTAATTTTCATTGAGAAATACCGATTTGCCGGATGGAGCAGTAAGACGGATCTGAAATTCATCGGAAAAATCTTTCCAAAGCTGGATATTTAATGAAGTTTCCCCCGGGCCGACGGAAAGTTCTCTGGAAATAGGTGCCTGCGACAGCGTATCCGAAGCATGCCGCCCGAGATTTCCTTCGTTTCCGGTGCCGACAGCGATTGTCGTACGCCCGATCGTGGCTATCGTATCGAGATAGGTTTCCAATAGCGAAAATCCGGTATGACTGCCATAATTATTTCCGAAACTGAGATTGAGGGCGAGCGGCATTTGGAGTTCCAAAGACCGTCTGACACAATAATCCAGAGCGGTCATCAGTTCCGTAGTACGTGGAAAGGCATCCGGAAGAAGATTTCCAAGTTTTACCACGATCAGCCGGCTTTTTGTTGCAACACCGGTGTAAAGTCCACCACTGGCACGCCCATTTCCTGCGGCGATGCCGGCGACGTGAGTGCCGTGCCCCGAAAGATCCCTGCTCGGAAACGTTCCATCGTCTGCAAGCAGGGCGGCATTGATCTCTTCTTCGGAAAATACCTGTCCAAGAGTCTGATCCCACAGATTTACAATGCGCGTCGTCCCATCATCATTGCGAAAGTCCGGGTGATAGATGTCGATGCCGCTGTCGATGATACCGATCAGGACATTTTCTCCCGTCAGATTTTTCGGGGGTCTTGTGACGGGAGGGATGCACGCTGCCGCTTTGGCTCCTGCCAGGGAAAACGACAGCCGTTTTGGTTTTTCGATGTATTCAATCTGGGGAAGAGCAGAAATTTCGTCAATCCGGTTTTCGGGCAGATACAGGATTCCATAGCCGCCAAATAAGGAGACGAGAGTGACATCCTCCGGTAAAACCAGGTCGCCGGAATAGCGGATGATTAATTCCCACGACTGTGTTTCCGGTGAATAGCCGGTTTCCAGAGAGGGACTTTTGGCACGTACGGAAGACGGAACAGACAGAGCAAGCTCCAAAGCGGTTTCAAGTTTTTGGTTTGTCATTTTCATAGGCCTCACGAAGTTTTTCCAATGCCCGTTTTTCAATCCGGCTTACATAACTGCGGCTGATGCCGTATTTTTTGGCTATTTCCCGCTGCGTGATCTCCGTCCGCTCCTGACTGTGATGGTGAGTGGGAAGGCCATAACGCATACGAATGATATCACGTTCCCGTTTGGTGAGAACAGTTTCCAGATATTGGTATATTTTTCTTGCGCTTTCTTCGAATTCGAGCCGCTCTGCGACATCCTCGTCATTGGTTTCCAGAAGATCCAGTAACTGAAGCATATTTCCCTCGCCGTCTTCTCCGTTGATCGGTTCCGAGAGAGAAATTTCTTTCGCTTGTTTTTTTGCACTGCGGAAGGTCATGAGAAGTTCATTGTCGATACAGCGTGAGGCGTAGGTTGCAAGGCGGACACCTTTGCCGGATTTGTAACTGTCCACGGCTTTGATCAGGCCGATGGTGCCGATGGAGATCAAATCTTCCTGTGGCAGGTCGCTTGAATTGTATTTTTTTACCAAATAAGCTACCAGCCGCAGATTTCGTTCGATCAGGATTCGGCGAGCCTCCTTATCTCCTTGCTCATGAAGCTTGAGATAGTGTTCTTCCTCTTTGGCGGACAAGGGGGTAGGAAAAGATTGCAATGGCGACACCTCAGAAACTAGCGTTATAGATAATGTATGAAAAGAAGGGGAAAATAGTGCCTGACCGGGGGAAAAATAAAGAAATGGAATTTTTTTACGGTTAGAGTAAAAATGTAATTGTTATGTTCGGAAATACATGTTATACTATTGTTATTTTATATTGGTAGGAGGAAATTATTGTGAAAGAAAAACAGACAAAAAGAAAATTTGAAAAATATTCCATTTTTGCTTTGCTTTGTGGGATTGGATTGGTTGCAGCGGGGATTTTTGGGATTGTATCCAGTAGAATTGAAAGTTCCGAATATAAAAATTCGACAGATATACGAAAAGTCGCAGCTGTTATTGAAACATTGGAAACTCATGATGAAAAAGACGATAACGATGTTATTGTTGAAACAAAATATAAGACCGGGGTTTCATTTGAGATTGATGGGAAAAAATATACGGGAAGATATCAATTTAATGCGTATGCGAGGGATTATGCAAAAAAGAATGCCTATGACAGATTAAGAAGGGGCGATACAATTGATGTCGAGGTGTATAAAACGAAAAATGGGGATTACAAAATATCGCCGGATGGAACTCCGGTGGACGTTCTCCTTTATTGTCTGGCAATCCTTTTTGGTGCTGTTATTATTGTAGGAATGCTTTATGAGATATTTGGAAGGAAAACCAAAAAAGGGGAAAGTGAACCAACGGAAAAAGCGGAGAAAGATTGAAACAAAGGATAGGAAGGTGATTTATGAATTTATCAGAAGCATTGTTGATTGCGGCGGCAATTGCTGTGTCTTGTGCCTTTTTTATTGGCGAGAAGATTATTAAAGTAGACTTTTCCGGATTTTTACCTAAAAACCGAAAGAGTGAGAGGATGAAAAAACTGCTTGTTCCGCGTGAGACACCTTTGCAGGGAGAAAGACTTCATGGAAATATCAGGAAGAGTTTTGAACAAGTGCTGATTCCTCTTGGCAAAGCGGATAAAAGTTTGCTGCCGGCGAGAATGGATAGGATTTTTCGGAGAAAAACAGAGAAGCAGATTGAATTGTTGAAACAGCGTCAGCTTTGTCGTGACATTCGATTAGCGGATGTTGTGCCTTTGCCCAAGAACGATTTTAAAAGGTGGAATGATGATGGCAGAGAATGGCGGGAGTCTGTCTTGCAATGTAATGCAGTGGAGCGTCTTGTGCCGAAGGGAAAAAACACACCTATCTATGAGCTGTATCATAAAAATGCCTATTTTAGGATTGTTCAGTCAAGACATATACGAAATACAGATCGTATAGAAAAAAAGAAAAATTATTATGGAAATCATACAAAGATTATATGCCCATCCTGTGGTGCGGAAGTGAAATTAAGTAGTCAGAAAGCGGTTTGTTCATACTGCGGTGGTGTGCTGCAAAGTGATTTTTATGACTGGCAGACTGAGAAATTTGATATATATGAGAAGATGGGAACGAACTTGCGAAGAACTTTGCAACTCTTGGCATCTGTGTTCATTTTGTTTGTGTGTGTGTTTCTTTGCTTGTGGCTTATTCAGGATACCGAGGTATCCTTGGCGGCAGGTGTGGTGGCAGCGATACTTATTATGGTGGGAATTACGGCTGTTATTGTTTGGGGGAGAATAAAACAGGAGAAACGGAGAGGGGAGATTGTCCGTTATTCTGAAAATTATTTGAGGTCATGTATCGGTGAGGTATTGTATGAGGAAAAAAAGGATACGGATTTGATGGATTATAGTATTGGAACAATTATTTTGAAAAAAGTTGTTAATACAGACGAAACGACGAAAATAATGATTCGAGTATATGTAAGCGAAACATATCTTCCGGAGAAAAAGAGACCATATACCAAAAAAGCAAAAAAGAAGCTTACACTACAACGGGCAAGATATCCTGAAAGAAGAAAAGCAGATGGAGCTTTTTTGATCGAGAAGGACTGTCCCTCTTGTGGTGCTAATTTTATACCGGATGCAAACCATTGTTGCTCGTTCTGCGGTTATGGTTTGCAAGTTAATAATGCAAAATGGGTTGCAGCGGCGACGGAAGAATAAAAGGAAGTTTTTGATATTGATTCAGCAGAGGCACTTTGTTTTACGCATTCCTTTGACATGCCATCTCTTGTATGCTATGATGAGTAGGAGAGTATAAACTAAGCTTTTAAGTGGAGGAAAGAGCATGTTTGCAGAGTATGTAAAAGAGAAATACGGAAAAGATATCGAACGTTGTTCCGATAAACAACTGTATGCGGCTTTATTGAAAATGGTCAATGAAATGGCTGCAAAGAAGGAGAAGACAGAAGGAAAGAAAAAACTTTATTATATTTCCGCAGAATTTCTGATCGGAAAACTGCTGAGTAACAATCTGATCAACCTTGGAATTTACGATGAGGTGCGTCAGGAATTGAAAAAGGCAGGAAAGAAACTGAGTGATCTGGAAGAAATGGAACCGGAACCATCCCTTGGAAATGGGGGGCTGGGAAGACTGGCAGCCTGCTTTCTGGATTCCATTGCGACACTGGGACTGCCGGGAGACGGAATCGGCTTGAATTACCACTTTGGACTCTTTCGTCAGGTATTTAAGAAGCGGATGCAGAAAGAATTGCCGAATCCCTGGATGGAAGATGACAGCTGGCTCATCAAAAGCGAACGGAAATATTCCGTTTCACTGGGAAAATATAACGTAGTTTCGACGATGTATGACATTCTTGTCACAGGATACGATAACCGCACCAATGTTCTGCATTTGTTTGACATCAATTCCGTCGATGAAAAGATCGTGGATAAAGGAATTGATTTTGACAAGAAGGACATTCAGAAAAATCTTACCCTGTTTTTGTACCCGGATGACAGTGACGAAGATGGCCGCCTGCTGCGCGTATATCAGCAGTATTTCATGGTCAGCAACGCGGCACAGTTGATCTTGGATGAAGCAGAGGAGCGGGGATCGAATTTCCATGATCTAGCAGATTATGTAGCCATTCAGATCAACGACACACATCCGTCGATGGTCATTCCGGAATTGATCCGTCTGCTGATGCAGAAAGGGATTGAACTGGACGAGGCCATTGAAATTACGACAAATACGTGCGCGTACACCAATCATACGATTTTGGCGGAAGCGTTGGAAAAATGGCCGCTTGCGTTTATTGAAAAAGTGGCACCGCAGATCGTGCCGATCATTCATGAACTGGATCTGTGCGTAAAAGATAAATACGACGATGAATCCGTGTACATCATTGATGAGGACGACCGCGTGCATATGGCGCATATGGACATCCATTATGGACATAGTGTCAATGGAGTAGCATATCTTCATACAGAGATTTTGAAAAACAATGAATTAAATGCATTTTATAAGATTTATCCGGAAAAATTTAACAATAAGACCAACGGTATCACATTCCGCCGCTGGCTCCTGCACTGCAATCCGCGTCTGGTGGAATTGCTGGAAAAATGTATCGGTGACGGATTTAAAAAGGATGCCATGGAACTGAAAAAACTGCTTGCTTATGAAAATGACGAGGCAGTTTTGGAACGCCTTCTGGAGATTAAGAAAAAGAATAAGCATCAGCTTGCCAAATACCTGAAAGAGACGCAGGGAATCAAGCTGAACGAAGAGTCCATCTATGATATTCAGATCAAGCGTCTGCATGAGTACAAACGCCAGCAGTTAAATGCCCTGTATGCGATTCATAAATATCTGGAGATCAAATCCGGTAAGATTCCGGATCGTCCGATCGCACTTATTTTTGGAGCCAAAGCAGCACCGGCGTATGTCATTGCCAAAGATATCATTCATTTGATCCTCTGCCTGCAGAAGCTGATTCATAAAGATAAAGATGTAAAACCCTATCTGAATCTTGTTATGGTAGAAAATTACAATGTGACATTGGCGGAGAAACTGATCCCTGCGTGTGATATTTCCGAGCAGATCTCGCTGGCATCGAAGGAAGCGAGCGGAACCGGTAACATGAAATTTATGTTAAACGGTGCCATTACGCTGGGAACCGAGGACGGAGCCAATGTAGAGATTCATGAGCTGGTAGGCGAAGACAATATCTTCGTATTCGGCGAGGACAGCGATACGGTAATCGCACGGTATGAGAGAGGCGATTATTGCTCTAAGGATTATTATAAGAAGAATGATACATTGAAGGCAGCAGTAGATTTTATCGTCAGCCCGAAAATGTTAAAAATTGGAAAGAAAAAGTCGCTGCAGCGTTTGTACAATGAACTGCTGAACAAAGACTGGTTTATGACGTTCCCGGATTTTGATGCGTATGTCGAGACGAAAGAACGTGCGTATGCAGCCTACAATGACCGCACGGCATGGGCGAAGAAAATGCTGGTAAATATTGCGAATGCAGGATTTTTCTCTTCCGACCGTACGATCGCGCAGTATAATGATGAGATCTGGCACCTGCCATCCGAATAAGGCGTGTTCAGGACAAGAACCGTTTCAGATCGAAAAGTCCCCAGCCTTGTTTGTTGTGGGGCAGACCGAGATCGGTACAGCTGTTTTTTAACCGGATTTTGACTTCTTTTGGTTCATAAAACCGGTATTTTGGTAAACTTAAAAGTAAGGCGATGCCTCCACTGACAACCGGAGTTGCCATGGAGGTGCCGCTTTTTTTCGTATACGGAACTTTTTCGATGTTCGTATGATGACAGCTGACGATATGGCTTCCCGGCGTGATGACATCGGGCTTTTTGATGCAATGGATGGTGGGGCCGGTGCCGGAATTTCCCTCTCTGCCATAATAACCGACGGTAATGACTTTGCGGCTGTTTCCGGGAGCACTGATCGTACCGGCTTCCGGACCGCGGTTTCCGGCAGAAACCACGACCACGAGACCGGCATCCCAAAGTTCCTCTACTTTCCGCACGAGAGGAGAGGATTCATCAAATTGCTTTTCTTTGGCGGTGCCGGCGGAAATATTTACGATGTTGATGCCATAGCGCATTCGGTTTCGGAGAACCCAGTCGATGCCGGTGCAGATATTTTCGACGGTTCCTTCTCCGTAGCGGTTCAACACTTTGACTGCGACGAGATCCGCCCGGGGAGCGATACCGCGGTACAATCCCCGGCTTGCCTGGCCGCTTCCGGCAGCAATCCCGGCGACGTGGGTTCCGTGGCCGTAGTCATCGTAAGGCTGGCGGGTGGAAGAAAGGACGTCATGCCATCCGACGATGCGCCCGCTAAAGTCCGGATGTGGGGAGATTCCGCTGTCGAGTATGGCGATGCAGCTCCCTGCCCCATAGATATGCGCCCCATGTGCATAAGAGGCTTTGACGATTTCACGGACACGATTCATACGAAATCCCGCCTTTTACCCTTTTGTTTTAGTATATGGAAAGCACAAGAAAGATGTGACTGCTGTTTACATCGCGTTAAAGATGTGTTATAATTATGTCAATTATACCTTGAGAATGGAGAATGAAAAATATCATGGAAATGCCAATTATACGTTTGAATGGTTCCTCTTATATCAATGATATGGAGTTAAAAGAAAGATATAAAGTATATAATGACAGCTGCTGGATCTCCCTTCTGTCTTTGGTGGGAAACCCGGACGGAGCGATCGTTACGGTAGATGAACCGGTATCGCCGCTTTTGACGATGGATCTGGAAAAACGGTTGAAAACCGCATTGGAAGAAGACCCGGCAGATTTTCTTGTGGTAGATATGTGTTATACGGCGGGACACCGCCTGTGTGTGTGGAAAGACCAGGTGTTTACGAAAAATCCAAAATTCGAAGAAAGCCGTTTTTATGCGGAGCATCAGGACGAGATGGAAGAGATTGATGTGATGCGAGACCGGAATTTTGATTGGAAACCATATATGGACCGTTACCTGGAGCTGATTTCAAAATATTTTGACAAGGATCACATTATCCTTATCAAATCCAGATGCCCGAAGTGGTTTGCAACCCATACCCATGTGCGGAAAGTACAAAAGAAGAGCAGCAAAGCATACAACAGCCGCATCAAAGAATTGGAAGACTACTTTGTGGAAAAAACGGATCCGTATGTGATTGACATTTATTCCCATTATTTTTTGGACTTTAATCACAAAAAGGGATATACCATGTCTTCTTACGAGAAACCGTTTTATCATCATGCGAGACGGCTGATTTCTTATATTATCCGCTATCAGCCGGAAAAACGGGTATTTACGGAAGATGAATTTTATATTCGTTTTGGGCGTTTTATCAAATATTATGATAATTTGTTTGCCAAAAATAACACGGCCCTTTTTATGGATGACAGCAAATTTATCGATCATCTGATCCTGAGTCTGGGAAGACCGGTTTTGGTAGAATTTGAGTATGATATCGTAAAAATACAGCAGGAAGGGTATGCAAGTATACAGGAGATCCTTGACAAATATGATTTCCGTTTTTCCGAAGGACTTTGCACCTGCCTGAAAGTGGTACAGGCTGTGGAAGAAGGCGATTTGTTTTGCGAAGGCGTGCAGTATGAAGCAATCTATGAGTATAAGATGAAGATTGTGAAAACTTATACGGAACTTGTTAAGAAAGAACTGGAAAAACGAGGCTGGCTGGAAGGCCCGCTGTATATCAATGAAGTGCATGCCGGAACTTTTGATGCCATTCTGCGTGCGCTGGATGCCGGAAAAGGGAAAGAAGCCAAAAAGATATTGTTTGCGGCAGCCGAAGAAGATTTTGAACACGACCGCATAAAAGAGTGCTATCATAAAGAACTGGAAGTGGACAAGCAGCTTGCGCCAATCCGTGCACTCAATGCCTTTTATGAGCCGGTTCAGGTGGATCTTTGGGGATCTTGCATTACCCGCGAGATTTTGAACGAAGATACCGGGCGTTTTAAGATTGGCAAATACGCATACCGCAACAGCTTTTTATTTGCCTTTGACGAACCGATCCCTTATGACGATACGAAATTTGAGAATCTGTCGTTATTTGAAAACAGCAATTGGCGTGTCGGATATATCAAAAGTGCGTTCCACAAGGATCTGCCGGGACAGCTGGAAGCGACCGGTTCCAAGTGGCTGCTTCTTGATTTTTACGACCTGATCTGTGATGTCGTAAAATACCGGGGCGGCTATCTTACGGCAGACAGCGAAGTGCGTGGACTTGGCTTTTATAAAGAGATCAAAGACGACTGTGAATTGACAACCGTAGAGGATGTGCTGAGTGATGAGGAGATCAAAGCACGTTTTGATACGTTTATCGAGTTTTTAAAACGCCGCTATGGAAAGCAGATCATTTTCATTAAAGCAGATGTAAAACTCAAATTTTTAGATTATCAACGTCGTAAAAAGAATATCCGCGGATATAAACAGGCGACTTTAAAGAAGAAAAAAGCCTTTTTGCAGAAATGGCAGGATTATTTCGAAAAACAGATGGACTGTCACGTAATCGATTATGCGAAAGACTATGATGCAGATGATCTGTGCGTGTCTGGTGCATTCATGGTGCATTATGAAAAAGAATTTTACGAGAAAGGGTATCAGGCGCTTTTGGACATCATTTATAGAGGTTGACAAGGTAGAAAAAGTGCTTTATACTTATATAAGATATGCCTTTTTTAGGCAGTAAAAGGGAAAGGTGGTAACCCCACGATGAAAAACGTACTGAAAAAGTACAAATGGGAATTTGTCGCTGTGGCAGTATTAATGTTGTTGGTATATGCTTCATTGGCGATTTCTTTCGATTTTAAAAATTATGACGTTTCTATGCCTATTGCTTACCAAGGCGGAGATGATTTTGGAACTGCTTATAAGCATGCGAAAGTGGTTTCGGATAGTCAAAGTACGTGGATTTATGAGACGGAGCGGCTAGGTGCCCCATATGGAGCAGAATATTATGATTTTATGCCGGATTCGTTAATGAATGCAGATGTATTGTTCCTGAAGTTTTTTGGGCTGTTTTCCGAGGATCCGGTTGCGATTGTAAATATGACCATTATATTTTTGTTCTTTTTAATTGCGTTGATATCTTATTTTGTAATGAGACAGCTGGGGATTCGGCAGGATTTTGCAGTGATAGGAACTTTGCTTTTTGATTTTATGTATTATCATTTTATGCGGCTGGTAAGTCATTTTTGCTTAAGTTCGTATGAATTTGTACCATTGTCGATTTTAATCTGTGTATGGCTGTGGAAAGATGATAAATTGTTTGAATTCGGAAAAGGATTCTTTAAATATAAGAAAAACTATCTTGTATTACTTTTCTTTTTTATGATTGCAAACAATGGAATTGGATATTACACATTTTTCACTTGTATGTTTCTTGCTATTACCGGGATTTCCAAGGCAATGAAGCATCGTAGCTGGAAAGCAGTATTTCAAATGATTCGCATGGTGGTTTCGAATGTTTTGTTTATGGTAATTGCATTGATTCCGTGTATCATATACCAAATTCAAAATGGAGCTAATCTTACAGAACGTTCACTTGCGGATTCTGAATTGTATGCATTGAAGATTGTACAGTTGCTGATTCCGTATAAAGATTATGGAATACAAAAGTTACAGGAATATAATCAGGAATATTATCAGATATTTATCAAGACGGAGTCAATGACTTCGTACCTTGGTATTATGGCTGGCATTGGTTTTTTGGCATTGATTATTGGCTTGATGCGTAGACGGGAAATTGCCAGGCGGAGAGAACCGCTTGCCTTGTTTGTGGAATTAAATGTATTTGCAGTTCTTTTTGCTACGATGGGCGGCTTTGGTGGAATCTTTGCCAATTTTGTAACCAGCCTTGTGCGAGGAACTAACCGTATTTCTATTTTTATCGCCTTTATGTCGCTTTCGACATTGGGGATATTAATGACACGATGGATGAAAAAACAGAATAAGTATTCTAAAATATGGAAGCCGATTTGTGAAGTTCTTTTTTGCGCACTGGCAATATTTAGCTTGTATGATCAGGTCCCGGCGAGTGTGACAGGAGCAGCGGCGCAATTACAAGAAGAAAAGAATTCGGACAGCCGGTTTATAGAAAAGATAGAAGCAAGTGTACCGGAAAAATCTATGATTTTTCAGCTCCCGTATCATCCGTATCCGGAGGGAGGTCCCGTGAATCAAATGCAGGATTATCATTTGTTTATTGGATTTATGTATTCCGAGCAGTTACGGTGGAGTTACGGTGGAAGCAAAGGACGCGAGGGCGATCTTTGGTATCAGCAGACTGCAGGAATGCCGGTAAAACAGATGATAGACGAATTGAAGAAAAAAGGATTTGCCGGAATTTATGTGGACAAGCGTGCTTATGATGAGGAGAGTTTTGCTTCTCTGGATGCAGCACTAAAAGCAGAACTTGATTGTGAACCGATCAACAGTGCAAACGGAAATTTATATTTTTATGAATTTTAAGTAATATATGCGTACATCAACGCGGAAAAGGAGAGAAAAATGAAAGCAGTTATTTTAGCAGGAGGATATGGAACAAGAATTAGCGAGGAAAGCCATTTGAAACCGAAACCGATGATTGAAATCGGCGAGAAACCAATTTTGTGGCACATTATGAAAGAATACTCACACTATGGGATTAATGAGTTTATCATTTGCTGCGGATATAAACAGCACATTATTAAAGAATACTTTAATGACTATTATCTGCACAATAGTGATATTACCTTTGATTTTACCGATGGAAATAAAATGACGGTTCATAATAATGTGGCAGAACCATGGAAAGTAACATTGGTGGATACCGGTCTGGATACGATGACGGGCGGCCGTGTGAAACGTGTTCAGAAATATGTAGGTGATGAAACCTTTATGCTTACATACGGCGACGGAGTTTCGGATGTAGATATTGCAAAATTGCTTGAATTCCATAAGGCACACGGGAAAATGGCTACATTGACTGCGATTAATGTGGAACAGAGATTTGGTGTGCTGGATATTACGGAAGATGGATTTATCGAGAATTTCCGTGAAAAATCGAAGATGGATGGAAACCGTATCAATGCAGGTTATATGGTATTGGAGCCGGGAATTTTTGATCTGATCGAAGGCGATTCTACCGTATTTGAAAAAGAACCATTGGAAAAAGTTGCCAAGATGGGCGAGCTCAAAGCTTATAAACATGATGGCTTCTGGCAGTGTATGGACACCAAGCGTGAAAAAGAAAAACTGGAAGAACTTTGGGCTTCCGGAAAAGCACCTTGGAAAGTCTGGGAAGACTAATCGAAAAAATGGAGGAAGACCACGATGGATTTGACATTTTATAAGGGGAAAAAAGTACTTATTACAGGACATACCGGTTTTAAAGGAAGCTGGATGTGCCGTACATTGATTCAGGCAGGGGCAGAGGTGACAGGATATTCCCTCGAGCCTCCGACGGATCCCAATCTGTTTTCTATGGCAGAGATTGAGGATAAGATGAATTCCGTAATCGGAGATATCCGTGATTTGGAAAAATTATCCAATGTTTTCCGGAAAGTACAGCCGGAGATCGTGATTCACCTTGCTGCACAGCCGATTGTAAGAGATTCCTATAAGGATCCGGTTTACACGTATGAGACCAATGTGATGGGAACCGTAAATATCTGTGAATGCGTACGCCGGAATCCGTGTGTGAAGAGTTTTCTCAATGTCACAACGGATAAGGTATATGAAAATAAAGAATGGGAATGGGGATATCGTGAAAATGAGCCGCTGGATGGCTACGATCCATATTCCAACAGTAAATCCTGTTCCGAATTGGTGACACATAGTTACAAAAATTCATTTTTCAATGAGACCGGCGTTGCGGTATCGACAGCGAGAGCGGGTAATGTCATCGGCGGCGGTGATTTTGCCAACGACCGTATTATCCCCGACTGCGTGCGCGCGGCAAAAGAAAAGAAAGATATCGTGATCCGTAATCCATTTTCCACGCGTCCTTACCAGCACGTTCTGGAGCCGGTCATTGCGTATCTGATGATTGCCAAAGAGCAGTATGAGGATGCCAAATACCAGGGATATTACAATGTAGGACCGGATGAGACAGACTGCGTGACAACCGGTGATCTGGTCGACCTGTTTGTGGAAAAATGGGGCGAAGGCATGAAATGGGTCAATCAGTATGACGGAGGTCCTCATGAGGCAAATTTCCTGAAACTGGACTGTTCCAAATTAAAGACAACATTTGGATGGAAACCACGCTGGACCGTATCCGAAGCTTTGGATAAGACGGTAGAATGGACAAAGGTATATTTTGCCGGCGAAAGTGTGGCAGACATTATGGACAAGCAGATTAGAGAATTTTTAAATCGATAATAATTACTAAAATCAGAAAGGATTAATATTATGTTTGAAAATCAGAATGAAAAACAGGCAAGAGAAAGTATTTTGGAGATGGTAAAAGAGTATTGTGACAAATACCACAATCAGGAAAAACCTTTTAAAGAAGGCGACCGTATCCCATATGCTTCCCGTTATTATGGACATGAAGAGATGGTAAATCTGGTAGACAGTTCCCTCGAGTTCTGGCTTACTTCCGGAAGATATACCGATCAGTTTGAAAAGGAATTTGCAGAGTACCTTGGAATTAAATACTGTTCTTTGGTAAACTCCGGTTCTTCCGCAAACCTGCTCGCATTTATGGCACTGACTTCTCCGTTGATGGGAGACCGCCGTATTATGCCGGGAGACGAAGTGATCACTGTGGCTGCCGGATTCCCTACAACGATTGCGCCGATCATTCAGTATGGTGCGGTTCCGGTATTTGTTGATATGACCATTCCACAGTACAATATGGATGCTTCCATGCTGGAAGATGCCCTTTCCGATAAGACAAAAGCGATCATGATCGCTCATACATTGGGAAATCCATGGGATCTTGGAGCAATCAAAGAATTTTGTGACAAACATAATTTATGGCTTGTAGAAGATAACTGTGATGCACTGGGATCCAAATATACGATCAACGGCGAAGAAAAATTCACCGGTACGATCGGTGACATCGGTACTTCCAGTTTTTATCCGCCACACCATATGACAATGGGTGAAGGTGGAGCGGTTTATACCGACAATCCATTGATCCATAAGGCAGTCCGCTCTTTGAGAGACTGGGGAAGAGACTGCGTATGTCCATCCGGAAGAGACAACTTGTGCGGACATCGTTTTGACAAGCAGTATGGAGAACTTCCACTTGGATATGACCACAAATATGTATATTCTCATTTTGGATACAATTTGAAAGCAACCGATATGCAGGCAGCAGTAGGATGTGCTCAGCTTGCTAAGTTCCCTACATTTGTAGAAAAGAGAAGACATAACTTTGACCGTCTTCGTGCTGCTTTGGAAGAAGTAGAAGATAAACTCATTCTTCCGGAACCATGTCCAAATTCAAAACCAAGCTGGTTCGGATTCCTTCTTACCTGTCGCGAGGGCGTAGATAAGAATAAAGTGGTTCAGTATATCGAAGATCATGGCGTACAGACCCGTATGCTCTTTGCAGGAAATATCGTAAAACAGCCTTGTTTCGATGAAATGCGTGCATCCGGAAAAGGATACCGCGTAGTCGGAAATCTTGCTGTGACAGACCGTATCATGAAAGATACATTCTGGCTTGGTGTATATCCGGGTATGACCGATGAAAAGATTGATTATATGGCAAAAGTGATCAAAGAAGCTTTACAATAAAAGGAAGGAAGAAGCAGATGACCAGTGAAGAACTTGCTTTAGCAATGCGAAAAGACACTGTTCAGATGATTCATAACAGTCATGCGGCACATATTGGTGCCGTATTGTCTGTTATTGATATTGTGGCAGTGCTTTATCATGATGTGATGAATTATGATTGTAAAAATCCGAAAATGGAGACAAGAGACCGTCTTGTGCTTAGTAAAGGACATGCAGGTGTAGCCATTTATACGGCTCTTGCAGAATGCGGTTTTTTTGATCGTTCGGAATTGAAAAAATATTATACAGACGGCAGTGTGTATTCCGGCCATGTATCCAGTAAAGGGGTGCCGGGAGTCGAAGTTTCTACCGGAAGTCTCGGACATGGAGCTGGTATGGCGTGTGGTATGGCAATTGCGCTCAAACGGAATGGCAGCCCAAGCCGTGTCTTTGCAATTATCGGAGACGGTGAGTGCGAAGAAGGAGAAATCTGGGAAATGGCACTGCTGGCAAATAAACAGAAACTGGGAAATTTTACAGTCATTATTGATCATAACAAATGGCAGGCTCTAGGAAGATGCGAAGATGTTATCGCTTTTACGGATCTGCCACGCCGCTGGGAAGCCTTTGGCTGGAATGTCATTGACGTAAAGGATGGAAATGATCATAATCAGTTGAGAGATGCGTTCTCGCACTTGTCAGAAGAAAAACCAAATGTGATCGTTGCCAATACGATAAAAGGAAAAGGGGTTTCCTTTATGGAAGATACTCTTTTGTGGCATTACCGTGATCCGCAGGGAGAAGCTTATGAACAGGCAATGCAGGAACTGGGAGGTGAATCCTTGTGAGAAATCATTTGATTAATGAATTGACCGCAATCGCAAAAAAAGATAAAGACGTGATGCTGATTGCCGGAGATCTTGGCTTTGGAGTGTTGAATGAATTTATGGAGACACTGCCGGATCAGTTTATCAATGCGGGAATCTGCGAGCAAAATATGGCAAGTGTGGCCGCCGGTCTTGCGTTGGAAGGAAAGAAAGTATATGTGTATTCCATAGGAAACTTTCCGGGAATCCGATGCTTAGAGCAGGTAAGAAATGACATCTGCTACCACAATGCCAATGTAAAGATTATTGTTGTAGGTGGCGGATTTGCTTATGGACAGCTCGGAATGAGCCATCATGCGACAGAAGATCTGTCTATTATGCGTTCTCTGCCAAATATGACAGTGTATTCCCCTTCGGATCCGCTGGAAGCTGTGGATGTGATCCGTGAGGCTTACGCGACAGAAGGGCCGGGATATATTCGTCTCGGAAAAGGTGGCGAAAATGAACTCTACGACCATGAGATCCAAAAAGGATTTCAGCCGGTGATCACGCTGCAGGAGGGAGAGAAAGTTGCGCTTTTGGCTACCGGATCTCTTTTGGAAGAAGCAAAGACAGCTTGCGAACAACTTGCGGAGGAAGGCGTTCATGCGGGACTTTATGATTTTGTCAGCGTGAAACCACTTTCCGAAGAAAAAGTACGTGACATTGCTAAAAAATACCAAGTAATTGTCACAATTGAAGAGCATACTATAGTCGGAGGCTTCGGAGGAGCGGTTTGTGAAGTGGTTGCCGGAATGTCAGGGGAACGTGCAAGTGTTATCCGCATGGGACTGCAGGATGAGTATACTACAATTGTAGGAAGCCAGAGGTTTTTAAGAGAATATTATCATATGGTAGCAGAAGATATTGTAAATAAAGTAAGGGAGATTGTTGGATGAAACGAGTAGTAGTGACGGGAGCTTCCAGTTTTATTGGAGCCTATCTGATACAGGAATTGCTAAAAGATACAGAAAATGAAATTTATGCGGTGATCCGGCCGAATTCGTCAAATCGTGACCGGGTGCCTCAGGATGACAGAGTGAAGATTGTAGAATTGGATATGGCTCAGATAGAAGAACTGCCGTCCTATGTACCGGGACAGGTGGAAGGATTTTATCACCTTGCCTGGAACGGAACTCGTGGAGAGACCAGGGATGATGAGAAAAAGCAAAAGGAGAATTATGAGGCTTCCCTTCTTGCAGCAAAAACGGCAGAAAAACTGCAGGCAAAGATGTTTTTGGGAAGCGGTTCTCAGGCAGAATACGGGATTGTGAAAGAGGTTGTTTCAGAAGCCGATGAAGCGAAGCCGACAACTGCTTACGGAAAAATGAAAAAGCAGACGTATGATGCTTTGAAAGAGTATTTTGCCAATACTTCTGTGAAATTGTACTGGGTTCGTATTTTTAGTGTATTTGGACCGGAAGATTATGAAGGAACGCTTATCATGTCATCGCTCGATAAAATGCAGAAAAATGAACCATTGCAATTGACCGAGTGCATTCAAAAATGGGACTATATCTATATACGAGATGTGGCAGATGCGCTGGCCGGCTTTTTGACAGGACAGGCAGAAGCAGGCATTTACAATGTGGCATCCGGCCGGGTGCGACCATTGAAAGAATTTGTGCTGGAAATGAAAGAAATTTTACATTCGGAGTCAGAGATTCAATTTGGTGCGGTGCCTTATGGCCCGGCAGGTCCGGTAAATCTTTGCCCGGATGTCAGTAAAATAAAAAGACAACTTAAGTGGCAGGCAAAAACAAAATTTGATGAAGGAATTGAAGAAATCCTTAAGAAGAAATGGAGATAATAATGAAAAAGCGAATTAGTGTATTGATACCAACGTACAACGAAGAAGAAAACGTCGTGCCATTAAGCGAAGCAATTGTGGCAGAGTTTCAAAAAAGTCTTCCGCAATATGAGTATGAAATTGTTTTTATAGACAATGACTCTACCGATACTACAAGAGATAAAATTCGTATGATCTGCAAGAAAGATCCGCAGATCAAGGCTATCTTTAATGCAAAGAATTTTGGACAATTTAATTCACCATATTATGGTTTGATGCAGACTACGGGAGAATGCGTAATCCTTATGTGTGCGGATTTCCAGGATCCGATTGATATGATTCCCAAATTTGTTGCAGAATGGGAAGCGGGCAATAAAATTGTGATCGGAATTAAATCGAAAAGTAAAGAAAATAAAATTATGTATTTCTTGCGAAGCTGTTATTATAAGCTCATCAAAAAGATGTCGAGTGTAGAGCAGATTGAACATTTTACCGGGTTTGGCTTATATGACAGAGGGTTTATCGAAGTATTGAAAGAGCTGGATGACCCGACTCCGTTTCTTCGCGGAATTGTAGCAGAACTCGGATATAAGAGAAAAGATATAGAATATCAGCAGGAAAAAAGACGTGCCGGAAAGACACACAATAATTGGTATAGTTTATATGACGCGGCGATGCTTGGGTTTACATCCTATACAAAAGTGGGGATGCGGATCGCTACGATCGCAGGCTTCATATTGTCTGGGATCAGTGTTGTAGTTGCCTTGATATACCTGGTCTTGAAATTGATTTTTTGGGATCGTTTCGTGGCAGGTATGACACCAATTCTTTTGGGAATATTTATATTTGGATCGATTCAATTGTTTTTTATCGGACTGCTTGGCGAATATATAATGAATATTAATTCCCGAGTGACACACCGTCCGCTTGTGATTGAGGAAGAAAGAGTAAATTTTGATAAAGCAGGAGATGAGGAATAAGGTATGAAAAAAGAGAATAATGTAAAAAAAATGAGATGGAATATGAAAAATCCGGACAGTTTAAAATGGTATTTTTTGATCGGCGCGTTGATCGGAGCCGTGTTGTTTGTGCTGATCTATGGATTTAGTGTTTTGAATGTGACAAACGATGCCTGGCTTTTGACGGGAAAAGATCTTCAGCAGCATTACATTGGCTGGAAGTATTACCGCGATGCAGCATGGACTTTTCCGATTGGTTTACATGATGGTTTAACACATCCATATATGGTAAGTGTTCTTTATACAGACTCGATTCCATTATTTGCCATTTTCTTTAAAGCACTGTCTCCACTGTTGCCGGAGACGTTTCAGTACTTTGGATTGTTTGGCTTGATGTGTTATATGTTGAACGGTGGTTTTGCGGCATTGATTGTGGCAAAAATTCGGAAGAATAAATTGTACTGTGCTATGGGAAGTGTGTTCTTTATCCTTTCTACACCTGTATTGCAGCGTATGTTTGGATTGTTGACACAAAATTCTCGTCATACTTCACTGGCAGCACACTTTTTGATTCTGGCGCCGATTGCAATCTGGATGTACCGTGATCGTTTTCAGAAAATTTGGAAAGCCGCAGCTGCATTTGCAATTCTGGGAGCTCTCTGTGTTTTGATTCAGATGTACATTATTTTTATTGTAGGTGGACTGATGTGTGGCTATCTGCTTCATAGTTTGTTGGAAGAGCGTAAATGGAAACGTGTATTTATTGTATTTGGAAGTTTTGTGGCAGCTTTTTTGGTAACCTTCTTTGTGGTTGGTGGATTTACCGATGTACTGGATTCAGGAAGTAACGGATTTGGACTGTATTCAGCCAATCTGAATGCATTAATCAATCCATATGAATATTCTTCGTTCTTCCCTGGAATGGGAATGCGAAGCGGCCAGTATGAGGGATTTGCTTATCTGGGACTTGGTATGATCGTATTGTGTGCTATTGGTATCGGATTATTGATTCGTCGTATGATTCAGATGCACAAAGTAAAGAAACTGTGGATTCGGATGAAACAGTTTATTAAAAAGCATGTCAGTGGACTGGTTTCCCTGTCGATTGTTGTCATTGTATTTGGGTCTTTGGCACTTACAACCTGGGTATATATTGGAAAACATATTGTTTTACAGGTATACCTTCCGCAATTTTGTTATGATGTTCTTGCTATTGTACGTTCTTCCGGACGTTTTATCTGGGTGATCATGTATATGGCGATGATTTTTGGACTATATATGGCAGCAAGAATGATCCGCAATAAAAAAGTTTGTACGATCATTGTCGCAGTGTGCCTTTGTCTTCAACTTATGGATCTGGCAAAACCAATTTCCCGGATTCATAAACAGTATACATCAGAACCTGTGGCGGAAGAGGATATGGTAAAAAATGCTTTTTGGGATACGCAGTTAAAAAATTATAAACATATTGTATATTATCCGGTAGCAGGATATGGTTTGTATCAGATGATGCAGGTCGGAACAAAGGCTTCTATGGTAGAGGGGATGGATGTAAATTATTTTTACATGTCTCGCTTTATTAAATATAGTTTGATCGAAAAAGAAAATAAAGAGATTAAAAAGAAGTTTATGAATAATGCACTGGATGAAGATACCCTTTATATTGTAGATTACCGTAGTGCACATAAATATAAAAATGTGGCCAATTTTTATGAAGTAGACAATAAAATTTTAGCTTCGAAAAAACCAATTGCAGATGTTCCGGTTTACCGGGATGTATATTTGAGTGCAGAAAGTCCTTATGTAGAACTTGATTTTTCAGATCAGGGGCTTGGAAAGAAATTTGCACACAGCGGATGGAATGAGACAGATTTCGGAGATGATGGAACTTGGACTTCCGGTCAGAGTGTTGTTCGTCTTTTGTCAGGAGGTGCTAAGAAAGCGCATGTTACGGTTGAATATGAAGCCGGAAAGAAGAAGGGAACAACAAAAATTAAGGTTAACGGAAAGGAACGAGCCAAACTGAAAAATAACGAATCCGGCATCGTCGAGTTTGATACAACGCTTAAGACTACGACAAATGAGCATAAGGGTGAAGGCGTTAACTGGCTGTTCTTTAACACAGATAGTGTATTTAAATCAAAACACAATGATGATGATATTACTTGCGGAATCTACGTTAAGAAGATTACGGTAACGTATCTGCGGTAGAGGTAATGAGGAGGATGAAAGGATGGAAAAATTACGTAAACGGTTAAATGCTTGGAATGATGGAAAGGGAGGCCCAAGAAAAGGAGATTGGATGGCAGCTCTTGCTATCGTTGCGATTTTGACGTTGTTTTTTTGCTTTTTGAAGGATTTCAAACTTACGGTGACGCAGTCATTAACGTTTGATTCTTGTTTGTTTAATGGAAGATTGAAGGATTTTTATACTATTGTAAACAAACAGGCATTGTCTGGGTACTACGATGCTGTCTGGGGCAAAAATTTAAGTGCCGGTGCGAATTATTCCATCATTAATTACGCGACACTGGGAGTGTTATGTCTTCCGATTTATGTGATAGAGAAATTAGCACATATTACAATTCCTTTTGTTGTTTATGAATTGGAATTGAAATTGTTATTTGCTGTGGCTGTTCTTTATCTTACAAAGGTTCTTGCAGATATTTGTACAGCAGTTTCAATGAAAGAAGAGACGAAAAAGTGGGTAACGTTCTGCTTCCTTACTTCACCGATTTTATGGTATGGATTTTTGATGATCTCTCAGATGGATATCTTTGCCGTATTATTTATGGTTTTAGGACTGCGTGCTTGGTTACAAAAGAAAAAGATATGGGAATTGGCGTTTTTTGCCATAGCGGTATTTTACAAACCGCTTGTTTTGATTGGTTTGATTCCATTGTTTTTACTTCGTGAAAAAAGGATCAGCTATATTTTACGAGATTGTATTGTGTCGGTACTTGGTTTGCTTTTGCAACAGATTTTTTATGGATCAGATCCGGGATATCAACGGGTGCAGAAGTATATGAGCGGATTGTATAGTTTTTGGGAACGTTTATTCAATGCGGGAATTCCGACGACTCGAAATGTTTATACGGCAAATAGCAGTTATTTTATCATTTTGTTTATATTGATCTGCATTGTGGCTTACAGTATTCATAACGTGACAATGCAGCTTGCTTTTGGTTTGCCGATGCTTAGCTGGCTGTCATTTATTTTATTTGTTCAGTGGCATCCAAACTGGCTTTTCTATATGGTGCCGTTTGCAGTTATGATGTTAGGTTTTAGTTACCGTAAAAAACTGTTGTGTCTGATTGAGTGTGTATTTAGTGTATGCTGGCTGGCTGTATGTGCGCTGGGGTGGCTGTTTAATTATGATAATGATTTGATAAACGGCGGTGTTTTTTCGCAGCTTTTGGGAATTCATACGGAAGGCGGAGAGTTTGGTACCATTTATCCGATTCTTGTACAAAAAATGGCAGGAATTCCGGTGGACCTTTATATTTCATTATTATCCGCAGTATTGGCAGCGTGGATGGCAGCAGTTGGATTTGATTTATACCGGAACCGAAAGGACATGAAAATGGGGAAAAAAGAGATGACATTTGAGCGTGGACCTGTATTACTCCGAAGCCTTCCGATGATGTTATTTATACTTTATTCATTTGCAATTTGTTTTATCTCTTGATAAGATAGAACAATAAAAAGAGAACGTAGACAGGAGATACGATTATGAATAAGATAGCAGAAGTATTATGGAACTTGATTGAAACAATCGTCCGTGCAGTGTTCGGTGTTATATTGAAGATTGCACACAAAGAACTGAACGAAGAGCAGTGGGAAACCTTGTTTCAATTTGTGAAATTTGGTTTGGTCGGTGTGTGGAACACCATCTTTAACTATGTGATCTATTTGGTGAGTTTGATTGCTCTGCAGGGAGCCGGCATTGATAAGATGACAGTGTTAGGATTTGACAATGCGCCTGTTGCAGTTTGGATTGCAACCGCAATCGGATTTTTGATCAGTGTATTTGTTTCGTTCCTGCTTAACAGCCGTTTTGTATTCAAATTAGAAGAAGGAAAGTCAAGAAGTTTTGGAAAAGCCTTATTAAAGACCTATCTTTCTTATGGAGTGACCGGAATTGTGTTGAACCCGGTTTTGAATACCGTATGGGTAAGTGTTTGCCATATTTCTGATCGAATCGCACCACTTATCAGTTTGGTTATTGCCATTCCGATTAATTTCCTGATGAACAAATTGTGGGCCTTTAAGGCAGAAGAATAAAAAAAACCCTTTTCAAATGCCTTTTTGTATGGTAAAATAAATTGTTGAATAATGAATTACTAGAATGATGGAGGAAGAATCATGGGAATCAGCGTAGTTTTGCTGGCATATAAGGAAGAAGAAAACCTGAAAGTATTATTGCCGCAAATTATTGAAAATGTTGAGAAAACCGGAGAAGAGTTCGAGATATTAGTTATTGATACCGCAGAACCTTTGGATAACACGAAAGGAGTATGCGAGGAGTTTGGTGCTCGTTATATCAATCAGGAAGAACCCGCATTTGCAGGTGCGTTTAAGACCGGAATCAAATATGCTGAGAAGGACAAGTTCCTGATCTTAGACAGCGACGGATCTCACAACCCTAAGTATATTCCTGATTTATATAAGAAGTTTGTGGATGACAAATGTGATGTTGTTATCGGCTCCCGTTACGTAGAGGGCGGTAAGACAAACGATGCCAAATCATCCATCGTGATGTCACATATCTTAAACGGTATGTTCCGCTTTTTCCTTGGAATCAAGGCAAAAGACATTTCTACCGACTATCGTATGTATGAGACAGCACAGCTGAAAGAAGTAAAACTTACCTGCCACAATTATGATGTGCTTCAGGAAGTTCTTCTGTGTCTGCGCCTCAACAAAGCCGATAAGAAGTTAAAGATCGGGGAAGTGCCGATCGAGTTTGATAAGAGAATTTATGGGGAATCGAAGAGACAATTGATTCCGTTTATCATGAGTTATATCAAGACACTGTTTAAATTGACGGCAAAGAGAATTGCCGGAAAATAGGTTAAAGGACAAAGAGTGATAATATGTATCCAATGAAATTGGCTCCGGCGTACAAGGATTATCTTTGGGGCGGTCATGAACTGGAGCGCCTGTTTGGAAAAGCCGGTGATGGCGATTGTACGGCAGAAAGCTGGGAACTCAGCTGTCATCCGGATGGAAAAAGTACGGTCCGAAATGGAGCATTTAAGGGGAAAACATTGGAAGAAGTATTGGATCAGTTTCCAGAATATGTTTCCCACAAATTTCAACCAGAAGATAAATTTCCGATTTTGATCAAATTTATTGATGCAAAGGAAAATCTTTCTATACAGGTTCATCCGTCGGATGAGACGGCAAAGAGTGAGCTGGGCGAGCAGGGGAAAGCCGAGATGTGGTATGTACTTGCCGCAAAACCGCATGCCTTTTTGTATTATGGGTTGAACCGGGAAGTTTCCAAAGAAGAGTTGGAGCAGAAGATGCAGGACGGTTCGATTCCGCAGATTTTAAATAAAGTAGAGGTGAATGAGGGGGACTGCTTTTTCATTCATCCGGGAACGATCCATGCGATCGGTGCGGGCGTTGTGATTGCGGAGATTCAGCAGAGTTCCAATACGACATTCCGCGTGTATGACTATCTTCGAAAGGATAAAAACGGAAATTACCGTGAACTCCATGTGGAACGAGGGGTAGAAGTGATTGACCGTACTCCGATCGTACCTTCGCAGGTGTTCGATAACAACGAAGTAAGTCTGAAGCATGGAAGGATCCGAAGATTGTTTGAGTGTGATTATTTCTGTGTCAATAAGATTGACTGCGAGAATGGAAAGATCAAACTTTGGTGCGATAAGTCCTCGTTCCAGTCGCTGCTTATCGTAAAAGGAAACGGATATTTGGAATATAAAGGACGCCGCTATGATTTTAAGGCAGGAGACAGTATTTTTGTGCCGGCCGGATTTGGCGAGTATTATATCCATGGTAACAATGAAATCTTAATGTCAAAATTATAAATACAAATTTAAGAGGAAAGGAAGAACTATGAAAGTTACAGCAATGATCATGGCAGGTGGACGTGGCGAGCGTTTTTGGCCAAAAAGCCGTAAGAATCTGCCAAAACAGTTTTTGAGTCTGACGGATGATGGAATTACCATGATCCAGCATACGGTAAATCGTATTCTGCCACTGGTAGATATGGAAGATATTTACATTGTGACAAACCGCGATTATAAAGCATTGGCAAAGGAACAGTTGCCGGATCTTCCGGAGGAGAACATTTTGTGCGAACCGGTTGGAAGAAATACGGCTCCTTGTGTAGGACTTGCTGCCATGCACATTAACAAAAAGTATGACGATGCTCTTATGATCGTGCTTCCATCCGATCATTTGATCAAATACAATTCGATGTTTGTTGATGTATTGAAAGATGCCTGCCAGGTGGCAGAAAAAGGAAGCAACCTGACGACGATCGGTATTACACCAAACTATCCGGAGACCGGATATGGTTACATCAAATTTGATCCGGATCAGAGCGAGGGACGTGCGTATGGCGTCGAGTGCTTTGTAGAGAAGCCAAATCTGAAAAAGGCAAAAGAATATCTTGCAGATGAATCCTATCTGTGGAACAGCGGAATGTTTGTCTGGAAGATTTCTACCATCTTAAATAATATGAAAGAATTTATGCCAAAGACCTATGAAGGACTTGTGAAGATCCAGGATGCGATCGGAACCGAGGAACAGGAAAGTGTTCTTGAGGCTGAATTTGAAAAGATGGATTCGGAATCCATCGATTACGGTATCATGGAAAAGGCAGAGAATATCTTTGTACTGCCCGGTACATTCGGATGGGATGATGTAGGATCCTGGCTGGCAGTGGGACGTATCCGCTCCACCAATGAATTTGGAAATGCCGTTCAGGGAAATGTTATCACAGTAGAGACAAAGAATTCGATCATCGAAGGTTCGGACAAGCTGATCGCAGCCGTAGGACTGGAGGACATCATCGTAGTAGATACCGAAGATGCGCTGCTGATCTGCGACAAAGGTCATGCCGGAGATATCAAAAAGGTACTTGAAAATCTTAGAATTTGCAACCGCAATGAGTACATCTAAGATTTTACAATAAATAAAATGAATAGCAATGTTTAGGTTTGAAAGGAGATATCATGAAACACGCATTAATAACAGGTATTACAGGACAGGATGGTTCTTATCTTGCAGAACTTTTGTTGGAGAAGGGCTATGAAGTATATGGAATCATGCGCCGTAAGAGCGTTGTAGATTATGGAAACGTAGAGCATATCAAAGATAAAATTCACTTTATCTATGCAGATATGACGGACCCGATTTCTTTGATCACAGCAATGAAGATTTCTCAGGCAGATGAAGTTTACAACCTTGCTGCTCAGTCTTTTGTAGCTACAAGCTGGGAGCAGCCTCTGGCAACAGCAGATATCGATGCTCTTGGTGTTACCAATATGCTCGAAGCAATTCGTACAGTAAAACCGGAAGCAAGATTTTATCAGGCTTCTACAAGTGAGATGTTTGGTCTGGTTCAGGCAATTCCTCAGACAGAGACAACTCCATTCTATCCACGTTCTCCATACGGAGTAGCAAAATTGTATGGACACTGGATCACAAAGAACTACAGAGAGAGTTATGATCTGTATGCATGCTCCGGAATTCTTTTCAATCATGAATCCGAGCGTCGTGGTAAAGAGTTCGTTACTCGTAAGATCACAGATGCGGTAGCACGTATCAAACTTGGTGTACAGGATCATTTGGAACTTGGAAATATGGACTCTAAGAGAGACTGGGGTCATTCCAAGGATTATGTAAAAGCAATGTGGCTTCTTCTTCAGCAGGATCACGCAGATGATTATGTCATCGCTACCAACGAGACACGTACAGTACGTGAGTTTGTAGAAGTTGCATTTGGACATGTTGGAATCGAGATCGAATGGGAAGGAACCGGCGTTGACGAAATCGGAAAAGATAAGGCAACCGGAAAGACCATCGTAAAAGTAAATCCACAGTTCTTCCGTCCGGCAGAAGTAGATATCCTTCTTGGAAATCCTGCCAAAGCAGAAAAAGAGCTTGGATGGAAACGTGAGATCTCTTTCAGCCAGTTAGTTGAGAGAATGGTTAAGAATGACTTAGCTTTAGTAGAAAAAGAAATTAAAGTAAAAGCAATCTAATCTTTTATATGAAAACGGCGCCGGGATTAACCGCATATGTGGGCGATGCCAGCGCCTTTTTCACATATTGGATCATTATCAATGAAAGTGAATGAAGGCATGAAAAAAGCATTAATTATCGGTGGAGCCGGATTTGTAGGGAAGTATCTGGCCGAATATTTGAGTGGAGAGTGCGGATATCAGGTGCGCTCTACCAAGATGAAACAGGAGACACTTGAGCCGGAAGGCTACGATGTCGTGGATATGAATCTTTTGGAAAAACAGGAAGTGGTTGACGTAATCGAGAATTTTGCGCCGGATTACATATTTCATCTGGCAGCACAGAGTTCTGTTGCAGTATCCTGGTCAAATCCACAATTGACTGTCGATGTAAATATCAAAGGTGCATTGAATTTATTGGATGTATTAAAAGAAATGGAATATAAGGGCAGAGTATTGCTGATCGGTTCCGGAGAAGAATACGGAAGAATTCACCCGGATCAGGTGCCGATCGTCGAAGATACGGTACTTCGCCCAGGAAATATATATGCAGCGACAAAAAGCTGCCAGAATATGCTTGGTACGATCTATGCGCAGGCATATCAGCTGGAACTCGTGATGGTTCGCGCATTTACGCACGTAGGACCGAGACAGTCACCGCAGTTCGTTGTGTCTGACTTTTGTAAACAGGTTGTTGAAGTGGAAAAAGGACTGCGTGAGCCGGTAATCCATGTCGGAAATCTGAAGGCAAAACGAGACTTTACCGATGTGCGTGATGTGATCGCCGCGTATGAGTGCCTGATTCGTCAGGGAAAGAGCGGAGAGACGTACAATGTAGGTTCCGGCAAAGCTTATGAGATTCAGGAAGTTTTAGATAAGATCATAGAACTTTCGGGCCGTGAGATCAATGTAGAGGTGGAACAGGCGAGACTTCGTCCAATCGATGTGCCGATCATTGAAGCGGATATTACAAAGATTACAGAGCAGACGGACTGGAAACGTAAGATCAGTCTGGAGCAGACTTTGAAAGACACGTTAGACTATTGGCGTGCCAATGTAGAAGCATAAAGGAGGATTATAAAAATGGATATGATGGAAAATTATAAAAGATGGCTTGGAAAAGTGACAGAAGAAGATCTTTTAACAGAATTGAAAGCCATCGAGGGAAAGGAAGAAGAAATTAACGATCGCTTTTACCGCGATCTGGAATTTGGTACCGGCGGACTTCGTGGTGTGATCGGAGCAGGAACCTATCGTATGAATGAGCATACGGTAGCCAGAGCGACACAGGGATACAGCAATTATTTGAACAAAGCTGCTAAAAACCCTTCGGTATCGATCGCTTATGACAGCCGTAATAAATCCGACATTTTCGCAAAAACGGCGGCAAGTGTATTTGCAGCCAATGGGATATTGGTAAATATTTACAAAGAATTGATGCCTACACCATCTCTTTCCTATGCTGTGCGTGCATTGAACTGTGATGGCGGTATCGTAGTGACAGCAAGCCATAACCCTGCAAAATACAATGGTTACAAAGTATATGGAGCCGATGGATGTCAGATTACTTTGGAAGTGGCAGACGCTATCCTGGCGGAGATTGAAGCGGTAGATGTGTTTGATGATGTAAAGATCATGGATTTTGAAGCCGGACTTTCCGAAGGAAAGATTAAATATATCGAAGATGACGTAATTACCGGATTTATTGATGCCGTTTCCGAGCGCGCATTGAATCCGAAAGAGATTGACAAAAATGTATCCATCGTATACACGCCACTCAACGGAACCGGCCGTTACTGTGTGACGAGATGTCTGAAAGAAAATGGTTACACACAGATCACGATTCCAAAAGAGCAGGAAATGCCGGATGGAAACTTTACCTCTTGTCCATATCCAAATCCTGAGATCCGCGAGGCATTGGAAGTTGGTTTGAAAAAGGCAAAAGAAGTAGGAAGCGACCTCCTTCTGGCAACGGATCCGGACTGTGACCGTGTCGGCGTAGCCGTAAAAGAAGGCGACGATTATCAGTTAATTTCCGGAAATCAGATGGGAATCCTTCTCTTTGACTATATTTGCAAGACGTACAAAGCAAATGGAACAATGCCGGAAAATCCGGTGGTTGTAACGACGATCGTATCGACGAAAATGATTGACAAGATTGCTGCAGATTATGGCGTAGAGGTAAGACGTGTGCTTACCGGATTCAAATTTATCGGCGAGCAGATCGGATTTTTGGAAGCAGACGGAGAGGTAGACCGTTATATCTTCGGATTTGAAGAGAGTTATGGTTATCTGAGCGGCGGACATGTTCGTGACAAAGACGGAGTGAATGCCTCCCTTTTGATCTGTGAGATGTTTGCACATTACAAAGCCCTGGGAATTTCTTTGGTACAGATGTTGAATCAGTTGTATGAAAAATATGGTTATTTCAAAGAAGCTCTTCAGTCCATTACTTTTGAAGGAGCCAGCGGTGCGAAGAAGATGGCAGATCTGATGGAAAGCCTTCGTACGAATGCACCAAAAGAAGTGGCTGGTTATAAAGTGATCGATGTGAAAGATTATAAGGCCGGAATTGGAAATCTTCCAAAATCCAACGTGTTGGAGTTCAATATGGAAGATGACATCAATGTTTTGGTTCGCCCATCCGGAACAGAGCCAAAGATCAAGATGTATTATCTGGTAAAGGGAAGCAGCGAACAGGCTGGTGCAGAGATTGTAGCTGCTCTCGAATCTTATTTCACAGAGGTTTGTAAATAATTGTAAGAATGAAAATAATGAGGCACCAATTTGATGAACTTGAATTGGTGCCCCTTGTCATGTTATGTAGGAGGTCAGAATGAACGGACAGAAAAAGAAACATATCCGGTTTATCCTAGAATACACTGCGTCGTTTGCAGTGCTTTTTCTGTTGATCTATCTTGGATTTATTTTGAATCATCGTTCGTTTATTTGGTTTTATGACGGAAATAAACAGCATTTTCCGGCCCTCCTTTATCTGCGTGATTATTATCTCAAAGTGGCAGGAAATCTCTTTTCCGGTCATTTTACCCTGCCGATGTTCGATTTTTCCATCGGTATGGGAGAAGATATCCTGACGACATTGAACTTTTACGGTATGGGAGATCCGCTGACGCTGCTTTCTGTTTTTGTGCCGAAGCAGCATATGGAAATGTTTTACGATTTTCTCGTTGCTTTCCGCATGTATCTGGCAGGACTTACTTTTATTTTTTACTGCCGCAACAGAGGAAAAGGGCGGGCAGTGAGTTTAGCCGGTGCGTGGCTGTACGTATTTTCCGGTTATGTTCTTCATGTCGCGGTAAAACATCCCTTTTTTATCTCGCCGATGATCCTGCTTCCCCTTATGCTGACGGGGGTGGACCGGTATCGGGAGAAAAAAAGAGGCGGTCTGTTGATCGGAAGTGTGTTTTTGTGTGCACTCAATGGATTTTATTTTTTCTATATGAACAGCATCTTTGTGTGCCTGTCCGCATTGATCTCGGTATTTGCCGGTAAAATGCAGGGAAAAATAAAAGTTTTCTGTGGCTTTGCCCTTAGATATGTGGCGGGGACAGCGATGGCAGCGAGCTTGTTCCTTCCGGTGATACTGTCATTTCTTTCCAGCAGCCGAAATGACAGTGCCGTGAATCCTGGAAATTTATGGCTCTTTGACGGGGAAAGGTATCTGACAATCTTTTCCGGACTGATCGGAACGCCACACATTACATGGGATTATCTGGGGATGGCGGCGATTGTGCTTCCGGCGTTGATCGTCCTTTTTGCAACCCGCGGACGGTGGAAATTGAAAAGCAGTTTTTTAATCTGGACTTTGATGATGTTAATTCCGGCGGGCGGCTATATTATGAATGGTTTTTCGTATGTGTCGGGGCGTTTTTTATACCTTGTGACATTTGTATATGCGTATTGTGTCGTCGAAGTGCTTCCGAAATTTATGACAATGAAGCGGCTTTCCAAGGTGCTCATGCTGGTTATGGCAATTGGATATACTACAGCTGCAGCGTTCGGAGAAGAAAAGGATCTGTGGTATACATGGTTTGGTGTTGTGACCCTGATATTGACAATACTTGTATTGTTTTTACTTGCGTCCCGGTGGGCGGCTCGATGGCGGTGGCAGGTGAAAATGTCACTTGTTCTCGTGATGCTTGCCATTTCGCTTATAGGGAATGGCTGGCTGCTTTTTGACAGCCACGCACAAAATTATATGGACCAGTTTCTTCCGCAGGGACAGGCTTCGGCAAATCTGGCAGAGGCGGCAGAAACGGAAGTGGAAAAATGTGCAGATGATGAATTTTACCGCGTCGACGTGCAGGATAAAGAAATCCAGAATACGGGGCTTGCTAGCGGGATCTATGGGGTGTCGACATATCTGAGTTTGTCCAATCCATACCGCTTATCGTGGGATAGTGCGGTCGAAAATGGTGCCGTCGAAGACAGTATGTTTAAAGTGAATGGACTGGATCAGCGAAGCGGACTGGAGGCACTTGCCTGTGTGCGTTATTATATCGCGCCGGCTGGAGATGACAGCAAAGTGCCTTGCGGATTTGAACGGCGGAAAACCTTTACGAAAAACAGAGCCGCCTATGATCTGTATGAAAATCCGACGCCATTGGCATTTGGGACAACTTACGATGCGGTTCAAAAGAAAACAGAGGAATGGGAAAAAGCGAGTGGCTGCGAAAAGGAAAGCAGGATGCTTACGACGATGGTTCGGGATGACATTGAGGATAAGACAAGTGTAGAAACAGGAAAAGCAAAAGATTTCGGGACGCCGGAACTCCCGTATGAGATTACCGGAAAACGGCGGATCGAGATTCGGGGAGAGGATATCATTGTAAAGAAAAAACACGCCCGCCTGAAACTAAAGGTGGAAGCAGACCATCTTGCAGAAACCTATGTGAGACTGGGAGATTATGAGATCACGAATGAGCGATTTCGTTATTGTGACATAACCGCATCGCTGGGAACGGTACAAAAGTCACTTCGTGTGCTGACTCCGGAATGGAACTGGTATTTTGGCAGAAAGGAATATTTGTTTCATCTTGGAAAAATGTCCGGCGAGATGGAGATCACATTGGAATTTCAGGTAGAGGGAAGAGTTTCCAAGAAAGATCTTCAGGTATTTGGAAAAAAAGAAGAGACGATAAAAACACAGATCAATCGTAGAAATGAGTACACTCTGCAGAATATAAAACGGACCGGTAATATCGTCCGCGGCGAGATCAATGTGCCGGAAAAACGGTATTTGCAATTGTCTGTTCCGTATAGCAGCGGATGGCGTGCTTATGTGGATGGAAAGGAAACGGAGACGTATGCCGCCAATGTCATGTTTTTAGGAATGGACATCCCGGCGGGAAACCATACGGTGGAAATCCGTTACCGGACACCGGGACTGGTGGCCGGTGTGATACTTAGTCTGATCGGATGTCTGGCGGCAGGCTTTATCCTGTGGTATGAGAGAAAGGAGAGAAAACATGGATTATAAATACAAATTTTCGGTCGTGATCCCGGTTTATAATGTGGAAGGATATCTCGCGGAAACATTGGACTCCGTGATCGGGCAGAGCATTGGCTTTGAAAATAATATCCAGATTATCCTTGTCAATGACGGAAGTCCGGATGACAGCGAAAAAATCTGCCTGGAATATGCAAAAAAATATCCGGATAACATCCTTTATCTGAAGCAGGAAAACAAAGGCGTCAGTGCGGCGAGAAATTACGGAATGCAGTATGTAGAGGGAAAATATGTGAATTTTCTGGATTCGGATGATAAGTGGACCAGCGGAAGTTTTCAGGCAGTGTACGATTTTTTTGAAAAACGTCGGGACAAGATTGACTTGGTGGCCTGTCCACAGAAATTTTTTGAGGCAAGAGACGATTATCACTGGCTTTTCTTTAAATATGAGCAGGGGAGCCGGATTATCGATGTATTGGAAAAATATAATTATGTGCAGATGCATGTGACGGCTTCCTTTGTGAAAGCAGAGGTTTTGAAAACGCACCGGTTTGATGAAAAATTGAAATTTGCGGAAGACTCCAAATTTGTCAATTCCATCATTTTGGATAAATTGAAATACGGTGTCGTGGCAGATGCCCTTCATCTGTACCGCAAGCGTGTGAATGCTTCTTCGGCGATCCAGAACAAGGGAACATCCAAAGAATGGTATCTTGACACGCCGGAACATTATTATCTGGAGCTGATTCAGGAGTCATTGGATAAATACGGAACCGTTCTTTTGTACATTCAGTATTTGATCTTGTACGATTTTCAATGGCGGCTCCGCGATGACCTGAATGGGATATTGACGGAAGAAGAGCAGGAGTGGTACAAGGAATGGCTGCGGAAAATGCTGCAATATATGGATGACGATCTGATCTGTCATCTGGACAAAATGTATGTCGAGTATAAATTGTATGCGCTCTCGCTCAAATATGGCAGAGACATCCGCAAAGAACTGGTATACCGGCGGGGAGCCTTGTATTTCGATCATATTAAAATGTACAGTCTGCAGGCAAAGTCGCTGTTTTCTGTCGATGTGCTGAATATCCACGAAGATTGTCTGGAACTTGCCGGAAGAATCTGGTGTCCGTTTGCCGATGATCTCACGATCACAGTGGAAAATGACCGGGGCGAGAGTTTTCCGGTTACTTCCAAGCCGGCACAGTTTCGAAAGGCAGTGATTTTTGGGGAAGAAATGATGCGCGTGCGCGGGTATGAGATCCGGCTGCCGCTTGAAGATGCGACGACGTATGAAGTTTACGGGCAGTATCAGGACAATATGCCGCAGCGGTTATTTATCAAACTTGGTAAGTTTTCCCATCTGAGTCCGAATGTGGAGCAGTTGTATTTCCACAATCACGGATTTATGGTAAGTACCAATCCGGAAAATACAAAATTGTTTGTCGAAAAGAAACGCGGCTGGAAACATTTGGCAAAAGAATGTGCGCTTTTAAAGCGGTGTTTTCATGATAAAAAGAAAGCGATTGCCGGATACCGCATTCTGGCACATAGTATCCGCCCATTTTTGCGGAAAGAGCGCTGGCTTGTGATGGAACGCATCAATGTAGCGGGCGACAATGCCGAACATTTTTATAAATATTTGAAGCGGGCGGAAGAAAAAGATGTAAAATCACGATTTACATTGTCGGAGGACAGTGTGGATTATGAAAAAATGAAAGCTGTCGGACCGGTGCTTCCGTTCCGAAAATTTCATTATAAATTGTTTGTGCTGCTTGCCAAACATATTATTTCTTCTCAGGGCGAGGACAATATTTTCAATCCGTGGGATGACGACAGCGAATATATCCGCGATCTGTACAAGTACAATTTTGTATTTTTGCAGCATGGTATCATTAAGGATGACTTGTCGCAGTGGCTGAACCGGTTCAATAAAAATCTACAGATGTTTGTTACGTCAGCAAAGCCGGAGTATGAGTCTATTTTGAATGGCGATTATTTTTATGATGAGTCGGTCGTGAAATTGACGGGACTTCCGAGATATGACAATTTGAAACAGGAAAGTGCCCCGCAGAAGACCATTTTGATCCTGCCGACATGGCGTGCGGCTCTTGCCTGCCGTCTGAACAATGATACCGGCGAGCGTATTTACAATCCGTTGTTTAAATATTCGGAATTTTACCGTTTTTACAATGCACTGATTCACGATGAGAGACTGCTTCGCATCATGAAGGAAAAAGGGTACCGTGGGAAATTTTTCCTGCATACCCATCATAAGGTGCAGCTGAAAGATTTTACCGGAAATGATATTATCGAAGTGATGCAGGATGGAATTGATTACCAGGAGGAATTTCGAAACAATGCACTTCTTGTGACAGATTTTTCCAGTGTTGCCTTTGACTTTGCGTATTTGAAAAAGCCGGTCATTTATGCCCAGTTTGATAAAGATACCTTCTTTCAGGGGCAGGTGTATTCGGAAGGATATTTCGATTATGAGAGAGATGGGCTGGGACCGGTGTGCTATGATTATGAATCAACGATAGAGGCGTTAATCCATGCAATCGAGAACGAGTGCGTGCTGGATCCGTTGTACGACGAGCGCGGCAATGCCTTTTACCGCTGGTTTGACCAGGATAACTGTAAACGAGTTTATGATGAGATAAGGAGATTGCATTGAAACAACAGTCATTTATTTTTTGGAAAGAATTGACAAAAGAATATGTGCCGGGAAAAGATGCCCTTGTCCTTTCAAAGCGGGAGAAGAAACGACTCGATGCCTTTCTTGCTTCTCTGAAACCGGATGTGATGATGGTCGTTCTCTCGGATGAGCCGGTGGAGGGAAAACAGCATATGGCGTATGTGAAGGAGCATTATAATGTCGGAACGATCGATGCTTCCCGACTGCTGGTCCGTCCGGAGTTTGTGGCTTTGATACGAAAAAAAGAAAGCGATGGGGATTTTGCGCTTCTCTGCCGGCTGTACGAGACGGCAGAAAAATTTGCGGTTTATGAGCGGAAAGAAGAGGACATTATCGTGGATACAAACCGTCCCCGCACATGGAATGAGGCGGGGGAATATCCGGTTTCCATCGTTATGTATAAAAATATATGGAAACGCCTGCAGAAAAAACAGGGAAATGTGCTTCCGTTTTTCCAGCATCTGCTGATTCAAAATCTGTTTCACGCCGGATTTACGGAAAAAGATTCGATGAGTGAAAATTTGAAACGGGATTTTATCTCGATTTTGGAAGGCATCGAAGATGATATTTTATGTGGCTGTGAGCAGATTCCGGATGATGTAAAAATCTGGCTGTTAGAAGCGAAAAAGCAAAAAACGATTTTGCCGGAACTTGTATACCGGAGCGGAAGACTGCGCTACCACAATCTTACGATTACGTCGCTAAAAGAAATGCCGTATGAGATAACATCGATCGCTTACCGGAAGAAAAAGCTCGTTGTAAGCGGCGAGGTGATTCAGCCGGCAGAGGATGCAGAGATCGTTTATTATGCGATGGACAACCGAAATAAAGAAGTTCCTTTTTCGGTGACAGAAAAAGAGGTATATTATCTGGGTGAAAAGAAACATACGAGAAAATGCTTTGAAGCCGAAATTCCGGTATCCACAAAGCCGGTGGGGCTGCGCTTTATGTACCGTTACCATGAGTTATACCGTGCCAGAGTGCGGATGGCATTTGCCGGGGAATTGAAACTGGTGCCGGAAACCAAAGATGATTATGCGTTTTTGGATCAGCTGATGCTGCGTACGGAAAAGCGGATTTTGTTTGCTGCACCGCTGCAAAAGAAAACCCGGATAAAGCAGTTCTTTACATTTGGACGAAAAAGCATTAAAATAGAGACAGGATTACAACAGTAAATACATCAGAAAATTTGTACTTGTTATTCTGGTGGAATGGAGGAAGTTATGATTTATGGAGTAGTACTTGCCGGTGGTGTCGGAAGCCGGATGGGAAATGTCGGAAAACCAAAACAGTATCTGCTGGTAGGAGACAAACCGATCTTAATCCACACGTTGGAAAAATTTTACATGCAAAGTGAATTTGAAAAGGTTCTCGTATTGTGCCCGACCGAGTGGATCTCGCACACAAAGAACCTTGTTCGTAAATATATGAAAGACACTGAGAGAATTGTGGTTCTTGAAGGCGGCGAGACGAGAAATGAGACGATTATGAATTCGATCGCCTACATCGAAAAAGAGGGCAATCTTAATGAAGATACGATCATTGTCACACATGATTCGGTTCGTCCTTTTGTGACGCAGAGGATACTGGAGGAAAATATCCGCTATGCGAAAGAATACGGTGCCTGCGATACCGCAGTGGCAGCGACCGATACGATCGTGTGCAGCGAGGACAATGTGGTGATCAGCGATATTCCGGAGCGTCGCAAAATGTATCAGGGACAGACACCACAGACATTTAAGGCATTGAAACTCCGCCAATTATATGAGGCGCTTAGTCCCAAGGAAAAAGAACTTTTGACGGATGCGGCAAAGATTTTTGTTATGAAAGGTGAAAAAGTTCATATCGTAGACGGAGAGGTGTTTAATATCAAGATTACCTATCCTTATGATCTGCGTGTGGCAGAAGCTTTGATCAAAGGGGAAGAAAACAAATCGGAAGGATGAAATTAGACTATGCTGAATGCAGTTTACCGTCTGGTTGCACCCAGACGATTTGAAGTAGAATTTACGGATATTGACCTGACAGCGGGCAATGTGATCGTCAGACCGACGTATTTGTCAATCTGTAATGCCGATCAGAGATATTATCAGGGAAAACGTGCGGAAGATGTTCTGCGTCAGAAATTGCCGATGGCATTGATCCATGAGGGGATTGGACAGGTTGTTTATGATCCGGAAGGAGAATTTCAGGCAGGCGAAAAAGTGGTAATGATCCCCAATACACCGATGAGTGAAGATGAGATCATTGCAGAAAATTATCGAAGAGATTCCAAATTCCGCGCCAGCGGTTTTGACGGCTTTATGCAGGATGTTGTGGATATTCGCAGAGACCGGCTAGTCCGTCTCCCGGAGAATATCAATCCGCTTGTGGCAGCATTTACGGAAATTGTATCGGTCAGTGTACATGCTCTCAGCCGGTTTGATCGAATTGCGCACAAACGCCGGGAATGTGTCGGCATCTGGGGCGATGGAAATTTGGGTTATATTACTGCCGTATTTTTTAAGGCAATGTTCCCGGATACGAAGTTATGTATTTTTGGTGTAAACCGCGATAAATTGTCAGATTTTACCTTTGCAGATGAGACGTATGTGGTTTCCCGGATTCCGGAAGATCTGCAGATCGACCATGCGATTGAATGTGTCGGCGGCGAAGGTTCTCCGAAAGCAATCAATCAGATTATTGATTATATCCGCCCGGAGGGTACGATTGCGATTTTGGGCGTGTCGGAAAACCCGGTTTCAATCAACACCCGTATGATGTTGGAAAAGGGACTTCGTATGTTTGGCAGCAGTCGAAGCGGCAGAGCGGATTTTATGAAAACCATTGAGTTGTATCAATCCAATCCGGAGATTCCGGAATATCTGCAAAATATCGTAGGCGGTGTATTTAAAATTCGTTCGATCGATGATATGCGCAAAGCCTTTGAAGCAGATATACACAAAGAATTTGGAAAAACCATTATGATATGGAGTTAAATGGAGGATATTTATGAGTGGCTTACTTTCAAATAAAAATAAGCGGTTTTTAAAGAAGCGATTGAAATTCTGGTTGCAGTGTCTGACCCATCCGATCTTAAATGAGCATTTGATTGTCTTTGAGGCATTCAGCGGCAAACGATGCGGGGGAAATCTTCGTGCCATCTATGAAGAACTGATGGAAGATGAGAGATACCGCGATTTCCGCTTTGTATGGATTGTCAATGATATAGAGGCTCATGCGGATCTTAAGGTGCGCCGTCATACACGTGTCGTAAAAAAGGATTCCCGCTCGGCATTTATCCTTTATGCGAAAGCAAAATACTGGTTTAACAATGTAGCACTGCCAAACTATTTGATTCCGCGTCCGCATCAGGTATATGTTGAAACGTGGCACGGAACGCCGTTAAAGCGTCTCGGAAATGATATTCAGTTTGAGGTGGATCCGAGACAGTCTTTGGCAGAAATGCACAAAAAATATTATATCAAGGGACGCAAGATGGATTATCTCATCTCGCCATCCCGTTTTTACAGCGAAAAGATGATTTCTTCGTTCCGTCTCGATAAGAGTCATAAAGAAGATATCATTTTGGAAACCGGTTATCCGCGAAACGATGCGCTCTTTAAATTTACCGACGAAGATGTCAAACGCATCAAGGAAGAGGTCGGAGTGCCGGAAGACAAGAAAGTGATCCTGTACACACCGACTTGGCGCGACAACCAGTTTAAAAAGGGTGAAGGATTCCAATATAATACAGAACTTGATTTCAATAAACTGATGCAGCAGCTTGGCGACGAATATGTCCTTTTGTTCCGCGCTCACCATCAGATCGGATTCAAAGATGTGGCCAATGATGTGCCGGGTGTGATCGATGTAACGCTGGTGGATGATGTCAATGATCTGTATATTATCAGTGACCTTATGATCACGGACTATTCTTCGACGATGTTTGATTATGGCGATCTGAAGCGTCCGATGGTATTTTATATGTATGATCTCGACGAATATCAGGGCGAGATCCGCGATTTTTATTTTGATATCAACGAATTGCCGGGTCCGATCGTAAAGACACAGGATGACCTTGTGAAGGCAATTATAGACCAGTTTGCCAACTTCACATACGACGAGAAATACAAAGCATTTACGGAGAAGTTTAATTATCTTGATGATGCCCATGCGGCACGCCGTGTTATTGAAAAGACGATTAAGACAGATCTTGGTCCGGCATTCCGCTTTTATAAATGGGTCATCCATACAAAGAATGTCATCCGCAAGAGTTTCCGTGACGGTTATATCGCATTTTCCGGTATGCTCCGCTGCATGGGACTTTGCCGGACGGAAAACAGCAAACTTTTGTATTCCTATAAAAACAAGCATAAGGGGCAGCGTTGTTTCCTTGTTGGAAATGGTCCGAGCATGCGTCTTTCGGATCTCGAAGGACTCCAGAAAAACGGCGAGATCACGTTTGGCTGCAATCTTGTGACGAAGGCATTTGAGCAGACGACCTGGCGTCCGGATTATTATTTCCTGATCGACCGCATCTGTGCGAAATTCCAGAGCGAGGAGATCAACGAGGCAATTGGAGATATTCCATTATTTACCAATATCACGACATATAATATCTTCCGCGAGAAACCGAAAAATCCGGTTATTTTGTACAATATCGCAAAAGATAAGTACAAAGTAAAACGTTCTCCGCTGGCATATTATATCCCGTCCGGTTCGACGGTGATGTCATTGATGATTGAGATGGCGGTTTATATGGGATTTTCCGAGATTTATCTGATCGGCTGCGACTGTACCTCGACGTTTACCGGAAATACGCATTTTATCAACGGTTATACGGATGACAAATTGAAGCAGCGTGATGCGAAGAAGATTGTGGATCGCATGCGCCGCCTTGGCATCCAGAGCGATGATTATGAGAAATATTTTCTGGATGGTTCGCTGAATGCGTACACGCTTTTAAAAGAGCATGCCATCAAACACCATGTGAAGATTTTCAACGCCACCCGCGGAGGGGCCTTGGAAGTGTTTGACCGCGTGAATCTGGATGATTTTGTAAAATAATAGCAGGAATGGGGCGCTGCGTGCAGCGCCCTGTAATGGTTTTGGAAAGCTGTGAGCTTGCGTGGCATGCGAGGTTCCGGGGCCCTGATGGCTTGAGGCGAGGTATTACGGGGAGTATTGCAGTGAGTGTTGCAGGGAGTATTGCGGGAAGTATTGCGGGGTCAGGGGCGAAATCATTTATTGGAGCGAAAATTGACTTGAAAAATGGAAAATTCGTTTTAGGTCAAGGAAAAAAGAACTTGTTTTTGGTCTAGAAAGAGTTTTTTAAAGGTGGACCATAAAGCAACTTGTAAGAGTTTGGTCTAGCAAAGGATACTGGCTTTTCAGGTCAAATACAAGATGCAAAACGTATGACTCAAAGCAGGAAAGAGTCATGTGGGTCAAAAGAGTAGTATAAATTTGTTGGTCTAATCACTTGAAAAATTAAATTAGGTCAAAAAGAAAGGAATAAGAATATGAATATCGAAGAAATGTTAGAGATCAGTGACTGTCCGCTGTGTGAGGGCGGCGCATTGTTGGAAGAAGAATGTGGCTGTGGTTATTATGTGATGTGTCTGGAGTGCGGATGTCATTCGGTGACGATTGATTTCCACTCCGAGGATGAGCGGCTGGAGGCAGCGAAAAGAGCAGTGACACTCTGGAATACCGGCAAGGTGATTTCCAGCAGTCCGGGAGAATGATATGGCAAGGGTAGATGGTCATATTCATATTGAGCGGGGAGATTACTCGCTAGAATGGATCCAACAATTTGTAGACAAGGCAGTAGAGACGCAGATGGATGAAATCCGCTTGCTCGAACACTGCTACATATTTGAAGAATTTAGACCAATGTATCATTCTGTATGTGCACACAGTAAGTTTGTGGATGAGTGGTTTCAAAGAAAAGCCGGTAAGCATAAGCTGCCAGAGTATTTTAAACTGATTGAAAAAGTAAGAAATCAAAAATATCCTGTTACGATAAAGTTTGGACTTGAAATATGTTACTTTAAAGAGCAGGAGGCATTTATTGAAAAAATCACGAAAAACAAAGGCTTTGATTTCTTGTTAGGGAGCGTTCATTTTGTGGATGATTTCGCCTTTGATCATAAGCCGGAACACTGGATTGGAATCGATGTCGATGCGATATACCGCACCTACTTTGAAGATTCCATATTGCTGGCAAAAAGCAAATTGTTTGATGGAATTGGTCATCCGGATGCCATAAAATTGTTTGGTCACCGGCCTTCTTTTTCCCTTTCCGGTTATTATGAAAGATTAGCAAAGGAACTTTCAAATAGTAATATGTATGCAGATCAAAACAGCGGGGCAGCCAGAAGATGTCCCGGAACTTCTTCTTTGGGAATGGAGCGCGAATTACTTCGGGCAATGAAGAAAAATTATGTGAAAATTATTACTTCATCGGATGCTCATTGTCCGGAAGACGTGGGCGACAAAATTCGGGACTTGGAAAATTGTGTTGTAAATGCTTAGAAATGGAATTGGTTATGGAGGAGAGGAAATATATGGTGAGTAAAAATATGGAAAAAGATATTTGGAAAATTATGTATGACAAGGCAAGAGAAGTTCAAAATGAGAGAGAGATTTCTCCGTTCATTGAAGCAGGAGGTGTTGCGGCAGCGATATTAACAAAAAGTGGAAATATATATGTTGGTGTATGTATAGATACCGCGAGCACGTTAGGAATGTGTGCAGAAAGAAATGCGATTGCAAATATGATTACAAATGGAGAAAGTAAAATAGATAAAATGGTTGCGGTGGTTGAAGACGGCAGTGTGGGAGCACCATGTGGAGCATGCCGGGAATATATGATGCAGCTGGATAAAGAAAGTGGTGATATTGAGATTTTAATGGATTATGAAACAAGAAAAACGGTGAGATTAATTGAATTAATACCGGAGTGGTGGGGGCACAGCAGATTCAAATAATCTTCCGGTCTGAGAAGAAAAGGAGTAAAATATGGAATATTGTGGAATTATAGCATTGGTTTTGCTGCTTTGCTATTCAGCATATCCGGGAAAGGTAAAGCGGCTGGAAGCAAAAGTAAAACGATTGGAGAAAAAGCAGAAAGGAGATAATTATATGTCGCAGTTGATTGATGATCTTGTAGGTGAACAATGTACCATTAAGTCGGAAGCTATTCTGAATTTCGCAGGAAAAACAGAATTATCCTGCACGATTTTGGATGCAGATGATGAATGGATGAAGATCTGTTATACGGATAAAAAGAATAAGCAGGTAACGAAACTTTTACGAATTGAAGCGATTGACGAAATAGAAATCGAAGAGTGAGTTCTATTTTTCGGGAACAGTACTTCGACTCGGAAATCAGAATGTGATATTTGACTTGGGTAATATTTTGGCACATTGTCATATGGGCATATATAGTTTGATTGAATTGAAAAAAGAAGTGTAAATCGAAATTTGTGGAGGACCTTATCATGAAAGTCATTTTTGTCAGGCATGGAAAAGATGACAATAAATACCGTGGCGGATGGAGTAAAATAGACTTAATCCCAGAAGGGATTGAACAAGCAAAGCAATTGGCCAATCATATGAAAGAAAACAGTCAGGAATATCACATTCAGCGGATTATTGCAAGTGATTTACCAAGAACCATATCCACTGCTCGTTTTATATCTGCTGAATTAGGCTTACCAATCCAACAAGAGTATCGCCTGAGAGAAATGAATAATGGCGATTTAGCAGGTATGCTTAATGAGGAAGCTCTTAAGCAGTATCCTGGCCTCTTTTTTAGCTCATTAAAAATGGATGAAGCATACCCAAATGGAGAAAGCCCCAGTGATTTCTTTGCGCGAATTAGAAGCTGGTTTGATGAATTTGTTGAAAAAAGCAAAAATACGAATGATAATATTTTGATAGTAACTCACGGCGGAGTAATCAATATTATTTACCATCTGGTAAACGGAATAGAATGGAACAACCAAAGTCATATTTATAAGGTAGCGAATTGCAGTGTCCATGTTTTAGATATGGACACAATGAAATTTGAAGTTGAAAACAAAATCGATTTCTTGCTATCCGCAGTAAACTAAAAAATTCAAGTTTGGAGAATTGAGAAAATCGGGATTTGATGGTGAGAAGATATGTCTTTAAATATGCGAAAGCATTACATTGATAATTTAAGATGGATTATACTTTTGATACTTATACCATATCATGCAGCAATGGCATGGAATTCATGGGGCGAACCGAATTATATTTACTTTGAAAATAATCGAGTAATAAGTAGTATTATTGTATTTTTTGGTCCCTATTTTATGCCACTGTTATTTGTGTTGTCAGGTGTAAGTACGAAATTTGCATTGCGAAAGAGAACAAATAAGGAGTATTTGATTGAGAGAGTAAAAAGGTTACTTATCCCCCTTTTGTTTGGAACAATAGTTTTAATGCCGATTATGACATATATGGCAGATAAATTTAATTGTTCTTATAATGGTGGTTTGCTAAAACATTATGCTATATTTTTTACAAAATATACGGATTTGATAGGGGCAGATGGTGGCTTTTCGTTTGGACAGTTTTGGTTTTTGTTATATCTGCTGGTTATTTCGGTTGTAGGTATTTGTGTAATTACACTGTTGAATAAGATAATTGTTAAGTCGAAGCAAACGATTCCGTTCTGGATGGTTTTAGTATTGGGTTTACCATTACCACTGCTAAGTGAACTGCTTTCTATAGGTGGGAAAAGCTTTGTGGAATATACATATCTATTTTTGATTGGTTATTATGTATTTGCAGATGAAGAAGTAGTTGATAAAGCAGAGAAGAATAATTTATTATTGTTTGGTGTTGGACTAATAGCGACCATTTTGAATGTTTATCTTTTTGTTTGGTCAGATGTGGAATTGACATTTTTAAACATTATTACAAAATATGTTTCAGAGTGGATTATGGTAATTGCTTTAATAGGCTTAGCAAAAAGATATTTAAATTTTGGAGGTAAAACTTCAGATTATATGAATAAAAGGTCATTTTTATTTTATATCTATCATTTTATCTGGGTTGTTCTGTTTCAGTACATATTATATGGTTTTGTTGGAAATAAAACCGTTGTATTGTTTATTGGCTCGGTGCTAATGTCTTATTTGATGACATCTATTTGTTGCGAGATTAGTATCAGAGTACCTGGTTTGTGTTTTCTGACAGGAACAAAATATACTGCAAATAAGTGATTGAACAGACCGTGAAATTCCAGTTTGTATGACTCGCAAACAATTTAATAATCATTATACACAGCACTTTAGCCAAAGGTTAAGGTGCTATTTTTTACCACAAAAGGAGGATTTGAATGTCATATAAATTAAAACTTGTCTGCACGATTACATCCGCAGGAAAAACATCCTATACCAGTAAAAAATTGCGGAAAAATGATTGGTATAAGTATGAGGTTCAGGCATATCGTATCGTGGATGGGAAAAAAGTCGTTTTTGGACGTTCTTTACAGCTTCATGCGGCGACGAAGGGCAGCAAAAAATATGCAAATCCAGTGGCTGTACGCATTGCAGGAAGCAAAAAACGCACATTGAAAGTGGGAAAAATCATAACCAAGAAGCCCGGACAAGCTACCGTTTATGTGGTTACGCAAAATGGTGTGATGGCTAAAATAAAGGTGAAGGTGAGGAAATAGATAATAATTTTTTAGAAAATATAGTGACTAGGTGCAGGTTTTCTGCACCTTTTTGTTTTTTAAACCGACCAAATGTGATACTATTTTATCTAATAGTTGTAGTACTTAATTTCAAGGCTTTGGAAGAAAGGAATAACCCCATGGATACGAAACTTGTGATACAAGCGAAAAAGCATGACAAAGAGGCCTTTGTGAAACTGATTGAGGATAATCAAGCAAGTATGTATAAAGCCGCCATTGCCATTTTGCAAAATGACGAGGATGCTGCGGACGCGATACAGGAAACGATTCTTATCTGCTGGGAAAAGATTGGTTCTCTGCGACACGCCGGATATTTTAAAACGTGGCTGATGCGCATTTTAATTCATCAATGTTATGCGATTTATAATCAAAAGAAAAAAATGATTACAGCGGAAAAATTTCCGGATATCGAGGATCAATCTGAAGGATACGGAGAGATCGAGTGGCAGGAAATGTTACGTTATTTGAATAAAAAGCAGCGGATTGTTGTGGAACTTTATTATGGGCAGCAGTTTAAGGTGCGGGAAATTGCGGAGGCACTGCAGATTGGCCAAAGTGCAGTAAAAAGCAGGCTGCAGTCGGCAAGGAAAGCACTGGAAAAATATTATGATATCGGGAAAGAAACGTCGGCAGGTGTGGACGATTTATAAAATGGAGGGATTCATTATGGATGCATATAAAAAATGGTTTGATGGGATTCAGAGAGACGATGAAGTGCCGGAAGTGGTAAAAAACGTTGTCGGGGAGACCTTGCAGTATCTGCCGGAAGTGCCACAAAAAATGCATAAGAAAAATGTTTGGAAAAGAGTGGCTGTTGCGGCAACCGTGCTTGTCATAATAGGTGGAGGTGTGTTGGCGGTGAATCCGTCCTTGGCGGCAAAACTTCCGGTGATTGGAAGCATCTTTCAGCAGGTAGGGAAAGAGGCGGTTTACTCCGGCGAATATACGGATTCAAAGAAGATCATACCGGAAAAAACGGGCAGTTTAAGTGCGGAGAGCCAGGGGATTAAACTGACGGCATCCGAAGTTTACTGCGATGGATTTTCGGTATATGTGACGATGCAGATGCAGGGCGCGGATATGGATTTTTCAAAAGAAGGGAAACGGATCTGTGTGAAAGCCCGGTACGGTTTCGACCAGCCAATGACGCGGGAAGATTCGGATATTCTGATTGATGGAAAATGTGTTGATAAGCATACTTTTATTGGCATGATGAAGTTTGATAAAACGGATGTTATTAAAAAAGATGGGACATTACAGATCCGGATTTTGACAATTTACAGGCAGGAAGAATCGGTTTCCGGTTTGTGGGATTTTGAAATCCCATACACGGTTTATGAAGAGGGAAGCCGGGAGATTGCGGTCAATAGAAAATTAAGCAGTTATTTGACGATAAAAAATGTATTTATATCGCCATACCAGATTGTGGTATTTACAAAAGAGACTGGGGGCGTGCACAGCCAGATTGCGCTGTTTGATCAAAATGGAAAGAAGATTTCTTTTGAAGAAATCGGGGACAAAGAAGGACGATGGGAGCGGAAATTGTATGCAAGGAATGGACGCGTGATAACGAAACTGTATGGTTATGTTACGACGGAAGATAGTATTGCCTTGTATAAGGCGAAAACGAGAAAAGAGGCAAAAAGGTTGTCTACGTATCAGTTTTCCGTGGATGTTTTATAAGGAGGAAAAAGATGAAGAAAAAAATAGGCATGGTAGTTTTTGTGCTCATAATTATAAATGTTCTAGCTGTTATTTTATTTACGATGCATAAAGAGACTACAAAAGTAGAAAAAACAGATACTGCAAGTAAGCAGGAAATGGTAAAAAATGAGGGCAAAGCATATGCAAGTCAATATCAGCTGCAAGTATCGCTGGATACTCAAAATAAAGTCCTTTCCGGAACCGTTTGTGCAACACTTAAAAATGCAACAGACGAGGATTTAAAAAAGATTTGTGTGCGGAACTGGGCGGCAGCCATATTAAAAGGGAAAAAGTTTAAAACAGAGATCAGTTCGGCAAAAATTGGGAAAGAAAATTTGCAGATTGATAAAAAAGAGGACGCGTCTATTGTCTATTTATCTGCTGCAAACCGAATAATAGCGCCGGCTCGCAGTAATGCAAAAGTGGAAATTTCATTCCGAACGGAGATCCCAAAACAGAAAAATCGTTTTGGTTATGTTCTTTTTGATGGACACGAAATGTATCAACTTTCATTTTGCTTTCCAAGCATCTCTTTATACCAAAACGGACAATGGAATGAAAATCCATATATGGGGGACAACGATGAAACGTATGTCAATGAGGCAGCAGATTATGATGTTACATTTTTGCATCCGAAAAACTATACCGTTGCGGCTGCCGGGACGGAGCATTCTATGCAAGACGGAACGAGGATTACCGGCAAAAATCTGAGAGAATTTGCAGCGGTTGTGTCGGATGACTTTTGTCGTCTGGATGCCAATGAGGGGAAAACCACCATTTCCATTCTGGCTCCTGATTATAAGAAAAATCAGAAGTATTACAAATATTCTCTGCAGCTTGCCAAAGAGGCGGTCCGTGTTTTTTCGGAAAAAATAGGAGAGTACCCATTTACGGAATTGAAAATTGTGCATTGTTTCTTTGATGGCGCAATGGAATATCCGGGGCTTTGCATGATCGGCATGCCGGATGTGAAAGAATTCCGCAATATTGATAAAAATTCTTTTGGAAAATTGGAATCACATGTGCCGCATGAAATCGCCCACCAGTGGTTTTATGCGGCAATCGGCAACGATTCTTATAAGGAACCGTGGCTCGACGAAGGCTTTAGTGAGTTTTGCGAAGATATTTTATTTCCCTATTTTGCTAATAAAAAACTGCAGAAAACGTTGTGGGGAAATAAATACAATTCCCGTAAAGACATGGATAAATGGTTCCGGAAAATCGTTATTCCTCAGTCCATGCGGACCAAACCGATCAATCGGAAAGTAAGTGATTATCAGGAAACATCGGATGAATATTCGACCTGTGTTTATGAGGGTGGCAAACTATTTTTGTATGAATTGTGGAAGGCGATGGGCGATAAAACATTTTTTGAAATGCTGCAAAAATATTATCAGATGTATCAGTTCCGGATTGCGACGACAGAGGATTTTTTAATCATGGTTCGGGCAGTTGGAAAGGATGAGAAAGTGGAGCAGATTATTGAGCGGTATGTGGAGTAAATGCTGATTGCAGAACAGGAAATTGTGTGATATTCTTGCTTGAAAAAGGAGAAAATCATGAAGAAACAATTGGAATTAATCGAAGAGTATTTATATTATGGGAGAAAGCAGCGAAAATTAGATGAAAAAACGATCCGCGCGTATCGCATTGATTTGAAGCAGTTTTTAGAGTTTAACGGACAGGAAGAATTGGTGATGTCAAGAGAGGCAATCCGGAAATATATCCTGCATTTGCATGATGTTTATAAGCAAAAGACAGTAAAGCGGAAGATTGCAAGTTTGAAAGCATTTTACTCGTATTTAGAGGAAGAAGAGATTATAGAAGACAGCCCAATGCGAAAGGTGCGGACGGAATTTCGTGAGGAGAAAGTTTTGCCACGTACGATTCCTTATTCTACTTTGGAAACACTGCTCAGCTATATGTATTCTTTAAAATTACAGACAAAAAATACGGAAAGCAGAACAAAGCTGTTAAATCGCGATATTGCGGTGGTTGAAACACTTTTTGCAACGGGAATACGGATTTCGGAACTATGCAATTTACCGCAGAAAAATATTGATCTGGAGCAAGGAATATTTTGTATAAAGGGCAAGGGAAACAAGGAGCGGTATCTTCAAATAGGAACCGTTCAAGTAATAAAGCAATTGCAGGAATATAAAAATCAATGGAAGGATGAACTGAGCCAGACAGAGTTTTTCTTCCTCAATCGTTATGGGGAGCGATATTCAGAACAATCAGCCCGTCGTATGGTCAGACGCTATGCAGAGCACGCAATGATTGATCTTCATGTTACACCCCATATGTTTCGCCATGCATTTGCAACACTGCTTTTAGAGGAAGAAGTGGACATTCGTTTTATCCAAAAAATGTTAGGCCACGCTTCCATTACGACAACGCAGATTTATGCGGAAGTGGCGTCAAAAAAGCAGATGGAAATATTAAGGATGAAGCATCCGAGAAATCGTATGAATATATAGGAGGGGGGAGTGATTGAAAGGATTGTTAAAAAATCAAAAACAATTTGTATAGTTACTAATAACTTTTAATTATCAGTACCACATTCCCAAGTATCTTTCTCGTGCTTTTTTCCTTGTAATTTACCAATGATTTTTCGACAATATTTGGTAGAATATACGGAAAGGAGGAAGATAGCATGAGAAAAAAATTATGTTTGCTTGTTATGTGTATGGCCGTTTCTTTTGTGATTGCTGGGTGTGGAAATTCTTCATCAGATAAATCCGATACGAAAACATCAGAAGAAGGAAAAAACGAAAAAACTTCCAATAAATCTCAGGAAGAGGATATCCATGTAAAAGCAGTAAAACAGGGAAGCCCGAAAGCTTATCCCAATATTAAATATGGTGATGCCTTTGGTGAATTCTTTGATGAGGCAAACTGGCGGTATTTCAAAGCCAAAAAGGGACAGGACATCGTGGAATTTACAGGATATTGTACGTACAAAGAATCCCGGGTAAAGGCGCGCCTTCAGTTTGTTGTGGATATGGACAACGGCTCTTTTACACAGGGGGCATTGAGCTTTAATGATGTACCACAGGAGGATACCATCACAAGTGTTATGATTCTAAAAGCATTTGAGGATTATGCGGAGAACCATAATGTCGATGAAGAGGATGTGGATAAAAATTCATTTGAATCGGGAACGGTCACGCAGTTTGATAATTCAGAGGAGACTTCGACACCGGAACCAGAAGTGACGCCGGAACCGGAGCCTACCCCGGAAGAAGAGGTGGAAGATTCTTATGATTATTACGAGGATGAAGAGGATTCAGAAGATAATACGGATTATTACATTTTGCCAAATTCAGATACGAAAAAAGTGACAAAGGCAGATCTGAAATCATTGACAAAAGAACAGTGCCGTATTGCCCGAAATGAAATTTATGCACGACACGGCAGACGCTTTAATGATAAGGAACTGCAGGATTATTTTGATAAACAATCCTGGTATTTTGGTTCTGTAGAGGCGGATGAATTTAGTGAAAGTGTATTGAATCCAATCGAAAAGGCAAATGCGAAGTTTATTCTTAAATATGAGAATAAATTAAAATAAAACGGAGGAAGTTTTTATGCAGACAAATGAACAAAATAAACGTTATGTGGCGGATGAGTACCTTGGAGAGGCTACATTGTTCCGGTCATTTCTTGGCCAGCGATTAGGCTTAATGAATACCAAGGTGGCATCCTGGATCGTATTTGGAGAAGATCGATTAAAGATTGGAACAATGCCAAATACATATCAAAAGAAAAGAGAAATCTGTTATCGGGACATTGCCTCGGTTAGTATAAAACGGTATATTAATTTATATGGAATTATAATTATTGCGCTGTGTGCGATAGCGGCATTTTTTACAGCAGGAGTAGGACTGATCTGTGCTGCGGTTGTTTTATGGTCAGCACTTGGCTGCAAATTGGAGATAAAAACGAGAGATGGAAATACCTACAATTACTGGAGTGTAAGTTCTCCTTCCCATTATTCGGATTTTATGAATAAACTTCAGACAATAATTTCTTGCGCACAGCAGGATCAAGAATGCTTGTCAATGGAATCAGAGACAGCGGATGTTGCTTCCCGGCTTTTTATTCAAAGAGATATGAATATGGGAAGAGGCATAAAAGAAAGCTGGGATATTATGCTTGGCTTGTTGTGCTCGGGAAAAGAAATTGATGAGATGTTTCTCCAGCTGGAGGAGAAAATCCAAGGCCAAAAAGGACTGGCTACCATGCGTTCCAATGAAAAAGTATATCAGGAAATCCAGGGCAAGGTAGCACCTTATCTGCAGCAGGATGAAGTGATTCTGTTCTGTGCAAAAACAGGACTGACATCTGCTTCGAAAAACTATATGTTATTGACCAATCGGCGAATTGCATTTTTCTATGGAAAGAATTTTTATGGTGAATATTATGAAAATATTTACCGTTTGATGCATCTCTCGCAAGGCGCATATTGGTTTATTAATGGGCCGTTAGATCAAACGGAAGAATCATTGAACGGTGTATATTTGGATAGAGAACAAACAGGAATTGTTCTTGCAATCATCTGTAAATATTATGAGGAGAGAAGAGCACCGGGACATAAGATTGCTATTTGCGGTCAGTAAAGAGGAGGTATTTTGTGAAAAAAATAATTGCTTTAATGTTGGTAACCGTGTTATGCATTGTCAATTTGACAGCATGTGGTTCCTCTGAGGAATCAAAGCCGTCAGTCTATTCTGTGGGAGATGTACTTAACTTTTCTAACAGTAATGGTGAAGAGTATAGTGTCTGCATTACAGATTGGGGAACGAGTGTGGATGGAAGTATATTGGATATTTTTTCATTAAAAACAGTTACCTGGTTTCAATATGTGATCATGAATACCGGAGATGAAGAAGTTACGGTGTCGGATAATATTTTCAATATTTATGCGGATGATTACAGTGTAGATACGGAATGGTCGGAAGAAGGTACTTTCCTAGAGACATTGGCTCCGGGTAAAAAAACATCCGGTAAAGTATATGCGGAAATGGATGCGGATGAAGTCAATAAAATAGAAGTGCAGATTCATGACAGTACGGTGTTGATCAAAGATGGACAATCCGGAAATTCGGGAGATGATGATCAATCAGATACATCCGATGACAATGAGTACGAAGATGAGTATGAAGATGAGTATGAAGGCATCAGCCCGATTTCTTAAGAAATTTGTAACTATTCAGGACACCCCTCCCCACACATTCGCATTTCGAACACTTTGTGTTCTTTCTTGCCTTTGACAAGGCTAAAAATGCTCATATGGGGAGGGGAGCCCTATTAGGATCTAAATGTATGGAAATCAAAACCTCTTACGTGCAAGCACGACGATTCATTGATTTCCATACATTTAGATCCTGAATAGTTACAGAAATTTATACATTAAAATAAGTGATTGAAAAGAGAGGAGAATTGCTATGAGTAAAATATGTCCGAAATGTGGACGAGAATTACAAGATGAATCATTATTTTGTGTGAATTGTGGACAGAGAATGGACGTAATAGAACCGCTTACATTTGAACCGGCATCCAATGTGCCAACAGAACCGGTAATGCCACAGGAAGCACCGCCGGTGCAGCCACAAACCCCGCCGTCGGTGCAGCCACAGACGCCACAGCCGGAACAGCCACAAACGCCACCGCCGGTGCAGATGCAGACGCCGCCACCGCCGGTACAGTCACAGACGCCGCCACCGGTGCAGCCACAAACGCCACCGCCGGTGCAGCCACAAACGCCACCGCTGGTACAGGCGCAGACGCCACCGCCGGTGCAGATGCAGACGCCACCATCGGTACAGCAGGCTGAGGAACCGAAGAAACATTCCGGACTTTCGATTGCTTCCCTGGTTCTTGGAATCGTGGGACTGGTATCCTGCGGAGCTCTCATGGTTCCGGAAGTTTTGGCAATTGTATTTGGACTTGTGGGAATTAAGGACAAGAAACATAAAAGAGGCATGGCGATAGCAGGTACGATTTTAGGAGTAGTATCTATCGTTGCATTTATTGCGCTCATTATGTATACGATTTTTGAAGATCCGGGATTTACTCCATTAGGTGCTGATACGATAGGCTGGCTGTACATTTTCCCGGTAGCAATTGCAATTGGAGGAATTGCTTCTCTTATTATCAGTATAATGAATAAGAAAGGTACAGCAGTAAACATTATCAGTAAAATTGGAGGAACAGTAGTTAGTGTAGCTATTGCAGCATTTATTGTATCTATTGTAAGCAACAATCTTGTCGGAGCGACAAGTGCGATTCGAGATGCGTACCCGTCAAGTATACCGAATATTACGTATGGCGAGGCAATTGACAATTTTTGTGGAAATGTAAGATGGACAACCCTGAAGAGCGAGCAGGAAACGATATATGTTCAGGCCACAGGATCTTGTTTTTATAATGGTGTAGAGCAGGATATTACGATTCAGTTTGAGACAGCTGGAATAGCTTCTAATGATTCGGTAAAAGAAGGAGATCCATTCCGCGTCAGTTGGATAGGATTCGGAGAGGAAAAACGAACGTATGATGAAATGACAGAGTTTTTGTATGCAATGTTTGAGTCATATGCGAATGACAAAGGTTTGGACTTAGAGGAATACCAAAAGGATGGTATTTTAATGAATCAGGAATATCTTGATTCACAGGATCAGGATGATGTTGATACAAATAGTGATAGTTCAGACGATTATGATGATGGCATTGACAGTAATGGATTTTATGAAGAATAAGAATAAACGGAGGTAACCCATTATGAAAAAAATAACCAAATTAGTATGTGTTGCAATGGCACTTGTTATCTTGGTTTGTTCCACAAGTGGTGCTACAGCATCTGCGGCAAAAAGAATATATTTTGCCGGTGAGTATCGCTGCAAACTTGGTCCCGGAGAGTATTATGTATTGGAATTAAATCAGTATTCAAGCCCGGATGGAAAAGATGTAGGAAATTATTCAATATCTTATCTGTACACGGCAACCGGTAAGCATCCTTGGGGCGATGGATCAGTTAAAAAAACATCACAAAAAAATGTTTATCGTCTTGGCAAGATGAAAATGAAAGTTTTCAAAAAGAAAGTGGTAATCAAAAATAGTGATGCGGCTGGTGTTTATAAGTTAAAGAAGCACTATTATTCCTAAAACAGAAAGGCATAAGCACAGTTTAAAGTACTTATGCCTTTGTAGTTTTGTGAGAAAACGAAGTTATAAATATTCTATAGTTTGGTTATTTCAGCAGCCATTTCCAAATGGGAATAACTTGAATTTGCAGACCATTACAGTAAAGCACACTTTCTTCACTATTGGTAATTATCATGCATTTTGTGTCTGGGATAAAATTGCTCAACTTTGCAAAAGCACGGGTTTCACGCTCTTTTGTGTCGATGTCTTCGAGAACCTGCATGCACACTTGAATGGCAAGGTTTTCAGATGGAACATAAAAGTCGATTTCCACATTGTTTTCAAAGAAATATACATTTTCAACGCCGAAACGTCGAACCAATTCAATGGCAACAAGATTCTCAAGCTGAGAAGATTTGCAATCTAACAGCATAAGTCCAAGAAGACCGGTATCCATAAAGTAATATTTTGGAAAAGTCTCTTTTTTTAACAGTTTAGCGGCATAATTCTGGAGAGCAAAGAGCAGGTAGGAATTCGTCATGCAATTTACATAATGGATTAGGGTTTGTTTTGCTAATGAAATTCCGGTACTCTTTACGATGTTTGTCAACCTGTTACAGGATAAAGGTTTTGTGATGGATTCAGCGATTTTCTTAAGGATTATTTTAATGGCAAAAGTATTGGTAATGTTATTTCTGGTAATGATATCGCCAAGGTATACTGTCTGATAAATGCTGCTAAGGAAGTCTCTTTTGTTTTTGATTTCTACTAATTCAGGAAATGCACCATAGGTAATATACTCATTAAACAGAGAAAGAACATTGGCTTTATCTCTGGTGCTCACTACACTGAGATAATTCTTATCCTTTCCATTCGCAATAAGGTATTCGGAAAAAGAATAGGGATATACATGTAGGATCATAAATCTTCCACCTAGTGTAGAAGCGATTTCACTGCTGAGCATTTTGCTGTTACTTCCTGTTATGTTGATTCTGTACTTCATATCGGCAATTCTGCGCACAAATTTTTCCCATCCATTAATATTTTGTATTTCATCCAGAAAAAAATAAGGCTTGTTATCAATTCCGGATATCTCTAATCCGATTTCCAAAATAGTATTGAGGTCATCCGATGTCATTTCAAGGAGACGTTCATCCTCAAAATTTACATAAACAATTTGAGACAGAGGAATGCCGTTTGCTTGAAGATTTTTAATCTGTTGATACATCATATAGGATTTTCCGGTTCTTCAGATACCAACGAAACAGTAATTAACATTGTCTTCCAGAGAATATTGTCATTATTCCTTTTCCAGTGCAGCCAGCCGTTTTTGGATAATCATCCGGATTGGGAGATGATCGTCATCATTATATAATTTCTTATTTTTCATATAATCAAGTATTAATTGTTTTTCTTTTTTTGTGTCGCCGGTTTTTTCGTAATACAAACGCAAAAGGATAAAGCGGTTTGTAAGTTTGGTGTGGCTGGTGGTGAAATCCGGATAAAGATCGTGGATATCTTCCGGGACATGATCGTATTTACCGGCACGGATGTTTGCTGAGATGCGGAAATATTCCTGCTGCTCTTTTGTTAGAGTAGGAGCAGGGACATCGTGAGTGGCCTGTGTCGTCGAGGGAGAAAAAAGACCTCCGATGAACAGAACAATAGAACCCCAGAAGAGGATCAAAACGGGGATTCGGAAAAAAAGTAAGCCTTTGAAGTCCGGCTTTTTTTTCTGAACAGAAAGATATATGGTTAAAATTGTAAAAAAAAATACAAATCCCAACAGGGAATAAGCTAATAAATTCATGGCAGCTCCTTAGGTATATTCTTTTATGAGCTGGCGAAGACGCCGCTCGGTATAACCATATTTTACCGCAAGCTGCGAAAGAGTGCAATTCCCTTTTTTTAATTCGTGCGTTGCTTGAAGAGCAACATAGTTTTTTGAGTAAAAACGCTGCGGAAAAGTAATCTGCTGTCCACGATAATGTTCATATAAAAGTTTGGCATTTTCCACGCCAATGATTTCGGCTATGCTGGCATAATCGCCGGCAAGATCCTGAGGTGTTATAGTAATAAGTGTATTCTCATTGTTAGTCATATGAGTGCCTCCTTTTGTGCAAAATTATCCTAACAAAAAATAGGAGACTTTGCATTGGAAAATTTCCTTGAAAAAAATAAGAACATTTTCATGGAAATTAGTTGGTTTTCTATACCATCATATCGTGAATAAGAAGGCTTGTGGTGTCCTGTCAGTAGACAAAGGTAATAACAAAATAGAGAAACATTAAAATTGCCCACAAATAGAAAAAGGAGGCCGGGATCATATGAGACAGGCGGGCGGAGCGAAAACCGGGAATGCGTCGAAAAAATCGTATGTCACGAGTGCTGTGTTCACTGACAATTCGTTCCAATTCTCTTTGTACAATAATGCAGGACTGGTAACGGTTCTTGGCAGCGATGGATAAACAGCGTCGGATGATCTTTTGGAATTTCTTATGTGTAGTCAGCTGTTCATTTGGCATGGCGCAGGTAAGCATATTGTTTAATAAAACGCCCAATGCGTAAATATCAGCGCGCTGATCGGTTTGGTGAAATCCAAATTGTTCCGGGGCAGCGTAGCCCGGAGTACCGATTATAACGGTATCCTTGCTTTGTATGGCTTTATACATACGGATTGTGCCGGGATCGATCAAAACGGCATGTCCCGAATTTGTAATGATTACATTTGAAGGCTTGAGATCGCGGTAGACCATGCGGTTTTTGTGAATCCAGCGAAGGGCTTGGCAGATTTCAATGCCATATTGTCGTGTTTCATCGGAAGAAAATGGGAGATTTTTGTCCAGATATTCTGCAATGGTAGTTCCGGAAAGCCATTCTTCTTCAATGATACAAAGTGTTTCCGTGGCAAAAACATTGTAAATTTTGACAATAAAAGGAGAAGGTGTTTTTTCCTGCAGAGAGTAAAATGTTTTCATCGTATCGTATTGAGAAAGAGGGAGTTCTTTTTTTACAAAAATAAGGCTGTCACGTTTGACAAGCCATGTATTGTATTCGGTGGAAGTGTTTAGTTTGGCGAGTTTTTTCTCTGTAGTTCCCATTGTATTTCTCCTTTTTCCTCCATTGCGGAATTTAATTAATTATATTATAATGATTAATAAAAAAGGTGTCAATTACTAACAGGATGTGATTTTGTGGGAAGATCAAAATTTCAGAAGCAGACAGAGGAACTGCTGGAAGGATTGAAAAAGGCAAATAATTTGGAAAATTATGTGTTTGAAAACCAAGATGAATTTATGCAGGTTGATATCGCGGAATATTTGGAAAACATCATACGGGAAAAACAGTTGAAACGGTCGCAGATCGTGAAAGACAGTGGATTGGACCGCTCTTATGTGTATCACATTTTAAATGGAGAACGCAAAAATCCGTCACGCAGTAAATTGCTGGCTATTTGTGTGGCGATGAAGATGGATATCAAGGAAACGCAGTATTTTCTCCGGGCAGCGCAGGTGCCGGTTTTGTATCCGAGAAACCAGCGTGACTGCATTATTTTGTACGGACTGGAGCAGGGGGCGAGTGTTATGGAGCTCAATGAAACGTTATATACGATGCAGTTTGAATTGCTGGAATAGAATTCACGGAAAATGACAATACTTCCATTAAAAGAAAAATTGGAGGTAAATTATGTCAAATATGTTTTGTTTTCAATGCCAGCAGACCGCCGGAAATAAATGTTGTGTCAATACCGGAGTCTGTGGCAAACAGCCGGAGACGGCGAAACTGCAGGATGAGCTGGTGTATGAACTTATTCAGCTGGCGGAAACGGCCGAAAAAAACGGACAGCATACGAAAGAAGCAGACCGCCTTTTGATGGACGGATTGTTTACGACATTGACAAATGTAAATTTTGATAATGAGGCGATTAAAGAATTTACCGGCCGCGTTCAAAAAGAGAAGGAAAAAATTGGAAAAGATGAGATTGCTGTTGTATCTTTGTGGGAGGGAGCAAATGATATCGTCTCGCTCCGCTCGACACTTTTGTTTGGCCTCAAAGGCATGGCGGCGTATGCGCATCATGCCATGAATCTTGGATTTGAAAATAATGCAGTGACGAATTGGTTCTACAAAGGGTTGTGCGAGATTAACAGGGAACATTCGGTAGAAGAGTGGATTGAACTTATCATGGAATTTGGTCGGATCAATTTTCAATGCATGGAGCTGCTTGACCATGCTAATACGTCATCGTTTGGAACTCCGACACCGGTGAAAGTGCAGACCGATATTAAAAAAGGACCATTTATCGTAGTTTCCGGTCATGATCTGAAAGACCTCTTCCAATTATTGGAACAGACAAAAGACAAAGGAATCAATATTTATACACACAGTGAAATGCTTCCGGCACATGGATATCCGGAACTTCACAAATATGAACATTTGGCAGGAAATTTTGGAACGGCGTGGCAGAGCCAGCAGAAGGAATTTGAGAACATTCCGGCTCCGGTTTTATTTACGACGAACTGCCTGATGCCGCAGCGCCCAAGTTACCGCGACCGTGTTTATACAACATCGGTTGTGGGATATGAGGGATTGATGCACATTACAGGAGACAAGGATGGAAAGAAAGATTTTTCGCCGTTGATTCAGAAATCATTGGAATTGGGCGGCTATGAGCATGACCGCAGCATGAGTGGAATCAATGGCGGTCATACTTTGACGACCGGATTTGCACATGGCGCCGTGTTGTCGCATGCGGAGAAAATCATTGAATCCATCAAAAAGGGAGACATCAAGCATATTTTTCTGGTGGGTGGCTGCGATGGAGCGCATCCGGGAAGAAATTATTATACCGATTTTGTCAAACAAACGCCGATGGATTCGCTTGTTTTGACACTTGCTTGTGGAAAATACCGCTTTAATGATCTTGACCTTGGCGAGATCAACGGAATCCCGCGTATTTTGGATATGGGGCAGTGTAACGATGCGTACAGTGCGATCAAGGTTGCTCTTGCACTGGCAGATGCGTTTGGCTGCGCGGTCAATGAACTGCCGCTCACCCTCGTGCTTTCGTGGTATGAGCAGAAGGCGGTGTGTATCCTTCTCACGCTTTTGTCATTGGGTCTGAAAAATATGTATCTTGGTCCGACCTTGCCGGCATTTATGTCCGAAAATGTGGTGAAATATCTGGTGGACGCCTACAATCTTCAGCCGATTACGGCACCGGAGCAGGATATGGATGCGATTCTGGGACGCGGGTAAACCGGTGGCACCTCGGAAATGGAGAAAACAGATTGTTTTAGAGGTGAGCTCCCCTGTGGCAAGGCGGGGCGTGGATCCCGGAATATAACAATCTCGCTGATATCTCTACAATTGTGGCGAAATGCTTGCGGTTTGCAGGCGATTTCGCTACAATTTTTATAGAAACGTAACTATTCAGGATCCAATGTGGAGGAGGGGCGTCCTGAATAGTTACATAGAAACAAAACGGAGGTATCAGAAATGAAAAAAATATGGATCGGACTAGCTATCTTTTTTGTTGTGGCAGGCGTAGCTGGCATGATAGCAGATAGTGGATCGACAAAAAAGAAAGCGGAAGAGATGCGGAATTATCCCGTGATTTCCAGGCAGGATCTGGATTCTTATATGAGCCAGAGCCCGGCGCAGGAAATGATCGTGACAGACATATCGCCGGTGGGAACGCTGGTGCAGGATACGCAGGGAGGCATCGAAGGTTCTTTCTATTATCTTTATGCAAAGGGAGAGCGATATCCGGAAGAAGATGGACTCGGGGACAAAGTTGACCGGGACTCTAACTGGATGGAAAACGAGGACCTTTCCTATCAGGTAAAAGCAGAGGACCTGACGACAGATCTTGGAAATGGCGTTGAAGTAAGCAATGACAGTGTTTATGGATTGCCGGAATTGACAACATATTATCCAAATGGAGAAGGCAATTATGAAGGAAATACCCGCTATGTCTATTATGGACTGCAGGAAGGTGATACGTTGAGTGCCGTCATGACGGTAGGCGATGGAAAAGCAGATATCCATCCGATGCTTTCTTATATGGAAGACCGGTATTATGTCTATGGCGGAGCCGATGCGATGATTCAGTTTATCGATAATTATGTGGAAGCAGACAGTGCGGCATTTGTCGTAGTCGGAGTCGTGCTGGCTTTGATCTGTCTGGCAATTGGCTATTTTATTCCATCGGGAAGAAGCATTCGCACCAATGCCAAAAATGCAGGGAAGAATGCCAAGAGTGGCTGGCAGGAATACCGTGAGCTGAATGCAGCCTTGAAAGTGAGATTCTGGCTTTTCAAATTGATCGGAGTTTGTGGTATCGTTGGTGGACTGGCAATTATTGTAAAAGGGAATGAAAGTCTTGTGCTCATTACGGTTGGAACCATCGTATTGATCGTGGGAGGCGCTGTCTGGTATATGTCTTCGCCGCATTCGTATGAAAAATCAAATGATACGATTAAGATGATCGCCTTTAATCAGCCGACGACAATTGAGAAAATCTATGACGCATACAAGAATCTGGATACGCCGCTTGGAAGTCCGTATCTCGCTAAAATGAAAACGATGCGCCAGAAGGCATTGATCTTTGGACCGGATGATTCGGGGCAGTACCTGTATTTCTGGCTGAATGACAAAGGAAATCTTGGTTACCTTGGTTATACCTTTTTAGAGTGGGCGATCAAGCAGCCATTGACGCAGCCAATCAAACCATATAATCCCTATAGTGGAAGTGATATTGCAGAAAAATTGTGTATCAGTTCAGACATTATGCTGCTGCAGAAACAGTTGTTTGAAAATATCAAGAATTACCGAAAAACCGGCGAAGTGCTTCCGATACAGGGATCCAATCCTTCCGAAGTATATACCTTTACGGAAGATTTCAAATTGACCGGTCAGCAGTTTGATCTGCAGGATAGCAAGGGAAATGTGATCTATCACGTCGAAGGAACAATGCCGCTTCGTACTTTCCGCATTTTTGACCAGGTGGGAAATGAAGTATTTAAAGTCACAAAAGAGGTATTGAATGCAATACCGACTTATCGTTTTTATCAAAATGGGGAAATGATCGGAATATTGGAAAAGCAGTTTACACTGGCAAAAGATCGTTTTCAGATGGACATTGCAGAAGGAACATTGAAATTGGAAGAGTATGCGGGAAGCATCGGATATAATTATCTCGTTTCCTTAAACGATAAACCGATTGGTGCTGTGATGGATGATCTGGAACTTCGCTTAGACAATTTGATCTTTGATAATTCGGTAGTTATTGTATATGAGAAAAAATATCTGGCAATGATTACCGCCCTGGCGATCATGGTTGCCCGTGAGATCGCCAGAGACGAAGAATAATGTCTTAATAAATGCTTTACCAGGCTCCACCGCCACCGCCGCCAGAGCCGCCGCCGGAGAAACCGCCGCCGCTCGAACTTGCGCTTTCCGGTGAGGAAGTCATGGAATTCGAAGCAGAAGCAATTGTTGAATTCATAATATGCTGGAAAGCAATGATGTCAAAGTAAGAATCATTATCGTTTGTGTACCACGAAGGTGGTTCACAAGCGATGGATTTGAAATTCTTAACCCATTTGTCGGAAACGTTTAACACGTATGTGTAAGGAAGAATCTCGTAAAAATAATCCGGATTTTCTTCAACTAACATTTGCAGACGTTCCTTTTCAGCAGTTTCCAAAAATCTCTTAAATCCTCGGATCCGTCCGAGGATTTCTGTGCCATATGGCGTTCGTTTTGTAAGGAACGCACTGAAAAATACGAGAATGGCACAAATAATATACGAAACAATACAAGCAAGCTGATAGAAACGGTCAGCATAGGTAACCGGAATCCAGACAAACAAATAGGATAATCCGATGGAAAGCAATAGGAGAAATGCCCCTATTAAAAGGCTGAGCTTTTGCCTTGTGTCGGCACACAGCATATAAATGCTGACACCAAAGACGCCGATGCTCATCAGACCGAATCCCACTTCCAGCCAGTCGTAAGAATATTGATATCCCGGCAGGAAATAAGCAAATCCAAATACGACAACAGCCAAAACCCAGAGAATCCATCCTTTATTTAAGGAATTAGAATGGAAAAGTTTGGTCTTATTTTCCGGTGTATTGATCGTTTTCAGAATCGCCTCCGGAGTTTTGTAAAACCGGTCTTTCAAGTCTGATTTGTGGATGACCGGACCGGCCGCTATTTTTTTCAAGCCATCAAAGAAAAGGCGTTCATTTTCTTTGGTTCCCTCATAGGAAGAACGTATCAATGTGATCGAGAAATCTGTTCCTTTCTTGTTTTCGCAGGAAATGGAGAGATATCCCTGTCTTGCCAGTTCGATAAGAAGCGGAATTACATCCTGATTCGTGGCGTGTCCCTTGTAAGCAAATGCCAGTTCCAGGCAATTCATTCCATCCGGTGCGTGATACTCGATCGTTTCAACAACCGGATCATCTCGTCCGATAAACCACCACATAAAGAAAGCAATGAAGACAGAAATTATACCGAGGGCAATCGCGATCCAGGCAAGCCACGGAGTGGTGTCTGTTTTCACAAAATAGCCTTCCGGAAGTTCCAGACGGACGGTGACACATTCATTTGGCTGCAATGTGACCGAGGGATCCAGTTCCCCGTAAATGGTATTGTCCTCAATATAATAATACAGATCTTCATAATTTCCCGATCCGTAAACTCCGGAAGTCATTCCAAGATTTTCCTCATCAAAGGCACCCGGCATCTGAATCGTAAATGTAACATTGCTGATCGTCGTATCCTGCCAGCCGGGACCGATGATATTAAAATAAAATTCATCCATATCCGGCAAAACATCGTTTCCCATATGATACTGATAAGAAACAGTGTAGTCATATCTGCCGGTCAGTGTAGTGCCTTCATCGCCGATCCGGATGACGAGATAATCGCCTTCCCGGCTTGTGGAATAGTCGTCTTCTCCACAGTCAATGCCAGAGACACGGGCGTGTATGGTAGAACGGCTTCCATCGTCCCGTCCTACTTCATTTTCAAGAGGAATCCTGCGGTAAATACCATGGTGTTCGGTTTTAAAATTCACCGTAAGTTTTTCCGTAATTTCGTATGTGTTTTGTGGGGTAACCCGGATGGAAACGTCGTATTTTTCTATGTTATACGTATACTTAGAAGCCTGCGCCTGCGCCGGAATCAGGCAGAGGAGCAGGATAAAAAAGCTACAACACAGAAGGATATGTTTTAAGTATTTCATTCAAAATTCACCTTTACATTTTCTCGTTGTTCCGTACTGTCAATTTCATACATTGGCTTTAACTCAAAATGGAAAATTCCGGCAATAATGTTGCATGGAATCGTCTGTACGGAAGTATTATAACGTTTTACGGCACCATTATAATATTTACGTGAATTTGCGATATCTTCTTCCATGCGTTCAAGCTGCATGCTCAGATTCTGAAAATTTGCATTGGCTTTCAGATCCGGATAGGCTTCAGCAAGAGCCAGGATCTTTGGCATCATCTGTGAAATCGAAGCACCGGTGCTGATCTTTTCTTCCTGTGTCATTCCTGCATAATCATGGCTTCGTTTGCCAATGATCGAGGACAATGTTTCAGCCTCGTGTTTGGCATAACCCTTTACCGTTGCCACAAGATTAGGAATCAGGTCAAAACGTTTTTTCAGGTAAACATCCATGGTCGAAAATGCCTCATCTACAGTAATCCGCTCCTTTGTAAGTTTGTTGTAACAAAGGATAAACATTACGATAAGAAAGATGAGAATCGCGGCGATAATAATCCCTGTCATAAAAAAACTCCTTTCTGGTTTAAAATGTTTTACTTATTTTATCATAGAAAGAGAAGCAGGACAAGAATAATGTAAAAAAAATATAAAATTATTGGGAAAAATAAGAAAAGTGCGAGTTAAACGTTGACATTAAAAGAATCAAAGGATCTTATATAGATAGGAAGATTCCTGTGCTTATCATTAGTGGAGATACTTCGATCGTGGTATCGAGCCAGGAATGGGCAGACCAGACGGAATAAAATGCTTCAAATTTACTAGGATTTTAATTTGACGACTCTTTTAAAAACAAGTAAAATAAGAAATAGAAAACAAAACGAAAGAGGTTGTCAATATGAACAATAAACTTATTTGGAGTCTGATATTTGCATTGATTGTTGTGTCAATGCCATCGACCACTGTTATAAAAGGAGCGGAGGAGCAGCAAGTACTTGGTGCTCCTGTTATTGAAAAAAATATTGTTTTATATGGTAAGGAGAAAGGACAGGTAAATTCTGTAGAAAAACCATTTGTAAAAGGAAATAGAATTACGCTTGACAATGTATATTTTGGCAAATATTGGCAAGGTGATACGGATGGCGATGGGATTGCGGGTGAATCGGATGAAAAAGAGCTGATTAAATGGAATGTGGTAAACGTAGAAGGGGATGAAGCAGTTCTTGTTTCGGACTGCATTTTGGATTGGAAACCTTATAATGAGACAGTAAAATATGTTACATGGGAGACTTGCTCCTTACGCAAATGGTTAAATGAAGAATTTTTTGTCAATGCATTTTCAGAAGAGGAGCAAAATGCAATTTGTGAAAGTAAGGTGGCATTAGAAGGAAAAAACGTAACGGACAAGGTGTATATTGATTCGGTAAATGAAATCAATCAGGATTTGGGAAAAGAGGAAATGGGGTATAACAAATTTTATTGCAGGGAAGCTTCTGCATATGCACAGGAAAAAGGAGCAGACAGATATCCGTCATGGTTCTATCGGACAACGGGAAAAGCTGGTATAAATTCACTGAACATTGCAGACTATGCAGGAGGCATGGAAGAGAATGTGGTAAGTTCCTATAGTGGTATCCGACCGGTAATCCGTATTAAATTATCCTCAAATTTATGGAAAATAGCAGAAGAGGCTGAAGATGAAGTAGTGACGGAAGTGGATCGAGACAGTCTTTATTTTGGAAAAGATAGTAATGGTAAAAAAATCAAATGGCAGGTTCTGGATGTGGAAGGAAATACGGCTTTTATAATTACAGAAGGATTGATAGGGCAATTAGAATATGCTTATGAGCAATTTCGAGATGTGCGGTGGGAAGATAGTTTTCTTCGTGATTGGTTAAATAATGTATTTTTAGAAGAAACATTTACACAGGAAGAACAAAAAGCAATTATAGAAACCGAGGTGATTGATGAGGCAAATCCATATTGTACGGCTGTTCCGCGGAAAACGATAGAGCCGGGGACTACGCCAAAGCCATGGGTAGATAAGGTAACGAATGACAAAATTTATCTTTTGTCGCTTCAGGAAGCGGAGGAAAAATCGTATGGATTTGATCATTGGTTTAAAAAAAGTGTTGTCCGTAAAGCAGTTAATAATGCTCAGGATACAGGAGAATGGTGGCTTCGAACGATGGGAGAATATACGGATAATGCAGTGGTTGTAAGTGAAAATGCAACGGTATGCAAGGACGGAAAAAGAGTGGTAGAGATATTGGGGGTGCGTCCGGTATTACATTTGGATCTGACTTTAAATGTATGGGAAAAAGCAACAGAAAAAGAAGAGGAGGAGACGCCGAATCCAATAGCAACACCAACGGCGTCTGTACTGCCGAGGCAGACGGAAAAACCGTCAGTCATTGAGACCTCAGATCCGACAATTATGCCAACTGGTGCTGCAACCTCAGATCCGACAATTATGCCAACTGGTGCTGCAACCTTAGATCCGACAATTATGCCATCATCAACGATGCCCCCGGATTTGGCAGTCAGGCCTGTGGTGTCACAATCTTCGCGCATTAAAAAGAACCATTTAAAAAAACAAAATTCTCAGAAGCCGAAATTGACGTTAGAAAAGAAAAAACAGGGGAAAAGCCATTATGTTTGCGCTCAAATAAAAGCGAAAAAAGGAAGCTATATTGACCTTTATATGCGGAAAAAAGGAAAAAAGTATGTGAAGATAAAATTATCAGTGAAGAAAATGAAAAAAGGAAAAAGGACCATCAAACTTTCTTATAGCAAAACAGGAATTACATGCTGGTTTAAAATTCGCATATATCAGAGAAAAATGGGAAAAAAAGTGGATATTACATATAGTCAAGAAAAGAAGATACAGTTATAGTAGTATTGACAAATTCCCTAAAAGCCGATACCATAGTGTATAGTGGTCATTTGAAAGAAAATCAAAACAGTATGAGAAGGGATGAAGAGTATGCTAGTCGCGGGAAAAGAACGCTGCATACGGTGTATGCATTTATTGGATGAAGAGGGGCATTGTGCGAAATGCGAGTTTGATGCCTCTTCTTACAAACAACCAAATATGGCGCTTCCTCTTGGCACCTGCCTGAATGAACGTTATTTTCTTGGAAAAGTGCTGGGAGAAGGGGGATTTGGGATTACTTATGTGGCGTGGGATATCGTGCTGATGGTTCCGGTCGCAGTAAAAGAATATTTTCCGAGTGGGATTGCCACAAGAGAAAAAGAGGGGCCGCAGACAGGGACGCTTCAGATTTACGAAGGAAAAAGTGAATTGGAGTTTGAAAAGGGAAAAGAAGATTTTTTGAAAGAGGCGAGAAGTCTGTCTCGTTTTATGAAACTGCCGAGTATCGTCTCGGTGCGCGATTTCTTTCAGGAAAACCGTACGGCGTACATTGTGATGGAATATGTCGAAGGCACAAGGGTGCGTAATTATATCCGGAAAAATGGAAAAATGTCAGGCGAGCAGGTGCTTGCGTTGATGGAACCGGTGATTCATTCCTTGTGTGATATTCACAAAACGGGATTGATCCACCGCGATATCAGCATTGATAATTTGATGTTTGATGAAAATGGACAGTTGAAATTGATTGATTTTGGGGCGGCACGAAATGTGGAACTGCCGGAAAATACGATAACGGTTTCTATCAAGCGAGGCTTTTCGCCCGAAGAACAGTACCGCGCAAAAGGAGAGCAGGGACCGTGGACCGATTTGTACAGTCTTTGTGGAACGATGTATTTTATGCTTACGGGGAAAATCCCCGATGAGTCCGTAGAGCGTGTCTATGCGGACCATTTGGTGCCCTTGCGGCAGTGGGAGGATGTGAAACTTCCGATGCAGGCAAAGTGTGCAATTGACAAGGGAATGGCAGTTCTGGCAAAAGACCGCTGGCAGGATATGGAAGAGTTTTACAATGAACTGTATCCGGATAACAAACGAATCTCTTCTTATGACGAAGTGCAGCTGCCGAAATCATTTCGCGATACATTAACCCGGTCAGGTGTTGTCGGACTTTTTTCGAAAACAGCGATACAGCGTGAATTTGGTGAAAACATGGGACAAACCGAGGCAAAACACAAAAAAAGAAAATGGATGATCGCGGGATTAATCCTTGTGGTAATGACAGCCGGTGGAATTTTGCTTTATCAAAACCACAATTCATCAGCCGATGAGGAAAAGTCAATTCCGGTGAATGTGGCAGAGAAGACAGTGGAAACGGCGGTACCGACGGCAAATGCTGTTTCGACACCTGCGCCGACTCCTGAGGAAATGGCGTTTGTGGAAATTCCAAAAGTAATAGGAAAGACCGCCGGTAAGGCAAAGAAAAAATTACAGAAATTGGGAGTTCGGGTAAAAATAGAAAAGGCATATAACAAGAAAAAGAAGGGGACGGTTGTGCAGCAGAGCATTGCGGCAGGAACACAGGTAAAGAAGGAGAGTGTGATTATTCTTACTGTGAGCCGTGGCGGGAAAAGGGCGGTTCAGACGGCGGCACCGACGAAAGCACCGGTAGTGACTGCACGGCCTAAGACGACGAAGCGGTCACAAAAATACGATGCTTCGTTAGACGGTTATTTGCAATAAAGGATAGAAATGAGGAGACAGCGTGAAATATCAGAGAAAAAGCAACCAGGGTTTTGACCGGTTCTTAATTCATGAATGGCTGGAATCGTGTGAGGAAATATCAGCCACGGAAGAATGCGGAAAAGAGATCAGAAAGCAGGCGTATCAGGCATTTTGCAAGGCGGCAAAGGGAGAAAAACCGGCAGATTTACATACGATGCGGCGGTGGTTTGGACTGGATGGAATTTCCAGCCCGAATCGCGAAATGGTTTTTCATATTGCTATCTCTTTAAAACTCAGTGTAGAAAAAACACAGGAATATCTTCGGAAAGGATTGCTTCTTCCTGGAATCCAAGTAAATGATCATCGGGAATTTGTTTATCTTTATGCTATTGAACACCAGCTTGACTGGCAGATGTGCCAGGAAATGATTGTATTTTATGAAAAACATCTTCCGGAGGCTATCAGTTTGTTGGATGAAAAATGCACGCAAAAATTGTGGGGCTTCTACGATGCGATTCATCATTTGGAACCAAAAGAATTTTTATATGAGATGGGAAAAAGAGCGGCTTATTTTAAGGGGTACAGTAAAAATGTTCTGGAGCATTATCTGCATATTCAGGCGGAACTAAAGGCTTTGATGAGAGAAGAGGCCTCCGAGGATTTGGAATTTTTACTGCAGTCGCAGTCATTTACACTATGGTGTAAAAACAATCATATTGCACCGGAACAGCGCAGAGAGGAAGAGGTGCTTTTACATTACCTTCATAATGAAAGCCGGCATGCTAAGTCTCTTATTTCCCGGGAAGAGGCTGAAAATTTTCGGCAACTGGTAAGAAAGGCATATGGAAAGGGAGTGTACCAATCCGACATTCTGACAGAAATTTTTGCGGCGGCGATGCCAAGTGAAGCAGAGAGAAAGGGAAGGTACCAGAAAGATCGTGTGGAACATATGGGAATCCGTTTGATCTCGGATAAATATCTTTCAGACCTTCTTCATATCGCCCGGCAGAAGGAACGGGAAATCAATCTCATTCAGCAGTTTTACCGGAGTCCGCAGGAAGAACAAACGAAATTGAAGGTGAAACTGCGCCATCAGAAACAGCGCTGTCATATTATTGAGCGGGAAGATCTGCTTCCCCTGCTGCATTATCTGGCACAGAAAAAATATACTATGAAAATAGACGAAGAAGAGGCCGGGTATCAGAAAGAGGAAGCCGTAACCTATTTTGTAAATATGACCAATACGGTACTGGAAGCCTGCCAGATGGAGCCGCTTGACCGGCACTACCGGCTGGATTCCATTTTATTGTCCAGTTTTCAGGAAGAGGAAATGCTTTCTATATCGGATATGATTGAGGGAAAGCCATAAAGTTTTAGTTGAAATTATTCCCAAACAATAGTAAAATGGTGTAAGAATAATTTATAAAAGGTGCATCCGGCACCTGATTGGAGGATAAGAATGGAAAAGACAATGGAAAAAATCGTAGCTTTGGCAAAAGGACGCGGATTTATTTATCCGGGTTCGGAGATTTATGGTGGACTGGCAAATACATGGGACTACGGAAATCTTGGTGTCGAGCTGAAAAACAATGTTAAGAAAGCCTGGTGGCAGAAGTTTATTCAGGAGAATAAATACAATGTTGGTGTGGACTGTGCGATTTTGATGAACCCACAGACATGGGTAGCATCCGGACACTTGGGCGGCTTTTCCGATCCTCTGATGGATTGTAAAGAATGTCATGAGAGATTTCGTGCCGATCAGCTGATCGAAGCATTTGCAGAAGAAAACAATGTAGAATTGGATGGTTCCGTAGACGGATGGGACAAGGAAAAGATGGAAGGCTTTATCAAAGAGCATTCCGTACCATGTCCGACTTGTGGAAAACACAATTTTACCGAGATCCGTCAGTTTAATCTGATGTTTAAGACATTCCAGGGTGTAACCGAAGATGCAAAAAATACCGTATATCTTCGTCCGGAGACAGCACAGGGAATTTTTGTAAACTTTAAAAATGTACAGAGAACATCCCGTAAAAAAGTACCGTTTGGTATCGGGCAGATCGGTAAATCTTTCCGAAATGAGATCACACCGGGTAACTTTACGTTCCGTACCCGTGAATTTGAGCAGATGGAGCTGGAGTTCTTCTGTGTACCGGATACTGACCTTGAGTGGTTCTCTTACTGGAAAGAATTTTGTATCAAATGGCTGCAGGATCTTGGCATCAAAGAAGATGAGATGCGTGTGCGCGACCATGACAAAGAGGAACTTTCTTTCTACAGTAAGGCGACAAGTGATATCGAGTTCCTGTTCCCATTTGGCTGGGGCGAGCTTTGGGGTATCGCAGACCGTACAAATTACGATTTGACACAGCATCAGAATGTATCCGGCGAGGATATGAGTTATTTTGATGATGAGAAAAAAGAAAAATACATTCCATATGTTATTGAGCCATCTTTGGGTGCTGACCGTGTGACATTGGCATTCCTTTGCAGCGCTTATGACGAAGAAGAGTTAGAAGGTGGAGATACACGTACCGTAATGCATTTCCATCCGGCTTTGGCACCGGTTAAGATTGGTGTGCTGCCACTTTCCAAGAAACTCAACGAAGGGGCAGAAAAAGTATTTGAAGAATTGAGCAAATATTATAATTGTGAATACGATGACCGTGGAAACATCGGTAAGAGATACCGCCGTCAGGATGAGATCGGTACTCCATTCTGTATTACCTACGATTTTGATTCCGAAGAAGACGGTATGGTTACGGTTCGTGATCGTGATACGATGGAGCAGGAGCGTATTAAGATCACAGATCTGAAAGCTTATTTTGAAGAGAAATTCACATTTTAAAGGAGTGTAAAAGCGTGAAGACTTATTTGTACAATACCCTTTCTAAGAAAGTGGAAGAGTTTGTTCCCAATGAGCCGGGAAAAGTGGCTATGTATACCTGTGGACCGACGGTGTATCATTTTGCCCATATCGGAAATCTCCGCAGCTATATCATGGAAGATGTGCTTGAAAAATATCTTCGTTTTGCCGGATATGATGTAAAGCGTGTCATGAATATTACCGATGTCGGACATCTGTCAAGTGACGGAGATACCGGAGAAGACAAGATGCTTGCCGGCGCCAAGCGAGAGCACAAATCCGTAATGGACATCGCCAAATTCTATACCGATGCGTTTTTTGAGGATTGCAAGAAATTGGAAATCAAACGCCCGGATGTGGTAGAACCGGCGACCAATTGTATCAATGAATTCATTCATATGATCGAGGTGCTTTTGGAAAAAGGGTACGCCTATGTTGCGGGGGAAAATGTATATTTTGATACTTCAAAGTTAGAGAATTATTATGTATTGTCTTCCCAGAACGAAGAAGATCTGCAGGTCGGAGTTCGCGATGATGTAGAAGAAGATGAGAATAAACGCAATAAAACAGATTTTGTACTCTGGTTTACAAAGTCAAAATTTGACAATCAGGAATTGAAATGGGAAAGCCCATGGGGCGTCGGATATCCAGGCTGGCATATCGAGTGTTCCAGTATCAGTATCAAACATCTTGGAGAATACATGGACATTCACTGCGGCGGCGTGGATAATATTTTCCCACATCATACGAATGAGATCGCGCAGAGTGAATCGTATCTGGGACATAAATGGTGTAATTACTGGTTCCATGTCAACCATTTAAAGACCAATGGCGGAAAGATGAGTAAATCCAAAGGAGAGTTTCTGACAGTCTCTCTTTTGGAGGAAAAAGGGTATAACCCGATGGTTTACCGTATGTTCTGCCTGCAGTCACATTACCGGAAACCACTTGAGTTTTCGTATGAGGCATTGGACAATGTGGCGACCGCTTATGAGAAATTGTTAAAGCGTATCAAAGCGATTCCGGAAGAAGGAGAAGTAAATGCGGATCAGGTGGCTGCTTACCATGAAAAGTTTGGTGAGGCAGTCGGAAACGATATGAATACGTCGATGGGACTTACGATCGTGTACGATTTGCTGAAAGAAGATTTTTCCGGTGCGACAAAGAGAGCGATCCTTGCGGATCTGGATACGGTATTATCTCTGGAACTTACCAAACCGTGGGAAGATGCCGGAGAAGAAGTCGATGAAGAATTGAGTGCTTTTGTGGAAGGAAAGATCGCAGAGCGTGCGGCAGCGAAAAAAGCAAAAGATTTTGCCAAAGCCGATGCCATCCGTGATGAACTGAAAGCAAAAGGAATCTTAATAAAAGATACAAGAGAAGGCGTTGTCTGGGAGAAAATCGGAGAATAAACAAAGAAAGCGAGGAGACGTTGAATGTTTCCCCGCTTTCCTTATATAAGGAGTTAAAAGATGTTTCGTATCGCCATATGTGATGATGAAAAAAAGTATTGTGAAGAGATGCAGCAAAAAATAAATCAATACGCAGAAAAAAATAATTGCGAGATCTGTGTGGATTGTTATTATAACGGAGAAGCGTTGTGGCTTGCTTATGAGAAACAGTACGACATATTGATCTTAGATGTAGAGATGACGGGGATTGACGGAGTGCATCTGGCAGAAAATATTCGAAAGACCGATGAGGAAGTTGTGATTATTTTTTCTACGTCACACCGGCAGTATGCCTTGGATGGCTATCGTGTCGAGGCATCCGGCTATATTGTAAAGCCGTTTTCCGAAGAAACGGTAGGCCGTGAATTGGAAAAGGCATTTCGTAGAATTCGGGAGAGCAGTTATGATCTGACGGTTTCTTTTAATGGAGAAGTTACAATGATTGCAATGAGTCAGTTGTTATATGTAGAAGTGTACCGCCATAAACTGATCTATCACCTGGCAGACGGAAGGAAACTCCGGGGAACCGGGTCGCTGAAGGAAGTGAAAAAGCAGGATGTCAAAGATCTTTTGGTTCAGACGCACAAAAGTTTTCTGGTAAACCTCATGTGGATCACGTCGTATCAGAGCAGTCCGCATCTTGTCTTTGTCAAGGGGAGAGAAGGCGGCGTTCCAATCAGCAAATACCGATATGATGAATTTGTAGAAACGTATATGGAGTATTATCGGAGGAAATTAACCAGACTTTCAGAAAAAGATGTCAGATAGGCAGAAGGGATAAAATACTTATGTTTTTCTTTTTAACAATAATCATTGCGGGGCTAAGTACCGCACTTCCGCTGCGGAAAAAGCGAGATGTTTTCTTTGGTTTGGCAGCGATGGCAATCTGTGCTTTTATTGAATTTCTATGGTATTACATTTTCAGGGAAGCCTTTTTGGCAGAACCGTATATGGTGATCTGGGAAAATATCCATGAAAATAGTATACTTGGGATTCATTTTGAATTATTATATACGACGACGGCTCTCTATACATTTTTGCTGTGGATCCTGCCGCATATGCGCCCGGAGCGCAAAGGACAGTCTGTGAGGGCGGTTTTCGAAAAAATGAGTATGGCAGTGCTTTCCCTCGTTGTACTGGCGGCGGGGCTGTATTTCCAGTATACGTTTATATACATGGATGTATATAAAGTAGGATGCTGTTTCTTTCTCAGCCTGCTTTTATACGCTGCCATTCTCGTAAAATTTTTTGAAACCGAAAAGTATTATGAGATGAAAAAGCAACAGAAAGAATATGAAGATATGGAAAAGATCCGGATGCGCCAACTGGAATTTTATCAATCGAAAATGCTTGCCGAAGATAAGCTTCGTAAACTTACCCATGACATGAGTAAATATATGGAAGCCTTCGAAAATTTAAAGAAAGAGCAGCCGGGAGAAATACAAGGTTATATCGAACAATTAGCGGATTCCATGCAGTCAGTGGAACGCACTGTAGTTACCGGAAACGCGCTGGTAGACACGATTTTGATGGAGAAGGAAAAAGAGGCGCACAGCAAAGAAATGGACTTTCAGATCGTGGCGCAGACGACGCGTTTGTCGGAGTTTAAAAGTGTCTATTTATGTTCTATTTTTGCCAATGCGTTAGACAATGCCATTGAGGCGTGCGACGAGGTGCCACGGGAGAAGGCATTTGTTAAAGTAGATATTACAGAAGCGGGGGATGGTGTGTATATTCTTTTTGAAAATTCTTACCCGGAAGATCGTAAGCGAAAATACTTTGAAACGTCCAAAGAAGATAAATTTCTGCACGGATTTGGGCTGAAAAACATACAAAACGGAGTGGAAAAATGCGGTGGAAATGTATCCATTCATATGGGAGCCGGGGTATTTTCTCTGTCCATCCTGCTAAATGGGATGTCAAAATGACCATACAGGCAGACCCCCTTGCGAAGGAGAGGAAACATTTCTATAATGTAGAAAAAAGGGAAAAGTTCCCGGAATGGAGCATACTATGAAATGTGATTATTGTAAGATTCATTATGAAGAGAATGAGGGCGTCTGTCCAAATTGCGGCATGACACCGAGAAAGCGCTGGGCAAAGGTATTATGTGCAGTTGCAGAAGTGATATTTTGGATGTACTGGATTATGATGATTCCTGTAGCTTGGGGGGAAGCAAGAATTGGGCATCCGGTGATTGCTTTGGTGGCAGATATCCTGGCACTGCCGTCGAGTTATTATCTGATTCGTCGCTTTCTTGGCAGAAAGCATCGCAATATGCTGGCAGGAATCCGTGCAGCTATGATTATCCTGAGTGCCTTGTTGTTTATCATTGGTTCAACCGGAAAATATCAAATGTCAGAATTTCATGTAAAACAGATGGCAGAGAGCCATTTGAAAGGTTCTTTTGCACATGATAAAACGTTTGAATACGGAACATGTGAAGAGATTAAATATTTTACGGACCAAAAGGACCGTTTTGTTTATTGGGCAGAGGTAACGATGTCTTATCGTGTCAAAGACGGAGAGGGAAATCCGGTTTCGAAACAACAGACATACATTATAAAATGGAATGCCACGAACGATAATTATGAATGGCATGGTGCAAAGAAAGAGTAACACAAGCTATAGAAATGAAATAGTGCTATTGCTTGTAAAAATAAAAGCATTTCATAAGTTGCTGGAACAACCATGAAATGCTTTTTATTTTGTCTGATATACTAAGATATTACCTATTACTCAAACTGTAACCATTCCAGATCGAATTTACATCCCGGAAGGAAAATCAGATTCAGGTTATAATCTCCGGATACCGGTTCCAATTCGAAGGTCTGTACCTGCGATTCGTCGCTGTAAGGGAAATCAACGATCTGGTTGATGACAGCATCGCTGCCGTCTGCCGGAACAAATCTTACATGGATCGTATTCATCTCGATATGCGAACGTCCGCAGATGGTAATCTGGTGGAATCCATCTTTTGAAAAATGCATATTGGTATATTCTACGGTTACATTGTTTCCAATCTCGCGGATGGCGTCACCATCGATCGTAAACATATCACCTGTAACATTGGAGCAGTCGGAGGCAAGAAGTTTTGCGTAAGCTTTTTCTACCTTTGTGAAATAGAAGCCTTGCAGAGACATCTTGATTTCCGGATAAACGACGATGGAGATCGTCTGAACCCCTTTGAGTCGCTTGCTTAATGTAAATACATTTTCCTGATAGTGATTGTACCAGCTCTTGGCTTCGTACGTTGCCTGGAGCAGACATTCGCCGGTGGCACAGGTGGTTCCCGGAGCGGCAGGTTCGGTGATGCTTCCTTTTTCGGAAGGAAGACCCGGAGTACCGAGCCATACTTCAACCGGAAGCACATCACTAAAGGAAAAAATTGGAAGATGGATCTCGTCGGAACCATAATCTCCAAAATCAATATTTTCAAAGGTTACCACAGTACGGTCATTTCCGGTAATATAGACTCCACCCTGGAAACTCAGGATCAAGCCGTCATCGGAACTTTCGGAGTAGTCGATGGCGGATACGATCTTATAAGGATCGTGTGTGGCATCGCCGAGACCGGTTACTTCAAATTCCAGTTCGGAGATTACTTCGACGTGGTCTAAGCCGTTGCAACAGGTACAGCACAGACGAAATTCGCCATCGCCGACTGCCTGAATCGAAGCAGTATTTGTCTCTTTGTCCACGGTGATCTTTACTGCGTTACTCTGCACACCGTTGAGTGTGACTGCCTTAAATTCAATGTCCTGATAGGTTGCATTCTCCGGATAAATTTTTGCCGTTACAACGGTTTCTTTATGTTCGGCATCTAAAATTGAAGTGCCCTGATTAGTCAGTTCAATCTTTCGAACCGGAATTTCATTCGTGCGATCCGGAATTAAAATACCACTTTCTAATGTCTTTTCTGCAAGAGAAAATGTCGTATTTTCCATCTGGCAGGAGATGCCGTCCGGAACGGTATCGGCAGGCACAGCCTGCAGTGTCAGATGAGCATCCGGCAGAGATGGTGAACTAACGGTTACCTGAATGTCACCGGATTCTGTCTTTGCGGCAATGATCGCCAGCAGTTTTCCACTGAATAATTTGCGGCTGGTGCCTTTGTATTGGTCAAAATCGGAACTATCGCCGTTGTCAAGGCCGATCAGGCGGCCGGCGCCGGTTACGGATACGTTCATGCGGCTTCGTCCATTCGCGACGAGGATACCGTCTGCATCCAGGGTATCAATGGTGACAAAGATCAGATCTTCGCCATTTGCCGTAAGCGTCTCTTTGTCCGGGGTAAGACGGATGATTGCCGGATCGCCGAAGGACTGCTGTTTGTCTCTTGCGATCACATTGCCCTCTTCGTCGTAGGCAACGGCTTCGATCACGCCTTTGCTGTAAGGAATCTGCCAGTCACCGGAAAGTGTCGTGCCATGAGCATGGTCAATTTCCACGATACCCTGACTCTGTCCCTGATAGAAGAGTTCTACTTTCGGAGCATTGGAGAAGATACGTACATCGATCAGCTGACCTTCGTTGAAATCCCAGTAAGGCAGAAGATGTACCATCGGTTTTTTCTTATAATCGGTCCATTCTGCCTGATACAGGTAGAATGTGTCTTTGGGAAAGCCGGCAGTATCAACCTGTCCAAAATACGAATTTTTGGTAAAATATGGGGTTGGCTCGCCCAAATAATCAAAGCCGGACCAGAGGTACTGTCCAAAGCAGAACTCGCGGTCGCGGTGTGCGATGATCGTGTGCTCGGAATTTTTTGCTCCCCAGTTTGTCGTACAGTTTCCGAGAGTCGAACATTGCAGGTCATCAAATGTCAAAAGACGATTGGAAAGAGGGAAATGATAGATGCCGCGGCTTTGTACGGTAGCACTTGTCTCACTTCCAAATATTTTCCAGTCCGGATATTTTTCATGATGTTCGTCATAACATTTATCGAGGTAGTTGTAGCCGACGAGATCGATCACTTCGCCGGTGCGCTGGGCAGCTTCCCATTCGATATAATTCGATGCCAGTGTGGTGTAGGCATTTTTGCGGTAATCGAGCTCGCGGACGGCATTATGAAGTTCTTTCGTCAGTTCCAGTCCGCGGTCAAAATGGGTATCATAAATCTCATTTCCGATTCCCCAGATGAAGACACAAGGGTGGTTGCGGTCCTGACGAACCCAGCTTGTCAGATCCTTTTTCCACCAGTCTTTAAAGTCATTGCCGTAGTCATAATCGGTTTTTGTGCGCTCCCACATATCAAAACTCTCGGTGTAGAGCAGGAGTCCCAGCTCATCGCAGAGATTCAGCATATGTTCCGGTGGCATATTGTGCGCGTTTCGGATCGAATTTACACCCATTTCCTTTAACGTAAGGAGCTGACGGCGGAGAGCCGCTTTGTTCATGGCGGCACCCAGGGAACCGAGAACGTGATGCTCACAAGTACCATTGATCTTTACGTGACGGCCATTTAAGAAAAATCCCTTATCCGCATCAAACGCAATGTCACGGAATCCCAGATTCTGGGTGATGGAATCCGTGAGAGTATCGCCGGCATATAAGGAAGTGCGGATCTGATACAGATTTGGCTCTTTAATATCCCATAATTTCGGTTCAATAACAGTCAGTACCTGTTTGTCAACCTGAACGGAGTCTGAAAAATGTATCGTGCTTTCATGAGAGGTCACAAGAGTGCCGTCGGCATCAAAAATCTCGTGACAGATCCGACCTTCGTCTGTGGCACCTGTTTCATCGATAAATTCGGTATCCATAAATACTTCCCAGGTTTTTCCAAGTTTTTCTGTGGAAAGATACGTTCCATTATGTACGAGATGAGCCGCGCGGGAAGTGGCAAGCCACACATCGCGGTAAATGCCTGAGCCCGGATACCAGCGGCTGTTTGGCAGATGGTATTCATTGCGGACAAGAAGTTCATTGTCGCCGTCCTCTAATTTGTCGGTCAGATCAACGACAAATTCCGAATAACCATGTTTCCATGTGAAAATTTCTTTTTGATTCAAATAAATCGTTGTATCCATATAGACACCTTCAAAGATCAGTTCCATCTTTTGCGTGTCCGGATCCGCCTTGTCAAGAAGCTGCTTTTTGTTGATAATCCTTCGATAACAACTTATGGCCTGTTCATACAGATTTTCTGTATCATAGATCATCCAGTCATGGGGAAGATCTACCGGCGTCCAGGACGTATTTTGAAATAATGTTTCGATCGGAGTGTCCAAAGGAAACTTGCAAAACGTCCAGTTGTCATTCAGTCGTTTTTTCATTTGATAAATCCTGCCTTTCATTTTTCCAAAGAGGTAACGATTCAGGTCTCTCCCTCCCCGTTTGCATTCGCATTTCGAACACTTCGTGTTCTTTCCCGCCTTTGACAAGGCTAAAAATGCTCATGTGGGGGAGGGGACCCGATGTGCAGAAAAACAATGTCTTTTACGTGCAAGCACGACAATCCATTGTTTTTTGCACATCGGGTCTGAATAGTTACAAAAAGTTTTGCACTTTAACAATAATTATATTATACTAGTAGTATGGTTTCAAGAAAAAAATAGGAATTTGGAGCGAAAAATGCAAATTTGTAAAATGAGCGGCAGACAGATAAATCAAGCATTGGAACTGATACGGAAAGTGTTTGATGAATGCGACAAAGAAGACTATGAAGACATGGGAATCCTGTCCTTTTATCATTTTATCCGCAGAGAACAGATTGAAGAGCGGGTGCAGAGTGGAGAGATGGTATTCTTTGGTGCATATGAAGAGTCTGAACTGGTCGGCGTGATCGCGATGCGCGAGGGCTTTCATGTGAGCCTGTTATTTGTAGAAAAAAACCGGCAGAGGCAGGGGATAGGGAAAAAACTGATTCGGCGCGGAGTGGCGTATTGCATGGAGAAAAATCCGCAGCTGAAAGCAATTACTGTCAGTGCGTCGCCGAAGGGAAAAAGAGCATATGAGGCGATGGGGTTTCGGGCATTGACACCGGAGCAGGAAAAACAGGGAATGCGCTTTACGCCGATGCGGCTTGAGTTATAGAGGAAACGAACAGGAGGCAGCGATGAAACAGAGTATAGAGGACCGGATGCGGAAAGAAAATAAGAACAATTTCAATATTCAGTCATTGGAAAAAGGGTTGTTGTTTGGTACCAAAATTTGTAAAAAAACGTGGACGTATGAAATTGTTGCGCTAGATGAGACGTTTGCAAAAATGCTTGGAATACCGGCTTCACGGAAAGAAGAAGCGATAGGGATTGAAATGTCGGATATCATTCATCCCAATGATCTCGCCAGAGTTGTGAAAGAAACTCTTTGGGAGCTACAGGGAAGTGAGAAGTACGATTGCAAATATCGGATGAAAAATGCAGACGATGAATATCACTGGGTAAGGGATATCGGAGAACGTTTTTGGATTGACGGACAGGAGTACGTTCAAGGTACGGTATTTGATATTGATGAAAAAGAGACATTGATTCGTGAGAGGGATGTTACTTATGAAAGTATGCCGGGAGGAGTTGTTTTTGTTGTTATCGGAAAAGATAATTTTTATATTCGCGAGGCGAATCAGTATAGTTTCGATATGCTTGGGGTAGGGCGGGAAGAATATCTGGGGTCTTCCGGAAAATACACGTTTCCGGAGGATTTGCCAAAATTGCGGGAACATTTTGTCCAACAGGCGAAAAAAAGAGAACCTTTGGATTATGAATTTCGTATACGATTAGAAGAAAATGGGAAAATTGTATGGTATCGTATTATCGGAAATTATATTGATTCCCGTGAACAAGGGGAAGAATATCTTTGTATTATGATGGATATTACTACAAGAAAGACATTTCAATATGAACTTATTAAGGAGAAGGAAAAGTATGAGAGAACATTAAATACATCGGCAGATTTATTGTTTGAATATAATGTGCGTCATAAAAAATTCCGGATCCTTGGACAAAATTATATTTCCGATGACACCAAACTTGCGATAGAAGACAGCTTGGATGAAGATTACCGAAAAATTTTATTTAAGAATGATATTGTGTTTCGAGGTGATCGCAGCAAAATCAAGCAGTTTATAAGAGGACAGATTTCTTGTAATGATACCGTTCGTTTATTGACAAAAAATACAGAAACAGGGAAAGTGTATTATGATAATTATGAATTGTTTCTAAATAAGATCATGGTAAAAGAGAAAACGATCCGCGTCATTGGTTATGCCAAAAAGGTAAGTTATAATGCGGTGCCGGTAACAGAGCGTCAGCAGCTGCATGAAATCTTTGATGAGCAGATTGTGAAGGATTATAGCTTTATTTTGAAAATTGATGTTCCGACCGAGGCGTTTGAGTCATATTTTATCGAAAAATCAGATTATGGATCGTATACAGGAAATCGTTACTACTCTTCTTTTTTGAAATGGTGGTGTAACACATATGTGTGTGAACAGGATAGGAAGGAGATAGAGTTCTTTTTACAACTGGATGAGATGCTTCGCATTTTGCATTCGGGAGAGCCAAAGGGTTACCGCTTTTGCCGGGTGGAAACAAAGGAGTCTCAAAGAAAACATAAAATATGCAGCTTTTCATTTTATGGCTCTGATATCAATACGGTACTTCTTGTCGTACGTGATGTAAGTCAGATCAGGGAAGAGGAAGTGTATCAGAAAGAAGCCAGTCAGAAACTGCTTACAGATGCTTTGGCAGAGGCGAGAGCATCAGTGAAAGGACGTCAGATGCTGATGAAATATCTGGCAGATGAAATCGAAAATCCGGTAGGAAAGATGAAAGAACTTTTGCTGGAACCGGAAAATCCGGAACTTCTTCCACAACTGGAACGCTGTGTGGAATATATGAGTGAGATGATCGATGGCATGAAAGAATATCAGCTTTTGCAGACACCGTTTGGAAAGAGCAACGAGGCATTTAATCTATATGCTCTTTGTATGGAGGTGTGCGAGGAGGAACGCAAGATTTCACTAGGGCTCGATATTTCGATTCAGGAAGTCATTGACTTGCCAATTCATCAGGAATATTATATGTATGGAGAGAGGTTCAGGGAGATTCTTGTCAATCTTTTGGGAAATGCTGTAAAATATGCACCTCGGGGAAGTGCGGTAAAGATTTATATTCAGGAAACGAATATTGAAACAGACCGCTGCGTGATCCGGATTCGAATGGAAGACGAGGGACCGGTGATCAATGAAAAATATTTTGAGAGAATGTTGGATGATCAGTATGATTATAATGTAAATGAAAAAGTAATTGCTCTTGGAGGAAACGGATTTTCGGCCTCTTTGGTGGCTAAGATAACAGAACTCCTTGGTGGAACGGTAGAATTTCGCAAAGGAGTATTGGATAGTAATGTAGTAGAAATTTCTCTTCCAGTTTTGTATTATAATGCCAATCCGTTGTTTCCGGACCAGGAACATAAAGAAGAAGTTATCGAGGAAGTTAATATGTGTGGACAAGGATATCTTCTTGTGGAAAATGCAGAACAGAGAGATCCTTTGACGGCATCGCTTTTTCAGATAAATGGTGCGGTTGTCTATGAGGCATCTTCCGGGAAAATGGCGATGGAATTGCTGGAAAAAATCAATTCCGGGCAGATTACGGCAGTTCTTATGGATAAAGACCTTGATGATATGAAATGTTATGAACTTGCCAGACAGATTCGGTTTCACAAGGAAAAAGTGTATGGCAAACTGCCCATCCTTCTTATGCTGGATGGTATCGAGCAGGAAGACACCCGCTTGAATATGCTCAGTGGGATTAATGCGACGATCCATAAACCGATAAATCTTTCGAAATTATTGTGGATGATAGAGAATCTGCAGGGGAAGGGGGTTTGATCACGATGAAAAAAGTATTGACGATAGCCGGTTCTGACTGCAGCGGTGGTGCGGGAATTCAGGCAGATTTGAAAACAATTGGTGCATGGGGCTGTTATGGCATGAGTGTTATCACAGCGGTTACGGTACAAAATACATGTGGTGTAAGGGCTGTTTATCCGGTAGAAGCAGAGGTGGTTCAGCAGCAGTTTACCGCTGTGTATGAAGATATTTTCCCGGATGCGGTAAAAATTGGGATGCTCTGCAACGAAGAAATTATCGAAGCGGTGGCAGAAACAATTCAAACAATCCGTAAAATGCCGGGAATTCAGCCCAAGATTGTGCTGGATCCGGTCCTTGTATCGACGAGTGGAAGGAATCTGCTGAAACCACAGGCAAAAGAGATACTGCAGACAAAACTTTTTCCATTAGTGGATCTGATTACACCAAATCTCGGAGAGATGAAGGTTTTATGTGGTGCAGAAAATATGGAAGTGTCAGAGCGGGAGGCAGCAGGAAGAAAATTGGCGAAAGAGAATGACTGCGCTGTATTGATCAAAGGTGGACATGGTAGAGAATACGGCGATTCCGATGCACAGGATCTGCTGATTCCGAAGGAGGACAAGCCGGCGGTATGGTTTCGCGCTCCGTTTATTGAAAATCCAAACACACATGGAACCGGCTGCACGTTGTCCTCTGCGATTGCTTGTGGACTGGCACAAGGAAATACGATGGAACAGAGTATACAAAAGGCAAAAGACTATTTGACCGGCGCGATCGCCGCCGGGCTTGATCTGGGAGCCGGCAATGGTCCCCTGAATCATTTTTACAAGGTAACTATTCAGGATTAATGTATGGGAGGCTGAATAGTTACTTTACAAGAACGAAAGGAAAGAAAAAATGGCAATTGATGTAAAGAATAAGAAAACGTCTCTTGACGAAGAAGCTGCAATTTACGAAAAACGTGACGAGACAGAAAGTGGAAAAAGCAGATGGAAAAAGATGAACCGCAGTCAGAAAATCACACAGTTTAAAACGTATTATCTGCGTCCGCTTATTGTCGTGGTGTTGATTTTGTGCGTAGTTGGATTCTTTATTTATAAAGATGTTATCACGAAAAAAGACATTGCGTTCCGCTGTGCGATCGTGAATGAAGTGGCGACGGAAATTCCGGTCAATGCCTTTTCGGACGAGTTTACGCAGTATATGAAACTGGATCCGGATAAAAATTTATCGTCGTTTCATTTGTATTATACGGATACCCAGCTGGCACAAAAGGTCGGTGCGTCGACAGCGAGTGATCTGTCACAGATTTCTTCTTTGATCTATGCCTCTTTATTGGATGGTATGATCGCAGACGAAAAAGATTTTACGACGTATCATGACAACGGCTTTTTTGTGGATCTCAATGAATTTTTGTCGGAAGAAGAATTAAAGGCGATTGAGCCATACCTGTATATTCCGGACGATGAAAAAAATACACAAAAACATGCGTATGGCGTGTATCTGGAAAAGAGTGAGCGGTATAACAGTATTTTCCAGGGGGGCGGCGGAGTGGTTCAGAAGCCGATTTATGGGATTATTACTAATTCGGAGAACACCGAACGCGGCAGATATTTTCTGTATTATCTCTTTCCGGAATTACAGAAATTAGGGAATCCAATCACACAAAAGGAGTAGAAAACTACTTCTTTTGTGTAATCTTTGCAAATAAGGGTTGACATTTGAAAATGATTGTCCTATAATGGCAATCGTAAACGACAAAGACGTCAAGCGAATGAAATTCATTTGCTTTGGCGTTTTTTTGTTTTTATCCTATTTTTTGCTGGCAGATAGGCGCGGCTGGGTGAATAGAGAAATACCGATCTAAGTCGCAGGAAACCAATTAAACAAGGAGGAATCTTTATGACAGACGAAATTTTAAGTGTAATAAGTGACCAGGTATTTGGTGTCTGGTTTTTGATCGGAGCCGCCCTTGTATTCTGGATGCAGGCCGGATTTGCAATGGTTGAGGCAGGTTTTACCAGAGCAAAAAATACAGGTAACATTATTATGAAAAACCTAATGGATTTTTGTATTGGAACAGTAGTATTTATTTTACTCGGATTTGGATTGTTTCTCGGAGATGACATCGGTGGAATCATCGGAAAACCAAATTTTGCAATTTTTACGGATTATGCAAACTTTGACTGGTCAGGATTCGTATTTAACTTAGTATTCTGTGCAACGACAGCGACCATCGTTTCCGGAGCAATGGCAGAGAGAACAAAGTTCCTTTCTTACTGTATCTACTCCGCAGTAATTTCCGCAGTGATCTATCCAATCGAAGCTCACTGGACATGGGGCGGCGGCTGGTTAGCACAGATGGGATTCCATGATTTTGCCGGTTCGAACTGTATTCATATGGTTGGTGGTATCTCGGCATTGATCGGAGCGTATATTCTCGGGCCTCGTATTGGTAAGTTTAAGAAGAAAAAAGACGGAAGCATCAAAGTTGGTGCATTTCCGGGACATAATATCGCACTTGGTGCCCTCGGTGTATTTATCTTATGGCTTGGCTGGTACGGATTCAACGGTGCGGCAGCAACGTCTGTATCACAGTTGGGAGCCATCTTTGTAACCACAACGATTGCACCGGCAGTAGCCACTGTAGTATGTATGATCTTTACCTGGGTAAAATATGGTAAACCGGATGTTTCGATGTGTCTGAATGCATCCCTTGCCGGTCTGGTAGCAATTACAGCACCTTGTGATGTAACGGATGCTTTTGGAGCAACGATCGTCGGAGCTGTTTCCGGTGTACTTGTTGTATTCGGTGTATGGCTTCTTGATTACAAATTACGTATTGATGACCCGGTTGGAGCCGTGGCAGTACATATGATGAATGGTATCTGGGGTACTTTGGCAGTTGGTCTCGTTGCTACGGATACAGCACCAACGTATTCTTTGGCAGGAGCCAATGGAGAGAAACTTCTCGGATTGTTCTATGGCGGTGGATTTAAGCTTCTCGGTATTCAGTTTACCGGTATGCTTTGTACCGCATTGTGGACAGCTATTACGATTACGATTACATTCCTTGTGATCAAGAAAACAGTTGGTCTGCGTGTTAGTGCAGAAGAGGAAATTGCAGGACTCGATGCAACAGAGCACGGTTTGGAATCAGCTTATTCCGGATTTGTTATCTCGGATAGCGTAAATACAATTGGTGACAGCGCATTGGCAGCAATCGCAGCATCCGCACCGGAACCGGAAGAAAAGAAAGTTCCTATGGACGATGCTGTACCGGTACAGGTTCGCGAGCCAAAAGAGACAATGGCATCCGATGTCAAACTGTCCAAAGTTACCATTATTTGTAAACAGAATAAGTTTGAGGATCTGAATGCTTCGCTCAATGAGATTGGAGTCAAAGGTCTGACAGTAACACAGGTACTTGGATGTGGTACCCAGAAAGGAAAAGCAGAGTACTATCGTGGTGTACCGGTTGAATTCTCACTCCTTCCTAAGATTAAAGTGGAAGTTGTCGTAAGTGCCGTACCGGTGAAAGCCGTAATTGATGCAGCAAAACAGGCATTGTATACCGGGCATATCGGCGATGGTAAGATTTTTGTATACGATGTTGAGGATGTTGTCAAAGTCAGAACGGGTGAAAGCGGATTTGACGCATTGCAGGATGACAAATAGAATGAAAAACGTATTATCATAAGTGTTCGAATAAAAAGAATGGTTCTTTTATCCTTTGGATAAGAGAACCGTTCTTTTTTGCAAGTTATTTATTATTTACTGTGCCTGTACCGGCGCGATGTAATACTTATTATAGTGTTTTTCGCTCTTTGCGATGTAAAGAGTTCCCTTGTGGTTGATCGCAAAATAGCGGAGAATGCAATTGTCACCAAGGATGTTATTTTTCATACTCTCGATGCTTGCTGCGGAAATGCTATTGTAAGTAGCTGCATATCTGGCTGCGATATCACCGGCAGCTTCTTTATGTCCTTTGGCATAAAAAGGCATGTAAACGCTATTAATCCGGTTCTCAGAGATGATTGGGTCAATGACACCGCCACGCATATAAATAGCAAATTTTTCTTTTTGAATATTGTTTGTGTTCCAGCCTTTTACGGTATCGATGGTATTTCCCCTGATAACCGCATTTTTCCAGTTTAACATCATGATCGGACTCTGAACGGAGTCTTTAAAAGTACAGCCAAGAATCTGAACATTGGTATGGTATTTATTTGGCGAAAAACGATGAGTGTCAATGCCGCGGTGCAGGTTGTAGAACTCACAGTTTTGAATTGTGACATTGAGAACCGGCGTCTTGTCAAATTTGGAATATTTTCCGTTAAAACCATTGGTTACTTTATCCGGGGTATCGAGGTTGATCGCACAACGTTCTCCGCTCAAATTGTTTTTAAAGGTGCAATTTTGAACCGTAACGTCTTTGGAAGCGGTTACTTCGATAAAATGTCCGTCGCGGAGATTAGTAAAGGTAATGTTATCAATCAATACATTTTTACAGTGTGGCACACGGATTGCTTCACTTTTATTACAGCCGCTGAGATTCATGATTACCGTACCCTCTCCGATGATCTGAATGTTTTTTTCACCGTTGTACTTGCCCACAACCCCTTTTTTGTTAATGCGGGAAGAACGTACACATTCAAACATAACATGACCGGCTTTCAGCTTTTTTGTGTGGGAGTTGCCAATCTTATTCATAACAACGCCGTCTTGAAGCATGATTTTTACGTTAGAAGGTACTAACAGAGCATTGCTGATGTTATAGGTACCTTTTTTGATCGTCAGTGTTCCACCACCTTTTTTCGACATTTCGTCAAGGTAGGAGCGGAGTGTGAGATAATGTTTGGTATACTTGTTGTATACCGGATTTTTAACATATTTGTTTTTGTAAGGTTTACTGGAAGGGCTTACCGTAAAATCTTTTTTTGCCTGCACCGGTGCAGACACCGTCATGGCAAAAGCGGAAAATAAGAGCAGCAGTCCCAGTAGTTTTGTGATATTCTTCATAAATAAAGTCTCCTTTCGTTATTCGTTGTTTTGGCTTACTTCACTTAAAATCAGTCCTTCGTTTCGGTCTAACACGGTCTGAATACTCCAAGGGTGTGTAAAGAGCAAAAGAGGACGATCTTTAAAGTCCTTGACACGCTTAGCATCGGATGTAAGCGACAGACTGTTTATATCGATGTCTTCATTTTCAATCCAGCGGACATGCTCATAAGGAAGCTGGTCCATGCGGATTTCTACGTTATATTCATTCTGCAGGCGGTATTGCAGCACCTCAAACTGGAGGGCACCGACTACGCCGACGATGATCTCTTCCATACCGGTATTAAATTCCTGGAAGATCTGAATCGCACCTTCCAGTGCAATCTGCGTGATGCCTTTCATAAACTGTTTTCGTTTCATCGTATCGACCTGACGGACGCGGGCAAAATGTTCCGGTGCAAAAGTCGGAATACCGGCAAAACGGATCGGCTTTTTGGATTTACATAACGTATCTCCGATGGAAAAGATACCCGGGTCAAAAATACCGATAATATCACCGGCGTAAGCTTCTTCCACATGCTTTCTTTCCTGCGCCATCATCTGTTGTGGCTGGGAAAGACGGATCTTTTTACCGCCTTGCACATGAGTGACTTCCATACCGGCTGTAAATTTGCCGGAGCAGATACGCATAAATGCGATACGATCACGGTGTGCTTTATTCATATTTGCCTGAATCTTAAAGACAAAGGCAGAAAAATCTTCCGAAAATGGATCAATGACTTCATCTCCGGACATACGAGGAAGAGGAGAAGTGGTCATTTCCAGAAAATGCTGCAAAAAGGTTTCTACACCAAAATTTGTCAGGGCAGAACCAAAGAAGACAGGAGAAAGTTTTCCTTCTCGTACTTTTTCCAGGTCAAATTCGTCGCTTGCACCGTCCAATAGCTCAATTTCATCTACTAAAATATCATGATATTCCTTTGTGATCAGGTCATCCAGTCCGCTGTCGCCTAATTTGGCTTCAATGGCTTCAATTTTATGTCCGTTGTCCGAAGGAAGAAAACGAGAGATGGTTTTGGTATTTCGGTCATAAACGCCCTTGAAATTCTTTCCGGAGCCAATCGGCCAGTTGATCGGACAGGTGCGGATCCCAAGTACATTTTCAATCTCATCGATCAGTTCAAAGGGATCTTTTGCCTCGCGGTCCATTTTATTGACAAAAGTAAAAATAGGGATTCCGCGCATGACGCAGACTTTAAACAGTTTGATCGTTTGTGCCTCGACACCTTTGGAGCCGTCGATCACCATGACGGCAGAATCGGCAGCCATCAAAGTACGATAGGTGTCTTCGGAGAAGTCCTGATGTCCCGGAGTGTCCAGGATGTTGATACAGAATCCGTCATAATTAAATTGCAATACGGAGGAAGTGACGGAGATTCCTCTTTCTTTTTCGATTTCCATCCAGTCAGAGACCGCGTGTTTAGCAGCTTTTCGACCTTTTACGGAACCGGCAAGATTGATTGCTCCTCCATATAATAAGAACTTTTCGGTCAAAGTTGTTTTTCCGGCATCCGGGTGCGAGATGATAGCGAAGGTACGCCGCTTTTCGATTTCCTGTTTTAAATTGTTACTCATAAGTCAAACTCCATTCTTTTTTACATAAAGTAAGTCCTAAATCGTTACTAAAAGAAAAAGCTCTGAACAACTACTGCCATTCAAAGCTTTTCTCATAACTGGGCTACAAGGATTCGAACCTTGAAATGCTGGAGTCAGAGTCCAGTGCCTTACCGTTTGGCGATAGCCCAATGTCAACCGACAAGTGATATTATACAATAAGAAATTTTAAAATGCAAGTGTTTTTTTAAAAAAAATGAAAAAAATTTTATTTCCTATTAAAGAGGGAAATTCTCTTGACAAGATTAGGTTCCTAATAGTAGAATAGATACAATATACAATAAAGATTAACAAGAAAAGGAGAGACGAAAAAATGGGTAAGATTATTGGTGAAGGCATTACATTTGACGACGTTTTATTGGTTCCGGCTTATTCGGAAGTCATTCCTAACCAGGTAGAGTTGAAAACTCATTTAACAAAAAAGATTGAATTGAACATTCCTATGATGAGCGCAGGAATGGATACGGTTACGGAACACCGCATGGCAATCGCGATGGCACGTCAGGGTGGTATCGGTATTATCCACAAAAATATGACAATTGAGCAGCAGGCAGAAGAGGTCGATAAGGTAAAACGTTCTGAGAATGGAGTTATTACAGATCCATTTTATTTGTCTCCGGAACATACATTGGAAGATGCCAATAATTTAATGGCAAAATTCCGCATTTCCGGTGTACCGATCACAGAGGGAAGAAAATTAGTTGGTATCATTACAAACCGTGATCTTAAGTTTGAGACAGATTTTTCGAAAAAGATCAAAGAAAGCATGACATCCGAAGGGCTCGTTACAGCGAAAGAAGGAATTACTTTGGATGAGGCAAAGAAGATTCTTGCCAAAGCCCGTAAAGAGAAACTTCCTATTGTAGATGACGAAGGAAATTTGAGTGGATTGATTACGATCAAAGACATCGAAAAACAGATTAAATATCCAAATTCCGCAAAAGATGCACAGGGAAGACTTCTATGTGGTGCAGGTGTTGGTGTGACGGCAAACATTCTTGACCGTGTGGATGCTTTGGTAAAGGCAAAAGTTGATGTTATTGTTATTGATACGGCGCATGGTCATTCAGCAAACGTTCTTCGTGTTGTGAAGATGGTACGTGATGCATATCCGGATCTTGGAATTATTGCCGGTAATGTAGCGACAGGAGAGGCTACAAAGGCATTGATCGAAGCAGGTGTGGATGCTGTTAAAGTAGGTATCGGACCGGGATCCATCTGTACGACACGTGTTGTAGCCGGTATCGGGGTTCCTCAGGTGACAGCGATCATGGAGTGTTACGAAGCTGCAAAACCATATGGTATTCCGATTATCGCGGATGGTGGTATCAAGTATTCCGGTGATATGACAAAAGCCATCGCTGCAGGAGCAAATGTCTGCATGATGGGAAGTATTTTTGCAGGATGTGATGAGAGTCCTGGAACATTCGAACTCTTCCAGGGAAGAAAATATAAAGTTTATCGTGGTATGGGATCTATCGCTGCCATGGAAAACGGAAGTAAAGACCGTTATTTCCAGCAGGATGCGAAGAAACTTGTTCCGGAAGGGGTAGAAGGACGAGTTGCTTACAAAGGAACCGTAGAAGATACGGTATTCCAGCTGATTGGTGGTATCCGTTCCGGTATGGGATATTGTGGAGCAAAGACGATTGAAGATCTGAAAGAGAGCGGAAGATTTGTTAAGATCTCGGCAGCGTCTTTGAAAGAGAGTCATCCACATGACATTCATATCACAAAAGAGGCACCAAACTATAGTGTCGAATAAAAGAATATACCGGCGCAGAAAACGGCGTCGATGGAGCAAAAGAGGGCGCTATGCTGTGATAGTTGGCATAGCAGCCCTTGTTCTTTTTATCACGCTTCTTGTCGTGGCTGGAACCCGCCGGCAAAAGGCAGAGCAGCAGACGGCGAGCGAGAAGACGTACCCGGATATTACCTTTGATGTTCGCTTTTTAGATCCCAACCCTTACTCAAGACCCCAGCTGGCTTTGAAGAAGGTTCATGCCATCGTCGTACACTATACAGCGAATCCCGGAGTAGATGCGGTGGCAAACCGTAATTATTTTAACAATTTGCCGAAAGCCAATGAAAAGAAACAAAAAAAGACGTATGCCAGCAGTCATTTTGTCATTGGACTGGACGGTACAATCGTACAGTGTATCCCATTGGAAGAGATGGCGTATGCGTCAAATGACAGAAATTCTGACACGGTTTCCATCGAGTGCTGCCATAAAAAGGAAAATGGAAAGTTTACGGCGCAGACACAGGCCTCTCTGATACAATTGTGTACTTATCTGTGCATCAAATTTGATCTTACGGAAGAGAATCTGATACGGCATTACGATGTGACGGGAAAAATTTGTCCGAAATATTTTGTGGAGCATCCCGATGCATGGGAAACTTTTAAAAAAGATGTTGGCATGGAATTGAAAAAATACCGCAAATAAAAATGCATCTATGATAAAAGGATTATCATAGATGCATTTTTTATATATTGATTTCCATACATTAAATTCTGAATAGTTACTATTTTGTCTTAAATTTAGAGATTGCATCTCCCAGACGTTCTGCACGGATCATCAACTGGGAAGAAGCATCATCCAAAGAAGTGAGTGCTTCGGACTGTTTATCGGTTACATTAGCAACCGAAGTAACAGATGCCAGTGTTTCTTCCAAAATCGCGGAAATGTTTTCCATCGAGTTCAAAGTGGAAGAACCGGATGCTTCCATGTCTTTGGAACTGCTCTGAATACTTTCGAGGTATTCGGAAAGTTTTTCGATGCGCTGTTTCAAAGTCTGGAAGGAGTGGGCGGTAGCGGCTACGGCTTCTACCTGCTCATCGACAATTTCCTCAGCTGTCTGTGCCGTGCTTACAGCCTCTTTAGTGGCTTCTGTAATCTCGGTAACGATATTTGAAATCTTACCGGCAGAAGCAAGACATTGGTCAGCTAATTTACGGATCTGTGTTGCTACGACGGAGAATCCCTTACCGGCAGCACCTGCACGTGCTGCTTCAATCGAAGCGTTCAAGGAAAGCAGGTTTGTTTCTTCGGCGATGTCATTGATACTATTGACAATCTGGCCGATGTTTTTCGAATGTACAGACAATTCTTTGATTGTCTGGATGACACTGTCGGTAATGTCTGTCGTCGATTTTGTCTTCGCGTTCAGGTTATCCATGCTGGTTAATCCCGAATTGATCGCAACCTGTGTAGAAGCGGCAATGCTTCCAATCTCATTGGTATTGTCGTTTACGACATTAATCTTAGTAAACAGGCTATCCATCTCGTTCAGGCAGTCAGTAGCACTTTCTGTCTGCTCACCGACACCGGTTTCAATCTCATGTACCGAAGTCTGAATGTCTTTTGTCGTTTCCGAGAAAGTGGTGGAAGAGGTGTTTACTTTGTTCAGCGATACGCTCAAGGCATCGTAAACGGATTCTACTTCCATGATCAGACCGCGTATGTTTGCGAGCATGTCATTACAGCTTCCATACAGAAGAGCAAATTCATCACGGCGGTTCGTACGGAATTCAACCGTAAGGTCACCTTTGGAAACTTTTGCCAATTCCTTGATGGAAAGGTTAATGGATTTACTAAATCCCTTGGAGATCAAAGTTCCTACAATCATCGCAATGATACAGGAAATGACTACCATAACAAACGTTAGGACACGGATGCTGTTTGCCTGTGCTACAATGACGGATTGTGGAACCATGCTGCAGAGCATGATGCCGGAACGACCGATTTTTTCGAAGGTAAACAGATACGTTTTTCCATCAAAGCGAACATAATCTTTTCCGGAATCTTTTTCACTTTTCAAAGCGTCTTTATAAAAATCCTGATCCTTGTAAATAGTTTCTTTTACAATGCTATTTTGTGATTTTGATTTTCCTTCTTCTTCTTTCGTGATATCTTTTCCTTCAACAACCATTTCCTGATTGTCCGGAGTGATGATACCAACGTAACTTCCTTCGCCAAGGTTAAAGTTTGTTAAAATATCTAAGATAGCATCTTTTTTAATATCTACGATCATTACAGCATCTGTCGTAGAGGACACATCATGAGCTACACGGAGAATGTAGGAAGATGGGTCTACAAGAAGCAATTTGTCAAGATCCGGCATGGAGCCTGAGCCAACCCAGTAATAACTTGTGGCATCCATCGAAACTTTCTGCCCGAGATCGGTATCTAAAAAGGCAGAGTAGATTTCTTCGCCTTTGGCATGGATATCACGTTTGGCTTCAACGTCTTCTTTGGTTTTATCTTCCTGACCGCGCAGTTTTGACTGGGAACTAAAGGTATTATATCCGCCTTTTACAATGTATATATTTCCAATAAACTGGTTCGCAGCTACTTTGTTACTGATGGACTGGTTGAAAGAATCGTATACATTTGTTTTTCCGTCACTCGCGTCTGTCAGTATCTCGTCTGCTTCTTCAAATTCATCTTTGATCGTAGCATAATCATAATAGGTTTTGTAATAGGCTGTAGTGCCCGGGGTGAGGGAGTTGATTTTTTCTTGAAGAGCATCATATTTTTTCTTCAAGTCATCCCTGGTTTTCTGCTGTGCGTCATTGGTGCTGTATTCACCGGAATAATATGTACTAAGTTCGCTGTCGGATAATACAGTGTTCATATCTGATTCAATGTTTGACAAGGCAAAAGTAAAATATTCATTTGCCATATTCATCGTCTGCGAAACTGCGGCTTCGTAGTTGCTGTTTAAGGCTCCCGATGAACGTGAATAGGAAACAATTCCTAATATTACGATCAACATAACCGGGATGAGGTAGCAGCCGATCAATTTTGTCTGAATGCAAAACTGAGGGAGCACTTTGACATTTCCGTCCAGAAGAGGGGCATCCTTTTCGGATTTCTTTGGAAAGAGAGTCGGGATAATGCGAATCAGTTTCAGGATCTGGCGGCCAAGCCATTTCAGCCATTCCCAAACGACACTTACCGGTTTTGGAAGTTTTTTGACGGAAGGATTTTTTGGCTTCCGTTTCGGTTTTTCCCGCTTGATCTTCGGCATACGAGCTTCCTTTTTTGGCTTTTCTTTTTTCACTGTCTTTATTTTCTTGCTTTTCTGTTTTTCTGCTTTTGGTTTTTTTTCTGTAGGAGTATGAATGGGTTGTTCCTTTTTTTTCATATTTAATAACTTTTTCATGTGAGTCCTCCGTTCTGATGCTCAAGTTAAATGTATAAGGTCAGTTCTTTGCCCTGATTTTCATATTTGCGGTAAGATACACCGGCGGATTTCATCATTTTTTTAGCGGCGATGACACTGGCAGTATCGGCATATTTATCTTCGGCATAGATAATTTCTTTAATCCCGGATTGAATCAATGCTTTTGTACATTCATTGCAGGGAAACAAGGTTGTGTAGATACGAGCCCCCTGCAGACGGAAACCGGAATAGTTTAAAAGTGCATTTAATTCCGCGTGACAGACATAAAGGTATTTTGTGTCCAATTCATCACCGGAACGCTCCCAGGGATATTCATCGTCTGAACAGCCACGTGGCATGCCATTGTAACCAACGGACAGAATGCGGTTATCCGGGGCAACGATGCAGGCACCAACACGCGTGTGCGGATCCTTGCTGCGTTTTGCAGATAACGTCGCAATCCCCATAAAATACTGATCCCATGAGAGATAATCTGTATTTTTCATAGTTGTCTCCATTCTTATGTAACTACTTATCAATATTAATAAAATGATACCATTTTTTTGGAGTTTTGTAAACCTTTTTTGAGTTCTTGTGCATCAAAAAAGGAAATGTCCGAAAACATCTCCTTTTTTCTATGACGGGTAGAATTGTAGTAGCAGTACGACTGCCCTCTACATACTTAAGTCAAATTATGAAAGTTTATTTACAGCAAGTGTCAAGCGGGATACTTTTCTTGCTGCGTTGTTCTTATGATAAATACCTTTTTTGGTAGCTTTATCAATTTCAGAAACAGCTGCTCTCAATGCCTCTGTTGCTGCTGCCTTATCATTTGCCTCGATTGCAACCTCTACTTTTTTGATCGCTGTCTTAACTTTAGAACGGATAGACTTGTTTCTGTCAGCTCTTTTCTGAGAAACAAGGATTCTTTTCTTTGCAGACTTAATATTTGCCAATTCTAACACCTCCATTGTGTATTTTCATTTATTTTTTATGATGTTTCGTTAAACGGACACGGACATTAACATAAACATACTCATTTATGATAGTACAAAAAATAGCAGATGTCAATACATAATTAAAAAAATATGGGGAATAATGGTGAAAGAATGAACGATAGGAGTGATGGCGGGATGACAGAGAGAAAAACCGATCTGGCGATGGAAGTCAGAGAAAGTTTTCCCAGGGATAATGTAGAAATCAAGGGAGTAGTGCTGGAAAAAAAGAGGGATGAAAAAAGTGGAGCAAAGATCACGGTGGTTGAGATTAAAGATGAAAAAGGAAGTAAAGCAATGAAAAAGCCACAGGGAACGTATATTACGATAGAATCGGAAGAACTTCTGCATGATGACGAGGACAATGAAAATCTGCTGCTGTGCATCTGCAAAGAACTTGAGCGGATGGTAAAAGGTCTGCGAAAAAAACGAGTTTTGATCGCCGGTCTTGGAAATCGTCATGTGACGAGCGATTCCCTTGGACCGCGCATGGTAGAGGAGATTTTTGTTACCCGGCATTATGAGAATGAATTCGGCAGCGATTTTATGAAAAAACACCAATACGGAAATGTAAGCGCCATTGCCCCCGGAGTTATGGGGCAGACCGGGATGGAAGCCGGAGAGGTGCTGAAAGGGGTTGTGGAGAAAACACATCCGGAACTCGTGATTGTGGTGGATGCACTGGCGGCCAGAAGCCTGTCACGTGTGTGCACGACGGTTCAGCTGACGGATACCGGGATCAGTCCGGGATCCGGCATTGGAAATGTTCGGAAAGCATTGTCAAAGGAAACTCTTGGCGTGCCGGTTGTGGCGGTGGGGATTCCGACGGTAGTGGATGCCCGTACAATCATCAGCGATCATTTGGAACAGGTACTCACAAAACAGGGCTACCGCGAATGGGAGCGGGAGCAGTTTATCCGGGAAGTTTTGCAGGAGGAAACAAAAAATCTGTTTGTGACACCGAAAAATGTGGACGAGTCAGTCAGAATACTGGCAAAAGGACTTGCCAAAGTGATGAATTACTGCCTGCAGAAAAAGAGTGAGGTATATTTTGGAGAAAATACGGATACATTGTAAAGAGTGCACAAAAGGGGGACAAAGATGGGAAAACGTGGGAAACAGCGGCTGAGTGTGTGTGCGGCGTTGGTGGTTTTGATCCTTGGCGGATTTATGGATAATAATGTAAAAACAGAATTAAAAAGAAGCGTGGGAGCACAGTTCTGCCATCTTCTTGCTGTCGAAAAAGGGGCAGAATGGCCGATGGAGGCATTGGCGGTGTATCCGATGGAAAAACCGGATGTGACAGCAAAAGTAGAATACGATCCGGAGCTGCTGCAAAAAGAAAATGAAGAGCTGCTGCAGGAGGAAAATGCTTCGCAGGAGACACCGGCTCTTCAGCAGGATACCGCGGTGCAGAGTGAAAATGTCACTGCCGTGCCGGCATCCGGAGTGGTAAGCGGTACAGGCAGTGAAGTGTTTGTAAAAAAGTTATGGGAGACTAAGGATGTTCATTATCTCTGGGATCACTTTTACATAATAGATTCTACGACCTCTGTAAAACGAAAATTATTTCCTGTAGAGCGTCTGCTGAAAAGAGATATGAAGCTTCCGGTTCAAAACGGGAAAAAGCAGATTTTGATCTATCATACACACGGGGCATCGGAAAGTTTTTCGGACAGCCGTTCCGGGAAAATGGAGGACAGCGTGATCGGAGTAGGAGAAAAACTGGCAGAAGAATTGGGAAAAAATGGATACGGAGTAATTCATGATACGACCAAATACGATTGGATGGATGGAAAAATTGATCGGAGCAAGGCGTATAATGTGTCGTTGGCGGGGGTTCAAAAACAGTTGGAGAAAAATCCGGACATTCAGGTTATTATCGATCTTCACCGGGATTCTGTCGGAAAAAATAGGCATACGTATACGACAATTGATGGAAAACGGACGGCGATTGCCATGTTTTTTAATGGAATGAGCCGAAACCAATCCGGAGAGATCGCCTATCTTACGAATCCGAACCGGGAGGCGAATCTCGCATTCAGCCTGCAGTTAAAATGCCATGCAATGGAACTTTTTGAGGGGTTTACCAAACCGATCTATCTCAAGGGATACCGGTATAATCTGCATTTGAAAGAACGTTCGCTTTTGATTGAGCTGGGAAACGAAAATAATACCGTAGAGGAGGCGATGAATGCAGCCGCACCATTGGCAAAAGTAATTGCAGATGTATTAAAGGGAGATGTAAAGCATAGTTTTCAGGGTTAGATTCGAAAAACGGATAAAATATCCGTTTTCCGCACTTTATTTTTAAAAAGAAATACGTTAAAATGAGACCATACACAAATTGACTAAGCGAAATAAACGAGTGAGGAGAAAAATATGGATTTTTTTGACAATGAACAAGTAGGAAAAAGGCTGCGCCATCTTCGATGTATTATGGATATATCTGTATCTGAAATGGCAGATTCTCTAGGGGTGACGACAGGACATTTTCGTAAATGGGAAAGAGGTGACCACGCGATCAGCTTGGTGGGATTGGACATGCTTCACAGACTATATGGAATGGATCTGAACTATTTGATAACCGGTAAGGTAAGAGAACAGGATTTTGCCAATGCTTTATTTGAAATGTCACCGGAAGAATTCTTTTTTATGATGCGCCAGATTTTGGAAAACTGTGAAGAAATCTACCGGGAAAGAAAAGAGCAGAAAATCGTGGGAAAAGAGGAGGAGACGATGTGACGCAAACATCTATATCCCGCAGGAAAAATACGGTATTCTTTCGAAAAGATGGAAGAATTATTTTGTTGGATATCCATGATATTATTTATATCGAACATCACAGCCGTACCATTTTTTTACATACAGTAAAGGGTGTGTTTTTGATCCCTTATATGACATTATGTGCGATTTACGAGAGACTGGGGAATGATTTCCTGTGTCAGTGTCACAAATCCTATCTTGTAAATCCAATCTATGTCGAGCAGTTTATCCGTTCCCGAAATGTCATCATTTTGAAAAATTATTTTGGAAATGTATCCGTGGGAAGGCATTATCGTAAGAGGTTTTTGGAAAATATGCATTATAATTGAAAGAAAGTTTCTTTACAAAAATTTATATCCGTTATATAATAAGAGATTGCAGAGGTGATAACAGATGAAAGAAATCTATCTGATTCGTCATGGAAGGCAGTCATCGAAATTGTGTAATGTCGATGTAAGTCTGGATGACGCAGGAAGACAGCAGTCACATCTTGTGGCAGACAGGCTTGCTTCGTATGGATTGGAAGCTTTATATGCAAGTGGCTTAAAGCGGGCGCAGGAGACTGCACAGCCAATCTCGGAGATAACAGGACTTCCGGTGAGAACTGTGAAATCCTTTCATGAGATTGAATTTGGAGACCTGACAGGTTTATCCAACGAAGAGATTGAGTCCCGCTATGGAAGTTTTGTTCGTCAGCGTGCTACACAGGAAAGCGATCTGGCGTATCCCGGAGGAGAAAATGGACAAGATGTCATTGACCGCATCGGGAACGATTTTAAAAAGATATGTGAAGCCCCCGAAAAGAAGGTGGCGATTGTGACACATGGTGGTGTGATCCGTGCACTGTGTGCCTTTCTTTTACATATGCCGATGAAACATAAGCTGCAATTGGCAGTAGACTTGGAAAATACGAGTATTACAGAGATTTTATTCGATGAGAAAACCGGGCGTTTTTATCTGGAGCGGCTAAATGATTATGAGCATTTGATGGTAGCACCGGAACTGCTTCGGAGATATTGGAAGACATCGCTGATATCCGAAGAACCGGAGACAAGAAAGTGAGGAAAGAGAACTATATATGGAACAGATGACAGAAAGAAAAGAAAACAAAATGGGAACGATGCCCGTAAAGAAATTATTGATCACGATGTCATTGCCCATGATGGCATCGATGCTTGTACAGGCACTATATAATATTGTAGACAGTATTTTTGTGTCCCGTATCAGCGAAGATGCCTTGACGGCGGTGTCACTTGCTTTTCCTATCCAGACTTTGATGATCGCCGTGGCAGGTGGTACCGGAGTCGGAGTGAATGCATTGTTATCGAGAAGCCTTGGAGAAAAGAAGTTTGAAGAGGCAGACAGGGCGGCCAATATGGGAATTCTGCTTATGCTGATCAGTTATGTGGCATTTGCCGTATTTGGGATCTTTGGCTCAAAAATATTTTTTGAATCACAGGTAGATGCCTCCCTGCCAAATGCACAGGAAATTGTAAATTATGGTACATCCTACCTTCAGATCTGCTTGATCTTTTCCTTTGGTATCATGTTGGAAATGATGTTAGAACGCATTTTGCAGGCGACGGGAAAAACATTTTTTACCATGATCACGCAAGGTGTCGGCGCAGTGGTAAATATTATCCTGGACCCGATCCTGATCTTTGGATTGTGTGGCGCCCCGCGTCTGGGAATTGCCGGAGCAGCGGCAGCTACTGTGGTTGGGCAGATCATTGCGATGAGTCTTGCCGTATTTTTCAATATCACGAAAAATACAGATGTATCGCTGAGTTTTCGAAAAATGAAGCCGCATGGTGCGACGATCGGTTCCATTTACCGGGTAGGAATCCCGTCCATTATCATGCAGGCGATTGGCTCGATTATGACATATGGGATGAATAAGATTCTGGCACCGTTTTCGACGACAGCGGTTGCGGTATTCGGTGTTTACTTTAAACTGAACAGTTTTATCTTTATGCCGGTGTTTGGATTAAACAATGGGATCATTCCGATCATTGCTTACAACTACGGGGCGAGAAAGAAGGAAAGAATCCTGCAGACGATCCGGTTTGGTATTGCGATATCCGTATCGATCATGTTTGTCGGAATGTGCATTTTTCTCGCAATACCGGACAAGCTTCTGCTTTTGTTTGATGCCTCACCGGAAATGTTAAAAATCGGGAAAATGGCATTGCGTATTATTTGCACACATTTTATGCTTGCAGGATGCTCTATCATATTGATGTCGACATTCCAGGCGTTTGGAGAAGGAATTGCCAGTTTGATGGTATCTGCGCTTCGGCAGTTGATTGTTATTTTGCCGGCAGCCTTTATCTTGGCACATGTGTTTGGACTGAATGCTATATGGTGGGCTTTCCCGATTGCGGAGATATGTTCATTGACATTTAGTACAATTTTATTTAAAAGATTGTATCACAAAAAAATTAAAATATTAAATTAGGAGGAACATTATGAAACTTGATAAAATGATTGGAGACCGCTTTAAAGAAAGACCATCGGATTGTGCGATTGAGAGCCATGCGCTGATGGTGCGCGGAGGATATATGAAGAGCGTGGCGAACGGTATTTATTCCCAATTTCCACCATTGAAAAGAATTACGGCAAAGATTGAAAAAATCATTCGTGATGAAATGGATGCTCTGGATGGTCAGGAAGTATTGTTCCCGGTAGCACTTCCGGGAAGTTTGTGGGAAGAATCCGGTCGTTTTGAAAGCGTGGGAAGTGAACTTCTTCGTTTTAAAGACCGTAACAATGCTCAGATGGTTTTGGGAATGACACATGAAGAAGCTGCGGTGCATCTGGTGCGCGAGTATGCGAACAGTTATACCAAATACCCGTTTATGATCTATCAGGTACAGACAAAATTCCGTGATGAGGCGCGTCCTCGTGCCGGAATGATCCGTGTCCGCGAATTTACGATGAAAGATGCATATTCGTTCCATACTTCACAGGAAGATCTGGAAAAATATTATGATCGTATGTACAAAGCTTATCAGCGGATCTTTGCCCGTGCCGGCATTCCGGAGGTGGCTGTGGTAGCTTCCGATTCCGGTATGATGGGAGGAAGTTTGTCTCATGAATACATGCTGTTGACACCGGTTGGAGAAGATACCATCGTACTTTGCGATGAATGTGATTATCGTGCCAATATGGAGGCAGCAGAGAGCATTATTGAGAACAAAGACCAGAAATTGGAAAAATCAGAATTGAAATTAGTAGATACGCCAAATCAGCATACGATTGAAGAGGTTTGTGATTATCTGCATCTTCCGGTAGAAAATTCGATGAAAGCGGTAGTTTATCAGAAAAATGAAGACGATTCTTATGTGGTATTGTTTATCCGCGGTGATCTGGAGGCAAATGAGACAAAGATTACAAATTATCTTGGTGCGGCGATCCATCCGGCTGTGATCACAGAAGACTGCGGACTTCATGCGGGATTTATCGGAGCTTATCAGCTTCCGGAAGGAATTACGGTTCTTTATGATAATTCGCTGAAGGGAATCGAAAATCTCTGCTGCGGCGGAAATGAAGTGGATAAACATTATGTTGGCTTGAATATGGAACGAGATGTACCGGATGCCGTATATGGCGATTTTGCGAAAGCAATTGGCGGCGGTATCTGTCCATGCTGTGGAAAACCAAAATTGAAAATTGCCCGCGGTATCGAAGTTGGAAATATCTTCCAGCTCGGAACAAAATATACCAAAACGATGGGTATGGAATATTTGGATCAGGATGGCAAAAAGCATAATCCGATCATGGGATGCTATGGTATCGGTGTAGGAAGACTGGCAGCTTCTGTCTGTGAAGTGCGCCGCGATGATTACGGCCCAATCTGGCCAATCACGATCGCGCCTTGGGAAGTACAGCTTTGCTGTATGCGTGCCGATGATGCAGAATGTAAAGAATTTGCGGACAAATTGTACGATAGTCTTCAGAAAGACCGTCTGGAAGTGCTTTACGATGACCGTAATGTGCGTGCCGGTGCGATGTTCTCGGATGCCGATCTGCTCGGTGTGCCGGTTCGTGTAGTTGTAAGCCCGAGAAACATGAAAAACGGTGTTGTAGAGATTTCTACAAGAGACAAATCCGTACAGGTTCAGGTACCTCTTGAGGAGGCAGTTACAAAAGTGAAAGAATTGGTTCGGAAACTGTATGATGAAATTGAAGAAGGAGTTAAACAGTTTCAGGAATAGTTATATAAGAATTAGCTATGGTGTAACCAAGAAAGGCAGAATCTATGAATTTTAGAGAATATATTCAACAAGGATTTGTATTTTTGGATGGAGCGACAGGCTCAAATCTGCAGGAACATGGAATGCAGGCAGGAGAATGTCCGGAACTTTGGATTTTGAACCACCCGGATGTATTTGTGGAATTGCAGAAACAGTATATTCTGGCAGGAAGCGATGTGCTTTATGCGCCGACATTTACCTGTAACCGGATCAAACTTGCCGAATATGGACTGGAAGACAAACTTCATGAGATGACGCAGCAGCTGGTTGCACTCAGCCGGCAGGCAGTGGTAGAAAGCGGCACGACGCGTAAGATTTACATCGCCGGTGATATGACGATGACAGGAGAACAGTTGTATCCGATGGGAACACTTACGCTGGAAGAATTGATCGACGTGTACAAAGAACAGGTTAATGCGTTGATCGATGCCGGCGTGGATCTGTTTGCCGTAGAGACGATGATGAGCCTGCAGGAATGCCGTGGAGCAGTTCTTGCGATCAAAGAGACTTGTGGAGATACGATTCCAATCCTTGTAACATTGACATTCCAGGATGATATGCGTACGCTGTTTGGTACGAATCCGGAGACGGCGGTTATCGTAATGGAATCCATGGGCGTCGATGCTGTGGGATTGAACTGTTCGACCGGCCCGGATAAAATGCATGAGGTCGTGCAGCGAATGCTCCGTGTCAGCAGCATTCCGCTTGTAGTAAAGCCAAATGCCGGCCTTCCGAAACTGGAAGACGGAAAGACGACTTATGACATGGATGCGGAAGAATTTGCAAAAGAGATGCTGCCATTGGCACAGATGGGAGCTACGATCCTCGGCGGATGCTGTGGTACGACACCACTTCATATCCGGAAAATGATACAAAATCTGGAAAATGTAAAAGCAGAAATTCCGGAGAAAAAGCAGATCCGGGCGCTTACCAATGAAAGAAACTTTTTAGAAATCGATCTTGATGGAGCGTTCTCTATCGTAGGAGAGCGTATCAATCCGACGGGAAAGAAAAATCTGCAGGAAGAACTGCGCCAGAAGAAAATGGATCTTGTTATCGATATGGCAGAAGAGCAGGTGGCAAAAGGAGCAAAAATTCTTGATGTCAATATGGGAACCAATGGAATTGACGAAAAAGAAATGATGCTGATGGCAGTCAATGAACTGACACTTGCCGTAGACGTACCGCTTTGTATCGATTCAAGTTATGTGGATATCGTGGAAGAAGCACTGCGTATCTACCCGGGACGTGCTTTGATCAATTCCATTTCGCTTGAACCGGAAAAAATAAAACATTTGATTCCGGCGGCGAAAAAATATGGAGCGATGTTTATCCTGCTTCCGTTGTCAGATAAAGGACTTCCGGAAAATTTGGAAGAAAAGAAAGAAATTATCCATACGATATTGACAGAAGCGAAAAAATACGGTCTGTCGGAAAAGGATATTGTCGTAGATGGACTTGTGGCGACGATCGGAGCCAATAAAAAAGCGGCGATCGAAGTGCTGGAAACCATTCGTTATTGTAAAGAGGAACTGGGTGTCGCTACCATCTGTGGATTGTCAAATATTTCCTTTGGACTTCCGGAACGCCAGTTTGTAAATACTGCCTTTTTAACGATGGCGATCGCGCAGGGACTTACGATGGCCATTGCAAATCCAAGCCAGACGCTTCTTACAAATGCAGCATTGGCGACGGATCTGCTCTTAAACAAAGCAAATGCGGATCTGAACTATATCAATGGTGTGAATAAGGCGGAGATTTCCACCGGAAATAGTGCAAACCGCCAGAGCAGCGAAGAAGATGGACATCCGTTGTATCTTGCTGTCGTAAAAGGAAAAGACGGACAGGCCCTTGCTCTTGCCAAAGAAGAGATTGAAAAGGGAGAAAAACCGGGGCAGATCATTGACAGTTATCTGATTCCGGCGATCAATCATGTCGGAGAATTGTTTGAGAAGGGAACGTATTTCCTTCCGCAGCTGATAGCCAGTGCCGAGGCGATGGAAAAGGCGATTGATTATCTGGAACCGTATCTTGCGAAAGAGCGGGGAGATCAGAAACTGGATACGATCGTGATGGCGACGGTAAAAGGAGATATTCACGATATCGGAAAAAATCTGGTAGTGTTGATGCTGAAAAACTATGGTTACGATGTCATTGATTTGGGAAAAGATGTTGACAATCAGTTAGTCATTGACACGGCGATAAAGGAGAATGCGGCGATCATCGGATTGTCTGCCCTTATGACGACGACAATGACTGAGATGAAAGAAGTGGTCGATCTGGCAAAAGCCCAGGGTGTAAAGGCAAAGATCATCATCGGAGGTGCTGTCGTGACAGAAAGTTATGCCGAGGAGATCGGAGCAGACGGGTATTCGAAAGATGCCCGAGAGGCTGTAAAACTTGTAAATAAATTGCTTGGAAGATAACTATTCAGGGCCCCCCCTCCCACATATTCGCATTTCGAACACTTCGTGTCATTTTCCCGCCTTTTACAAGGCTAAAAATGCTCATATGTGGAGGGGAGCCCTATTAGGATCTAAATGTACGGAAATCAAAGTCTCTTATGTGCAAGCACGACGATTCATTGATTTCCATACATTGATCCTGAATAGTTACCTTGGAAGATAGAAAATGGAGAGAGAAAACGTGGTTGATGTTATCATTCCGGTATACCGGCCGGATGAAAAATTGGAAAAATTGATTGAAAAACTGAATCAGCAGACGGTAGAACCTGCCCACATCTTTTTTATGCAGACCATGACAGAGGACGAAGCGGAGGATACAAGAGTTAGGAAAATTCTGGGAAGATCAAAACATGGAACGATTGTTCCGATTGGTAAACTGGAATTTGATCATGGCGGTACGAGAAATAAAGGAGCCCGGATGAGTGAAGCAGAATTTATGCTCTTTATGACACAGGATGCCGTGCCCGAAGATACGGTTTTGATCGAAAAACTTCTGCAGGCGGTACAGCAAAAAGATACAATCGCTGCGGTGTACGGAAGGCAGCTTCCGGATGACAAGGTCGGGGTGATTGAAACCTATACGAGACAGTTTAATTATCCGGAGGAATCCCTTATAAAAGGGAAAGAGGATCTTCCGAGACTGGGGATCAAAACGTATTTCTGCTCCAATGTATGTGCGATGTACCGTCGTGATATTTACCTGAAAATGGGAGGGTTTGTTACAAAGACCATTTTCAATGAAGATATGATCATGGCGGCGAATATGGTGCAGGCGGGATATCAGATTGCCTATGCGGCAGAAGCAAAAGTTGTGCATGCTCATAAATATACGTACTGGCAGCAGCTGACAAGAAATTTTGACATGGCGGTTTCGCAGAGACAGTATCGCGAGATTTTTGAAAGTGTAAAATCGGAATCCGAGGGAATCCGGCTTGTCAAGCAGACAGCATCGTATCTGCTGCACAAAGGAAAATGGTATCTGGTTCCGGATCTGGTAATGCAGAGCGGATTTAAGTTTATTGGATATAAACTGGGGCTTCGCTATGAAAAACTTCCGATGTGGTTTATCCGTAAAGTAACGATGAATCCTAGATTTTGGAGAGAACAGGAAAACAGATAGAGGAGAAACGATATGGCAGAAATTGGAATTATTCTGGCGACATATAATGGCGAAAAATATTTGCGCGAGCAGCTGGATTCCATCCTTTCAAATACATTTAAAGATTATGAGATCCATATCTGTGATGATGGTTCCACGGATGGCACGATAGCGATTGCAAAAGAATATGCAGAGAAATATCCGCAGATCACATTGTGGCAGAATAAACAAAATCAAGGGTATACCAGAAATTTTCTGAAAGCAGTGCAGCGAGAGACATTCCCTTATTTTATGTTTTGCGATCAGGATGACATCTGGAAACCAGATAAGATCGAGGTGACATACCGTGCCATGAAAGCGGCGGAAGAGAAGGAAAATGGTCCGATTTTGGTGTTTACCGATGCAGAGAGTTATGACGATGTATCCAAAACGGATATCGGTTCTTTTCATAAAATGAGTCATCTTGATACAAAAAAGGTTGACACGGCGCATCTTTTCATGGAAAATAAGTGTATCGGCTGTACGATAATGTGCAATGCAAAAGTACGCGGCTATCTGACAGAACTGCCGGAAGAGATCCGCGTTCATGACTGGTGGCTTGCTTTGATCTGCAGTCATTTTGGAAAAGTTGTCTATGTTGATAAAATGACCTTGCATTATCGGCAGCATAGTGATAATATGATTGGAACAAGCAGTTTTTTTCAATATGTGGCAAAGCGCATTCGTCACATAAAAGAACAGAAAGAGGCACTCCGGGCTACGTTTGCTCAGGGGACGGCGTTTTACCGGATGTTTGGTGAACAGATTCCCAATCCGGAAAGAAAAAAATGTGCTTATGAATTTGCAAAAATGTCAGAAAGCAATGCAGTAAAAAGAAGATTTTTAGCACTGCGCTACGGATTTTTGAAGAGTGGACTAGTGCGGAATCTTGCATTAATGTTTTTGATTTAAGAGAAATTCGGAGGAAACTATGACAGAGAAAGTGAAAAATAAAAAGGGAAAAAAGAGAAAAGTCGGCAGAGTATTTCTGGTGATCGGAATTATTCTCAGTATGGCACTGGGGAGCATGGCGGCTGTGGCAAAATACAAAGCAGACGGCATATTGTCGCTGGTGAACCAGGATAAAAATAATGCATTAGATAGTGTTGATATATCGGAATACGATACGGTAAGTGACTCGGATGTGATCAATATTCTGTTGGTTGGTGCAGATAAGAACCTGGATGAGCAGGATTCCAAAGGCGCTGCAAGACGTTCGGATTCAATGATGATCGCGACACTGGATATGAAGCATAAGAAGTTAAAGGTAACTTCTCTGATGCGAGACATGTATGTGGAAATTCCGGGATACGGAAAAAATAAATTTAATGCTGCGTATTCGTTTGGCGGCATCAAATTGTTGTATAAAACGATCGCTTCTAACTTTGGTATTAAACTGGATGGATATGCCGAAGTGAACTTTGATGCATTTATCGATGTGATCAATGCGGTAGGCGGTGTCGAAGCGACATTGACGGAAAGTGAAGCGACGAACCTGAACGATACAAATTATATCCGCCGTAAAAAATATCGTAATGTAAAAGTAGGAACGCAGGTTTTGAATGGATATCAGGCACTCGGCTACTGCCGTATCCGTCATGGAAAGTGGAAAAACGGACATTATCCGGCTGTTCTGACAGCATCCGGAAAAGGGGATGACTACGGAAGAACCGAGAGACAGCGTCTGGTTGTCCAGGCACTTTTGAAGAAAGTAAAATCTCTGTCAGTAGACAAATGGATGGAATTGATTGACGTTATCCTGCCAAATGTGACGACAGATCTTGATAAGGACAGCATTTATTCTTACGTTCTGGCGGTGGTTAAGATGGGAACGACAGATATCAAGCAGTACCATCTTCCGGCAGACGGTGCTTACACCAGTGAGAAGATCAATGGTGCAGATTGTCTGGTCGTGGATGTGGAAAAGAATAAAAAAGCGTTGTCAGATTTTATTTATGAGAAATAAATTGAATTGTAAGAGTTGACAAGAAACGATAGAGTTGGTAAAATAAATGTTTGATAAGTACGATGAGGAGGTTTCATTATGCAAAAGATGGTATTATCCATTCTGATCGATAATACACCGGGCGCATTGTCCCGTGTTGTAGGGCTTTTCAGCCGGAGAGGTTATAATATTGACAGCCTTACGGTCGGAGAGACAGAAAATACAGAAGTATCCCGTATGACAGTTGCTGTGACGGGAGATGGAATTGTATTGGAGCAGATCGAAAAGCAGATACATAAATTGGAAAATGTAATTGATGTGGAAAAACTTACAGGTGAGGCTTCTGTCTGCAGAGAACTGATTTTGGTTAAGGTGGCAGCAGCAAGAGAAGAGAGACCTTCCATCAATGCGATCGTGGAGATTTTCCGTGCGAAAATTGTAGACGTTGCCGCAGATTCGATGATGATCGAACTGACCGGAAATCAGGCAAAGTTAAATGCATTTACCAAACTGCTTGACGGTTATGAGATTAAAGAACTGGTTCGTACCGGAATTACCGGACTGACAAGAGGGTGCCTGACTGAAGAGTAAGACAGAAAACACTGGTGATGGTGTAAAACATCTGTTAGATTTATCTGACAGAGCTTTATATAATAATTTATTATTTTTAGGAGGATGAAAACAATGGCAGACGCAAAGATTTTCTATGAAAGTGACTGTAACCTTGGACTTTTGGATGGTAAGACAATTGCTATTATCGGATATGGCAGCCAGGGACATGCACATGCATTGAATGCAAAAGAAAGTGGATGTAACGTAATTATCGGTTTGTATGAGGGCTCTAAATCCTGGGCAAAAGCAGAAGCACAGGGATTTAAAGTATATACAGCAGCAGAGGCTGCAAAACAGGCAGATATCATCATGATCCTGATCAACGATGAGCTGCAGGCGAAATTGTACAAAGAGTCTATCGCGCCAAACTTGGAAGCTGGAAACATGTTGATGTTCGCTCATGGTTTCAACATTCACTTTGGACAGATCGTACCACCAAAAGATGTAGACGTTACGATGGTAGCTCCTAAAGGACCGGGACATACTGTACGCAGCGAGTATCAGGCAGGAAAAGGTGTTCCTTGTCTTGTAGCTGTTGAGCAGGATGCTACAGGAAAAGCTCAGGATATCGCATTGGCATATTCTTTGGCAATCGGTGGAGCAAGAGCCGGTGTTCTTGAGACCACATTCCGTACAGAGACAGAGACAGACTTGTTTGGTGAGCAGGCAGTTCTTTGCGGTGGTGTTTGTGCATTGATGCAGGCTGGTTTCGAAACACTTTGCGAAGCTGGATATGATGAAAGAAATGCATATTTCGAGTGTATTCATGAGATGAAACTGATCGTAGACTTGATCTATCAGAGTGGATTTGCAGGAATGCGTTATTCTATCTCCAATACAGCAGAGTACGGTGATTATGTAACCGGACCAAAAATCATTACAGAAGATACAAAGAAAGCTATGAAGAAAGTATTGAAAGACATCCAGGATGGTTCTTTTGCAAAAGAGTTCCTGCTTGATATGTCAGAAGCTGGCGGACAGGCTCACTTCCGTGCAATGAGAAAGATCGCTGCAGAGCATCGTTCTGAAGTTGTTGGAGAAGAAATCCGTAAATTGTACAGCTGGAATGGCGAAGATAAGTTGATCAACAACTAATTTTTGTGTTGTAAACAGACAATAAGGTGTAAAGGCCCGGTTGGTGAATTATACATAAACCGGGCTTTTTTTAGACAGAGGGACAAGAAGAAAATGATACGATTGGTTGTATGTGATGTAGACGGAACATTGGTAAAAGATGGAGGATCTGCTTCTGCGTTGAATCCGGAGTATTATGAAGTGGTAAGAAAACTGTCAGAAAAAGGAATTCAAGTTGTGATATGCAGCGGACGGCAGAAAGCGAGTATTGAAAAATTATTTGAACCGGTAAAAGATCTTTTGTACATAATTTCAGAAGGCGGAAGCCTTATATTTCAAAAAGAAGAGTGCATATATTCACAGATTTTACAAAAAGAAGTCTGTCGGAAGATTATAGACGATGCAAGAAAAATTGAACCTTGCGATATTCTGGTCTGTGGGAAAAAACATGCGTATGCGACAAGTGAAGATTCTGAGATGTATCGCTGGATATCCGATTCTTATGGGTTTGACATTCAGGCGGTGGGAGATCTGCAGAAAAATATATCCGATGATATTGTTAAAATCTCTTTGTATCATCACAATATGGTAGAACAATTGACAAAAGACTGGTTCCGTCCAAAATGGGAAAACAAAGTAAGATTAAATCTTGCCGGCATTCAATGGCTTGACTGTGTACCGAAAGAAGCGGGAAAAGGAACAGCGGTTGCTTTTTTGCAGGAACATTTGCAGATAACACCGGAAGAAACGTGTGTGTTTGGTGATAACGAAAATGATATTGTCATGATGCAGCGGGCAAAATACAGTTTTGCCGTAGCCAATGCGAGAGAAGAAGTGAAACAAGCCGCATCCCGTGAATGTGGCCCTTATTGGGAAGACGGTGTGCTGGCACAGTTAAAGAAAATAGTAAGTAAGCAGAAAAAGTAGGAAGGAAAAGGAAAAATGACAGGAATGTGGATCGTGATAGGAGGTTTGATCGTTGTCGCAGTGGGGATTGTTATCGTGCTCGCCGGTATGTGCCGGAAAGTAGATGTTTTGCGCAAAAAGCAGAAACAGTATCATGATATTGTGAATCAGTCCTTGGAGACCTTTGCCCACGCCATTGACGCGAAAGATCAAAACACCAATGGACATTCGCAGCGAGTGGCGATTTATTCGGCAGAAATCGCCAAACGCATGGGAATGTCGGATGAGGAGCAGGAACAGATTTACTATATGGGAATGCTTCATGATATTGGAAAAATAGGAATCCCGGATGCTATTTTAAAAAAGCCGGGAAAGCTGACCGAAGAGGAAATGCAGATCATACGCAACCATCCAACTATCGGTGGTGAGATTTTAAAAGATTTCACAGCAATTCAGGGAATCAGCGATGGAGCGAGATACCACCATGAGAGATATGATGGGAACGGGTATAACGAAGGATTAAAAGGCGAAGAGATTCCGTTGGCAGCGCGTATTATCTGCGTGGCAGACAGTTATGATACGATGTCAAGCAAGCGCGTATACAAGGAATTGCACGAAGAAAATTATATTTTATCAGAACTTGATCAGTGCAGTGGAAAACAGTTTGATCCGCAAATCGTGCCATTTATGATAGAGATGATAAAAGACGGAACAGCACCGCTGCCCCGTCCGGATTACAAAAGCCGATAAATGATTGCGGCGATGATAATGCCGATGATACTTGCAATCGTAAATTTGATGGTAAGTCCAAAGGTAAGGACCAAAACTCCCAGGTCAAGGACAATAGGAGAAGAAAGTCCGAACGTCTTTCCGTAAGACAACCAGGAAAGAGCGGAAACTCCGGCAGTCAGATGGGCGATAAAACTTCCCAGAACGATGCCCGCCAGTAACAGCAAAAAGAGTGACCATGTATTTTTTCCGGTACGAGCCATAGGTAACAGCCTCCAATCCAAATATATTTATTCTTTTCTATCTTACAATATTTTAAAAAAATAATCAATGAAAAAAAGGAAAATCCTTTTTGACGTTGAAATATGTAAATGTAGGCAGTTTTTGTTACCCGGAAGGGAGACATAGTATGACATTACGAGAACAATTTGAAAAAAGAGAGCATGATATCCTGAGCCCTTATGCATCATTCAGTGATCAGTCACAGGGACGGGAACATTATGAAGAACCATGTGATCTGCGCCCGGTTTATCAGAGAGACCGCGACCGAATTTTGCATTGCAAGTCATTTCGCCGTCTGAAAGGGAAAACGCAGGTGTTTTTATCGCCGGAGGGAGATCATTACCGAACCCGGCTGACACATACATTAGAGGTGTCGCAGAATGCCCGGACTGTGGCAAAAGCACTTCGTTTGAATGAAGATCTGACCGAGGCGATCGCATTGGGACATGATCTTGGGCATACGCCGTTCGGACATGCCGGAGAACGTATGTTAAACCGCATCTGCCCGGATGGATTTATGCATCAGATCCAAAGCATCCGTGTTGTGGAGAAATTGGAAAAAAACGGAAAAGGGCTGAACTTGACGAAAGAAGTCCGGGATGGAATCCTGAATCATTCGACGTCCGGTCATCCATCCACTTTGGAAGGGAAAATCGTGCGGCTTTGCGATAAGATTGCCTATGTGAATTCGGATATTGATGATGCCATCCGAGGAAAGATCATCTGTGAAGAAGATCTTCCGAAAGCCTGTGTGCAAGTGCTTGGAAAGAATCTGCGGGAGCGGCTCAATACTTTGATCCATGACATCGTTATACATAGTATGGGAAAAAATGACATTATGATGTCGGATGAAACGTATGAGGCACTGCAGGAGTTGCGCAAGTTTATGTTTGCCAATGTCTATGTAAACTCCGATGCCAAACGGGAAGAGGGAAAGGCAGAACGTATGCTGAGCCAGTTATTTTCCTATTATTCCAATCATATCGAAGAAATGCCGGAAGAATATACCCGGATGATATGGGAAAAGGGCGAGAGCATATCGACGGTTGTCTGCGATTATATCGCCGGGATGACAGACCGGTTTGCCGTATCCACCTATCAGACATTGATGATTCCAAGTACATGGCAGATTTACTGATCGGGGAAAAGAATAAAAAAAAGGGAAGATGGGAATGTATTACAGTGAAGACTTTGTTGAGGAAGTGAGACAGCGCAATGATATTGTGGATATCATATCCTCGTATGTAAATTTAAAACGTTCGGGAAGCAACTACGTTGGTCTTTGTCCGTTTCACAACGAAAAGACAGCATCTTTCTCAGTAAGTGGAAACAAACAGATGTATTACTGCTTTGGCTGTGGAGCCGGCGGCAACGTATTTACTTTTTTGATGGAATACGAAAATCTTACGTTTCCGGAGGCACTTGCCCAGCTGGCAGAGCGGGCCGGAATGGAGCTGCCCGAACAGTCAGAGACAACCGAAGAAAAACGAAGACGCAATGTCAGAGAACAGATTTTAGAGATATACAAGATCGCGGCAAATTATTATTATGCCAAACTAAACTCAGAGCGGGGCAGAGAGGCCAAACAGTACCTGCTCGGACGAGAATTGTCGGAAGAGACGATCCGTCATTTTGGATTGGGATATTCTGACAAATACAGTAACGATCTGTATCAATATATGAAAGCAAAAGGATATGACGATTCACTCCTGAATCAGACGGGATTGTTTCAATTCCAGGAGGCAAAAGGCGTGTATGACAAATTTTGGAATCGCGTCATGTTTCCGATCATGGACCGCCGCAATAAAGTAATTGCATTCGGCGGACGTGTGATGGGAGACGGCAAGCCGAAGTATCTGAATTCACCGGAGACGATGATATTTGATAAGAGCCGTAACCTGTTCGGACTTAATTTTGTCCATGGCAAACAGGATCGCGGAATGATCGTGTGCGAGGGCTATATGGATGTGATCGCCCTGCACCAGGCCGGATTTACCAATGCGGTAGCTTCACTGGGAACCGCTTTTACGAGCCAGCAGAGCAGTCTGTTAAAGCGGTATACCGATACGGTGTATCTTTGCTATGACAGCGACGGAGCCGGTGTGAAAGCGGCACTGCGGGCAATCCCGATGCTGAAAGAAGCCGGAATTACGGTGAAAGTCATCAATATGCGGCCGTACAAAGACCCGGATGAATTTATCAAGGCACTTTCGAAGGAGGAATTTCAAAAACGGATCGATCAGGCGCAGAACAGTTTCTTTTATGAGATTGACCGCCTCCGGACGGCATATAATATGGAGGATCCGGAGGAAAAGACACGTTTTATGAATGAAGCGGCAAAGAAATGTCTTACCTTCGATAATGAGATTGAGAGAAACAACTATATCGAAGCTTTTGCGAGACAATATGCGATACGCGCGGAGGATTTTCGCGGGCTTGTGAGCAGACAGGCAGCAGCGCGGGTTGGTATCGATTATGAAAAGATCCGTCAGGAACGCAGACAGAAGTCAAAGACGCAGAAAGAAGATGGTATTTTAAAGATACAGGGCGTACTTTTGACCTGGATCGCGGAAGATGTCGGATTGTTTCCAAAGATTTCCAGATGGTTACAGCCGGATGACTTTTTTGAAGAACCGTATCATACGATCGCCGGCATGCTGTATGAGCAGGCAAGAACCGGTGAGATCTCGCCGGCACAGATTATCAGTTATTTTGAAAGCAAGGAAGAACAGTCATTGGCAGCGGGGATCTTCAATAAGCAGGTACAGCAGGTCAATGAGGATTCGGAGCGCGAAAAGGCACTGAATGAGATGGTAAAAACACTCAAAAAGGCAAGTCTGGATAAGAAAAGCCGGGAGATCACCGATCTTTCGCAGCTGCAGAAGATCATTATGGAAAAAAAGCAGTTAGAGACATTACACATTACATTGACATAAATGGTAAGAAACTTGTAAATTTGCAAGAATGGAGGAAAATATGAAGGAAGAAAAGAATACAGTGGATGAACGAGTACAGTTTTTGGAGTCGTTGAACAAATTGGTGGAACTGGGGAAGAAAAAAGATGGAAAGATCGATTTCAGTGACATCAATGAGCAGTTCAAGGATATTGATCTCGATGGAGATAAGACGGAAAAAATTCTGGATTATCTGGAGCAGAATGGGATCATCGCGATTTTGCCGGATACGGATACCGATGAAGATATTATCCTTGATATCGATGACGAGCCAACGGAAGAAGAACTGGAAAATATCGAATTTTCTGTGCCTGATGGTGTCAGCATTGAAGATCCGGTGCGTATGTATTTGAAAGAGATCGGTAAAGTTCCTCTGTTGTCTGCAGATGAAGAGGTTGAGCTGGCAAAGAAAATGGAAACCGGAGATCTGGATGCACGAAAACGTCTGGCAGAGGCAAACCTTCGATTGGTTGTCAGCATTGCCAAACGTTATGTCGGACGCGGTATGCTTTTCCTTGATCTGATTCAGGAAGGAAATCTGGGACTGATCAAGGCGGTTGAGAAATTCGATTACCGCAAGGGTTATAAATTCAGTACCTATGCGACATGGTGGATTCGTCAGGCGATTACGAGAGCGATTGCCGATCAGGCGAGAACCATCCGTATTCCGGTGCATATGGTAGAGACGATCAACAAATTGATCCGTGTACAGCGTCAGCTGCTTCAGGAACTCGGAAGAGAGCCATATCCGGAAGAAATTGCAAAGGAAATGAATCTTCCGGTCGACCGTGTACGTGAGATTCAGAAAATCTCGCAGGAGCCGGTTTCTTTGGAAACTCCGATCGGAGAAGAGGAAGACAGTCATCTGGGAGACTTTATTCAGGACGACAACGTTCCGGTTCCGGCAGAGGCAGCAGCATTTACACTTTTGAAAGAACAGTTGTCAGAGGTGCTTGGTACCTTGACAGACAGAGAACGAAAAGTATTGGAACTTCGTTTTGGCCTGGATGATGGACGTGCCCGCACACTGGAAGAAGTTGGAAAAGAATTCAATGTTACCAGAGAGCGTATCCGTCAGATTGAGGCGAAGGCGCTTCGTAAACTGCGTCATCCAAGCCGCAGCAGAAAATTGAAGGACTATTTGGATTAATGAAATTATCAAAGCGTTTACAGATGAATGTATCTTTGGTCCCGCAGGGAGCCAGAGTGGCAGATATTGGATGTGATCATGGATATGCGGCGATCTGGCTTATTCAGAATCAGGTGGCCGAAAAAATGATTGCGATGGATATCAATGAAGGACCGATCGCGCGGGCAAAAGAGCATATTCGGCGGGAAAGTTTGGAAAAACAAATTGAGTGCCGCAGAAGCAATGGCATGGAAAAACTCAAGCCGGGAGAAGTCGATACCCTGATGATCGCCGGAATGGGCGGTCCATTGATGATTGACATATTGAAGGCACGTCCGGATGTGCTTGAAGAAGTACAGACATTGGTGTTGCAGCCACAGTCGGAAATCGGGCTTGTCCGAGAAAAATTGTCAGAATTTGGGTTTGAACTCGTACGGGAAAAAGCCTGTCGTGACGAAGGAAAATTTTACTTTGCCATGCTTGCAAAACGGTCAGAAAAAGCGGGGGAACCCCACGGGTACAATGTGCCGGGAACCGGTTACAGCACCTATTTGATCGAGAAACAGGACCCGGTGATGCTTGCGTTTCTGCTGCAGGAAAAGAAGGTTTATGATTCAATCCTTGACAGATTGGCAGAGCAGGAGAATACCGGTGCGCGCCGTTTGGAAGTGGAGCATCTGTGTACACTTTTAGAAGAACTTACAGAAAAAATGAAATGAGCGGAAAGGAGATGAGCACCATGGAGAACATTTCAGTAAAAATTGACGGAAAAAAGGTAGTTTGTGAAAAAGGAATTACATATTTTGAATTAGCAAAACAGACCGGACACTCGGATGCGCTTGTCGTAAAAGTAGATGGTGTGGTAAAAGAACTTGGAAAAACCGTAGAAAGCGGAAACCATATTACATTTTGTAATTTTCAGGATAAAGACGGTCGCCGTGTGTATGTCAGAGGACTTACCATGGTTATGTTGAAGGCCTTTTACAAAGAGACACCGAAAGATAAATTTGAAAAGATCTCGGTAGAGTATTCGATCGACACAGGGTATTACTGTACACTGCGCGGGGTAGAAGTAACCGACGAGCTGCTTGCCTGTGTAAGTGATCGTATGAAACGTTATATCGATGAAGATGTTACATTTGAGAAAAAGACAATGAGTGTTCACAAGGCCATTCGTTTGTTTGATGCGAAGAAAATGTTTGACAAGAGCCGTCTTTTGCGGTATCGTAGAAGTTCGAGAGTAACGATTCATAAACTGGGAAAAGTCATGGATTATTTTTATGGTCCGATGCCTTACAGCACAGGCTGTTTAAGCAAGTTTAAACTGCAGGCATTTGAATCCGGCTTTGTACTTATCGTGCCAAAAGAAGACGATCCAAAGCATATTCCGGAGTTTGTGCCAAGTTATAAATTGTTCCATACGTTGGAAAAGACGGCTAAGCGCGGAGTACAGTTGGAAGTGGAAAATGTCGGACAGTTAAATGATGTGATCGTAAACGGCGGAATGCGTGATCTGATGCTGGTACAGGAAGCTTTGCATGAGAAAGAGATTGGAAATATCGCAGAACAGATTGCTTCTTCCAAAGAAGTGCGCGTTGTAACGATTGCCGGACCGTCCTCTTCCGGAAAGACAACATTTTCTTATCGTTTGTCGGCGCAGTTGAAGACATTTGGTTTGAAGCCGCATCCGATCGGACTCGATGACTATTTTGTCAACCGTGTTGATACGCCAAAAGACAAAGATGGAAAATATAACTACGAATGTATCGAAGCTATCGATACAAAGCAGTTTAATGAAGATTTGGAGAAACTGCTGGCAGGCAAAGAAGTACAGCTTCCGACGTACAATTTCATCACCGGAAAACGGGAATATAATAAACCGATGCTGAAACTTGGACCAGACGAGATTCTTGTTATCGAGGGAATCCATGGGTTAAATGATAAATTGACGGAAAAGATTCCAAAAGAAAATAAGTTTAAAATATATATCAGTGCATTGACGACATTGAATATAGACGATCATAACCGGATTCCTACGACCGATGGAAGACTGATCCGAAGAATCGTGCGGGATGCACGGACCAGAGGACATAGTGCACAGAAGACGATCGCAATGTGGAAGTCGGTACGAGATGGCGAAAATGCTAATATTTTTCCGTTTCAGGAAAAAGCAGATGCCATGTTTAATTCGTCGCTGCTTTATGAACTGGCAGCTTTGAAGACGTACGCGGAGCCGGCATTGTTCCGTGTGCCGATGGATAGTGAGGAATATGCAGAAGCACAGCGTCTGCTTAAATTCCTGGATTATTTCCTCGCCATCAATCCGGAGGAAGTTCCACTGAATTCGATCGTACGAGAGTTTATCGGCGGTGGAATCCTATTAGATTAAGTTATTATCAAAAAGAACATAGTATGAGTAGCACAGATGATCGCACCTGCTTATACCGAAAGGTCCCAGGTGAGGAAAGTCCGAGCTTCGCAGGGCAGGATGCCGGATAACGTCCGGTGGAGGTGACTCCCAGGCTAGTGCAACAGAAAATAACCGCCAGCTCCGGCTGGTAAGGGTGAAACGGCGAGGTAAGAGCTCACCGCCTTTCTGGTAACAGAAAGGGCAGATGTAAACCCCATCCGAAGCAAGACCGAACAGAAAGCGACACGGCGGCCCGTCGTGCTTTCGGGTAGGTCGCTAGAGCCTGCTGGTAACAGCAGGACCAGATAGATGATCATCCAACGACAGAACTCGGCTTACCGTGCTGCTCATTTCTATCATAAAATTTGACAGGGAGATATCGATGGAAGAAAGATATGAATTAGCAAGAGAGCGAATCCGTGACATTGCGGAAAATGAAAAAGAATCCAAATATTGTCAAAAGATCGCTCGGTTTTTTATGCTTGTTTTTGCTGTTTATGAAAGAAGAAAAAAGGGAAAAACAATTTCATTCGAAGAAAAAAAGGAAGAGAATACAGCGATGTACCGCGATCTTTTCCCGGAAAATTACGATACGGATTTTACCAATCCTACGTACGCCAGAGAGCAGTTTGGCGTGGCGGGGGATTCTTTATGTTATTTTGCAAGCCATTTCCGGGGAGCTATTGACGATGTGTTTGATGATGACGAAGAGGCTCTTCTTTTAAAGATGGAACTTTTTCTGCAGGTTTATACGATTTTGACGACAGAAGAAGATTATGAACGCTGGCTCAAAGAGACGATGTATTATTATGTTCATGATTACGATGAATATTTTGAAGAAAAGCAAGTGGCTGAATTGGTGGACGAATCAAGAGACCGCCTTGCAAAATTGGTGATGGAAAGTGATCTTTCGACACCGGATTATCTGTATGAATACGGTGCGTATATTACGGAAAACGAAATAGAAACTGCCGGATTTTTACAGTCGCTGCCGCAGGAGACAATTGAACTTGTGGCACGTACGTATACGGAGGGCTATCGAAAGGGATTTGAAGTGGCAGGCATTGATCTGAGTGCGAAAAAGACCGTAAATATCCGGTATCATATCGGATTTGAACGAATCATCCGCGAAGCCATCCTTCAGTTTGCGGACATGGGATTAAAGCCGGTCATTTACCGTCGGGGAAATACCGCCAATTTTGGAGTATCTACGACTTCCGCAAACAATCAGTATGAATACGACCACCGTTACGATAATGCATTGTACTTAAACAATGCGATTGTGAAAGACCGGTTGGCGCATCTTGAGAAGGCATTTGAAAAATACCGCGAGAAAGCGGCTGTTTTTGCGGGACCTGCGGTAATGGAAGTATTTGGCGAAAAATTATTTGTGCCGCAGACAAAAAAAGAAGCCCCGGTGTACAAGGAGGAACAGCAGAAATTGTCCGTGCAGTACCGTACGGATGCAGCGTTGATCCAAAACCGCTATATCAAACCGGATGAGCGAAGTTTTACAATCATTGCGTTCCCAATCCCGGAGATCGGTCCGCAGTTTGAGACCATATTTTCCGAAACAATCCGAGTAAATACACTGGATATGGATCAGTTCCGCAAAATCCAGCAAGCATTGATCGATGCACTCGATCAGGGAGAATATGTGCATGTGACCGGACGCGGGGAAAATCATACGGACATTCGAGTCGCCCTTCACAAACTCGGGAATCCGGAAAAGGAAACCAATTTTGAAAACTGTCTGGCAGATGTAAACATTCCGGTAGGAGAGGTGTTTACTTCACCGAAACTTGCCGGGACCAACGGAGTCCTGCATGTAACAAAAGTTTACCTGAACCATCTGCGCTATGAGAATTTGGAGATGGTATTTAAAGACGGCATGATTGATTCCTACAACTGCTCGAATTATGAGACAGAAGAGGAGAATAAAAAATATATCAAAGAAAATGTACTGTATCACCGCGAAACCCTTCCGATGGGC
>UQAQ01000002.1 GCA_900539115.1 uncultured Roseburia sp.
TGCAGGGAATATTTGGGCGGCTCCAGAAGTGTCTGGCAGTAGGCATAACTGCTCAGTTTGCTGGAGGGAGAAAGGATTCTCGCGTATATAAGGTCCGTGAGAACAGCGTGAAGATCGTAGGTGATCTTCCTGTGATTCCGGATGTTTCGGCAGATGTTGTCCAGTCGTAATTCGCTGCATAATTGCTGCAGAAAAAGGTAGCCGGCATGAAAGGATCTTTCTTCATCGAGCGGAATGCGGTAGGTCTGCGAAAAATCGATGGAGACCTTTTCTTTTTTGGCGTTGTATTCGGCAGTGTCTTTGGCGGCTTCTTCTTTTGCCCACGCCATCAGTTTGTCAGGATCACCGGAAAACTGTTCAAGTAGATCATTGTATTTGCCCAGTTTTCTGTAAATGCGGGAAGAAGGTTTTCCATTTGCTTTTCTGTATGACTGATAAATATAAACATCTTTATTGTTTTTGCTTCCTGTAATGTTAACGTACATAAAAATCATCTCCTTTGTAACTATTATACCACACAATGACAAACAATTACAAGCAAAATCTTAAAATTTGACAAAAAAATAAGCCTCAAAGGGCTGTGGCGTAGGGGATTGTGAAAATCAAGGGGCAAACAAAGTGTCAAAGACCCGGAACAAGTCATTGTTGTACGTGGAGGACACAAGTTTTTCTGTCGCGATGGAATCGGTACATAAAAAAGCATCATGTTTTTTGTCCTCGGAATTACAATTTTTGTCATACGTTACGGATGGTGTGTAGCCCTGTGTGCCGCTTTCCTGTGCTTTTACATCGGGAACATTTCCCTTTAATACGTCAGCAAGAGAGTCAAAATGTTCTTGTTCTTCGTCTCCGATCTGATGAAATAATTTCTGCAGTTCCGGATCTTTTGCGGAAGATTCATAAAAACGGTATTTTTCCACGCAGGATTTTTCCTGTGTCTGAAGATCTTTGATCACACTTTGTTCTTTTTCTGTTAATTGCATAATTTTATAACTCCTTTATAGCTTTTTTATCATCATTTCCCATTATGAAAAAAATATACAAAATGCAAGGCGAAATCTTTTTCGAAAAGGTTGAAAATCAAGGGAAACATGGTATAATAAATATGTTTGAAGATTTTTATGCCCGGTTATTACCGGAAGAAAGGAAGAATATAGTATGAACGCAGTATTAGAAAAAATTGAGAAAATCGGTATCGTACCGGTTGTTGTTTTGAACGATGCAAAAGATGCAGAGCCATTGGCAAAAGCATTGTGTAATGGTGGACTTCCTTGTGCCGAGGTGACATTTCGTACAGAAGCAGCAGAAGAATCCATCCGTATTATGACGGAGAAATTCCCGGAAATGCTTGTAGGTGCAGGAACCGTTCTTACGACAGAGCAGGTTGACCGTGCTGTAGCAGCCGGTGCTAAATTTATCGTAAGTCCTGGATTGAACCCGAAGGTAGTTCAGTACTGCATCGATAAAAATATCCCGGTCACACCGGGAACACAGACACCGAGTGAGATGGAAAAAGCCTTGGAGATGGGACTTGATGTCGTAAAATTCTTCCCGGCAGAACCAGCTGGCGGATTGAAAATGATCAAGGCAGTAGCAGCTCCGTACACAACACTCAAATTTATGCCTACCGGTGGAATTAACCTTGGCAATGTAGAAGAATACCTCAAGTATGACCGTATTCTTGCCTGTGGCGGAAGCTGGATGGTAAAAGGCGACCTCGTAAGCGCAGGTAAATTTGACGAGATCGAAAAAATGACGAAAGATGCAGCTGAACTTGTAAAACGTATTCGTGCCTAAAGGTACAAAGCGGAGGTGATGACAAAAGATGTGGGTTTTTATTATGCTGGCAATGTTTCTCGTAGTACTTGGTTCTTTTTTCTATGTAACAAGACGGATTTCTCAATTCCGTTTTATGGAAAAGGTATCAAAAGGCAGGAAATGGCTTCGGATTTTAGAAAGTCTGGTGCCGGTTCTTGCGATGTTTGGTGTACTTTGGTATACCATGGGAATGATGGATGCCCTCATATGTATGATCCACCTTGTCATCATCTGGCTTTTATGTGATGGAGTCACCGCACTCCTTCACAAAAAGACCGGCAAACCTGCCAAATGGAGCAGACAGGAAGTTGCCGGTCTTTTTGCTATTGTTTTGACGACTGGTTATCTGATCTGTGGATGGTTCCTTGCCAATCATGTATGGGAAGTGCCATACACACTGCATACGGAGAAACAGACCGGAACGCTGCGTGTCGTTCAGTTTGCGGATTCTCATGTAGGAACGACGTTTGACGGAAAAGGACTTGAAAAATATGTGGAGGAAATGCAGCAGACGAATCCGGATGTCGTAGTGATCACTGGAGATTTTGTCGATGATGATACCTCCAAACAGGATATGATCGATGCCTGTCATGCGTTATCAAAATTAAATCCAACGTATGGGGTATATTTTGTGTTCGGAAATCATGACAAGGGATATTATGATCCGGAATACCGCGGATATGACGGAGACGATTTGATAAAAGAACTGGAAAAAAATGGAGTTCATGTGTTGCAGGATGATGTGGAATTGATCGATGACCGTTTTTATCTGATCGGGCGTCAGGACCGCTCCGAAGAGCAAAAGGGAGGTTCGCGGGCAAGTATGCAAAAATTGACGGAGAATCTGGATACTTCGAAATACAGCATTGTATTGGATCACCAGCCGCACGATTATGACAATCAGGCGGCAGCCAAAGTGGATCTGGTATTGTCCGGACATACGCATGGCGGACAATTTTTCCCAATCAATTATGTGGGAGAGTGGTCCGGCGAAAATGACAAAACTTATGGTCTCGAAACACGCGATGTGACGAATTTTATCGTCACATCCGGTATTTCAGACTGGGCGATCAAGTTTAAGACGGGGTGTAAATCGGAATATGTAGTGATTGATATTGAGGGGAAATAAATGACGAAAAAATACATGTTGGCATTAGATCAGGGAACGACAAGTTCCCGTTGCATTTTGTTTGATAAGCAGGGAAATATTTGCAGCATGGCGCAGAAAGAGTTTGAACAGATTTATCCACAGGCAGGCTGGGTTGAGCATGATCCGATGGAAATCTGGGCGTCCCAGCTGTCTGTCGCCACAGAGGCGATTAGTAAAATCGGTGCCGCCGCAGAAGAAATCGCTGGAATCGGCATCACGAACCAAAGAGAGACGACGATTGTCTGGGACCGCCATACGGGACAACCGGTGTACAATGCGATTGTCTGGCAATGCCGCAGAACGGCAGACCGGATTGAAGGAATGGTAAAAAATGGATGGTCAGAGTATGTACAAAAAACAACCGGGCTTATTCCGGATGCTTATTTTTCTGCGTCAAAAATTGCATGGATCTTAGATCATGTAGAAGGGGCACGGGAAAAGGCAGAAGCGGGGGATTTGATTTTTGGAACGATCGACACCTGGCTGATCTGGAATCTGACCAAGGGCGCGGTTCATGTAACGGATTATACCAATGCCTCCAGAACGATGATGTTTGATATTCATCATTTATGCTGGGATGAAAAGATTCTTGCCTATTTCCAGATTCCCAAATTGATGCTTCCGGAAGTGCGTCCGTCAAGCTGTATTTATGGTGTTACCGATTCTGCCGTGCTTAGTGGAGGAATCCCGATTGCCGGTGCAGCGGGAGATCAGCAGGCGGCTCTTTTCGGTCAATGTTGTTTTTCGGCAGGAGAAGTAAAAAATACCTATGGCACAGGCTGCTTTTTGCTTATGAATACAGGAGCGCAGGCAGTCAATTCAAAAAACGGTCTGCTTACAACGATTGCAGCGAGTTTCGACGATCAGATCCAATACGCATTGGAAGGAAGTATTTTTGTGGCAGGAGCAGGCGTGCAATGGCTGCGTGACGAAATGGATATGGTGAAAGATGCTTCCCAGACAGAAGCCTATGCAGATGCGGTAGAAGATACAAACGGAGTTTATGTCGTACCTGCGTTTACGGGACTTGGTGCGCCTTATTGGAATCCATATGCGCGTGGCATGGTTGTCGGTTTGACAAGAGGATGTAAAAAAGAACATTTTGTGCGGGCTGTCTTAGAAGCGATGGCATATCAGACATACGACATTCTGAAAATAATGGAGCAGGAATCCGGTGTGGATATTGTCAGTCTTAAGGTGGACGGCGGTGCCTCAAACAATGATTTCCTGATGCAGTTTCAAGCGGATATGCTGAATGTGGATGTGCTTCGCCCACAATGCATAGAGACGACGGCGTTAGGAGCGGCATATCTGGCAGGACTTGCAGCAGGCTACTGGAAAGATATTGATGATATCCGCAAAAACTGGGCGCTGTCAAAGGTATTTCACGCAGATATGACGGAAGAGCAGCGCAGTCAGAAATTAGAGGGATGGAAACGCGCCGTGCGGTGTACACTTGCGTGGACGGAGGAAGCGTAGAGGAAGATGCCTGCTGGTTTGCCGGGAGAGTTTTGTTTTTGAGGTGGAGGTTTGCTTTGCGATAATGTGTGATTCCCCTTGTGATTGACTTTTATATGAAAAAACCGCGAATTGAGTCATAAAATTCTAGGGTCATTTTTGGTCTGAACATGAAATTTGTGATATAAGTCAAAAAAAGAGTAAAGGTTATCCTTAAATATTTGGTCCGATCTTATGAATAATGATTTTGGGTCATAAAATTAAGAAGACAAATTTGACTTTTATTAAAAAAATGTATATTAGATCAAAAGAGATGCGTAAAATGCTTGGTCTAATTGAAAAAAGATGAAATAAGGTCAAATCAAGTATGTTGTATTCTGATTTTAACAATGAAATATTTAATTGATAGAAATGGAGATAGAATTTTATGAAAAAATACAAAATTGCCGCAATACTAATGATAATACACGGTGGATTTATGGAAATCGGTGGAATTTTGGCTATGATTCCTGCATTGATGTTTGGAACAGATAAATTTGATATCGGAAAATATTTTGAATTCAAGTTTCAATATTTTCAGGAAAATCTTTACTTGATGATGATTATGGGAGCTATGTATGGAGTTCTTAGACTGATCGGAGCAATTGGATTGCTCAAAAATAGAATGTGGGGGTTTGTGTTATCAGTAATAAATTGTACTATTACAATTGCCCTTATGATGTTTTTACTGCCAGCCGGAATCATGGATGGAATACTTGCCGGTACGGCATTGGTTTTAATATTGATGCAATATTATGGTGATAAGGAGCTAGTAGAATAAAACGAACTTTAAGGAAGTGATTCATTTTGAAATTAATAGTCTTTGATCTGGGCGGAACATTAATGCAGTATGAGGGAATGCCATATTCATGGGTGGATTTTTACCAACAGGGTTTTGATGCAATTATTCAGAAATATAATTGCAATGTTTCGAAGGAAGATATTCAAAAATCAGTTCAAATTTTAAAGGATTTTAATCCGCGAGTCAGCGGTAGAGAAGTGGAATATTCGGCAGAGCATATTTTTTCAAATGCATTGGAACATTGGAATATTGATACGCCAATTAAAAATTGTATAGAAACATTTTGGCAGGGATTAAAACTGTCGGCAAAAATATATCCGGATACAATAGAAGTTTTAAAGGAGTTGAAAGAGAAAGGCTATATCATAGCGACGCTTACTGATCTGCCAAATGCAATGCCCGATGAAATTTTTAAAAAGGATATTTCAGAATTGCTGAGTTATTTTGATTATTATGTATCTTCTTGTGTTGCAGGATATCGGAAACCAAATTGTAAAGGATTGCAGATGATTTCCAATAAATATGGTGTTCCTGTTACAGAATTGGTTTTTGTGGGAGATGAAGAAAAAGATAGAAAAACAGCACGCAATGCAAATTGTAAGTTTGTTCATATACAACGTACAACGAAGTCTGAGGGAAGCATTAGCAGTTTATATGAATTGTTGCAGCTGGTATAATAGCTGATTTGTATGTGAAAGAATTATAGAAGGAGATAATTGCAAACATGAAAATAATAATCAGACCGGAAACACCTTCTGAATACAACGAAGTTGACAATGTGATTTACGAGGCATTTTCCGAACAACACGGCATAGAAACCGGTAAATTTATGAAACGGCATTTCATTGAGGAAAGACGGAAAGATACGTATATTCCGGAATTGTCACTTGTTTCTGTTTTAGAAAATGGAAAGATTGTTGGAGAAGTTGCCATACATGAGACTGACATAATTACGGATAAGGGAAATGTTACGGAATTGACTTTATCGCAGTGCGCAGTTTTGCCGGAATATAGAAAACAGGGCATTATGAGAATGCTTGTTGAAGAGGGATTAAAAATAGCAAAAAACATGGGATATGGAGCGGTATTTCTTGGAGGAAATACAGTGTTATATTCTAGATTTGGATTTGAGCCATCTTATAAATATGGAATTTATCATAAAGATAGAGAAAAATGGGGTGATGAAGGATTTATGGTGTATTTATTGAGGCAGGGAGCGTTGGATGGAATTACAGGAATAACAGATTACTATGGTGGATAATAAAAGTTTCTGTACGGAAAGGGAATTGAATTGGAAAAAATTATCAAAAAATTATCAAAAAATGTGGAATATCATTGATATATACTGCCGGTAATGATATAATGGATTTCTAACATGGGAACTAAAGTTTTTGTGGATTGTTTAAATCGGAATTTGTCGAACGCATGAAAATTTGAATTTTAAGGAGCATTAAAATGAAGTGGACAAACGGGATGATAAAACAAATTGCTATGCAACAATCAGCATTAGATGCCAATTGTAGCGTTAAAGATTTTATTTGTGGTAAGAACATGGTAATCATTTCAAAAGAAAACGAATTAGCAAGAAAGTATTTAAAACTTCCACATGTATGCAACTTGATATCATATGGAGATAATATTGTTGCAACTATTTCAGAAAAGTATAGAGATATTGTAGAACAATATACCAACAAGTACCCAGTAGAGCATTGCTTTGAAACACCTAATATGCATGTCTTGAATGATGCATTTCAGGGATTGGGATTTCGTGTGTGCTTTATGGCTGAATATTTTTTGCCTGATGTGTCTGTGTTGACTGCATTGCCTTGCGATTATGAACTAAAGATTTTATATGCAGAAGATTTTCAAGAACTATACACAGCAGAGTGGAGTAATGCACTATGCGAAAAACGTAAGGAGTTAGATGTTCTTGGTGTTGGAGCATATTATAATGGAAAATTAATAGGGATGGCAGCATGCTCCGCAGACTGTGAAACCATGTGGCAGATTGGAGTTGACGTGCTTCCGGAATATCGTAGAAAAGGAATAGCATCGGCATTAACCAGTAGATTGGCGATGGAAATATTAGAAAGAGATAAGGTTCCATTCTACTGTTGTGCATGGTCGAATCTGAAATCTGCGAGAAATGCAATAAAAAGCGGATTTCGTCCGGCGTGGGTTGAAATGACAGTAAAGTCTGCTTCAACTGTGGATGAAATGAATATGTAATTGTAAGGTGGAAATTTCAGGCTTGCAGAGAGTCTGAAAGCACGTGATTATTTGAATTTGTGGAGGATTTGACGATGGGAAAGGAACTGTCGGAAATGACGCTGGCCGAATTGTGGGAATTGTTTCCCATCTTTCTTGTTCAGCACGATGATAAGTGGAAAAACTACTACAAGGAGATTGAAGCCTCAATAATGGACCTGTTGCCAGACTATCCTGTTGAAAGGATTAGTCACATTGGAAGTACAGCGATACAGGGCATATGGGCGAAGAACATTGTTGATGTGATGGTTGAGATTTCTGAAAAAGCCTACATGGAAGAACTGGCACATGTTATGGAGCGGAATGGTTTTATCGGAATGTCCGCTGAAACAAACCGGATTTCACTCAATAAAGGGTATACAAAAGAAGGCTTTGCGGATAAGGTTTATCACATTCATCTCAGATACACCGGAGATAATGATGAACTGTATTTCCGCGACTATCTGAACGAGCATCCGCAGGTCGCAAAGGATTATGAATCTTTGAAGCTAGAATTATGGAAGAAATATGAACATGACAGAGACGCATATACCGATGCAAAGACTGAGTTCATTCGCAAGTGGACAACAGAAGCCCGCCGAATATATGGCGACAGATACTGACAAATTCCAGTTTCATAGCGAGATTGAAAGCACGCGTTTATTTGAATTCTCAATTACCTTAATTCATAAGGAGAATGATGTAAATGACGAAAAAGAAAAAGAGAATAATAATTATTTCAATAGTAATTACTTTTGTCATCTTAAGTGTTGCCGCTTTGTATGCAAATCTCAAGGTATTTACTATCAAAAAGGTTTTTATGTCAGCACAACAAGAAGTGTATATTATGGGGACATTTCATACAGAACATTTTGAACGATATGCAAATTATTCAATAGAGGAAATGATAAATGCTGTAAATAATATTGAACCAGATGTGGTATTTATTGAAGCGAGAGAAAACAGCTTTACAGAATATGGAGTTGTGGATGGACCGATAGATATGTGCATAGCTTATAGCTATTGTTCTGACAATAACATTCCTGTCGAAATGATTGACTATTGGGAAATTACTAATGATTCTAAAACTAATACTACTACAACTGAAAGAGATGACCACATTCATAATAACATTATGGAAAAGCTTACTGATTATGAAAACAAAAGAATTCTAGTTATATGTGGATTCGGGCATTTGAACGCTCAAACAGAACGATTGATTGAGGCGGGTGGTCAAAAACAACATATTAGTCATAAAAGTGATTTGTTCAAAGGAGAAAATGAGGATTTTGTTTATCCGAGTATGCTATGTGATGTATGGGAAAAAAGAGTTCTTTTCTACGCACATACGGTTCCGCAGCTTGTTCAAGAAAATGACGCCTTGAATGAAGAAACTAAAGCAAATTGGCCGGAGGATGTTGATGATTCTTTCTACAACTGGCAGATGGAATACTGCAAATTGTTCGAGGAAAATAATATGTATATAGATTAGTCTACAAATTCCAGTTTGCTTGAAGGGAATGATTAGAATATGGCAACAGAAATCATGATATTTGAAACGAAAGATAATGAAATAAAATTGACAGTACCTGTTGAAAATGAAACTGTATGGCTTACACAGGCTCAGATGACGGAACTTTTTCAAGTAGACAGAACGGTTATAACGAGGCATGTGAATAACGTTTTCAAAGAGAATGAATTAATTAGAGAAAGCAATGTGCAAAAAATGCACATTCCAAATTCTGACAGGCCAGTTCAGTTTTATAGTTTGGAGGTAATTATTTCTGTAGGTTATAGAGTAAAATCTAATCGAGGTGTAGAATTTAGACAATGGGCTAATAGTGTTCTGAAACAGTATATCATGCAAGGGTATGCAATCAATGAAAAACGATTAGCAGCATTGCAGAGAACAGTAGATATTCAAACCAAAATGCTGGCAAGTACTTTAGAAGTGGATGAAGCAGAGTTGCTAAAGGCCGTTAATTTATATACAAATGCATTAATGCTATTAGATCAGTATGATCATCAATCTTTAAAAAAGCCTACTGGAAACAAACCTATATATAGAATTACATATGAAGATTGTCGAAATATGGTGAATGCAATGGAAGATTCTTTTCATTCGGATGTCTTTGGTGTTGAAAAAGAAAAAGGAAAGGTCGAAGGCATTCTTGCAGCGGTTTACCAAAGTGCGTTTGGTGAAGATGCGTACCCTTCTTTAGAAGAAAAAGCAGCTAATCTTTTGTATTTTATGATAAAAGATCATCCATATGCTGATGGATGTAAGCGAATAGCAGCCTCGTTATTTCTAGAGTTTTTAGCTCGTAATAATGTACTTTATGAAAAAGGACAAAAGAGGATAAGCGATGGTGCTTTAGTGGCAATAACATTGATGATTGCTGAGTCAGACCCCAAAGAAAAAGATATTATGGTTAATTTGGTAATGAATTTGTTGACAATGTAAAATGATTTATAAATTGGAAATTGTGGGGGTACTATTATCATGATTTTGTGTTTTTCAGGAACTGGCAACAGCCGTTATATAGCAAAGAAAATTGCAGATAAATTGCAGGACGAGATTGTAGATATTAATGCAAAAATCAGGGCAGTAGATTATTCACCGATAAAAACAGGTGATAATGTAATCGTTGTAACTCCGACTTATGCGTGGCGTATTCCACGGATTGTATCGGATTGGCTTTCTGAAACAGAATTACTTTCTGCAAAACGTATTTGGTTTGTTATGAACTGTGGTAGTGAAATTGGCAATGCGGCAAAATATAATCGCAATATTGCAGAGCAAAAGCACTTATGCTATATGGGCACATCTCAAATTCTTATGTCGGAAAACTATATTGCCATGTTCGATGCACCTGAAGCAGAGGAAGCAAGAAAAATTGTAAAGAATGCTGAGCCTGCTATTATGGACACTGTTGTCTGGATTAAGGAAGAACAACCTTTTCCTGCAACACGAAATAATCTTTACGACCGTTTTATGAGTGGTCCGGTAAATCCGATTTTTTATCGGTTCTTCGTGAAAGCTAATGCATTTCAGACAGATGATACTTGTATCAGCTGCGGTCAATGTGTTGAAAACTGCCCAATGAACAATATTACACTTGAAAGTGGCAAGCCAACATGGGGAAAACAATGTACTCACTGTATGGCATGTATTTGTTATTGTCCCACAGAAGCAATAGAGCATGGGAAAACCGCGTTATCATTTTGAACAGTTAAAGATGAAATGATTTGTAAAATTCTGGCTTTGAGAATGGATGATTTGGAAGTTAGTGAAGTCAGTGAAAACTTGAATTATGGAGGATAAATAGATGATTTCCATTGACACTAAAAGACTACATCTGCGCAATGTATCGCAAAATGATGTATATGTAATGTTTGATTATAGAAATAATGAAATATGTGCTAGATATCAGAGAGGCCAGGCAAAAGACTTTGAAGAAATTCTAAATCTAATTGAACGTAGAAAAAATGATGAAATATCAATCGATTCGCCTTGTATGATTGCAGTAGCTCTAAAAGGAACGAACGAAATGATTGGCGAAATAGTTGTTAAGCCAAAAGATAATACAATTTCCTTAGGATATACTTTTTCTTATAAATATCATCGACAAGGATATGCTTTTGAGGCTCTAACCGTTTTGCATGAGCATCTTCATAAGATGGCTCCGGAATGGGAGTTTATTAGTTTTACAAAATGCGAGAATAAAGCCGGTATTGAATTACTTAAGAAATTAGGATATAAGGATCTCGGCTATGTTTCAAGCATAGATTCTCAGGCATTCGGCAAGTGGACAACATTGGTTACAAAAAAGAAATAAAAAGTAAATTTGTGGAGGTAAATATGAGATACGATTGTGGATTTGAAAAAGGAAATAATTGGTTTAGGTATCGCGCAGGTGGAATTATAATACATAATAATAAAATGTTGTTTGTAAAAAGCTGCATGGGAGACTATTATTATATGATTGGCGGCGGAGTTCACATGGGCGAAACGTCTAAGGATTGTATTGAAAGAGAGGTTTATGAAGAAGCAGGTATCCATACTTGCGTGGATCATCTTGCGGTCGTATGCGAAAACTTTTTCAAAGGTATCGGTGGCAAGATTGATGGTTTTGATTGTCATACGATAGAATTTTATTATTACATGAAAGTTATTGAGGAAGATTTAAGTTTATGTAAAAAGGAAACAGATGATGGAGAAGAATTGGTATGGTTATCACTGGATGAAATCCAATCAAGTAAAATTAAACCGGAATTTTTGAAGGAAAATATCAATAAGATTATCAATGATAATAAAATAATTCATGTTATTGATGAACGAGACAGATAAAAGGAAAGGAGTATTTATGTTAGGCAAGTTACGAAATATGACATCCATATATTTATTTCGAGGACAAGAAGTTTTGCTCTTGTTTCGGCAGGGAAGCAGAGTAGTAAACGATGTATGGCTGGGGACAGCGGGTGGACATTTTGAAGAATTTGAGTTAAATGATGCAAAGGCATGTGTCTTGCGTGAGTTGAAGGAAGAAGTGGGCGTGGAAGAAAGCCAACTGTCTAAGCTGACTTTGAAGTACATTACACTGCGTAATATAAAAGGAGAAATTCGGCAGAATTATTATTTCTTTGCGAAACTGGATCAGGATATTTCATTGGAGTCAAATGAGGGGATTTTGAAATGGTTCCCGGTGGATGAAATTGGAAAATTAGATATGCCTTTTACGTCAAAATATGTGATAAATCATTATTTGACGGAAGGGCATAGGAATGATAAAATATATAGTGGAGTAGCGACAAGAAATACAGTTGAATTCTTAGAATTAGAAGAATTTTGATTGGATTTTGCTTAACCACTAAAAGATGAACGGGAGTATCGTTACGTCGTATGAAATTGTTGAGTGATTAATTGAAGTGCAGAAAGGGTGTTACTTATGGAAAATACAATTATTAATAAAGATGATAAAATAATGTTATCGGTTGTTACTGAAATTAAAAGTGTATTGAAAAATGCCAGACAAAATGTAGCAGTACAAGTCAATAAGGAATTAATAGCAACATATTGGAAAATCGGTGAGATTATTGTGCGTTATGAACAAAATGATCAAATACGTGCCAGATATGGAGAAAAAACGTTATTGATTCTTTCAAAAGAATTAACCAGAGAATTGGGAAAAGGTTTTTCGAGGTCTAATATTTATAATATGAGGCAGTTTTATCTCTGCTATCCAATTTTCCAGACAGTGTCTGGAAAATTATCTTGGTCACATTATTGTGAACTTCTTTCTATTTCAGATAAAGATAAACGTTGTTTTTATGAAAAAGAGTGTATTAATGCAAAGTGGTCGGTTAGAGAATTAAAGAGACAGATTGATAGTTCATTATTTGAAAGAATTCTTTTGTCAAAAGGAAATGTAAATAAAGAAAAGGTATTGGAGTTGGCTGCAAAGGGAGTTGAATATGCTAATCCATCTGATTTGATTAAAGATCCTTATGTTTTTGAATTTTTAGGAATTCCAGAGGATAAACCAATGCTAGAGAATGATTTAGAAAAAGCATTGGTTAGAAGAATTGAGGATTTTTTGCTTGAACTTGGGAATGGGTTTATGTTCGTAGGAACACAACAAAGAGTAACAATCAATAACACACATTATTATGTTGATATGGTTTTTTATAATAAAATTTTTCGTGCATATGTTTTGATTGAATTAAAAGCAAAAAAATTAACGCCAGAAGCGGCAGGACAGATAAATATGTATCTAAACTATTATGCTTCGGAAGTAAATGATTCAGATGATAACCCACCAATTGGTCTTATTTTGTGTACAGATAAAGATGATATAACAGCAGAATATGCTTTGGGAGGCTTGTCAAATCAAATATTTGCAGCAAAATATGTTCTTCATATGCCCGATAAGGAGCAGTTAATTGCTCAGGTAGAAGATGTAATTAATAACTGGAATAAGTGATGACATTATAACTACATTGAGAAAGGAAAAAATTGTAAATGCAGAGGGAGCTTATGTTACCTACAATAGAAGAAGCGAAAAGCGAACTTGAAATAGCGGGAAAATTAAATCCCGGTCCGTGGATTGAACATTCACTTAATGTCGGAATTGCGGCAAGGAATATTGCAAAAAAAGTGCCGGGAATGGACGAAAACAAAGCCTATATTGTGGGAATGCTTCATGATATTGGGCGAAGAGTTGGAATTGTAAATATTCCGCAGCACGTTTATGAGGGGTATAAATATGCAATTACAAAAGGATGGGATGAAGTTGCCAGAGTTTGTATGACACATTCTTATCCGCTTATGAAAGATGAGTTCGATTATATACCGGAAACAGAGGAAGAAATAGCAATAAAAGAATATATTATGAATTGTCAGGCAGATGATTATGATAAATTGATCCAGATAGCAGATGCACTGGCGACAGATTATGGATTTGTGATATTGGAAAAACGGTTTGTGGATGTGACACGCAGATACGGAATTATGGAAAATTACATAAAAGGCTGGGAAATAACATTTCAAAACAAAGAATATTTTGAACAGCAAATGGGATGTTCAATTTATGATGTGTTACCGGATATTGAGAAAACGACATTGTTATGCCCGGCACCGTGGAAACCGAAAAAATACGGAAAAGGAGAAAACGATATATGAAATTTTCTAAGGTATTAAGCTTATTCATAATAAGCTTAGTTTTAACTTCTTGTGGCATACACAAGGAAGTGAATCAGAATTTAGAACAAAACGAGAAAATTGTATCACATTCGGCAATACAAGAAAAAGAATCATTTTATGTAGACATTAGTAAAGATAAGAAGTCCGGTTATCCATATATGAATAGTGATCATTGTATAAGAACGATTTGCAAAGATGGCGATAGTCTTTATGTTGCTGAAGACAAAGGCTGGGGGTCTGTTCTTTATCGATGTGATGGAAAGAAGAAGGTAATATATAAAAGTAAGTATGGAAGGATTCGTTATCTGAATGTTCAAAACGGCTGGATCGTATTTCAATTACTGGAAAGAAAGGGAAAAAACAGACAGATAGATGATTCTACTATTGTAAGATTAAGAAGTGATGGGTCGGATGTGAAAAAATTTGATGTCAAGGTGGAGGATCTTTGGCTGTATGATAATAGAATATATTATTCATGGTTTACAAAGTGGGGTGGAAGTGATATTGAATCAATGGACATAAATGGGAAAGATAATAAAACTATTGTTGAAAAGGATCATGGAATATATTTTTATGTGATAAATGATAAAATTTATATGATTTATAATAAGGATACTTCCTGCGAATCGGATAATACGTGTGATCTATACGAAATGAATTTAGATGGATCCGATCAAAAGCAGATAGCAGAATTTAAGGCATATGAAGATTCTGTATGTTTGCAGGGAAATTCTATCTATTATATAAAACCAAATGATAATGGTGAAAAAGAGTATTTATACCAGTTTAAATGTGACGAGAAGAGCGAAAGACCTTTGACAAGTACGGAAGTAAGTAAATATTTCTTTTGTGATAATTATATTTATTATCAAGTGAATTATTGGGACGGAATCAAACGATTGAATCTGACGGATGGACAAAAGAAATGGATAACAAAAGAAGGAATTTCAACAATGGAGCAGTTTGATATCATACTGGATCAAAAGATTTTTTATTCCTGTGACGATGGAATACTGCCTTATATAGATTGTGATACGGGAAAGGAAAAAAAGGAGATTTTAAAATAATGAACGTTTATGAATTTAGAAACAAAGAGAATTCGATCATCATGAGCAGGATATGAGACATGAAGAACTGCTCGGAGTTTACCCGGAAGACTGGTGTTCTTTAGTGGAAAAAATATGCTTGTAATATATTGGAGGATTGGTGTCAAAAAGAATGGAGGCAGAGGCGTTGAAAATTGAAACGTATAGTAAGAAGTACGACAATGAAATTATAACACTTATTTTGGATATTCAAAATAAAGAGTTTAAAATTAATCTGCCACTTCAGGAACAGCCTGATTTACTTGATATTGGGTACTATTATCAGCAGCAGGGCGGCGAATTCTGGATTTTATAAGACCAGTAAAGAACAATTGCCGGTCCCATATTCGTTCCCGGATAGAGATAGCATTTTGTGTATATTAGATTTGATGTACTGAGAGTTTTAGAAGAGAGGAATGCAAAGCGAATGATTATATTGATCGCGGGTGCGTCCCATACAGGAAAAACAGTGTTGGCGCAAAAATTATTGGAAAAATATAAGTATCCTTATTTATCCATAGACCATTTAAAAATGGGATTGATTCGTAGTGGAAATACAGAACTGACACCGATTAGTGATGAAACAGAATTGACAGCATTTTTATGGCCGATTGTCCGGGAGATGATAAAAACGGCGATAGAAAATAAGCAAAATCTTATCGTCGAGGGATGCTATATTCCGTTTGGCTGGGAAAAAGACTTTACAACAGAATATCTCCAGTTGATAAAATATTATTGCCTCGTAATGAGTGAAAATTATATAAAAAATCACTTTAGAGACATCAAACGGTATGCAAGGGCAATTGAGGATCGGTTAGAGGATGAAAGCTGTACGTTAGAACGTGTGCTGGAAGACAATGCAAATACATTAGAACTTGTTCAAAAAAATAAGGTTTCTTATATTTTGATAGACGATGAGTATAATGTAGATATTGACATAATTCGTGATGAATCGTAGTTGTGAGGAAGTGTAAAATGCAAAAATATAATGCAATTGTGGTATTAAATAAACAAGAAGATAAAATGCTGATGTGTAAAAGGAGAAAGAATCCTTATAAGGGATTATTAAACTTTGTTGGTGGCAAAAGGGAGCAAAATGAAAGCGGTTTGGATGCAGCATACCGTGAATTAGAAGAGGAAACTGCCATTACAAAAGAGGATATTAAACTTTGCTATTTAATGGAATTATCGTATCCTTTTGATAATTGCAATCTGGAAATTTATGTGGGAAAATTAAATAACGAAGTAGCGGTTGACGGGGATGAAAACGAACTGGTCTGGACTGAACTGGATCAGAATTTTTTTGATACAACCAAATATGCCGGAGAAGGAAATATCGGTCATATTATGCTGCATGTGAAACGGCATAAAAAGGAGTTGTCCTTGGATGACATGGTAAGATAGTAAGCAAGATGATAAGTAAGATAATAAGCAAGATGAAACCGGGAAGGGGCTAAATTATGTTAAGACTAGTAAAACTCGAACTAAAGTATCAGCAACAACTAAATGAGATGATGGATGAATGGACCGCATCAAAGGAGAAAATCATTCCGTGGTCAATCCGGAAGTGCGATTATCACAATTTTGAAACTTATCTGAATGCTTTAGAAGAAAAGAAAGAAAGTGAGGAAAAGGTTCCGGATTCAACATTTTTCTGTCTTGATACGAAACGCAATATTTTTGTAGGAGCAGTTAATATTCGACACTATTTGAATGAAAAATTATTGCTTGGAGGTGGGCATATCGGAGATGGTATCCGCCCAAGTGAACGAGGAAAAGGTTACGGTACAAAAATGATCGCGCTAGCGTTGGAAGAATGCAGAAAACTGGGGATAGACCGAGTTTTAATGTGCTGTGATAAGGACAATCCGTCATCTGCAAAAACAATTATTAAAAACAGGGGCGTTTTAGAAAATGAAGTGATGGATGAGGGGAGTCTGGTGCAAAGATATTGGATTGAGATAAATACAGATCTGTTTACGGGCAGAGAATCTATATGCAATTATTTGAAAGAACGCGACATTCCCTATGAAATAACAGAGCATAAAGCGGTGCGTGACATGGGGGATTTATATTCCCTCAATCTGCCTTATCCCGAATGTACAGCGAAAAATTTACTTATTCGTGATGGAAAAAGACAAAATTATTATCTTCTTACGATAAAACAGAACAAAAAAATAGATTTAAAAGGATTCCGTAAGCAAAATAAGCTGCCGGCATTATCATTTGCTTATGAAGATGAACTGGATGAGATTTTGGGAGTGTCACCGGGGGCTGTCAGTCCGCTTGGAATATTAAATGATACAGAATGCCGTGTGCATTTTTATATGGATGATGAATTTAAAGGAAACAGGGTTGGCGTGCATCCGAATGAAAATACGGCGACACTTTGGATGTCAGCGGATGATTTGCTGAATTTGATTCAGGATCATGGAAATATTGCGGAATACGTGAGAATGGATGAAATTTGTTTTGACTAATAAAAAGAAAAGCGAACAAATGTTCATATTTTTGTTGCATTATAAAACTCATTGTGTTATACTAGTCACACGATGAGTTTTATTTTTTGAGTATATTTTATGATAAACCGTGCGAACATAAGCATAGACGGAGGTGTTTCGATAATTATGGATCATTTTGTGTTACATTCTGAATACGAACCGACCGGTGATCAGCCGGAAGCCATTAAAGCACTTGTAGATGGATTTAAAGAGGGAAACCAGTTTCAGACACTTCTCGGTGTTACCGGTTCCGGAAAGACATTTACGATGGCAAATGTGATCGAGCAGATGAATAAGCCTACTTTGGTCATTGCCCATAATAAGACCCTGGCAGCTCAGTTATATGGTGAGTTTAAAGAGTTTTTCCCGGAGAACGCAGTCGAATATTTTGTTTCCTATTATGATTATTATCAGCCGGAAGCTTATGTGCCGTCGACAGATACGTATATCGAAAAGGACTCCGCCATCAATGATGAAATTGATAAACTGCGCCATTCCGCGACAGCGGCACTGACGGAGCGGCGGGATGTCATTATTATTGCCAGTGTTTCCTGTATTTATGGATTGGGTAGTCCGATTGATTACCAAAATATGACAGTATCACTCCGCCCGGGAATGATGCGTGAACGGGATGAAGTGATTCAGAGACTGGTGGAGATCCAGTATACTCGAAATGATATGGATTTTCACCGTGGTACATTCCGGGTACGTGGCGATGTGCTTGAGATTTTCCCGGCATCAGCGACGGACCGGGCGATCCGGGTAGAATTTTTTGGAGATGAAGTAGACCGCATTCAGGAAATTGATGTGCTGACAGGAACACCGTTGAACAATTTGGAGCATATGGTTGTATTTCCCGCTTCCCATTATGTCGTGTCTCCGGATAAAATGGAAAAAGCGATAACGGGGATAGAGAAGGAATTGAAAGAACGTGTGAAATATTTTAAAAGTGAAGATAAATTGATCGAAGCCCAGCGAATCTCAGAACGAACCCATTTTGATATTGAGATGCTGCGTGAGACGGGATTTTGTTCCGGCATCGAAAATTATTCGATGCACTTAAATGGCATGAAAGAGGGCGAGATGCCACATACCCTTTTAGACTATTTTCCGGATGATTTTCTGATCATGGTGGATGAGTCTCATATAACGATTCCACAGATACGAGGAATGTATGCGGGTGACCAGTCGCGTAAAACGACACTTGTAGATTATGGATTCCGCCTGCCGTCAGCAAAGAGCAATCGTCCGTTAAATTTTGAAGAGTTTGAGAGTCATATCAATCAGATGATGTTTGTTTCAGCTACGCCATCCGAATATGAAGAAACCCATGAGTTGATGCGTACGGAGCAGATTCTTCGGCCTACTGGTCTTCTGGATCCGGAAGTGATCGTTCGTCCGGTGGCAGGTCAGGTGGATGATCTGCTGAAAGAAATTAAAGCGGTAACAAAGAAAAAAGGAAAAGTTTTGGTAACGACGCTTACGAAACGTATGGCAGAAGATTTGACGGATTATTATAAAGAAGTTGGCGTCCGGGTAAAATATCTGCATTCGGATATTGATACGTTGGAAAGAAGTGAGATTATCCGCGATATGCGCTTGGATGTGTTTGATGTTCTGGTTGGTATTAACTTGCTGCGAGAGGGGCTTGATATACCGGAAGTGAGCCTTGTGGCGATTCTGGATGCGGACAAAGAAGGATTCCTTCGTTCGGAAACCTCGCTGATACAGACGATTGGGCGTGCAGCCAGAAATGCAGAAGGCCGGGTAATCATGTATGCAGACAAGCGGACGGATTCGATGGATAAAGCGATTTCGGAGACGGAACGACGCCGTAAAATTCAGGATGCCTATAATAAGGAACATGGTATTACACCGCAGACGATTAAGAAAGCGGTCAGAGAGTTGATCCGTATTTCGTCCAAGGCAGATGCCGGAATGGAAGAATTGCAGAAAGATCCGGAATATATGTCAGAAGAAGAATTGCAAAAACAGATTGCGAAGATTATGAAGAAAATGAACCAGGCGGCGGCAGAACTGAATTTTGAGTTGGCGGCATCACTTCGTGATCAGATGATAAAAATGAAAAAGATATTGCAGGAGATGGAATAAAATGGAAAATAAGAGAATCATACAGATACGAGGAGCAAAAGAGCATAATTTAAAAGGTATTGATCTCGACATTCCGCGCGATGAATTTGTGGTATTGACGGGATTGAGTGGTTCAGGTAAGTCGTCCCTTGCGTTTGATACGATTTATGCAGAAGGGCAGCGACGTTATATGGAATCGCTGTCTTCGTATGCCAGAATGTTTCTGGGACAGATGGAAAAGCCAAACGTCGAAAGTATTTCCGGACTTCCTCCGGCGATATCGATCGATCAGAAAACGACAAACCGTAATCCAAGATCTACGGTGGGGACGGTAACTGAAATTTATGATTATTTTCGTTTATTATACGCACGTATTGGAATTCCACATTGTCCAAAATGTGGAAAAGAGATTAAACGACAGACCGTAGATCAGATGGTAGATGAAATTATGAATTTACCGGAACGTACGAAAATACAGCTTTTGGCACCGGTTGTCCGCGGACGAAAGGGAGAGCATGCAAAAGTGTTCGAGCGGGCAAAAAAGAGTGGATATGTACGTGTTATCGTAGATGGGAATATGTATGATCTGTCGGAAGAGATTTCACTGGAAAAGAATAAAAAGCACAATATTGAGATTGTGGTAGACCGTCTTGCCATTCGTGAAGGAATCGAAAAACGTATGGCAGAATCTATTGAAAGTGTGATGCAGCTTTCCGGTGGGCTGCTTGTGGTAGATGTAATTGACGGAGAGCCGATTAATTTCAGCCAGAGTTTTTCCTGCCCGGACTGTGGGATCAGTATTGATGAGATTGAACCGAGAAGTTTTTCGTTTAACAATCCGTTTGGAGCCTGCCCGGTCTGCCACGGAATTGGTTATAAGATGGAGTTTGCCCCGGAATTGATGATCCCGGATCCGTCACTAAGTATTGAGGATGGAGCTATCGCTGTGCTGGGATGGCAGTCTGTGACAAACGAGGGAAGTTTTACCAGAGCGACGATGGAGGCATTGGCAAAAAAATACAATTTTGACCTTGCTACCCCTTTTGAAGACTATCCGCAGAATATTCAGGATATCATTCTTCATGGAACAAAGGGAGAAAAAGTGGATGTCCATTATGTAGGACAACGTGGACGTGGTGTGTACAGCATTGAATTTGAAGGATTGATAAAAAATGTTGAGCGGCGCTACCGTGAGACGGCGTCGGATACGACAAAGCAGGAATACGAGACGTTTATGCGGATTACTCCATGTTCAGAATGTGGGGGAAGAAGATTGAAAAAGGAATCTTTGGCTGTTACAGTGGGAGATCGGAATATTGCGGAAATTTGTGATTATTCCATCGGTGATTTAAAGAAATTTGTGGATGGTTTGGAATTGACACCGACACAGCTTCAGATTGGTAAATTGATTTTGCGTGAGATCAAATCAAGACTTGGTTTCCTTTTGGATGTCGGACTGGAGTATTTATCGTTATCCCGTGCAACATCATCTTTATCCGGTGGAGAAGCGCAGCGTATCCGTCTGGCGACGCAGATAGGATCGGGTCTTGTAGGTGTTGCCTACATTTTGGATGAACCGAGCATTGGCCTCCATCAGCGTGACAATGACAAATTGATAAAGACATTGCAGCATTTAAAAGACCTTGGAAATACCTTAATCGTGGTAGAACATGATGAGGATACGATGCTGGCTGCGGATTATGTGGTAGATATTGGACCCGGTGCAGGAGAGCATGGTGGAAAAGTCGTTGCGGCAGGAACGGCAGAGGATATTATGAAATGCGAAGAGTCGGTGACAGGGGCTTATCTCAGTCATCGTATCGTAATTCCTGTACCGGAGAAACGGCGCAAGCCAACCGGATATTTAAAAGTAATCGGTGCAAAAGAAAATAATTTAAAAAATATAAATGTAGATATACCTTTGGGGGTATTCAACTGTGTGACCGGTGTGTCAGGCTCGGGAAAGAGTTCACTGGTAAATGAGATTTTGTATAAGACCTTGGCGAAGACGTTGAACCGTGCCAGATGCATTCCGGGAAAAGTGAAAGAGATCAAAGGGATGGATCAGCTCGATAAGGTCATTAATATTGACCAGTCACCGATCGGCCGTACGCCGAGATCCAACCCGGCGACGTATACCGGAGTATTTGATATGATCCGAGATCTGTTTGCTGCCACGCCGGACGCAAAGGCAAGAGGCTACAAGAAAGGAAGATTCAGTTTTAATGTGAAGGGCGGTCGATGCGAAGCCTGTCGAGGAGACGGAATTTTAAAGATTGAAATGAACTTTTTGCCGGATGTATATGTGCCTTGCGAAGTGTGCCATGGCAAGCGTTACAATCGAGAAACATTGGATGTTTTGTACAAAGGAAAAAGTATATACGATGTGCTGGATATGACGGTTGAAGAGGCGCTTGACTTTTTCAAAAACATTCCTTCGATTCATCGCAAGATACAGACGATGTATGATGTTGGATTGTCTTATGTGAAATTGGGACAGCCGTCGACGACGTTATCCGGTGGAGAAGCGCAGCGTATTAAACTTGCAACAGAACTTAGTAAGCGGAGTACCGGAAGAACCATCTATATTTTGGATGAGCCGACCACGGGACTTCATTTTGCGGACGTTCACAAATTGATCGACATATTGCAGCGGCTTACCGATGGCGGAAACACGGTACTTGTCATTGAACACAATCTGGATGTGATCAAAACAGCAGATTATATCATTGATATCGGACCGGAAGGCGGAGAAAAAGGCGGAACGGTAATCGCCAAGGGAACACCGGAAAAAGTTGCCAAAACAGAAGGTTCCTATACCGGGGAGTATATCCGTAAAATGCTGCCGCAGAAAGGAAAGAAGAAATGAAAGAATACCCTTTTTTTGCTATGATGGCAAGGATGAAATACATTGAGCGGTGGGCACTGATGAGAAATTCTGTAAAAGAAAATATCAGTGAACATTCGCTTGAGGTGGCGATGATCGCACATGCACTGGGAATTATTGCCAATGAAAAATTCGGAAAAGAAATTGATCTTGGAAAAATTACGTTAATGGGTTTGTACCATGATGCCAATGAAATCATTACCGGAGATATGCCTACTCCTGTAAAATACTATGACGAAGAGATACAAAAGGCATATAAAAAAGTGGAGCGAGTGGCAAGCGTTACCTTGTTAAATCAGCTTCCGGATTATATGCAGCCTTATTACCGGGAAATTTTGCTGGAACAATCCGGGGAAGAAGCCTTGTGGCGTCTTGTAAAGGGGGCAGATAAATTGTCTGCTCTGATCAAGTGCATTGAGGAGAAAAAGGCTGGAAATTCGGAGTTTTCCACGGCTTATGTAACAATTCTGGAATCCTTAAAACAGATGGAACTTCCGGAAGTTGACACGTTTATGGAAGAATTTCTGCCCTCGTATACAAAGACATTGGATGATATACAAAAAAAGTGAAAAAATTTGTTCTAACACTAGCGATATTTTTACAAGTATGTTATACTAGTATTATTATAATGCAGGTAGTAACAATTTTTGTAAAGAAAGGTACTGATAATGAGAAGGATATTATGTTTTGGAGATTCAAATACATATGGTTATGCTCCGGACGGACAGCGATACGAAGCAGACAGCATATGGCCGGGAATCATGGGAAAATTATTGGGAGATCGTTTTGAAGTTATTGCCGATGGAAAAAATGGAAGAACGATTGCGTTTGATGATCCGTATATGGAAGGCTGTAACGGTATGCTTGATATTGAGGCAAGTCTTGAAGCCAATGCACCATTGGATCTTGTTGTACTGATGCTGGGAACCAATGATCTGAAAAAGTATTTTGATGCTACACCGGCTCAGATCGCGCAAAATCTTAAGGCAATGTGTGAACTGATCCGGCAGAAAACAGATGCCAAGCTTTTGATCGCAAGTCCGATGCTCTTGGGAGATGAAATTGAATTTTCACCGACATTGAGTTTGGAATTTGGACGTGCTCAGATTGATTATTCTTTTGATTTTGCGCCACAGTTTTCGAAAGTAGCCCAAGAAGTGGGGGCAGGATTTATTGACCTTGCTGTTGTGGCTGTGTCAAGTGGTGCAGACTGTCTTCATCTTATGCCGGAAGAACACCAGCAGATTGGTGCGGCGATGAAAGATAAGGTAATGGAAGCATTTGCAGAGGAGATTCGTGCGGAAGAGGAAGAAGAACGCCGGAAAGCGGAGGAAGAAGCTCGTCGTAAGGCGGAGGAAGAGGAAGCCCGCCGGAAAGCCGAGGAAGAAGAAGCCCGTCGGAAAGCGGAAGAAGAAGCACGTCGGAAAGCCGAAGAGGAGGCACGACAAAAAGCGGAGGAAGAAGCTCGTCGGAAAGCCGAAGAGGAAGCCCGCCGGAAAGCCGAAGAGGAAGCACGTCAGAAAGCCGAAGAAGAAGCCCGCCGGAAAGCCGAAGAAGAGGCTCGTCAAAAAGCGGAGGAAGAAGCACGGATTAAAGCGGAAGAAGAGGCTCGCCGTAAGGCCGAAGAAGAGGCATTACAGAAAGCTCAGGCAGAAGAGAAGGCACGCCGTGAGCAGGAAGAGATAGAGGAAGCAGCGCGCAAAAAACAGGAAGCGATTTTGGAAGAGGCAGCGAGAGAAGCAGAAAAAGAAACGGTATTTGATCCGATGAATCCAAATCAGGAAGATCTTCCGGTTTGGCAGGTTGGCGATGTAGATTTGTCTGCACCGGCGGCACAGGAAGAAGAGGATAATATTGTTTTGTCCGGTGAGATTACAGCATCTGCAGCAGCATCCGAGCAGGAGGATGATCTGGCATCGATGCTTCAGGAAGAACAGCCAAGTGGACTGGGCGGTATTGAGTTTGTAACCGGTGGAACATTGGATTCACTTGATGCTTCTACAGGTAGTTCGCAGACAGATTTTGGTGGATTGACAACACTGGAATTTGGCACAGCAGCATCTTCTGAGCAGAAGGAAAAGATGATAGCCGGAAAAGTATATCGTTTTGATGATGAACTGCATGAAGTTATATTTAAGACCAGAAAATTGACAGATGAGTTTAACCAAACACGATATGATGACGTAGATGGCAGAGAACGTATTATCCGTGATCTGTTTGGCAGTGTTGGAGCAAAGGTATGTGTAGAAGCTCCATTCCGCTGTGATTACGGCTTTAATATTCATGTTGGCGATAACTTTTATGCAAATTATGGCTGCGTTGTGCTGGATTCTGCAAAAGTAACCATTGGAGACCATGTATTTTTAGGACCAAATGTACAGATTTATACACCGTGTCATCCAATCTATGCACCGGCTCGAAATGAAGGCTATGAATACGCAAAAGAAGTGACGATTGGCGACGATGTTTGGATTGGCGGAAATGTTACGATTGTACCGGGAGCGCACATTGGAAGCAATGTTGTGATCGGAGCGGGGTCGGTTGTAACAGGAGATATTCCGGACGGAGTTGTTGCAGCTGGAAATCCTTGCCGCATTATCCGTAAGATTACAGAGCAGGATAAACAGAACTGGCTTGATAAAAAAGAAAATGATTAATCGTTGATTGGTAGTAAATACGAAAAGAACCTTTGAAAACTCAGACGAGTGATCGAAGGTTCTTTTATAAATAATATAATCTGATAACTTAATGAATCGAGTCTCTGTATTCTCTTGAAGAAGCAAAAAAGCGATTGATCTCGGTACCTTGTTCGTTGGCAATGTAAGAACGCATTTTTGTCAGCTCATCAATCATAAGTGAAAGAAAATGGTCGATGCTGTCGGCGTTGGAGAGACAGATGCTTTCCCACATTTCCGGAGAAGAAGAGGCGATTCGCGTAATGTCTTTGAAACCGCCGGCGGCAAAAGTTTTCATAAGTTCATTTGATGTATCATTTTCGCGGACCATATTGACAAGCGAAGCGGCTACAATATGTGGCACATGGCTGATCGCAGCGGTAATATCGTCATGAAGACCGGCATCTACCGTAGCAAAGATGGCACCTGTTCCGGAAAGAATTTTCTTTAGAAAAAGAACTTTTTCTTCTGCGGTCGTTTTGCATGGAGTGAGAAGATAGAAGGAATCCTGTAGTAAATCTTCGGATGAATTCGCAAACCCGGTTTTTTCCGAGCCTGCCATCGGATGTCCGCCGATGAATTGAGACTCCAGTTCGAGACGTTCGACCTCTTTATGGATGTTTCCTTTCACGCTTCCGACATCTGTAATAATACAGGTTTTATTAATAAGAGGTTTTAATTGTTCCAAAAATTGAATATTCTGCAACACAGGAGCACATAGGAAAATAATATCGCATTCAGAAAAATGAGCATCTATCGCATAGGTGATATCGCTGATGATTCCATCTTTTATTCCCTGCAAAAGATCTTCGTTTTTTCTACGACTGTAGACAATGATCCGGCAAGAGGGAAAATTTTTGCGGATGGAACGGGCGATGGAACCGCCGATCAGGCCCAGCCCTAAAAAACCAATAGTAAGTTGTTTCATGATGTCCTCCTTGTGTGTTTGTACATGATTTCCGATTTTATTTTACATCAAAATGTTGATATTGTAAACAAATGATTGAAAATCCCTTTGAAATTTAAAGAACTTTATGATATGATTTAAGAAAAAAATCAAGGCAGAAAGGAAGCAGATAAAATGAAAGATACAACAATTTCAGATTCCATTTTTTATGTGGGTGCAGATGATACGACACTGGATTTGTTTGAAAGCCAGTATATTGTTCCGGAAGGTGTGTCTTACAACTCCTATGTGATCATGGACGATAAAATTACAATTATGGATACTGTGGACCAGCGCGCGACAGACGAGTGGATCGCTAATGTCAAAAATGTCCTTAAAGATAAGACACCTGCTTATCTGGTGGTATCTCATATGGAACCGGATCACGCGGCCAATATTCAGAAAATCGCGGAAATGTATCCGGAAATGAAAATTATTGGAAATGCAAAAACATTTTCGATGATGCCACAGTTTTTCGACTTTGATCTGAGCAATCGAAGTGTTGTGGTAAAAGAAGGCGAAGAAATTTCGCTGGGAGCACATACGCTTCAGTTTTTCATGGCTCCGATGGTGCATTGGCCGGAAGTTATGGTAACATATGAGAAGAGTGAAAAAATTCTATTTTCTGCAGATGGATTTGGCAAATTTGGTGCCTTGTCTGTAGAAGCAGACTGGGCTTGTGAAGCCAGAAGATATTATTTCAATATTGTAGGAAAATACGGTGCACAGGTACAGGCTTTGTTAAAGAAAGCGGCGACATTGGATATTCAGATGATCTGCCCACTCCATGGACCGATCTTGAAAGAAAATCTTGGCTATTATATTGACAAATATAATACTTGGAGCAGCTATGAGCCGGAAGATGAGGGGGTATTGGTGGCATATGCTTCCATCCATGGAAATACTGCCAAAGCTGCTAAAAAGATGGGCGAGATCCTCAAAGAAAAAGGTGCTAAGAAAGTAGTTGTCAGTGATCTTTCCCGTGAGGATATGGCAGAAGTAATAGAAGATGCATTCCGCTATGATAAGATCATTGTCGCAGCAGCAACCTATGATGGAGGAATTTTCCCGGTTATGGAAGACTTCCTTCGCCATTTGAAGAGTAAAAATTATCAGAAACGTGTCGTTGGTATTATGGAAAATGGTTCCTGGGCGCCGATGGCAGGAAAACAGATGCGCGCGATTCTGGATGAGATGAAAAATCTTACCATTTGTGACAATCAGGTAACAATCCGGTCTACGATGAATGAGAAAAATGTAGAAGAAATGAACCGGCTGGCTCAAGAGGTTTTGGAAAAATAAGGAAAATAAAAACATCCGCTACAGAGAAATTGTTTCCCTGCAGCGGATGTTTTTTATCTTCTTAAACAGTATTTACAGCTTCGAATATCCGTAACTATTTACAATCGCATCTATTTTCTGTCCTGCATGACAAAGAGGGCAGTCCTTCTGAGTAAATGATTTGTAATCTGAAAAATCATCTGTAGTAAAGATGGAACGAACCGGATATCCGTGAATTTCATCTTTTGCACTAAAGATCGCAGACAATCCCTGAATGATTCCACCATAATATTCCAAACACTCCAGACATTGGTCAATGGTCTTTCCGGTAGTGGCAGAAGCAACAAGCAGGAGAATATTTTTCCCTCTGACCATTGGTTGAATATTGTCACGGAAAAACATCTGTCCGCTGGAATCGAATTCCGGCTCAATGACATAGATGCTTTGGTGTGCGTTCATGGAGATAACGCCGGCATCTGTCAGAATCTCAGCAAGATAAGCACCGATGACATAGGTTCCGTCCATACAGACGATCGCATCGATTGGAGTGTTGTATTTGTAATTGTTTGCCATGGTGGAAGCCACGGCTTTTGCCTCGCGCTGTCCGACTTTCAAACGTGTCATATCCATGTAGTAGTTGATGTGTGAGTGGCTGGTAGCAAAATGTCCGGGAACCACTTTCAATAAAATTTTACTGTTAATTTTTGATGGTATTTTAATCGCATTTTCAAACATAGGCAACCTCCTGTATGATTGTAGTATTTGAAACAAAAATTATTTTGCCGGTTCACCGGTGGCGGTTTCTTCGGACGCATTTTCATCGTTTTCGCCTTCTTCTTTCTTTGACGTCTGCGACAGCAGTGTCAGAATGGAGAGAAGAATTGTTAAAACAATAGGTGCTGCGTAGATGATCGTTCGAATATCAGAACGAACCCGGACGCCTGGGGAGTTAAACCAGATAAATAACGTGAGGTAGGTGGTAAATACCAAAGTCCCGAAAATAATGCCCAAAATCTGACCGATGCGTTTTCCCTTTAACCAAGAGGTCCAAAGGCAATACACCAGAAAAAAAGCGAGTGCACTGTCGAAAAGACCAAAAATAAGCATACCAACATTGATTCCCATAGGACTATCCTCCGTTTCAAATTATGTTCTGTTATGTTGCATAAAAACAGTATACTACATTATTTGAAAAATTTCCATGATTTTTTGTTGACAAGTAAAAAAAAATATGATATTGTAATAAAGCACGCAGGAATGGCGGAATTGGCAGACGCGCACGGTTCAGGTCCGTGTGGTAGCAATACCATGAGGGTTCAAGTCCCTTTTCCTGCATCCAAGACTCTGTTCAGAAAATGGACAGAGTTTTTTGTTATCTGGAATTGTTCTGTTTGCGTTCACAAAAAATTCGTAGAGTTTGTTCTTTACAAAAGAAAATAATATGGTAAAATATTATTATATGCTTTGAGCAAAAAAATGTATTTCGGAGGGTAACAATGAACAACTCAAAAAAATTAGCAAAAAACAACGGAGTAAGTAAGAAACAGGGAGGAGGCACCGGCGCTTTGTCTTTTGTTTCTTCTAAAAATAAGGTTCTGGTGATTTTAGGTATTCTTGCCGTTATCGTATTGTGCGCAGGGGTGTGCTATATGCAGCTTCGCCCGCGTGCCGTATTGGTAGTTTCCACGACAGATGAAAATGGAACGCAAAAGAAAGACACGGTTTATATGAAAGAAGCCGTTTACAGCATTTATCAGGTAGAAAACCAGTACAATCAATATTCTTCCATTTATCAGCAGTTGTACGGAAAGACATATTGGGAAATGGAAGATGTTGACAGTAAAGGAAGAAATGGTGCTTCCGCTGCGAAAAAGCAAGTGATGGATTCTTTGAAACAGCGTGAGGTTCTTTATATGGAGGCTCAGAAGAGAGGATATTCCCTCACGGCAGAAGAAGAGAAAACAGCAGAAGATAATGTCACAGATACCATGAAAAATTTTACGGATAAGCAGAAAAGCCTGGAGGGTCTGGATGAAAAGACCTTGAAAAGTGAATTTAAGAAAAATGCACTTGCAGAGAAATTCCGTCAGATTTTGATCAAAGAAAGCGGTGTGGATGAAGAGGCATTGAAGGCAACTGTAAATAAAAAAGATTACAGACAGTATACATTGCAGTATTATAAAGTCAGCAATCAGGAAACCAGCGGAGAAGAAACCAAAGAGGTTTCCGCAGAACAGAAGCAGACAAATCTTACCAATATGCAGGCGTTGCAGGAAAAAGCAAAGACAGCAGAGGATTTTACAAAACTGTTGGATGACAATGACAAAACGGGAATCCAGTATCAAACAGAGAATCTGATCAAAAAGGATCTGAAAGATTCTACATTCCTGAATAAAAAACTTCGTAAGCAGATCATGAAGATGGATAATGGTCAGATTTCAGATATTATTGAGGGAGACGACGGTTATTATCTGATCAAAATGGTAAACAACGATGACAGTGAAGCGTATGACAATCAGTGCCAGTCTGTTGTCAATGAAGAAGAAACAAAGCAGTTCAACGCAAGATATGCTGAATTTGCACCAAATTATGTTACAGAAGTTCAGAGTTATTGGAAGGGCCGTGTAAAACTTGGTTCTTACACAATATAAGAGGAACTTGTAGTGATAATGATGGATAAGACAAGATAGGAGAGAAAATCATGGCTAATGTAAAGCGAATTTACGTAGAAAAGAAAGAGGACTATGCCGTAGCTGCAAAAGAGTTGAAACAGGAGGTAAAGGAATACCTTGGAATTAAGGATCTTGAGCAGGTTCGAGTATTGATTCGCTATGATGTCGAGGGCATTCAGGAAGAAACTTACAAAAAAGCACTGGCAACCGTATTTTCAGAACCACCGGTAGATTATGTCTATGAGGGAAGTTTTGAGAAAAAAGCAGGAGATAAGGTGTTTTCCGTTCAATATCTGCCGGGACAGTTTGATCAGCGTGCGGATTCCGCAGAGCAGTGTGTAAAATTGTTGAACGAAAGCGAAGAACCGGTTATTCGTTCGGCTACTACTTATGTTTTGTCAGGCAATATTTCCGAAGAAGATTTTGCCCGTATCAAAGAGTACTGCATCAACCCGGTAGATTCGAAAGAGACGGATGAAACCATTCCGGAAACACTGGTAACCAAGTTTGAAGAGCCGGCAGATGTTAAGATTTTTGATGGCTTTAAGGACATGCCGGAAGAAGAACTGAATCAATTGTATCAGTCTCTCGGTCTTGCCATGACATTTAAAGACTTTTTACACATTCAGAATTATTTTAAAAATGAAGAAAAACGTGACCCTAGCGTGACAGAGATTCGTGTGTTAGATACATATTGGTCGGATCACTGCCGTCATACCACATTTTTGACAGAATTGAAAAATGTTACATTTGAAGAAGGCGATTACAAAAAGCCGATTCAGGACACGTTTGAACAGTATAAAAAAGATCATGAGACAATTTATAAAGGAAGAGATGATAAATTCGTTTCCTTGATGGATATTGCACTTATGGCGATGAAAAAACTTCGTGCAGAAGGAAAATTGGACGACATGGAAGTTTCGGATGAAATTAATGCCTGCTCGATTGTTGTTCCGGTTGAGATCGATCACGAAGATGGTAAAGGACCGGTTATGGAAGAATGGCTTGTGTTCTTTAAAAATGAGACACACAACCATCCGACTGAAATTGAGCCATTTGGTGGAGCTGCTACCTGTCTTGGCGGTGCGATCCGTGACCCATTGTCAGGACGTGGCTATGTGTACCAGGCAATGCGTGTTACCGGCGCTGCTGATCCGACAAAATCGTTGAAAGATACATTGGAAGGTAAACTGCCACAGAGAAAGATTGTGACAGGGGCTGCCAGCGGATACAGTTCTTATGGTAACCAGATTGGTCTTGCAACAGGACTGGTAGATGAGATCTATCATCCGAATTATGTGGCAAAACGTCTGGAAATCGGTGCCGTTATGGGGGCTGCTCCTCGTAAAAATGTAATTCGTGAAAATTCGGATCCGGATGATGTCATCATTCTTCTTGGGGGAAGAACCGGACGAGATGGCTGTGGTGGAGCGACAGGATCTTCGAAAGCACACAATACAGAGTCTATTGATACCTGTGGTGCAGAAGTACAGAAAGGTAATGCTCCGACAGAGCGTAAGATTCAGAGATTGTTCCGCAGAGAAGAGGTCAGCCGTTTGATCAAAAAATGTAATGACTTTGGTGCCGGCGGTGTATCCGTTGCAATCGGTGAACTGGCAGACGGACTGCGCGTGGATCTTGATAAAGTGCCTAAGAAATATGCCGGTTTGGATGGAACAGAGCTTGCAATTTCCGAATCCCAGGAGCGTATGGCGATTGTTGTAGATCCGAAGGATGTAGATAAAATGCTTGGTTATGCAAACGAGGAAAACCTGGAGGCGATTCCGGTAGCTGTAGTTACGGAAACTCCAAGACTTGTTCTTTCCTGGAGAGGAAAAGAAATTGTAAATATTTCCCGCGCATTTCTGGATACCAACGGAGCACATCAGGAAACAGATGTAACGGTTACGATGCCTTCAAAAGCAGAAAATTATATGGAAAAAGTGGAAGTGAAAGATAACTTTAAAGATACTTTCACAGACACATTAAAAGGTTTGAATGTCTGCTCCAAAAAAGGATTGGTGGAAATGTTTGACAGTTCTATCGGAGCGTCAACGGTTACAATGCCATATGGTGGTAAATACCAGCTGACACCTACGCAGACGATGATTGCAAAACTTCCGGTATTGGATGGAAAATGTGATACGGTTACAATGATGAGTTATGGCATGGATCCATATCTTACCAGCTGGAGTCCATATCATGGAGCAGAATATGCAGTGCTTACCTCAGTGGCCAAGATTGTTGCTGCCGGTGGGGATTATAAAAAGATTCGTTTTACGTTCCAGGAATACTTCAAACGTATGACGGAAGACAGTAAACGCTGGGGAGAGCCGATGGCAGCTTTGCTTGGTGCTTACGATGCACAGATGAAATTCGGTCTTCCGTCAATTGGTGGAAAAGACAGTATGTCGGGAACTTTCAATGATATTGATGTTCCACCGACATTGTGCTCATTTGCTGTGGATGTGGCTACGGTTTCCGATGTTGTCACACCGGAATTGAAAAAAGCAGGAGATGTACTTATATGTCTGCCAATCCGCAAAGATGCGTATGATCTTCCGGATTACGATTATGTACTCAACATGTACGAGACAGTAACGACACAGATGCGTGGCGGTCTCGTAAAAGCGGCCTATGCTTTGGAAGGCAAAGGAATTGCACAGGCGGCCGCGAAGATGGCATTTGGTAATAAACTGGGTGTTGCATTTGAAGAGAAAGAAGCCGTTTCCACATACTTTGAACCGGCTTACGGTAATCTTCTTCTTGAAGTGGATGCTGCAGATGTAGAAAAAGTAGCTGCACTTGGATTGGATTACAAAGTGGTTGGTACGGTTACGGAAAAAGCTGAGTTTACTTACGGAAACGAAAGTGTATCCATGGAAGAGGCAATTGCTTCCTGGACACAGACCTTGGAAAAAGTATTCCCAACCCGTTCCGGAGTGGAAGACAAGAAGATTACTACCGGACTTTATGATGCCAAAGAGATTTATGTGTGCAAGCATAAAGTGGCAAAACCAAAAGTATTTATTCCGGTATTTCCGGGTACAAACTGCGAATATGATACGATGAAATCATTTGTGGCTGCAGGCGCAGAGACAGAGAGTATCGTATTTAAGAATATGACAGAGTCAGACATTAAGGATAGTGTGGATGCATTTGAAAGAGCAATCAATGAATCCCAGATTTTGATGTTCTCCGGTGGATTTAGTGCCGGTGATGAACCGGATGGTTCTGCGAAGTTTATTACTTCCGTATTCCGCAATGAACGCATCAAAGAAGCCGTTCATCGTCTCCTTCAGGAGAGAGATGGTTTGGCACTTGGTATCTGTAATGGTTTCCAGGCTTTGGTTAAACTGGGACTGGTTCCTTATGGAGAAATCAAGACACAGAAAGACGATTCCCCGACATTGACAACCAACAGCATTGGCCGTCATATCAGTAAATCGGTTTACACAAAAGTAGTAACGAACAAGTCCCCATGGCTCCGGAAGGCGACACTCGGCGGTGTTTATGCCGTACCGGCTTCTCACGGAGAAGGACGTTTTGTCGCAAGCAAAGAGTGGATTGATAAATTGTTCGAAAATGGACAGGTTGCTACACAGTATGTCGACGTCAATGGCAATCCGACGATGGATGAAGACTTCAATCCAAACGGTTCTTACTATGCAATCGAAGGTATCACAAGCCCGGATGGAAGAGTGTTAGGAAAAATGGCACATTCCGAGCGTCGTGGCGATGGCGTGGCATTGAATATCTGCGGCGACCAGAACCAGTTGATCTTCGAGAGTGGCGTTCAGTATTTTAAATAAAAAATATCTATTCAGGACTTATATCTAAAAAGCGAATACCTTGTCGTGTTTACACGTAAAAGGCATTCGCTTTTTGGATATGGGAGAAGTCCTGAATAGTAAATTACCGCATTGATTTTCGGAAAGCACCGGGGGTAACTCCGGTGCTTTTTTTGAATTGCCGGATGAAGTGATATACCTGGCTATATCCCAGTTCAACTGAGATGTCAGCGACAGACATGTCCGTTGAAAGAAGATATTCTTTCGCAGTTGCAATTTTATTGTCAATGATATCTGACAGACATGTAGTGCCGAACGCTTTTTTATATAAAACCTGAAAATAAGCAGGAGACAAGGTGGTTTCTTTCGCAAGATCTTTTATTTTCCAATTCTTTGTCGGGTCAGCCAAAACTTTTTTTCGTATTGTCATCAGATTTTCAAAATAAGGAACATGAGAATTCTGATAGTGTTCGGCAGACCAGGATTCCCCAATACGTGACATGAGAAGCATCATTTGATGATATTGAATATCAAGGACATACTCGGTTGCTTCGTAATATTCCCGGCAGATCGCATGAATAATAGGATCAATTAAGTGGTGATTGTTAATTTTTATAGGTTTATTTAAAGGAAAGTGCAATTCTTTTAAAAAGCCATCCGTATCTCTTGGCAAAAAATGGATATAGTCATCGCAGTATGGTTTTGTAACAGAGAGATATTTGTAAGGGGTATAACCGGATATGATAACGACAGATGGATCTGTAATTGTATACGTATTTTCGTATACTTGAAGTAAAGTCGGCGTTTTTATGTATAAAAGAAGAAAGTCGGCTATGCCAGATGCTCTGGAAAGGGAAATTCCGTCTTTATGTATGGTGTTATAAATAGCGTTGTGAATATGCATAATATCTCTCCTTTTCAAAATAATATGTGTATTTATTGCAATTATACGACATTGAGAAACAAAATGCAAGGTTGTAAAATAAGAATAATAAAATTGAAATTTTATTTAGAAAGAATGGAGAGATGAATATGTTAACAAGAAAAACAAAGAAAGTGCTTGCCATCGTTCTTACTGGTGCTATTGCGTTGCCGGGAATGGCTTCCGGAACGTTGGTTTCCGCAAAAGCAAAATGTACCACAAAGAAGATGACGCTTCAAGCAGGGAAAAAGAAAACAATTAAAATAAAAGGTAAGGTTAAGAAGGCGAAATATATGTTTAAATCTTCCAAACCATCGATTGCCAAAGTGAATAAAAAAGGAACCGTGACAGCGAAAAAAGTGGGAAAGGCAGTGATTACGATAACAGAAAAGAAAAAAGCAAAGAAAATAGTAATTGGTAAAGTAAATGTAATTGTAAAAAACAAAAAAGAAGTAAAGAAAACAGTAGAACCATCTACACAGCCATCAAAGGCTCCGGAAGCAACTGTTTCACAGACACCGGCAGCAAATGCTTCGCAAAGTCCTGTGTCAGCTGCACCAAGTGCACCGGCAGCAACTGCAACACCGTCGTCAACACCGACAGCATCACCAACTGTTACACCGACAGCATCGCCAAAGACGACACCGTACAATGGACCGGTTGCGTCTTCAAAAGCAAAATCATTTATTGATGAATCTTTTGATGTGCCGGAAGATTATGCAGAGGAATTGGACGGTTATACATATGCGGAACCGCAGACAATTACCTACTATTCGAAAGTGTCAGAAGCAGATAGAAGAGCCGTTGTTTATCTTCCGGCAGATTATGATGCGAATAAAAAATATCCGATCATGTATCTCCTGCATGGCATCGGTGGAAGCGAAAATGAGTGGAAATCCGGTCTTCCGGAGTATATTACAGGAAATTTGAATAAAGAGGGAAAAATTCCGGAAATGATCATTGTGTGCCCGAACCAGCTTGTTCAGGTGCCGGGTGAAAAAATGCCGAGTAATTACTTAGACCCGGGAAGATTTGTGATGTTCAATCGTATGGTAGATGAATTGAGAACAAGCCTGATCCCATATATGGAGGAAAATTATTCTATTATGGAGGGACGCGATAATCATGCGATCGCCGGTCTGTCAATGGGAGGAAGAACCAGTTTGTATTGTGGATTTTATATGTTGGATTACTTTAGTTACATCGGAGCTTTTGAACCGGCACCGGGAGTTCTTCCATACAGTGCAGAAGAGGGACTGTTTACGGAAGATACTTTCAAGATACCAAAAGAGTATCAGGACACTACGCTCATTATGATCCAGCAGGGAGATAATGACACTGTAGTATCCGATAATCCGACGAAGTATCATAAAGCGTTAGAGAAAAATGGAGTACGCCATATGTTCAATAATGTGCCATATGGACATGACTGGAATGCATGGAGAGAAGGATTGTATAATTTTGCAAGACGAGTATTTCAGTAATTTTATAAAGAAAACAAGGAGGAAAAAGAAATGAAGAGAAGAATGATTGCCAAACTGCTGGCAGGAGTTATGCTTGTGTCAGTGGCGGTTCCGGCCACAACTTGGACAGAGGCAGCAAAGAAGCCGGTTTTGTCAAAAAGATCAATTCGGTTAGAAGCCGGTAAAAAAACGACATTAAAAGTAAAAACGGCGAAGAAAGCAAGAGTTACTTGGAAAAGCAGTAAAAAGAGCGTTGTTTCCATTGGTAAAAAAACAAAAAAATCAGCACAGATCATTGCAAAGAAAAAAGGAACGGCAAAGATCAGCTGTAAGGTAAGACAGCAGAAAAAGAAATTTACCCTTGTCTGTAAGGTCAAAGTGACAAAGGCGAAGGTCAATCCTGTGAAGACGACTGCTCCGACAGTGATACCAAGTACAGTACCGGCGGCTTCCGGAACGCCAGCCGTTTCCGCTAAGCCTTCAGCCACGCCATCGGCAACACCGGAAGTGACATTGCCGCCTTTGAAGTCGGATAGCATTTTGGAAAACTATGAAGATGTTTTTGGACATCTTGGAACCTGCGTAAATTACGGTTCGAATCCGAGTACGAGTCAACTTCAGGACGAGAAGACGCTGGCATTTGTCAAAAAACATTTTAACAGTATCACGATGGAAAATGAGATGAAACCGGACGCGGTTCTTGGTTCCAAAGTGACAATGATCACAAAAGAAGAGGCGGAAAAACTGGGTTACATTATTCCTGATAATTATAAGGAAACGAGTGTTCCAAAGTTGAATTTTGATCGAATTGACAAAATATTACAGACAGCTTATGATAACGGTCTTGGACTCCGTGGTCATACCCTTTTGTGGCACAGCCAGACACCGGCGTGGTTCTTTGGAATTGATTATGACGCTGACGAAGATGCCGTAGATGAGGATACGATGGATGCAAGAATTGATTTTTATGTATCGACTGTAATGGATCATGTAATGCAGAAAGAAAAAGAAATTGCAGGTGAAACCGGTAAGATCGTATATGCATGGGATGTTGTAAATGAATATCTTCATCGGGGAAGAGCATGGTCTCTTAACTGGACGAGTGTTTACGGAGATATGAAAGGAACGCCGTCTTATGTAAAACGTGCATTTGAGCGTGCCTATGAGATGTTGGAAAAATATGATGCAACAGATAAAGTTACATTATTTTACAATGACTATGATACTTATTTTGAAGTAGAGGATCTTCTTGCCCTTGTCAATTTTATAAATGAAGGGGAAAAAGCAAAAATCTGCTCCGGAATCGGTATGCAGAGCCATGTAGATATCAAAAGACCGACGATTGAAGAGTATGGTGCAGCGTTGGAGAAATTTATGGCGGCAGGATACGAAGTTCAGATCACAGAACTTGACTTTACCATTAATTTCAATACCGACGGAAGCAATCCTTCGTATGATTACAAAAACGAAGGGGAAACGATAGAAGAGCAGGCAGCCTTTGTGAAAGATTTTATGGAGATGGTGATCGCAAAGCAGAAAAACCGCGATAAGACAGTAAGCCCGAAAGGAATTACCGGGCTCACGATTTGGGGGCTTTACGATAGCATTTCCTGGAGAGGTAAGAGCCAGCCATTGCTTTTTGGTACTTCGATTGATGATCCTAAGCCGGCATTTCAGGCATTTTTAGAGGCATCGCGTACAAAGTAAAAAATTGTTTTTTGGTTATGTTGTATAGGAAGGTATTTTAAAAATAGAGAACCCTCTTTCTACTTGAAACACCGTTTGAATTATATTATAATTTGAGGTGGAATACGGATAGAAAGAGGGTTTTTGTATGGAAAAACGAGTGATACTGGCGTCAGGATCGCCAAGAAGAAAAGAATTGATGAAAATGATCATGGATTCTTTTGAAGTGCATGTTTCGGATTGTGAAGAGATTATTACGAGTGATGTGCCGTCAGAAGTGACCAAAGAATTGGCAAAGCAGAAAGCAGAAGCGGTGTTTAAGGAGATTTTGCAGAAAGAAAAAGAGGTCCTTGTAATTGGAGCCGATACGGTGGTCAGCCTGCAGGGGAAAATATACGGCAAACCAAAAGACAGAGAAGAAGCATTTGTTATGCTGTCGAGTCTGCAGGGGCGAACACATGAAGTGACGACAGGAGTAGTTCTGCTTACGGTGATAGCGGGTAAAATAACGCAGTGCGATGTTTTTTCGGAAACAACAGAGGTAGAGGTGGCACCTATGACCGCAAAAGAAATCGAAGCCTATATAGAGACAGGAGACTGCTATGATAAAGCAGGGGCTTATGGCATCCAAGGTGTATTTTCCAAACATATCGCTGGGGTAAAGGGAGATTATTTTAATGTAGTAGGGTTCCCAATACACCGAATTTACGAGGCTTTCAAAAAAATCAAAAAATAATCAAAAAAAATTAAAATTTTCCTTGACTTTTATGTAAACCTTATGTATAATAATGATTGTCGCTGAGAGATACGGCGACAACAAAATGCGCGAGTGGCTCAGTTGGTAGAGCACAACCTTGCCAAGGTTGGGGCCGCGGGTTCGAGTCCCGTCTCGCGCTTCTTTTTTTATATTTTTTTAGGCTGGCCATCCAGCAGATTCCCGGTACAGATGAAAAATAAATAGGAGCGTCCAAAGGTTGAAAACGGATGAAAATTATTGTATAATAATTTTAACGGAATAGTTACCTATAAAATAGAATCATATCATAATTTTTGACACAAAATGCCGATAAAATTTATATATAGATTGAGGCTTTCAGCAAAAAAGCAGAAAGGATAAAAAGTTATGAAAAAAAGTGAAAAAAAGAAAAAACATATAATATGGAAATGGGGCAGCATCTTTCTTGTACTCTGTATTGCAGTGGCGGGACTATGCTTTTGTCTGGGGGATAAATCGGATGCGGCAGAGGGACTGTATCTGACATGTGATGGATATCAGTTAAATGCCCAGACGGCATATCAGATGAAAAACCGCCAGGCGACGTTGATCCTGGGGTCGGAAGATTCGCCGATCTATGCGGATCCGAATCTGTATGAGATCAAATGGTCGATAGAGACCGGAAAGGATATCGCAGAAATCCAGCAGGGAAGCAGCCAGATTTATGGTATCGTAACGGCAAAAAATCCGGGTGAAGTAACTGTACTTGCTACGGTTTACAATAAAGTGGCAAGTGGTCTGGGACCGGTTATCGGTAGTGTTACCTGTAAGATTCAGGTCGTATTTGCCGTAGATACTTCACAAAATGATAATGTGTTCAAAAAGCCATATGAGGATTCGCAGGATAAGGCGATTTTCCTTCGTACAACGGACAAACCGGTACCGCTTACATTGAACTATGGTAGTTCCAGTGAAGCACAGTGGACGGTGGCAAACTCAGAAGTAGCAGATGTGTCTGCAACCGGTGTCGTTACGCCAAAGGGAGCCGGTATGACGAAGATCACGGCGACGTATACGCCAAAGGACAGTCCGGAGATTACCTATTCGACGACGATAGATGTATACGTTTATCCGAGTATCAGTGAGACGGATTCCAATTACGGAAATCTGAAGACGATAAAAATGGATACCGGTGGAACGATTTATACGGATGCGAACTTTATGAATAATATCGAAGGCATAAAAAATAAGATGGACTGGGTTATCAAGCGGGACAGCGGTGGAAGTGAAGAAGTCATCGCAGATTCGCTTACCAAGAAATCGGATCTGATTGAAATCAGTCCGGAATCCAGCCGTTCCAATCAGCTTCGAGTAACCGCAAAAGCAGGATTGTACCGTGTGTATTTTTATCCGCATGGTGCGTATGAGAGCGAGCAGAAGTACATAGATGAAGATGTGTATGCACCGACGGTATTGAATTTGTATGTGTATGCAAGTCCAAATGATTATAAAGAAACGATTGCCATTCATGATACCTATGATATCGCAAAGGCATTCAACCTTTCGACGGAAGAATTTTTGAAATATTTTGAAGTGCAGCCGAAAGATTTTAAAAACTATGCTTCTTATAAAGATGGTGTAATCACGGCATTGGAAAAGAATAACAAGGTTACGACAAAGGTAAATGCAGAAGTAACGGTTCGACCGGAATACGAGTCGTATATCCGATCGCTTCTTCCTGCGAGCAGTACCGTGATGGATAAAGGATATTTTAATATCGAGATCACCATCGCTGATGTATTCAAGTTAAATCAGAACTATATTACGGTATACAAGGGAAGTGAGACGAATTTAAGCGCTTACTTCAATGATACACAGGTTTTGGATGTTGAATGGTCTTCCAGTGATCCGGATTATGCGACGGTAGATGAGACGGGTAAAGTGACCGCAAAAAAAGTAACGACAGATGATGTTGTTATCACGGCAAAATACCAAAATGGACCTGGATCTCCGACAGCCACTTGTATGGTTCGTATCGTAGATACACCAAATAAGTTTGATATCGATCCGGCCAATGCAAAATTAAATGTTGGCGAGAGTATCGTTGTCAAGATCAAAGGAAATCCGGATGTATCACAGGTTCCGACTTCCTGGTGGTCTTATGATAATAGATATGTGAATGTAGAATTCGATAACAATGGTAAGACGGCGACCATTACAGCAAAAGCACCAACGGGGGATGGCTCGACGACAGAGGTCGTATTTAACAATCCGAACACGGATGAGAAAGACGATCCAAGGTGTAAGATCACGATTGTTGTACCATATGAGACGATGAAACTGACAGAAGAAAATCTGACGATGAAAGTCGGTGCGACACACCAGTTAAAATACACGTATACACCGAATAATGTAACAGATAAAACACCGGAGTGGACATCATTGGATACCAATGTCGTAACCGTTGATGAAAATGGTTATCTGACTGCGGTAAATCCGGGTACGACGATTGTAATGTTATCGCCAAAATACAATCCAAATAAAGTATATGCCCAGTGTACGGTTACAGTTGTGTCGAAGTGTGAGGAAATTACGCTGACTCCAAATGAACTGACCCTGAATGTCGGCGATACACAGTATGTAGATGTAGCGCTGGCACCGGAAGGATGTAATTCTGAGCTGACGATTGAAGTGGGCGACGAGAATATATTGGATTATGAATACAAACCAAATAACCGCATCATCAATATTACCGGTAAAAAAGCAGGTGTAACGACCATCAATGTAGGCGCAGACGATGCGACAAGAAAGTCCATAAAGGTAACAGTGTTGCAGCCATGTAATGATTTGGCGTTCTCGCCAAATGCCTATGAGATGATCGCGGGAGAGACATATACACCAAACTTGGTTAAGACACCGGATGACAGTACCGATGCCATTACCTGGGTATCTTACAATCCGGAAGTTGCGGATGTAGATGAAAAAGGTGTGATCACGGCAAAGAAGACAGGGGTGACCTTTATTCAGGCGACTTCGGCTTCCGGAAGAGTGGCAGTCATTCAGATCACGGTAAAAGAGACATTAACAGCAGTTACCTTAAAACCGGAAAAAGCGACGATTGAAGTAGGAGAAAGCATGACGCTTACGCCGGACTTCCTTCCGGCAGCTGCGTATGATAAGTCGATGGAATGGAGCATTGCAGACCCTTCTATTGCAAAATTGGAGAACCAGGGGGAATCCAGTGTGAAAGTAACCGGTTTGAAGGGCGGCATTACGTTGATCAAAGGTGTTGCTAAGAGTGGTGGCTTTGTAGTAAGCTGCTTGTTGACGGTTACAGAAAAGTCTACATCTGTAGAAGTTAATCCGACCTCGAAGTTTTTGCAGAAAGGTAAGAGGTTTACGATTAAAGCGACGGTTACTTCTGCGACAGCGACGAATAAGTCCGTAAAATGGAAAAGTTCTAAAAAATCCGTTGCCAGTGTTACTTCGAAGGGAGTTGTAAAAGGAAAGAAAATTGGAACCGCTTACATAACGGCAACTGCCAAAGACGGCTCCGGTGCTTTTGCAAGATGTAAAGTACGAGTAGTACGAAAAGTGACGAAGATTACATTAAATAAATATACAGCAAAACTGCTGGTCGGAAAGACTTTGAAGTTAAAAGCCAAAGTACATCCGAAAAATGCAACGATTAAGAGCGTTGCCTGGAGTTCAAGTGATAATTCCATCGCGACGGTAGATGCTTCCGGGCGAGTGCAGGGTCTGGCAGCCGGAATGGTTAAGATTCGTGCTAAAGCGAAAGACGGTTCCGGAAAGTCAGCAGTATGTCTGATCACGGTTTCAGATCCGATTCCGGCGACCGGAGTCGATGTGACAAATAATGATCTGATTGTAGCAAAAGGACGTCAGATTCAGTCGGGTATTACAATCGCACCTTCCAATTCAACGGATAAGATCAAATATTATTCAGATAATCCGGCAGTTGCGAGAATTAACAAACGTGGAAAGATTTATGCAAATCGCGTAGGTCAGGCTACGGTTTATGGTGAAACGTCCAATGGACAGGTAGGATATGCCGATGTCCTCGTCGTTACGTTGAATCGAAGAAGCCTGCCACTCCGACTGTATGATACGGAGACACTTCGGGTAAATGAGATATCGACAGGAGTAACCTGGCATTCCCAGAATCCATTGATCGCGTCGGTAGATTCTACCGGAAAAGTAGTCGGAAGGCGGAGAGGTGTTACGAGAATTTATGCGACAGTAAGAGGCTTGAAGTTGTCGTGTAAAGTAACAGTATCGGATATCAATGGATAGGACAGGAGGAGTTGTGTGCTAGTAAATTTACACGTGAAGAATTTTGCGATCATTGATGAAGTAGATGTAGATTTTGGAGAACATTTGAATATATTGACGGGAGAGACCGGAGCCGGAAAATCCATTCTTGTGGGATCCATCGGAATCGCACTGGGAGCTCGAGTTTCTCCTGAGATTATTGGAAAACGTGCAGATTATGCGATGGTAGAACTGGTATTTCAGATTGAGAAGCCGGAGACCATTGAGGCCTTACGTGAGATGGATATCGAACCGGAAGACGGTCAGATCGTCATTTCGCGTAAGATTACGGCCAATCGAAGTATCAATAAAATTAATGGCGAAAGTGTACCGGTAGGTGTGATCCGGAAAGTATCGGCCCTTTGCATTGATATCCATGGTCAGCATGAACATCAGTCGCTGCTTCACAAAGAGTATCACCGCAGTGTGGTAGACCGTTTTGCCGGGGAAGAGGCACAGGGGTTAAAGCAGAAGATTGCGGGAAAGTACGAAGAATACCGAAAAATATTACAAAAAATGGAAGAAAATGGAGGCTCGGAAAAAGAGCGTGCCAGAGAGCTTTCTTTCTTGGAATATGAACGAAAAGAGATTGAAGAGGCAAACCTTAAAGAAGGCGAAGAAGAGAAGCTGGAGGATGAAGTAAAGAAAATGTCCAATGCTTCGGATATCGTGGAATCAATGGGCAAAGTTTATGAGTGTACCGGTGATTCGTACCAGGGATGCGCCAGTCAGATTTCGCAGGCACTTCGTCATCTCGGGGATGTTGCCGACTTAGATGAAGGACTTCTTTCTTTGCAGGAAGAACTGCAGGATATCGAAAATCTGTTATCGGATTTTAATCGCAGTGTATCGGATTATATGGATGATTTTGTTTTCGACGAAGCGGAATTGCGTCAGAAAGAAGAACGTCTTGACCGTATCCGGAGTATTCAGGCGAAATATGGAAATACTTACGAAGAAGCCATGAAGCATTATGTGGAAGTGATAGAAAAAATTGACCGTTATAAGGATTTTGAAAACTATCATCTGCAGCTGGAGACGGAAAAACAACAGTGTGAAAAATCACTGGAAGAATTGTGTGGGAAATTGACGGTGCTTCGAAAGAAAGCAGCGGTGAAACTTGAGAAAAATATTACCGAGACATTGCAGGAACTGAATTTCGAGCATGCCCGATTTGCGGTAAAAGTGGAAGAATTGTCTGAGTTTACGGCAAAAGGAAAAGAGGATGTCGAATTTCTTATCGCAACGAACCCGGGGGCAGATCTGAATCCGCTGAGTAAAGTGGCTTCCGGAGGAGAATTATCGCGAATCATGCTGGCGATAAAAACCGTATTTGCAGATGTGGATCAGATTGAATCCCTGATCTTTGATGAAATTGATGTGGGAATCAGCGGAAGAACTGCGCAGATGGTTTCAGAAAAGATGTCAATTCTTGGGAAAAACCATCAGATTATCTGCATTACCCATTTGCCACAGATTGCGGCGATGGCAGATACACATTTTGTCATTGAGAAGATTTCTTCTGCAAAAGAGACGGAGACCAGGATACGCCGGCTGTCTGATGAACAGTCCACCGAGGAACTGGCTCGTATGTTAGGCGGAGTCGAGATTACACAGGCAGTGCTTGCAAATGCAAAAGAAATGAAACAATTGGCAAAAAATCAAAAACAATATTCATAAATTATGAAATTATGGCAATACTTTCCTTATAGGAGTTTTTTTGTGAGGAGAGGATTGCCATGTTTGTTTCAAAAAGGAAAAAAATTTATCGGTACGGATTGCTTGCTTTTTTAGTTCTGGATCTTGTGGTTCTTGGAATTCTTGCGTGGAGCCGGCTGCAAAGGGAAATCCCGGATAAAATATGGACCTATGTCGGAAGAGAGGAACTGCTGACAAACAGTAGTTTGATAAAATATTCAAAAAAAGAAGAAAAGACGGTCGAAGCACTTCACATCAACCAGACATCGGATAAAACGACAGTTGTATTGGAAGGAGTGGGAACGTATGAGGTAAAAGCCAGATTATTGGGTGTCCTTCCGGTAAAGGATATACAGGTTCAGGCGATAGAGCCGATTGAAGTGGCACCGTCCGGAGAACCGGTCGGAATTTATGTCGAGACAAAGGGGCTGCTTGTGTTGTCTACAACCAGTGTCGAGGGACAGGATGGTTTGATTCATGAACCGGCGACGAACATTGTTATGACCGGAGATTATATATTAAAGGTAGAGGGCATTTCGGTAAAAACCATACAGGAATTTAACCAGGCGGTGCAGAAAAGAAAGGGCGAAAAGATTGCGCTTCACATACGACGTGGTAAGCAGAATCTGGATGTGGCTGTGCATTCGGTGTTGGCAAAAGATGGAAGCAACAAACTGGGGATCTGGGTTCGGGAAGATACACAGGGAATCGGAACGATGACGTATGTTACAAAAAATGGAAAATTCGGTGCACTCGGCCACGGAATAACGGATGCGGATACCGGGACATTGATGGATCTGCGCGGCGGAGAGTTGTATGAGACAAAAATACTGGATATTATAAAAGGACAAAAAGGGGCTCCGGGAGAATTAGAAGGCTATATCAATATGGTGGCAAAAGAATGCATCGGAAAGATAGATAAAAATACATCCCTTGGTATATTCGGCACCATTTTTGAACCGGACAAACAGCAGAGAACGTACTATGAAGTTGGGCTTAGACAAGATATTAAAACAGGAAAAGCCTGGATTTATTCCAATATGGAAGGAACGCCACAAAAATATGAGATTCAGATTGAAAAGATTAACCGGACGAGTAAGGATAATAAAGGAATGGTGATCCGCGTAACCGATACGAGACTGCTGAAACTGACGGGCGGCATCGTTCAGGGGATGAGCGGCAGTCCGATCTTGCAGGATGACAAGATCATCGGAGCGGTAACGCATGTATTTGTCGAGGAGCCGACGAAAGGTTATGCGGTGTTTATGGAAAATATGCTGGACACCTGACTCACACCATGTGCCGGTAGTAAAAAACAGCCAGCTGGGTACGGTCGCGCAGGTTCAATTTTTCCAAAATAGCACTGAGATAATTTCGCACAGTTCCCTCACTCAAATACAGAGCCGAGGCAATTTCTTTGTTGTTAAGGCCGTCTGCGACTTTTACAATGATTTCCCATTCTTTTTCCGTGATATCATAGGATTCAGGGGAAAAAGAGGGGGAATCCTGACTGCGCAAAAGTTCCGGCAGTTTTGTCGTAATGGCATCTCCAAAGACGGTCTGCCCATTGTGGACAGCAGAAAGGGCAGGAACGATACTCTCAAAATTCTGTTTTAAGATGTAGCCTTTTACGCCAAGATTCAGAGCTTTGATGATATATTCGTCATCGGAAAAAGTCGTAAGCAGGAGAATTTTTCGGGAAGAATCTTCGGCGAGAAGTTGTTCTGCGGCCTCTAAGCCTGTCATTTCACTCATACGAATGTCCATCAGCAAAACATCCGGCTGATGCTGGTGGTAAAGGTCGATCGCATCTTTTCCGTTTTCTCCCAGTCCACAGACTTGAATGTCTGCATTTGCTTCTAAAATTGTTTTTAATGACAGGGCGACCAGTTTGTCGTCGTCTACGATACATATTTTCATGATGTTTCCCCTTTCCATAAAATAATCTGGATGCGAAAGCCGTCTGTAGTAACAATGTGAAATTCACCGCCTAATTGCTTTACCCGCTCCCGCATATTTTCGAGTCCGATTCCGCCGGAAAAATCCTTTGAAATCACAGTGCCATTGTCTTTTAAAATGAGCTGATAAAAGGCAGGATGTTCTGTGAGATGGATGTCAAATCTTTCTGCATTGCTGTGACGCCGTGTATTGGTAAGTGCCTCCTTGGTAATGGCAAGAATGGCATACTTAAATTCTTTGGGTGGTTCGGTCTGCATCTTGTAGTGCAGCGAAACGGTGAGATCCGAGGCCTCCTTTTGCAGATCGGATAAGGCGGTCTGCAGATGAATGGAATCGTCATGAAGGTCATGGACACTGTTTCGGATGCTGGTCATAGCCGTATCCAGAGATTCTTTTAAGGTAAGCAATGGTGCATCCAGTGCCGTATCGTGATTCATAACCTGCAGAGCACCGGTCTGTAAAAGAGAACGGCTCAGAAGGTGCCCGACATTGTCGTGAATTTCCCGGGCAATGCGGTTACGTTCCTTTAATGTGGCGAGATGAATTTCATAATCCTGATTTTGCCGCAATGCCTTATTTTTCTCCATTAAATTATAAGAATGTTCATAGTTTTCATTTCTTGTCTGACGGTATTTCTGTTCCCAGTATTCTTTCTTTTCGGTCGTGTTTTGCAGCAGGGAAGCAAGCACAAACAGTAAGAGAAAATACAGCCACAGGGAAATCGGAAAGAGATAGAAGTGAAGCATTGCGCAGGCAGATACAAGGACAAATAATTGTTTTTTCTGCGTGGTTTTACTCTGGATCTCATATAAAATATAAGGATAAAAATAAAAGAGATCCGGCAGCAAAAAGGAAAGAATGATAAGTCCGGCAAAAAGGGCATAACTAAATTTGGAAGAATTTGACAGGAATATCAAATTTCCGCATAACAAAACGGAAAGGAATAAAATGACCGTTGCCAAAGAGACCGGTTTGGAAAACCAGAAGGAGGCACACAATAAGTAGATTATGATTTGGTCAAGTAGTGTATTCATCGTCCGTTCCTTTCTGCGTGGATTGTTCTTCTGATATTATAGTATCATAAAAGGCAGGTGGGGTCAAAAGGGAAATCGAAAATAAGCGAAAATGTGACATTTGTCATTTTCAAAGAGGAAGAAATTCACTGGAACAACCAAAGGAGATATGGTAAGATAAAGAAAATTAAACGAAAGGGAGAGAAAAACGATGAAAACAGTTGTAGAAGTAAAAGATCTGGTAAAACGATATAAAGAATTGGTCGCATTGGATCATTTTCAATTGTCGATCAAAGAAGGGGAGATTTTCGGTCTTCTTGGTCCGAACGGTTCCGGAAAAACGACGACGATTCACTGCATTTTGGGTTTGCTTTCTTATGACAAAGGAGAGATTCAGGTGTTTGGGAAAAAGATGAAGAGCAATGCTTACGAGATCAAACAGGATATCGGAGTAGTAATGCAGAATGTCGCCGTTTTTGATGAACTTACGGTGTATGAAAATGTGGATTATTTTTGTGGACTTTATATCAATGATAAACAGACGAGAAAGCAGTATGTGGAAGAAGCGATTGCCTTCGCAGGGCTGGAAGATTATGTGAAATTTTATCCGAAAAAACTTTCCGGAGGTCTGCTTCGCCGCTTGAATATCGCCTGTGGGATTGCGCATAAGCCGAAACTTATCTTTTTCGATGAACCGACAGTCGCGGTAGATCCACAAAGCCGCAATAAGATTTTAGAGGGAATCCGAAAATTAAATGAAGACGGAGCAACGATTGTCTATACTTCCCATTATATGGAAGAAGTGGAGAGCCTGTGTGAGAGGATCGTTATTATGGATCACGGAAAAGCGATTGCCGTCGGAACCCCTAATGAATTAAAGGCAATGATTCAGAACAAAGAGACGGTACAAGTTGAAATCCCGAAGTTAGATGAGGAACAGCGAGGTATTTTGGCGTCGCTGCCACATGTATATGACGACTCGTATGAAGATTCGATTCTTAAATTGTGCTTTGATGGAGGAAATGCAAATTTGATCCATGTATTAAACTGCCTACAGGAAAATCATGTGAAATACGGAAGAATTTACAGTGAACTGCCGACATTAAATGATGTGTTTTTGGAAATTACCGGAAAAGAACTGCGCGATTAGGAGGTGGGGACATGTTTTTACGATTATTTACATATCAATGTAAGATTATTTTCCGCGTAAAAGAGTTGATTTTTTGGACGCTGTTATTTCCAATTGCGTTGTGTACGTTTATGTATCTGGCATTCAGCAATATTTTTGAGACGACAGAGAAGGCGGGAAATATCCCGGTTGCTATCGTGGCAGAACAGGAAAATGCGGCGGCATCTATGATGTTTGGGGAATTATCAAAAGGAGATGAGGCTCTTTTAAAGGTTCAGAAAATGACTGCCGAAGAAGCCGACAAGGCATTGGAAAATGGAGGAGTCAAAGGCATTTATTATACGGATTCATCGCTGCGGTTAAAAGTGAAAGAAACCGGGATGGAGCAGACGATACTTCAGATGATCTCAAAGCAATTCGATCAAAATAAGACATTGCTGATGGAGGTAGGAAGCCGGCATCCGGAGAAACTTCAGGAGGTAATACAGACCATTCAAACGCAGAAGAGCGCAGTCAAAGAAGAGGCAATGGGTGGCTCCAATCCGGATAATGTCGTAAATTATTTTTATGCTATTTTTGCGATGACCTGCCTTTTTGCATCTTTCTCGGGGTGTAATACGATACACAATATACAGCCTTACACTTCCGAACTTGGAAGGCGTAAATCGGTGGCACCGGTGTCTAAAATGGTAGAGATTTTAAGTGAATTTGCAGCGGTGGAATTGATTCAGTTTGCCCTGGCATGTCTTGTTCTTGTGTACATGACCGGAATCTTGAAAATCAATATCGGTGGACACTATGGATATGTTGTTTTGCTTTTGTTTGTCGGAACCAGTTTCGGAAATACGATGGGATTGTGTATCGGTTCCACTCGGCTGTCGATCGAAGCCAAAACAGGTACACTGGTTGGTGTTTCTCTTGGTTTGTGTTTTTTTGCAGACCTTATGATCAGTGGAATCCGGGCATTTATGCAGCAGCACATTCCGTTTTTTAATGTGATTAGTCCGGCGAGTTTGATCGTCGATTCGTTTTATGCATTAAACATGGATTTGGTTTCCAGATATTGGGAAAATATAGCGAGTTTACTGATTTTGTCGGTAGTGTTGCTGGGAATCAGCATTTGGCTTAGCAAAGGGGGAAAGAGAAAATGAGAATACTGGTTTGTTTTTTTAAAATTTTAAAAAAGAAACGTGGATATATTTTTATGTATCTCGGAATTTTCTTTTCTATTGCAATCGCGATGTCTTTGCAGGGAGGAAATTCAGAAAAGAGTTATGAAAATCAGAAAATATCGTTCTGTGTATTTGATGAGGACCGGTCCGAGATCAGCAGGGGACTTACCGACTTTCTCAAAAAAGAAAATGAGTGGGTAGAAGTCGAAGACGAAGAGGAGGTTATCCAGGAAAAAATGTATAACCGCAGTCTGACTTGTGTAGTTCGTATCCCGAAAGCATTTGGTGAAACGATGGGGGAGGGAGAGAAACAGATTACGGTGAAGACCATTCCGGGTACAATGTATGGAACAATTATGGAACAAAGCATCCAGGGATTTGTTTCCCTGCTGCGAGGTTATCTTATCGGTGGAATGAATGCCTCGGAGGCCTTGCAGAAGACGATGCAGTCGGTGGAAAAGGAACCGGAAGTGGAGATGACATCACAAAACGGAGGGGTGACACACGATGCGGCATATTATTTATTTGCCTATGTTCCTTACCTTTTTCTGGCAATTTTTATCAGTACGCTGACACCAATTTTGATGATTTTCCGAAAAAAGGAAATTTCGGAAAGGATGGCATGTTCCTCATATCCCAAAATGAAAATATACCGGGAACTGTATGTTTCATTTATCATTGCCGGTTTGGTGATCACAGCACTACATTTAATCGTTGTATTTGCCATAAGGAGAGAACTTTGGTTTACCGCAAAAGGTGGATTGTATATCGTCAACGAGATTGCCTTTTTGCTCGTTACATTAAGCCTTGTATTTTTTATCAGCCAGCTGGCTACAAAAATTGAAAGCATTAATATGATCTCCAATGTAGTATCTCTTGCCATGTCCTTTTTGTGCGGTATATTTGTACCGCTTTCGTTTCTGGGAGACGGTGTGAAGACAATGGCACATTTTCTTCCGGCGTATTGGTACATCCGCGCTGCCGAACAGATTGACGCTGGGATATCGAAAAAAGCCTGTGCAGACATATGGCAGTATTGTGGGATACAAGTATTGTTTGCGGTTGTGCTGTTGACGACGGCACTTGTTATAACGGAGAAGAAAATAAGGAAATAAAATCTGAAAATCACTTGCATTTGAAAGTGTATTGTGTTATACTTTCACAAAGCAAGTGATTTTAGTCTAGTATAAAATAAGTAAAAGAGTCAAATAAGTTGGTATATCATTCTTGCTTTAAATTCCAGAGAAACAAAATAAATACAGGGTAGCAGATAATAAGTAATCAAAAGATGGAGGTGGCGTAGTGGAAGTATATCATGGTACAACATATAGAAATGCTTTGGACATAATTCAAAATGGAATTAATTTGAATAAAAGTAATTTATATCTTGATTTTGGAAGAGGATTTTATGTCACGCCCAATTGGAATTTGGCACGAAATATAGCTCTTCGAGCAACGGCAAAAGAGAGAGGAATGAAAGATTCATTTTCGGTAGTGATGAGGTTTGAATATACAGAAGATTTAAAATTGAATTATAAAAGATTTGAAATTGAGAATATGGAGTGGGCATGTTTTATCATTGCAAATAGAGTTACGGAGAGGATAGCAGATGAACTGGGGTTGAAAGACAGAAATTTGGATGGCAGATATGACATTGTTATTGGTGGAACGGCAGATGGTGTTGTAGCTAATGTAGCATCCAAATTAAGATATGGGAAAATAAAACTACAGGATTATCAATTAAAAATGGAAGATTTTTTGAAAGAAGATGGAAATTCTTATGGAAAGCAAATTGTATTTTGCACGCAAAAATCTTTGTCTTGCATAAAATATGTAAAGTATGATAAAATTAAGTAAAAAAGGAGATGATGGACAATGAATAAAGTTTATGAATATAAAATGGCAATGATAAGTATTTTTGAGGGAAAATATGGATGGTCAGAATTTCAGGCTCAAAAAGCGATAAAGGACTATGATTTTCAAAATGTAATAAAAAAATGCAATTATGTAGCTTTGCATGATGATCCTGAAATTTGGGTAGATGCGATATATAATTGGGTCAATAATAAGCATCAGTTGTTAGAAATGTAGGAAAATAAAGTTTAGTTTCATAGAAAAAATAACCCCCACCACTTAAAATATTGGGTACATTTTAAGTGGTGGGGGCGCTGTTATGTAATTCTAATTATCTTTTAATTCTAAGTAGTAGTTTGCCGTAGTAGTCTGCATGTAAGGAACCACGTAAATGAGTGCCAGTCCGCAGGTGATAGCTCCAAGCAGGACCCAAGGAATAAATGAAAGATACAGAACAAATAAATCTCCAATGTGACCGGAAGTGATTCTTTTACTTTCGTCCAAGGCTTCCTTAGCGGACAGTTCAGGATTGTCAGCTAAAACAAAGTATGCCATGGAATAACTGATTCCTTTGATGATTCCCGGAATGACAAAAAGCAAAGACCATAAACAGGTAAATATTGCAATCATAATGTTGAGCAAAATAGCAGGACCTATATAACTAAAACCACTGAATAATGTGTTTATTTCAGGACTTTCGTTACGCGTCAAACCAAGAAAAATCATGCTTATTCCAAGCGTTAAAGGTGGCGCTACAATGAGACTGGCAAGACCGGGAACACTGTTTGATAATACCCATGTAATAAGTAAACACACAAAGAGCATACCAATATTTCCCTGAAGCTGTTGTTTTGCAATTGTTTTTAACTGTACTCTGTTCATAGTTTGAACTCCTCTCAAATGATTTTTGCCACAGATTATATTGAAAGAATATTTCGTACTACAAACCATGCAAAGAGACCAATCAGATAACATAGGGCAGTAATATTTACGAATTTCTTTCGTCTGGGACTTTTTTTAAAATTGAAAAAAGGAAAATAATCAATAATCAATAATCCCAATAACACGGGGATAGACCAAAATAAATAGTAGTTGGCCTGACTGGCATGGGGAAGGTCGAGGATGCTTAAATAGTAAAACATTCTTGTGATTCCGCATCCCGGGCAGTTTAATCCGGTTATTTCATGAAAAAAGCACGGTATACGAAATGTCGTATACCGCACAATAGTTGCATAAATACATCCAATAGCTGTAATAACAACAATTGTTTTCATTTTTTTATGCATTTGCAAACTTGTTAAGTTCATTCTGAATCAGAGCATAGGCGATGATTCCACCAAAAATGAACAGAATCAAATAAAGTACACCACCATTGTTGGATGGCTCGCCCTTTTTTTGATGTGCTGCATCAATTTTATCGCCACATTTATATGCCCAGTAGAATCCATAAATACCACATGTAACAATGGTAAGAACTAAGGCAACAACTCCTGAAGTTCCTGGCTCACCGGAAATTGTATTTGTATCATCTGTTAAGCAGACAAACCAATACAATCCATAAATACCACATGTGACTAAGCTTAAAATGATGCAAAGTGCAATGTTTCTGTTTTTTACCATTTGTTTTCCTCTTTTCTACGATGCGTTTTGAGAGTTCGGTCTGTATCGCATCGCAGATACAGACTAATCATGTGAATGCTACAATACAGCATATGCAAAGAATGCTTAACGAATTCTTTATAAAAAATTTACCATAACATAATACGAAAGTCAAGAAATATTGTCGAATTTGCAGAAAAAAAGGGGAAAAAATATGCAAATGTCCTAATTTCCTAATTCTACAACTTTAGTACAACTACCATATATTGTGTCTCATAAAAAAAACAAGAAAAAAATCACAAGATATAGTAGACAGAAAATGCGGATAGTGATATAATATTTTTCATAGCCGGCTTTTCGGCTTTTATGAACGATAATGATAATAAAGATTGAGAAGGAAGGAGAATTATTGTGAAAGTAGTAAAGCGTGATGGAAGAGTTGTGGATTACAATCGTAATAAAATTTTAATTGCTGTACGAAAGGCAAATGCGGAAGTGGATCCATTTGAAAGAGTATCAGAGGACGATATTGATGGGATCATCGCTAGTGTTGAGGGGGTAAACCGGGAAACCATTCAGGTGGAAGACATTCAGGATATGATCGAACAGAAACTGATGGCAGCGGGGAAATTTATTTTGGCGAAGACTTATATTATTTACCGTTATACTCGTGAATTGGTTCGTAAAGCAAATACAACAGACGATTCGATCATGAGTCTGATTTCCAACAGCAATAAGGATGTTATGGAAGAAAATTCCAACAAAAATGCCTATATTGCCTCAACTCAGCGAGATTTGATCGCGGGTGAAGTGTCAAAAGACCTCACAAAACGTGTGCTTCTGCCGGAAAAAATCGTAAAAGCACACAAAGAAGGAATGATTCATTTTCATGATATGGATTATTTCATTCAGCCGATTTTTAACTGCTGCCTGATCAACATTGGGGATATGCTGGAAAACGGAACGGTTATGAACGGAAAACTGATTGAAAGTCCAAAAAGTTTTCAGGTAGCATGTACTGTGGTAACACAAATCATCTCAGCGGTTGCGAGCAGCCAGTATGGTGGACAGTCGGTAGATGTACGTCATCTGGGAAAATATTTGAGAAAAAGTGCCAATAAATATCGGGACCGTTATCTTTCTACATTTGGTGAAAGTGTGGATTCGGCGATTCTTGAACGTATGGTAGAGGAACGGGTAAAAGATGAACTTCGTTCCGGTGTACAGACCATTCAATACCAGATCAATACATTGATGACGACCAATGGACAGTCTCCGTTTGTTACGTTGTTCTTGAATCTTGACAAAGATGATGAGTATATAGAAGAAAATGCAATGATCATAGAAGAAATACTTCGTCAGCGCCTGGAGGGAATTAAGAATGAAAAAGGTGTGTATGTGACACCGGCATTTCCGAAACTGATCTATGTTCTGGATGAGCATAATTGTCTCAAAGGCGGAAAATACGATTACATTACGAAATTAGCGGTACAATGTTCTGCAAAACGTTTGTATCCGGATTACATATCCGCAAAAAAAATGCGCGAAAATTATGAAGAAAATGTATTTAGCTGCATGGGCTGCCGCAGTTTCCTGTCTCCATGGAAAGATGAAAACGGAAATTACAAATGGGAAGGAAGATTTAATCAGGGTGTTGTCAGTTTAAATCTTCCGCAGATCGGTATTCTGGCCAAAGGAAATATGGAATATTTCTGGCAGTTATTAGAAGAACGACTTTCACTCTGTTTTGAAGCTTTGATGTGCCGTCATCATGCATTGGAGGGCGTAACTTCGGATGTCAGCCCGATTCATTGGCAGTATGGTGCGATTGCACGTCTGAAAAAAGGCGAGAAGATTGACAAACTGCTTCACGACGGTTATTCTACGATTTCATTGGGATACATCGGTTTGTACGAAGTAACGAAATTGATGGTTGGCGAAAGCCATACGACACCAAAAGGCAGTGAGTTTGCTAAGAAGGTGATGAACCGTCTGCGCCGGGCGACCGATACATGGAAGGAAGAAACCGGGCTTGGCTTTGGTTTGTACGGAACACCGGCAGAATCATTGTGTTATCGATTTGCGGAGATCGATAAAGAACGTTTTGGTTCGATCGAAGATGTGACAGATAAAGGATATTACACTAATTCCTATCATGTGGATGTACGTGAAAAGATTGATGCCTTCCATAAATTTGAATTTGAAAGCCAGTTCCAGACGATTTCCTCCGGTGGTGCGATTTCTTATGTGGAAATTCCAAATATGCAGCACAATCTGCCAGCGTTGGAAGAAATTGTAAAATTTATTTATGATAACATTCAGTATGCGGAATTTAATACAAAGTCGGATTATTGTCATGTGTGCGGTTTTGACGGCGAGATCAAGATTAATAAGGATCTTGAATGGGAATGTCCGAATTGCGGAAATAAAGACCATAATAAGATGAATGTTACGAGAAGAACGTGTGGATATTTGGGAGAGAATTTCTGGAATGTCGGAAAGACAAAAGAAATCAATGCCCGTGTACTCCATATCTAAGTAGTGAGGAATAAAAATTATGAATTATGCAGATATTAAACAATATGATGTGGCAAATGGCTTGGGAATCCGAGTTTCCCTGTTTGTCAGCGGCTGTACGCATCATTGTAAAAACTGCTTTAATAAAGAAACTTGGGATTTCCGGTTTGGAAATCCCTTTACCGACGCAGAGATTGAAAAAATCCTGGAATATTTGAAACCATCGTATGTATCGGGACTGTCATTGCTGGGGGGAGAACCCTTTGAACCGGAAAACCAGCCAGGACTGCTGCCACTGGTAAAAAAAGTAAAAGAGACATATCCGGAGAAAAATATCTGGTGTTATACCGGCTATCTGTTTGATAAGGATATTTGCGGAAAAATGATGGATCAAGTGCCGGAAACCAAGGAACTCTTGTCATACATCGATGTTTTGATCGATGGACCGTTTATCGAAGAACGCAAAAATTTGAAAATACGATTTCGAGGTTCCGATAACCAGCGGATTATTGACGTCAAAAAGACGATGGAAGCCGGAGAGATCATTCTCTGGGAAGAAAAATAAGAATAAGCGAGGAAAAAAACGTGCAGAAAACGAAAATTGATTTTAAAAAATTACATAAAAATGCGCATATTCCAACTTATGGGACAGAATATGCCGCAGGAGCAGACCTTTATGCGTGCCTGGAACAGCCGGTTTGTGTGACTGCGGGAACGACAGAATTTATTCCGACCGGAATCGCAATGTCAATTCCGGAAGGTCTTGTAGGACTTATTTATGCAAGAAGCGGCATGGCATGTAAGAAAGGACTGGCACCGGCCAATAAAGTAGGTGTTATTGATTCCGATTATCGTGGAGAAATTATGGTAGCGTTACATAATCATTCTACTCAGGATATCGTCGTTGAAAATGAAGAACGGGTAGCGCAAATGGTCATTGCTCCGTATCTTTATGCCGTTTATGAAGAAGTAAACGAACTGGATGAAACGGTACGTGGGGAAGGTGGTTTTGGATCTACCGGAAAATAGGAGGTATTGCGTATGCTGGAACAAGTGGATGTAGACAAAAAGATGTCAAAAGACGAATATGAGAAAAAGATGGAGTCTCTTTCTACCAGACTCGGGGAACTGCAGCGAAAATGCAAGGAGCAGAAGATCCCGGTTATGGTAACGTTTGACGGAGTGGACGCCGCAGGAAAAGGCACGATGATCAATCGTGTGATTCAATTTTTAGATCCCCGCGGCTACCGGGTCTTTACAACCGGAAAAGCCGGAGAGGAAGAGAAAATGCGCCCATATTTTTGGCGGTTTTTTACAAAAACTCCGGAAAAAGGAAGGATGCATATCTTTGACCAAAGCTGGTATCGTGGGGTGTACGAAGGAGAAATTGGGGAAAAAGATGTTACAGAGTTTGAAAAAATGCTCATACAGGACGGTACATTGATTGTAAAATTCTTCCTGCTGATCTCGGCGAAAGAGCAGAAAAAACGTCTGGAAAAGATGGAAAAAGATGAAGACACCAGATGGCGTGTGTGTAAACAGGAAAAGGAAAATAATAAAAATTATGCGGAGTGCTTGAAAAAGCAGGATTCGATATTGGTACACACCGATATTGCAGAGTCTCCGTGGGTAATTGTAGAAGGCACGGATAAACTGTATGCCGCGTGCAAGATCGTATCCACTCTGGTAAGCCGTATGGAAGAAGCACTTCAGGCAAGCCGGACACCTCAGCAGGAAACGCCAAAACTGCCGGAGACGGAAGAATGTTTCCGCAATGGTGTGCTTCATGGCATTGATCTGTCAAAGTCAATGACAAAAGAAGAGTATCAGGTAGAAAAGAAAAAATTGCAGAAAAAACTGCGCTCCCTTCACAATCAGATGTATCTGAAACGTCTGCCGGTGGTTCTTGCATTCGAAGGCTGGGATGCCGGAGGAAAAGGAGGCGCGATCAAACGTCTTACGCAGGCCATGGATCCGCGTGGTTATGAAGTGGTTCCGACAGCGTCCCCAAATGATGTTGAAAAAGCCCATCATTATCTGTGGAGATTCTGGGAAAAATTTCCAAAAGCAGGACATATGGCGATTTTTGACCGTACCTGGTATGGAAGAGTGCTGGTCGAACGTGTCGAAGGTTTTGCGACAGAAAGTGAGTGGAAACGGGCTTATCGCGAGATCAACGACATGGAAGAGCAGATTACCAATGCGGGAGGAATTTTGCTGAAATTCTGGATGCATATTGATAAAGATGAGCAGGAACGACGTTTTCATGAGAGAGAGCAGATCCCGGAAAAACAGTGGAAGATTACAGACGAGGACTGGAGAAACCGCGCAAGATGGGACGACTATGAAAAAGCCGTAGATGAGATGATCTTACGAACTTCGACGGAGTCTGCACCGTGGATCGTGGTAGAAGGAAACAGTAAATATTATGCCCGGATCAAGGTGTTGAAAACGGTAGTAGATGCGATTGAACAAAAACTAAAAGAAATGCAGGAATAAAAAGAAAGGAACTCTTTGCAACGTGTGACAGAGAGTTCCTTTTTTATCTTAAAATGATTACATGATAGCATACATGCTGAGATAAAAAAGTCAAGAAGCACGAAAGAAAGCAATTGTAAGAGTGCAAAAAATATGATAAAATAAAAATACTATGAGCAGGAGGACGACAGATGAGTAATTTTAAAGTAGAATTGAAAAAAGTAGTGGACGATTCCTATGAGGTGCAGATCGGGAAAAATCTGATCTCGGAACTGGTGAAAGATTTAACCGGAGGACTGGCAGGAACTATACATAAATTTGCAGTGATCACGGATTCTACCGTGGAGCCATTGTATGGCAGACAGATCTGTGACAGATTAAACGAGGCGGGTGCGCAGGCAGAGTTGTTTGTGTTCCCTGCGGGAGAAAAAAGCAAGGTAAGAAAGACAAAGGAAATGTTGGAGGACGCCATGCTGGCAAAAGGATTCCGGAGAGACTGCTGTGTTGCGGCCGTTGGCGGTGGTGTAGTTTCGGATCTCGCCGGCTTTGTGGCTGGTACGTTTGGCAGAGGAGTGCCGTTTGTAAATTATGCGACGACACTTCTTGCGGCAGCGGATGCTTCTATCGGGGGGAAGACTGCCGTAGATACAGATCTTGCGACCAATCTGATCGGTCTGATCTATCAGCCGAAAAAGGTTTATGTGGACATTGATACGTGGAAAACACTTCCGAAAAACCACCTGGTCAACGGAATGGCAGAGACGATCAAACATGCGTGTCTGGCGGATTTTGAATTATTTGAATATATTGAGGAAAACATTGACAAAATCTTACGGTGCGATCCGGAAGCGTGTGAATATATTTCAGAGAGAAACTGCAATGTAAAATATCAGGTGGTTATGAAGGATGAAAAGGAGAAGAGCCTGCGTGAGATTTTGAATCTCGGACATACGGTAGGACGTGCCATTGAGACGGTAAGCGATTACAAACTGCTTCATGGAGAGGCGCTTTCCATCGGAATGGTGGCACAGGTGACACTGGGATGCAAACTTGGATTCTTGACGGAAGAAGAGAGAGACCGCGTGATCGCATTGCAGAAAAAAGTGGGTCTGCCGGTAGAAATTCCGGATTATATCGACCGGGAGGCACTGGTAAAGAAATTGTATACCGATAAGAAAGTACGGGATGGCAAACTCCGCTTTGTCTTCCAGAAGGGCATCGGCAAAGTTATGACATTTGGGGAAGATGTGTATGCGAGACCGGTAGCGGAAGAGGAAATCCGCGAAATTCTTATGAATATGTAAAAATGAGGGATAGGATTGAATAAACGACAGCTGGGCAGTGAAAAAGAAAAGCTTGCGGCAGAGTATTTGCAGAAACGCGGATATGAGATCGTTACCTGCAATTACCGCTGCCGGCAGGCAGAAATTGATATTATTGCAAAAAAAGAGGAATATTTGATTTTTATTGAAGTAAAATATCGTAAGAACAAACAATGCGGGGGAAGCTTATATGCGGTTTCCCGTGCCAAACAACAGAAGATCTCTTATGCCGCAAGACACTTTATAGCAAGACACAACATTCCTCTTGACCACCCGATGCGGTTTGATGTGCTTGCCATCGATGGAGAGGAGATCATGCATATCAAAAATGCGTTTGAGACATACTAGTACTTGATTTTATTCGGAATATTTAGTAAAATATACGGATGGAGGAATTGAAATGAGTAAACCAATTGTAGCAATTGTTGGCCGCCCAAACGTAGGAAAGTCAACCTTATTTAATACACTTGCCGGAGAAAAAATATCGATTGTAAAAGATTACCCGGGAGTGACACGAGATCGAATTTATGCAGATATCACCTGGCTGGATCACAGCCTTTCGTTGATTGATACCGGTGGTATTGAGATGGATAGCAAAGATGCGATGCTTTCTCATATGAGAGAACAGGCAAATATCGCCATAGAGACAGCAGATGTCATAATGTTTGTCACGGATGTCAGACAAGGACTTGTCGATGCAGACTTTAAGGTGGCAGATATGCTTCGCAAATCGGGAAAACCGGTTATCTTAGTGGTGAATAAAGTGGATAATTTTGACAAATTCATGCCGGATGTGTATGAGTTTTATAATCTTGGCATCGGAGAACCACATCCGGTATCAGCTTCGTCCAAACTGGGGCTTGGTGATATGTTAGATGCCGTGTGGGAACTTGTGGATGCTGAAAAATTTGAAGAAGAGGAAGACGACCGTCCAAAGATAGCCATCGTTGGAAAACCGAATGCCGGGAAATCGTCTTTGATCAACAAATTGATCGGAAAAGACCGCGTAATTGTGTCGGATATCGCCGGTACGACGAGAGATGCCATTGATACCGAGGTGGTGCGTGACGGAAAAGAATATATCTTTATCGATACTGCGGGGCTTCGACGGAAAAATAAGATCAAAGAGGACTTGGAGCGTTACAGTATCATCCGTACGGTAGCAGCGATCGAACGATCGGATGTCGTCATATTGATGATTGATGCGGTGGAAGGCGTGACGGAGCAGGATGCGAAAATTGCCGGTATCGCACATGAACGCGGCAAGGGATTGATCATCGCCGTCAACAAATGGGATGCCGTGGAAAAAGACAATCATACGGTAAAAGAATATACCAATAAAGTAAGAGAAGTACTTTCGTTCGTACCATATGCGGAGATTGTATTTATTTCTGCATTGACCGGTCAGAGAACGAATAAATTATTTGAATACATTGAAAAAGTAATTCAATTTCATTCCATGCGTATTCAGACGGGCGTGCTGAATGAGATCCTGATGGAAGCGGTAGCGATGCAGCAGCCGCCGTCAGACAAGGGAAAACGTTTGAAATTGTTTTACATGACGCAGGTGTCTACGAAGCCGCCTACCTTTGTACTGTTTGTAAACAGCAAAGAATTGATGCATTTTTCGTATCAGCGTTATATCGAAAACCGTATACGTGATACGTTTGGCTTCATCGGTACACCGATACGAATGTTCATTCGTGAACGGAAGGAGAAATAATCGTGAATTATATTATAACAGGTGTTATTATTTTAATCATAGGATATGCGTTTGGATGTTTTTCTACCGGCTATTTTGTGGGAAAGAAAAACGGACTGGATATTCGTTCGACCGGAAGTGGAAATATCGGTACGACGAATGCCTTGCGCTCGTTAGGTGCGAAAGCCGGGGCAATTACCTTTTTAGGGGATCTGCTCAAAGCATTTATCCCGACACTTGTGGTAAAATTTGTCTTTTGTCCGGCGATGGGATACGCGGATGATATTACTTATTTATTTACTCTTTTGGCAGGACTTGGTGTCGTGATGGGGCATAATTTCCCGTTTTATCTGCATTTCAAAGGGGGAAAAGGAATCGCTGTGTCCGCGGCAGTTATCGTAGTATCAAACCTTCATCCGGTGTTTATCGGAGTCGGTCTTGCTGTTTTCATTCTTGTTGTGGCAGTGACGAGATATGTTTCACTGGGATCATTGATCGTTGTATGGTATATTCCGATCTTTACTTTATTATATTATCGGGAAAGTGACCTTTTTCCGGTGATTTTAATCGTAAGTTTATTGTTTACGATTTTAGCTTACATAAAGCATAAAGCAAACATTATACGTTTGATTCATGGTACAGAAAATAAGTTAGGTGAAAAAAAGGAGAAGAAGAGTGAAGAAAATTAGTTTTTTGGGTGCAGGAAGCTGGGGAACGGCGTTAGCAATCTTATGTGCGAATAATGGACATAAGGTAACAATCTGGTCAAAGATCAAATCCGAGACGGATATGCTTCGGGAAAAGAGAGAGCATGTAGACCGTCTTCCGGGAGTAAAACTTCCGGACAGTATCGAGATTGAAGATGACCTTGAAAAAGCCTGCACAGGACAGGATATTATTGTATTTTCGGTGGCTTCGCCGTTTGTCCGTTCGACAGCAGAACTGGCAAAACCATTTATCCGCGATGGACAGATTATTGTCAATGTCGGAAAAGGTATCGAGGACAAGACGTTGATGACACTTTGCGAAGTGCTTTCGGATGTACTTCCGATGGCAGATATCGCCGTACTTTCCGGACCGAGTCATGCGGAAGAGGTTTCCAAAGGCGTACCTACTACAGTTGTAGTCGGAGCAAAATCTGAGAAAACCGGTGTATTTATTCAGGATGTGTTTATGAGCGAATGTTTCCGTGTATACATCAGCCCGGATATGATCGGCATTGAACTCGGCGGTTCTTTGAAAAATGTAATCGCGCTGGCTGCCGGTATGCTGGACGGTATGGAACTTGGTGACAATACCAAAGCGGCACTTATGACCCGTGGTATTTTGGAGATCAGCCGTCTTGGAGTAGAACTTGGCGGTAAGATGGAGACGTTTTTTGGCTTATCCGGAATCGGAGATCTTATCGTAACATGTACAAGCAAGCATAGCCGCAATCATAACTGTGGTTATCTTCTGGGAAAAGGTAAGACGCTGGAAGAGGCAAAAGCAGAGATTAAGCAGGTTGTGGAAGGTGTGAACTGTGCGCAGGCGGCGATGGCACTGGCAAACCGTTATCATGTATCGATGCCGATCGTAGAACAGATCAATGCAGTTTTGTTTGAGGGCAAGACGACCAAGCAGGCATTAAAAGAACTTCTTATGCGTGATCGTGTGAGTGAATACCGTACGCTTAGCTGGTAAAGACCGGAAAATAACTCCCCGGAAGTGTATTGAATAAAAATAAGAAAAACAGCCATACTATCGAAAAAAGGAAGGATGGCTGTTTTTTATGTGGGGAATTATTATTGGATTGATATCCGGGGCATTGATGAGTATCCAGGGGGTATTTAATGCGGAAGTAACAAAACAAAGCAGTATCTGGCTTTCAGCAGCATTTGTGCAGATCACGGCATTTGTGGTGTGCGTTCTGGCGTGGTTTATTACCGGGAAAGAGGGGACGATATCCGGCTTGTTTCAGGTACAGCCGAAATACATGCTTTTAGGCGGAGCGATCGGGGCTTTTATCACATACACGGTAATTCAGGCGATGAATCAATGTGGACCGGCAAGAGCCGTTATGTTTATTGTTGCTGCCCAGTTGATCGTTGCCTATCTGATTGAATTGATGGGATTGTTCGGCGTTGATAAGCAGCCGTTTGAATGGCGTAAGATCATAGGCTTGATCGTGATGATCGCAGGAATCATAACCTTTAAATGGAAATAAGAAAAAACTAAAAGTTTTTGTTGTAAAAAAATCATTTCAGTATTACAATAAAGATGTGCATTTTTGATTGTTGTTCCTGGAGACAGGAGAGCAAATATATGAAACAAAATACGATAATATTGTTACTTGCAGTGGTAGGAATCTGTGTTTGCGGCGGCATCTGGTTGTGTCAGGGGAAACAGGTGCAGCCTGCGGAGACGATTGTGTCAGAAGGGATGAACGATAGTTTGACGCAGCAAACGGCAGAGCCAGAGGATGGTCAGATTTATATCCATATAGTAGGGGCCGTAAAAAAGCCCGGTGTGTATACCTTTCAGAAAAAGCCACGTGTGATCGAAGTGGTTGAGAAAGCCGGCGGTTTTACAAAAGATGCGGTTACTGCTGAGATCAATCAGGCAGAACTTGTGGAAGATGGTACTCAGCTTGCGATTGCCTCGCAGAAGGATTTTAAAGAAAAAGACGGACAGCAGGCAGAACAGACGGAGACAGGGAAAGTAAATCTGAATACGGCGGCCAAAGAACAATTGATGACATTGACAGGAATTGGCGAAGCAAAAGCAATTGCGATCATAGCATATCGGGAAGAAAAGGGGAAATTTCAAAAACCGGAAGATCTGATGAATATACCGGGGATCAAAGAAGGCGTTTTTGACAAGATTAAATCCCAGATATGCGTATAAAAATAGGAATAGAGAAGATTGGAAAGGAAGAGAGTAAATGGCAAAGAAAGTTTTGGTGGTAGATGACGAGAAAATGATCGTCAAGGGACTGCGTTTTAGTCTTGAACAGGATGGCATGGATGTGGATTGTGCGTACGATGGAGAAGAAGCATTGACGGCAATCAAGCAGAATACATATGATGTGGTCTTATTGGATGTGATGCTTCCAAAATTTTCCGGCTTTGATGTATGCCAGCAGGTTCGGGAGTTTTCGGATGTGCCGATTATTATGCTTACTGCCAAAGGCGAGGATATGGACAAAATTCTTGGATTGGAGTATGGTGCGGACGATTATATTACCAAGCCTTTCAATATTCTTGAAGTAAAGGCGCGTATCAAAGCGATCATGCGCCGCAGTTCCAAACGCGAAGCAAAAGAACAGGAAAATTCGTCTATCCGCATGTTTGGAGATATGAAAGTAGACATTGACAGCAGACGAGTATTTATTGATGAAAAAGAAGTAAATTTGACCGTAAAAGAGTTTGACCTTCTCGAACTCCTTATGAATAATCCAAATAAAGTTTACAGCAGAGAAAAACTGCTCAATGACGTCTGGGGATACGAATATCTCGGAGATGTCAGAACGGTAGACGTTCATGTAAGGCGGCTTCGTGAAAAGATAGAAAAGATACCGAGTGAGCCTAAATTTATACATACAAAATGGGGTGTTGGCTATTATTTCCAAGCTTAAAAACTTTTTTCATCAATTTAAAAGTACGCGTGTTCAAAGTCTTGGTGTGCTGGTAATTATTGGGATCATTCCTCTGATTATCTTTTCTGTTGTTTTTTTGAATGTATTTCGTTCGCGAAGTATCAGTCAGCGGGTATCGGAGATTCAAGTGCGTGGAAATGTTATTTCCAATCTCATTGTAGGTTCCGGTTATCTGGCGGCAGGAGAACCAAGTGAAAAAGTAGATACCGAATTATCACAGGTCTCGGATATGTATGATGGGAGAATCCTTATCATCGATTCGAGACTGAAAGTGGTACGTGATACATATGGACTGGAAGAAGACGGAATCGTCGTACTTCCGGAAGTGATTCAATGTTTCCGCGGGGAGGCGACAAAGATTGTAAATCAGCATAAAGATAATGTAGAGATCTATCTCCCCGTCGACAGCGCAGACCATAAATCCGTTTATGGTGTGATTGTTATGAATTTTTCGTTTCAGTCGATTCAGACATTGTATGACAATATCCGCACGGTGAGTATTTCCATTATTTTACTTCTTGCAGTGAACATTATCGTGATTTCCTGGCTTTACTCCGGACATGTCGTAAAACCACTGAAAAGTGTGGTACGTGCGATCGGACATATTGAATCCGGTGATTTTAGCGAACAGATGGAAGTGCGGGATAATATTGAGGTAGAGCAGATTTCGGATGCTATCAATTCCATGCTTACGAAAGTGCAGAATCTGGAAGACTCGCGGCAGGAATTCGTTTCTAACGTATCACATGAATTAAAAACGCCGATTACGTCAATCAAAGTTTTAGCAGAATCTTTGACAATGCAGGAAGATGTTCCGGTCGAATTGTACCGGGAATTTATGGGAGATATCAATCAGGAACTTGACCGCATGAATAAGATTGTCAATGACCTGCTGTCTCTCGTGAAAATGGACAAATCCGCGGTTCAGATGTCAATTGAAGAAGTAAATATCAATGAATTTATCGAGGGGATTCTAAAAGGAATCACGCCGATCGCCTCAAAGCGCAATATTGAGATTATCTTTGAAAGTGTGCGCCCGGTAAGTGCCCAGATTGACAGTGTAAAACTCGGAATGGCATTTACCAATATTATTGAAAATGCGGTGAAATACAATTTTGATAATGGCTGGGTAAAAGTTACGTTAAACGCAGACCACAAGTTTTTCTACCTACGCGTAGCGGATTCCGGCGTAGGAATACCGGAGGAACTTCAGGATCATATCTTTGAGCGCTTTTACCGCGTGGATAAGGCGAGATCCCGGGAAACCGGTGGAAATGGATTGGGACTTGCCATTACGAGAAATGCGATATTGTTGCACCGTGGTTCCATCAAAGTGCATAGTGTGGAAAAACAGGGTACGACGTTTGCGGTGAGAATCCCATTGATCTATCAGGCACAAGGAGGGAATTCATGATGAAACCGATTCGTTTTTTGAGTGTGTTAATGATTGTCCTTGTATTGTGCTGTGGGTGCCAAAGGACGGTAAATCCGGAACAACAGGGAAATATTACCTTGTATCAGATGGCAGACGATGGTTCGAAACTGCAGTCAAGCAAATATGAAATTCAGGCAGATCAGGAAGATAATGTAGCCGTTATTCAGGAATTGTTAGACTGCTTTAAAAAGTGTGTGGCAATAGATGATTTCCAATTAAAGGAAAAACAATTAACGATTACATTCCTGTCTTCTTATTATAATCAGGATAAAATTGACGAAGTGTTGAATCGTGCCGCTATCGTAAAGACGCTCTGTCAGTTGAGTAGTGTGGAATACGTAGAATTTTATGTGGGCGACAATCCTCTTATGATCGACGGAGAAACCGTAGGAATTATGAGTAAATTGTCATTTCTTGATTCCGTCGGTGGAGAAGGATATACACAGGAAAAATATGTAACATTGTATTTTTCTTCCAATGATGGAACGAAGATGCAGGAAATTACTACCAAATTGACACATGACATGACAGTGCCGCTGGCACGTCTGTTGATCGAGCAGCTGCTGAAAGGTCCGAATGAGATTTCGGATGCCAATACTTCGGATGTAAGAGATACGATTCCGGCAGGAACAAAGTTAAATTCTTTGACAATCCGTGATCACGTGTGTTATGTGGATTTCAGTAAGGAGTTTATGAATATGCAGGCGGATGTCAGCAGTGGTGTAGTGGTATATAGTATTGTAAATACATTATGTGAGTTGTCCGATGTAAACAAAGTGCAGTTTACGATTGACGGAGAACAGCAGGAGATATACGGGGATATTAAGAACTTTACAGGTTCGTTTGAACGAAATTTGGATATGGTTCAGGATGCCAGTAAAGGTTGAAAAAGGGGATGAAAGAAATAAGAACAAATCGACCATTGGTGATGTTCTTTTTCCTTGTGATGCTGGGAATTGTGATCTGGAATCAATTTCGTGACAATTCCCGGGAAAACTGGGAAGAGAAATCATTTACATGCAGCGGAATTGTCGAAACGATTCAAATGTCGGCTTCGGGAAGCAAAATGCTAACGTTATCTCAGGTAAAACCGCAAAGTACCGGAACAGATAAAAAGAATTCTTTGAGAAAAATACTTCTTTATGAAAAATCAGATCAAACATCAAAACAAAATTTATTTTCCCAAATCCAGATCGGAAATGAAATCCAGGTAACAGGAGAGGCAGAGAGTTTTGAACAGGCGGGAAATCCGGGACAGTTTGATGCCCGTTCATATTATGAGGCAGTACAGGTAGATGCACGCGTATTTGTGTCACATATTCAGATTCTGAACGTTTCTTACAACCCGGTAAAACAATTGCTGTACGAGTGGCGGACGAAGGCGATGCAGCAACTGACTGCGGCAATGGGAGAACGAGATGCGGGACTGCTTGGAGCAATGATTCTTGGAGACAAAGCTCAGCTTGACAGTGAGGTGAAGGAATTGTATCAGCAGACCGGAGTGGCTCATATGCTCGCTATATCCGGATTGCATATTTCTCTTTTGGGGATGGTTTTGTTTGACTGGTTACGCAAATACCTTCTCCCGATGAAAATGGCAGCAATTGTTTCCCTGGTTCTTTTACTTTTGTATGGACAGTTTACCGGATTCCCGGTGGCGACATCCCGAGCGGTCTGGATGCTGTGTATCCGTCTTGTGGCAAGATATATCGGAAAACCATACGATGGATTAACAGCACTGGCGGTCAGTGGAAGTGTGATCTTATTGCAAAATCCCTTGCAGTTATTCCAATGCGGATTTGTTTTGTCTTTTGTCGCTGCCGGCGGGATTCTGATCTATCAGGAGATGACAAAAAAGAGGCAGAAACGGATGAAAGAATGGCAGAAAACGCTCCTTTCTACGATTTGGACATTTTTCCTGACGCTTCCGGTTATGTTCTGGTATTTTTATGAAACATGCCCGTATGCAGTCATTGCCAATCTTATTTTACTGCCATTGTTATCGGTTCTTCTGGGGATTGGGATTTTGGGCTGTGTGCTCTGTTTTCTGTCTCCGCTTGCGGGCGGTTTTATCCTTGCGACAGCACATTGGATCCTTGCCTTTTATGAATTTGTCTGCAAAGGAATTCAGGCACTTCCGGGCAGTACATGGGTTATGGGACGGCCGGAACTTTGGAAAGTGATCGTTTACTATATATTTTTACTTCTATCAGTGTATATGCTGGCTCAGTATAGAGATAAGAGAAAGGCAGGCTTTTGTATGGCAGCACTCTGTTTTGTTCTTGGCTCTTTTCGTCCGGCATTTGAATTTCTTTACATTCAGATGGATGTGGGGCAGGGCGACTGTGCCTGTCTGTTTCAAAATGAAAAAACATATCTGATCGATGGGGGAAGTACATCGGAAAAAGAAATCGGAAAATACCGTATCGCTAAGATGCTGAAGTATTACGGGCGAAATGATATTGATGCTGTTTTTGTTACCCACGGCGATGAAGACCATGTGAATGGGATTGAAGAATTGGCAGAGCGGCAGGAAAAAGAAGGGATTAAGATTCGCCGGATCCTTGTTCCGGATCTTCAGGAAAAAGAAGAAGGACTGCAGAAGTTTATACAGACGGTAAGCGATAAAAAGATACCGGTCGCTGCGATACATAAGGGACAGCAGATTATAAGCGGGAAACTGCAATTGCAATGTCTTCATCCTTCTTCAGAATACGAATGGGAAGATGCCAATGACTGTTCACTGGTTTTTGATCTTTCCTATGAGAATCTGTCTGTTTTGACAACAGGAGATCTGGGGATGCATGGCGAGGAAAATATGACGTTTTCGAGAAAAGGGTATGACATATTGAAAGTGGGACATCACGGCTCGAAAAATTCTTCTACGGAAGAATTTTTGCAAAAATGCCGACCACGCTATGGTTTTATCTCTGCAGGACGAAACAACCGCTATGGACACCCTGCGAAAGAGACGTTGCAGCGGCTGGAGGCGGTTTCCTGCCAAAATTGGAATACAGCACAGAAAGGTGCGTTGTTTGCTGAATCCAAAAAAGGCCGGAAGCGATGCTGGTATTTTAAGCATTGAGAGAATGCTACAGATGTGTTATACTGTAACTATTCAGGACGCCCCTCCTCCACATTCGCATTTCGAACACTTCGTGTTCTTTTCTCGCCTTTGACAAGGCTAAAAATGCTCATATGTGGAGGGGGAGCCCTATTAGGATCTCAATGTATGGAAATCAAAGTCTCTTATGTGCAAGCACGACGATTCATTGATTTCCATACATTGGATCCTGAATAGTTACGTTATACTTAAGAATGTGAATTTATGAAGATGAGGTGAAACGATGCTGACAATAGATGCCCAGTTAAAAAACGGCGATCTTTCCCGTTTTCAGCTTTTATATGGAGAGGAAGCGTATCTGGTCCGCAATTATAAAAATAAATTGAAACAGGCATTGTCTGTGCCGGGAGATGATATGAATGCCTCGTATTTTGAGGGAGAAAAATTTTCTGTGGAAGAGATGCAGTCAATTGGCAATACACTTCCGTTTTTTCAAGACAAACGTCTGATTTTGATCGAAAACAGCCAGGCATTTAAAAAGGCGACCGATCTGGTCGAAGTATTGGAGCAGTTTCCTGAGACTACATTTGTAGTCTTTGCGGAAAAACAGATTGATAAGAGAAATCGTTTGTATAAATGGATTCAGAAAAATGGCTGCATTACAGAATGTACGCTGCGTTCCGAGGTGGAACTGGTACCATGGATCGCGAGATATCTGTCCCAATATGGGAAAAAGATTTCCAAACATACGGCAGAACTTATCGTATCGCGTGTGGGATTTCAGATGGATCTCTTGTCCTGTGAACTTGATAAATTGATCGGGTATACGGGAGAACGTGAGGCTGTTACAGAAGAAGATGTGGAGATGATCTGCTCGGGTCAGACTGTGGGAAAACTGTTTGATATGATGGATGCCGTTATTGCCGGACAGCAGGAGAAGGTATTTACCCTTTATGCGGATCTCTTGGAATTAAAAGAGCCACCGCTTCGTATCCTGCATATGTTAGGCCGCCATATCAATATTTTACTGCAGGTTAAAGAACTGGGGCCGCGCATGTCAGACCGTGATCTGGCAGCGAAAGCCGGGATTCCCTTCTTTACAGTAAAAAAATACCGCGGTCAGGAACGGCATTTTACCAGAGAACGGCTCATGGAACTCATGGAACTTCGGGCAGACTTGGAAGAGCGGTTTAAGACGGGAAGAATGCAGGAAAATCTAATCGCGGAATTCTTTTTGACAAAAGCATTGACAAATGCTTGAAAAAATGTTACAAATATAGAGGTGCTTTTTTCAAAAAGGCACATTCGGAGACGTATCGAAGTGGTCATAACGAGAACGACTCGAAATCGTTTTGCCTTCACGGGCACGAGGGTTCGAATCCCTCCGTCTCCGCTATTTAAAAATCTTGTTGACATTTGAAAAAAATGTGATATACTGATTTTTAGATAAGAAATATATTGAAACCGATGAGCAAGAGTAAGTAAAGGTGAAATATTGTTTTCAGAGAGCTGCAGGTTGGTGTGATGCAGCAACAATATCATTTTGAATGGACTTGTGAGGGCAGCTTGAAAGAGTATCGAGTAGACGCTGACGGAAACCTGTACCGTTAACAACAGGAGTGCATGGTGGTGCATGATGAGTGGGTTATACCGATTAGCCAATAAGGGTGGTACCGCAGAAGTTGATAGCTTTTGTCCCTGTTCTAGTGATAGAACATGTGACAGAGGCTTTTTTTATTGCTTTAGGTTAACTATTCAGGTCTCCTCCCACACAATCGGACAATCTCTTTTGCACACATCGTAGCAATAAACAAAAAGGAGATGTTTACGATGTTGTTAGAAAAAATTGAAAAATATGTGGCGGATTATGATGTGATCCCGGTAAAAAAAGAAATTTATGCGGATCTCGTGACGCCCATTGCGTTATTGCAGAAAATTGCAGCAAAGAAAAAACGTTTTTACCTTCTGGAAAGTGTAGAAGGAGGAGAAAAATGGGGACGTTATTCTTTCCTTGGTTACGATCCGGTGATGAGGGTATCCTGTTTCCGGGATAAGGTCGAGATCGAAGAAAAGGGAGAAAAAAAGACAATCACCACAAACGATTCGTTTCAGGTGATCCGAGATATTTTAAAGCAGTACCGTTCGCCGAAGATTCAGGATATGCCACCGTTTACCGGAGGATTTGTTGGATATTTTGCCTATGCGATGATTGAGCATGCGGAGCCGGTGTTAAACATCAAGCGAGGCGAATTTAATGATTACGATCTGATGCTTTTTGATAAAGTGATTGCGTACGACCAATTAAAACAAAAGATCATTGTCGTAGGAAATGTAAAGACCAAAGGGGATTTGCAGCAAAATCTGCAAAAGGCGGAAAAAGAGATTGATGACATTATCACTATGATTCAGGAGGAGACGAAATTACCGGAATTTCCTTCTTATGACAAAGTGAAATTTGAATGTAATGTATCCGAAAAAGAATATGAAGATATCGTCGAGAAGACAAAAGAATATATCCGCGATGGAGATATTTTCCAGGCAGTAATTTCCAGACGATTTGTCAGCCCTTATGAGGGAAGCCTGATTCAGCCGTATCGTGTGCTGCGGACGACAAATTCTTCTCCATACATGGTTTATATGAACCTGGATGATGTGGAGATTATGAGTACCTCGCCGGAGACGCTGGTTCGCTTGCAGGATGGCAGATTAACGACATTCCCGGTCGCAGGATCCAGACCGAGAGGAAAAGACGAAGCGGAAGATGAAGCCCTTGTCAAAGACCTTCTCAGTGATGAAAAAGAATTGTCGGAGCACAATATGCTCGTGGACTTGGGACGAAATGATCTGGGACGTATCGCAGAATTTGGTACCGTGGATGTAACAAAATATATGATGATCCACAAATATTCGAAAATTATGCATATTTGTTCGCAGGTGGAAGCGGATATCCGAAGCGATGCCGATGCGCTGGATGCTGTGAAATCCGTGCTGCCGGCAGGAACCTTATCCGGAGCGCCGAAGATCCGGGCTTGCAAGATCATTGACGAACTGGAAAGCGAACCGCGCGGAATATACGGAGGAGCGCTTGGCTATCTTGATTTCAGTGGAAACTTAGATACTTGTATCGCCATTCGTATGGCAGTAAAAAAAGACGGAAAAGTCTATGTACAGGCAGGAGGCGGTATCGTCGCGGACAGCCGGCCGAGACTGGAGTACGAAGAGTCCGGCAATAAAGCAAGGGCAGTGATCGATGCGATACAAAATGCAGGAAAAGATATGACAGGAGGTTTGATGATATGATTCTCTTAATTGACAATTATGACAGTTTTTCCTATAACCTCGTTCAGTTGATCGGGGAGATCGATCCGGATATCAAAGTGATCCGAAACGATGAGAAGACCGTGGAGGAGATTCGGGCGATGAAACCAAGTCATATCATTTTATCGCCGGGGCCGGGATATCCGAAAGATGCCGGTGTATGCGAAGATGTGATTCGCAGTCTTGGCGGCGAGATTCCTATCCTAGGCGTGTGCCTGGGACACCAGGCAATCTGTGAAGTGTTTGGAGCCACGATCTGTCATGCCAAACAATTGATGCATGGGAAAAAGAGCAATGTAAAAATTGATACCGAGGATCCGATTTTCCAAAATCTTCCTGAGCGAATCGATGTGGCGAGATACCATTCCCTGATTGCGGACATTGAGACAGTTCCGGAGGAACTTAAAGTCATTTCCGTGGATGACAATCAGGAAGTAATGGCAGTAAAACACAGAGAAAAAAAGATTTATGGATTACAGTTTCATCCGGAATCGATTCTGACGCCGGATGGCAGGGTGATCTTAAATAATTTTTTAAAAACGATATAATTTCAAGGAGGCAGTTATCATGGTAATCAAAGAGGCAATTCATGAGGTAATTAATGGAAAAGATTTGAGTTATGAGATGGCACAGGGTGCGATGAAAGAAATTATGTCCGGGGAAGCATCCCAGGTATTGATGGCAACCTATCTTACGGCACTTCGTATGAAAGGCGAAACCATTACGGAAATTACAGCATCTGCACAGGCCATGCGTGATCTTGGTGTACATTTGGCACCGGATTATGATGTCCTTGAAATCGTAGGAACCGGCGGAGATGAAGTGGGGACGTTTAACATTTCCACCACATCCGCATTTGTTATCGCTGCGGCAGGAATCCCGGTAGCAAAACACGGAAACCGAAGCGTATCCAGTAAAAGTGGTGCGGCAGACGTGCTCGAAAGTCTGGGAGCAGATATTACGATTGATGATAAAAAGAGCAAAGAAGTTCTTGATAAAGTAAAAATGAGTTTCTTATTTGCACAGTATTATCATTCTTCCATGAAAAATGTCGGCCCGGTTCGTAAAGAAATGGGAGAGCGTACGATATTTAATATCCTTGGTCCGCTTACGAACCCAGCAAATGCAAGCATTCAGCTTTTGGGTGTATATAACAACGATCTGGTTGAAAAACTGGCAGAAGTCTTGAAAAATCTTGGAGTAAAACGAGGCATGGCAGTTTGTGGAAACGACGGACTTGACGAGATCACCCTTACCGGTCCGACACATTGCTGTGAGATTCGTGACGGCGGCTTGACATCCTTTGATATCACACCGGAACAATTCGGATTTGAAACTTGTGATCTGAAAGAACTGATCGGAGGAACACCACAGGAAAATGCACAGATTACAAGAGATATCTTGTCCGGAAAAGAAACCGGTGCAAAGAGAAACGTAATCTTGATGAATGCCGGAATTGCCATTTATCTCGGAAAAGAAAGCATTACAATGAAAGAGGGAGTCGCTATCGCGAAAGAAATGATCGACAGCGGAAAGGCTCTTGAGAAACTGGAAGAATTTATAAAAGAAACCAACGCCTGAGTAAGGCAGGGAGGAATTTTATGATTTTAGATGAGATCGCAGCAAAGACAAGAGAGCGGGTAGCGCGGTGCAAAGAGAACGTCAGCCTGGAAGAGATGAAAAAAAAGGCACTTTCTCTGCCGGCGGAGACGAGGTTTTCTTTTGAAAAGCAATTGAAAAAGGATGGTGTTTCCTTTATCTGCGAGATTAAAAAAGCGTCTCCATCCAAAGGCGTGATCGCAGAACATTTTCCGTATCTTGACATTGCGGCGGAATACGAAAAAATAGGTGCTGACTGCATTTCGGTACTGACAGAACCGGATTATTTTATGGGAAGTACCGAATATTTGAAAGAAATTCATGAAAAAGTAGATGTTCCTCTGCTTCGGAAGGATTTTACCGTGGATGAATACATGATCTATGAGGCGAAGGTGATCGGAGCGAGTGCCGTGCTTTTGATCTGTTCTCTTTTGAACGAGAAGACCCTTCGGGAGTGGATCGCACTGAGCCACAGTCTGGGACTTTCGGCATTGGTGGAGGTGCATGACGAAGAAGAGATTCAGACGGCAGTACGCGCCGGTGCAAGGATCATCGGTGTCAATAACCGCAATTTAAAGACGTTTGAGGTAGACATCAACAATTGCATTCGTCAGAGAAAGCACATTCCTTCGGATATTTTATTCGTGGCAGAAAGCGGGATCAAAGCCAGAGAGGACATTGCCGCATTGGAAAAAGGCGGCGTCGATGGTGTGCTGATCGGAGAAACGCTCATGCGGAGCTCGGATAAAAAAATGACACTGCGTCAGCTGAAAGGACGGTAATGCCATGAAATTAAAGTTTTGCGGTATACGCAGACCTGAGGATGTAGCCTATGTGAACGAAGTAAAACCGGATTTTGCGGGATTTATCTTTGCCAATACCCGGCGAAAGATTACGCTGGAACAGGCGGTCGAATTTCGTTCTCACATATTGCCGGAGATTCCAGTGGTTGGTGTGTTTGTCAATGAGAACCCGGAAACGATCATCCACTATGTAAAAGAAAATGCGGTCGATATGGTTCAGCTTCACGGAGATGAGATCAATGACGAGATCCTTCAGATTAAGGAAGCGACAGGGGTTGAGGTGATCAAAGCGGTTCGGGCGAAAGATGTGGAAAGCATCCGAAAGGCCGATGCGATGGATTGTGACTATCTGCTGATCGATGCCTACCAGCCCGGAGTGTACGGAGGAACCGGGAACGCCTTTGACTGGACCATGATTCCGGAAGATCTGTATCATCCGTTTTTTCTGGCAGGTGGTCTGAATGCCTCCAATGTACGGCAGGCAATGCAGCAGGTACCGGCCTATGCGCTGGATATCAGCAGTGGAATCGAGACAGAAGGCTGTAAAGATTTGGAAAAAATGAAAGAAATTAAGAAGATTGGAGATGAAAGTAATGTCGAAATCTAGAGGACGTTTTGGTATTCACGGGGGACAATATATCCCGGAAACACTGATGAATGCCGTAATCGAATTGGAACAGGCATATCGAAAATATAAGGAGGATCCGGATTTTGTACGAGAGTTCAATGAAATGCTGGCAACTTACGTAGGCAGACCATCCCTTTTGTACTATGCGGATCGTATGACAAAAGATCTGGGAGGCGCGAAGATTTATCTGAAACGAGAAGATCTGAACCATACCGGATCTCATAAATTGAACAATGCGCTTGGCCAGGCACTGCTGGCAAAACGAATGGGCAAAAAACGCTTGATCGCGGAGACAGGAGCCGGACAGCATGGTGTGGCAACAGCCACGATCGCAGCATTCCTCGGAATGGAATGTGAAGTGTTTATGGGAAAAGAAGATACCGAGCGTCAGGCATTGAATGTATATCGTATGGAACTTCTGGGTGCGAAGGTGCATGCGGTGACAAGCGGAACCCAGACATTGAAAGATGCCGTAAATGAGACACTTCGTGAGTGGACTAACCGTATTGAGGATACGCATTATGTGATCGGTTCGGTTATGGGACCGGCGCCGTTTCCGGAAATTGTAAGAGATTTTCAGAGTGTTATCGGAAAAGAAATTAAATCCCAGTTGCTGGAACGGGAAGAAAAACTTCCGGATGCTGTCATTGCCTGCGTCGGTGGCGGAAGCAATGCGATGGGAGCTTTTTATGAGTTTATTCCGGATGAATCGGTACAGCTGATCGGATGTGAGGCTGCCGGACATGGGGTAAATACCGATAAAAATGCAGCAACCATCGCCAATGGAACATTGGGAGTATTTCACGGTATGAAATCTTATTTCTGTCAGGATGAATATGGACAGATCGCGCCGGTATATTCGATTTCAGCCGGACTTGACTACCCGGGAATCGGACCGGAACATGCCCATCTTCATGATATCGGACGTGCTCAGTATGTGCCGATCACAGACGAAGAAGCCGTTTCTGCCTTTGAATATTTGTCAAGAATCGAGGGAATCATCCCTGCGATCGAGAGTTCCCATGCTCTGGCGTATGCGAGAAAACTGGCTCCGACGATGAACAAAGATCAGATTATTGTAGTAAATATTTCAGGACGTGGCGACAAAGATGTGGCAGCCATTGCAAGATACAGGGGGGTCGAACTTTATGAGTAAGATAGCACAGGCTTTTGATCATGGAAAAGCATTTATACCATTTGTAACAGCAGGAGATCCGGACTTGGAAACAACCAAAGAGCTTCTTCCGGTTTTGCAGGAAAGCGGCGCAGACCTGATTGAGATCGGAATCCCATTTTCAGATCCGGTCGCAGAAGGTATTGTCATTCAGAAAGCCGACGAGAGAGCTTTGGCGGCTGGAACGACGACCGACAAAATTTTTGATATGGTAGAATCCATACAGGATAAAATGCACGTTCCCATGGTGTTTATGACATATGCAAATGTAATTTTTGTTTACGGCATTGAAAAATTTGCCAAACGTTCCAAAGAAATCGGCATGAGTGGCGTGATCATTCCGGATGTCCCGTTTGAAGAGAAAGAGGAAATGGATTCCGTCTTTTCCAAATACGATCTGGATGTCATTTCTTTGATCGCACCGACGTCACATGACCGCATTCAGGCGATTGCAGCGGAGGCAAAGGGATTTGTATACTGCGTATCGAGTCTTGGCGTAACCGGTATGCGCAGCACGATCAACAAAGGAGTTGCGCAGATGATCGAACAGGTAAAGAAGACAAAAGACATCCCATGTGCCATCGGATTTGGAATTTCCACGCCGGAACAGGCAAAAGAAATGTCGGAATTTTCGGATGGTGTAATCGTAGGAAGTGCCATTGTAAAACTGGTTGAAACCTATGGAAAAGAGTGTATCAAGCCGGTTTCCGAGTATGTGAAGAGGATGAAAGAGGCAATTTCTTAAAATCGTGAACAAAAATTCACTTTTATTTTCTCAAAAAGTGTGATAGAATGAATATTAACGTTAAGTTATTAGGAGGAAAACGAAGTGAAAAGACGAGCAGTTATTTTAAGTATGGTATTATCCGCTTCTTTGGTGCTTACAGGATGTTCCTGGAGCGAAATAAAGAGCAAATTTACAGGAGAAGATTCCAGCACGACATCAACCGCATCTCAGGATGATGATTACGTTGCGTCGGAGTGTGTGTCAATTCCTGAATATAAGGGAATAGAAGTAGATTGTACCGTATCGGATGATGAAGTACAGTCCCAGTTAGATTCCTTTGTAAGTCAGAACTCTACGGAGAAGAAGATAAAAAAAGGAAAATGTAAAAAAGGTGATACAGTAAATATTGATTATGAAGGAAAGACCGATGGCAAAGCTTTTGAAGGCGGAAGCGCTTCCGGAAGTGCCATTACTCTTGGATCTTCCGGATTTATTGATGGATTTGACGATGGTGTGATAGGTATGAAGCCGGGAGAAACCAAAGATCTCAACCTGAAATTCCCGGATGAATATCCTAATAATAAAGATCTTGCCGGAAAAGCAGCGGTATTTACGGTAACTTTGAATTACATTTCAAAGACCAATACACCGAAACTGACAGACAAGCTGGTTTCTGAAAAAACCGAATACAAAACGATTGAAGAGTACAAAAAATCTATCATGGATGACTTGAAGAAGGAAAAGAAAGATAGTGCAGGATCGACTGCTTATGGTCAGGTAGAAGATAAAGCAGAGGTGAAGAAATATCCGGATTCTATCGTGAATACGGCAACTTCACAGTTGGATGCATATTATCGTTATACAGCAAAGCAGTATGGTTTTGATGATTTTAATACCTTTTTGACACAGTCAGGTATGACAGAAGATACCTATAAGGAAGAATTAAAAAAAGCAGCGCAGAACATTGCGAAAACGCAGCTTTTGACAGAGGCGATTGCAGAAAAAGAAGGTATCACGGTTACCGATGATGAGATTACGAAAGAGATGCAGAAAGTGGAAGAGCAGGGAGGAACCGTAGACGAATTGAAGAAAAACTTCAAAGAACTTTACGGAGATGTGATTTCGATTGAAAAATATTATAAGATCACACTGCTTACCAATAAGGTAATTGATATGATCGGCGAGAATGCCAAGATCAAAGAATAATAGAAAAATCAACGAAGAGATTTTAAACTGTCTAAGCAAAAATATTTTGTTTAGGCAGTTTTTTATAAACAAACTATTGCAGAAAGTTCAAAAAAATGATAAAATGAATCTGTATATTTTATAAATAAACAGTAACTGAATTGTTACAGTAAATGCTAATTAACAAGAAAAGGAGACTGACTATGAAAAAGAAACCGAGAATTGTGAAGCGGATTCTCAGTGTTGCGCTTGCGGCAGCCCTTGTAACGACAAGTGTACAGATCGCTGCGATTCCGTCTCATGTCGTTTTGGCGGCACCAGGGAATATTGAAACGGGAGTTCCGCTTGGGGACACAAATGTAAAGGACCAGAATGTACTTACCTTTTACAAGATTATTGCGAATGCTGTTTTCTGTGCAGGAAACACAGAGGCAGAGAATCAAGAGGAAGCAAAACAGGTTCTTGAGTATATTGGAATGCATACAGCAGATGAGGTTCTTACTAAATACAAAAATAATGCTGTTTATACGAGAGCGGTAGCCGGAACATTTCTGAGTGAGTATACCGGAAAGATTGATTTTGGTAACATGAAAGTTTCCAGTATCGAGGGTATCGGATGGGCACAGAAGGCAAGCGAGATTGACTTGTCTCAGGTTACTTTTTCAACAGGAGCAGAGATTAAAACAGTCCCGAAAGGCGAGTTTAAAAACTGTATGGGACTGAAAAAAATTGTTCTTCCGGCAACGGTAACTACAATAGATGCAAACGCTTTCGAAAATTGTTCTTCCCTTACAACATTGGGAATTGGGGCATCAAATGACAATGTGGTCGATCTTAGCAAAGTTACTACAGTGGGAACTACTGCATTTGGAAATTGTTCTGCAATTAAAACGATGGAGTTTGGAAAATATTCTACACGTTCCACAAAACTTGAGTTAAAAGGACAGGCTTTTGTAAACTGTACTTCCCTGCAAAAAGTGGAAATCCCAATTCAGGATGCATTGAAGATTGGCACAGGTGCGTTTGAAAACTGTTCCGGATTGATGGAAGTCGGACTTGAAGAAGGTCTTCAATACATTGGAAATTCTGTTTTTAAAGGTGTAGGAGCTGATACGGCGGATGGCGATGCAGCAAAATTTTATGTTATTGGAGCGGGAACCAAAGATTACTCCTGTCTTCCAAAGACAATAACCTATATCGGAGATAATGCATTTCAGGAAAGTTTTATCAAGAAGATGGATTTGTCTTCTTGTACAAAATTGACGAAAATTAACAAATCAGCATTTACCGGAGCGGATTTCCAGTATGGTGATGATATTGATTTGAGTAATCTTACGGACGATCAGAGAGAAAATCTGTACAAGGAATATACGATCGTGCTTCCGGAATCGCTTACAAGCATCGGAGAAGAAGCATTTCATAAGTGTGGAATTACGTATATTGACATTCCAAAATCTTGTACGGATATAGGAAAATCAGCATTTTTCGAAAGTTATCTGATCGGCATGAAACTGCCGAATACCATAACAACGATAAAAGAAGGAACATTTTACCGTTGTCACTATCTGTATGGCACAAAAATTGAAATTCCGGCAGATGCAAAATTGCAGACGATTGAAACACTTGCCTTTTCAGAATGCTGGAAATTGTATACAACGTCGTTTTTGAAAAATCTGAAAAATTTGAAAACGATTGGGGAAAAGGCATTCTCCGCTTGTTATGTATATAATATGCTTGGAACAAATTATATTACAAATAGCTGGAGCGAGCGGGAGGTTTATTCCGGATTGAAAGAAGTAATCCTTCCGGATTGCGTGACAGAACTTGGAAAGGGAGCATTTTCCAATAACTATTATATGCAGACAGTTACACTGGGAAGCGGAATCAAAAATATTCCCGAATTGTGTTTTGGAAATGATTCCAAAGATAAGAATAGCGGTGCACGTCTGGAAAAAGTGATTGTTTCGGATAAATTGGAAACAATTGGAGACAATGCATTTGCAAATCAGTACAAATTGACGACATTGGGAACAAAAACAAAATTGGAAGAAGGAACCGTGCAGTTTGCGGATGGCCTGGTATCCATTGGAGATAATGCATTTTTGAACTGTGGAAAATCGTATGACAGTGCTTCCATGACTGCGGTCCACATCATGGTTTTACCGGAAAATGTAAAAACCACATATAGCGACGGCGACTATGAATTTATCGCAGTAAAAAATGGTGAGCAAAAGTCAGAACATATTTTTGTGGCTCCAAGTGCGATCGTTGATCCTACAACGGTGACGGATACAGAAGGTTACGAGGATTATTATGTGGTGGCACAGCGTAAATATTATGATTCAAATGATGTTGTAAGTGCTTTGGAAACAAATAAAACCAATATTTTTGTTGGCGATGTATATGATACGACGCAGTCAGCCTATGCAAATCGTCTGGTTGGTACGGGGAGCGTTTTTGGTACTAAGTATCTGGCGAAAGGAAGTTCCGTGTCTTTGACACCCGGATCCGGAATGGTTGGAGCTTATATGCCACCGGTTTTGAAGGAACTATATACAGAGGGAAATAATGCAAATCAAAAGAGTGTTACTCTGGCATATGTTTTTGGAATGAAAAAATTGGTTATTCCGGATTCGTTAAAAGAAGATAACATCGGGGAAGCTGCATTTATGAACTGCTGCCGCCTCGAAAATGTGAGACTGCCAAAAGCACTTACCGAGATTAAAAAGGATACGTTTAATGGCTGTGGAGGAGAAGAGGTTAATATTTTAGACCGATCCGAAAAAGCTAAATTTTATGATTATTATGGACTTCGTACGATTAATATTCCGAATACTGTAACAAGCATCGGAGATTCTGCATTTATGAATTGTACAAATCTCATTCTTGCGAATCCACAGGGTGTGGGAAGTTCGTTTGGAACCGGCATTCAATCCATTGGAAACAGTGCCTTTTCGGGCTGTCTCTCTTTGGATGAAGTGGTATTTCCATCAAGCCTTCTTTCCATCGGAGCCAGCGCATTTGCAAAATGTGCATTGATCGATAATACAAATCGAGAGATTCGTTATGAGAATAGTACGAAGAAAGTAAGTTATAAAGTAAACTATAGACAGTATGGAACGAAAGAAGTGAAAAAAGGTCTGCGTACCGTGGATTTTGTACGTGCCAGCAAATTGAAAGAAATCGGAAACAACGCATTTGAGCAGACGAATATTACTCAATTTGATATTTCTAAGACAAAGGTAACGGCGATTAAAACCGGACTTTTGAAACAATGTACGTTCCTGCAGAATGTTACATTTAGTGACCTTACAGAAAGCATGGCGGCTGAAGTTATGAAAGATGACCTTTATCTTGCTCAGCTGACAGCGCCAATCAGTTCTACGATGCAGGGAAATACGGTAAGTGGTCTTTATGGTACAGTAGGCGGAAGAGTAAGTACGTATCCGGCACTGATATTGAGACAGCCGGACGGAGAGGTTCAGCCGCTTCCGATCGATCGTGACTATGAATTAAAGATTAATGCGGTAAATGAGAAAACTCTTTATCAAGGCAGTACACCAACGATTTCGGTGATCGATGGTTCGAAAGAGCATGAGATTTATTCCGTAAAAGATGGAGTAGTTGTTACAAATGAATATCGTGGATTGAGTGCCAATGTAACGAAAGATGCCAAAGGAACGTATCATTTTGTTGTGAATGGAAAAGAATATATCGACAAGGAGAGTCCGGTTACTCTTCGTGTGAAGTTTACGACAGGACTTCAGATCCTTGAATCCAGTTCTTTCTGGCAGAGTGCACAGCAGATTGATTATAAAGTCAGTGTTACGGATGTTGTCACGGAAAAAGTATCTGTGACAGCAAATGGAGATAATTCAGTAACACAGAATCCAAATATGTTTGTAGAAGAAAATGGAGAAAAAGTTCTGTATATTCCATCCGGCGGTCAGGCAGCGACAAGCGGTGTCACTTTGACGGCGACGGTAGAACCGGCCGAGACAACGCAGGGATATACTTGGGAGTCTTCTGATCCGGCATTGGTTGATTTTGTGGAAGGAACAGACCGTTTCAAAGACGGAAAAGCGGTTATTAAAATTAAGAGAGCAGATATCTCAAGCAATGGAACGGCATTTATTACGATAAAATCAGGTTCAAAATCCGATCGTATTACTGTCGTATGCCAGACATCCGCATCCGGTTTTGATACGGTTAAGACAAACGGAGATAACCTTCCGGATAACCTGGTAACCAGTGCAAATAACCCATATGTTCTTCCGAATGGAAATGGTGGAAAAGATCAGCTTGACATTAAGTTAAAATATCCGGCAGGAACGGATCCTGCTTCCGAAGAACAGTTGATTTTTACCTCTTCGAACCCGGATGTTATCTCCGTGGATCAGTTGGGAAATCTGACAACCAAACAGGCAAGTGATGAGATTGTCGTAATTACGGTAACCGGTCAGGCGAGTGGAATCAGTAAAACATTTTATTTTATGGTAACGGATGACCAGAATGTAAAACCATCTGCTATCGAAATTATCGGTGGCAATACTGTTAATGTTGGTGAATCCATTCATTTGGATGTTAAAGTAAAACCAATTAATGCAGGGAATAAAGAAGTAGAATGGAAAGTAAATTCCGGAGCCCAGGTTGCATCGGTGGATGAGCAGGGAAATGTAACTGGTTTGAAAAAAGGAACTGCTAAGATTGTAGCGATTTCAAAAGAAAACAGTAATGTGAAATCTTCTGAGTTTATGATTACGGTTCATGCACCGGCTAAATCAATTCAGATTTTGGATGCACCGATTACATTGGAAGAAGGAAAATCTTATACTATTAATAAGACAACAAATGCTTCTTTGACAAGCGGTTATGTGGTGACACCAAATGACACAGAAGATACGGTTGAATGGACAACCAGTAATCCTGGAGTTGCGTCCATCACGACTTCCGGAACCCGTTTGACGATAAAGGCAGAATCGACAGGAACGGCTGTGTTGACAGCGACAGCAACATCCGGTGTTTCAGCTTCGATCAACGTAACCATTGTCCCGAAAAAGGTAAATGTAACAGGCATCAGCATTACCAAAGAGGTAACCTTGAATGTAGGTCAGACACATACATTGACACCGACCGTTCTTCCGGCAAATGCAAATGAAGCAGTTACGTATACGTACTCTACGAACAATGCCAAAGTGGCGACAGTAGATGCCAATGGCGTCATTCGTGCGGTTGGTCCGGGAACGGCGACAATTACAGCAAAAACAAATACGAATCGTTATGCAGGCTGTACGGTAACGGTAAAACAGCCGGCGAAGAGTATTCGTATTTACCTGAATAAACCAAATGTAAAGAAAGTATATATGGCAAAAGGCCAGACACTTTCTATAAAAGCAGAGAAAAATCCGCTGACAAGTACCGATACTCTTTCTTATAAGACGAATAAAAAGAAAGTGGCTGTCGTTTCTGCATCCGGATTGATCACTGCGAAGAAGAAAGGAACGGCTAAGATCACCATACAGGCTTCTTCCGGTAAAAAGGCAACGATCACCGTAGTTGTTTCGAAAAAAGAAGTGAAAGCGAAGAAAGTAAAAGTAAAAGGACCTTCTACAATGAAACGGAAACAGACGAAGAAATTGACCGTTTCCCTTGTAAAAGCAAAATCTACCGATACGATCAGCTTTAGCAGCAGTAATCCGGCAATTGCTTCTGTAGATGCTTACGGAAATGTAAAAGCCATTAAAAAGGGTAAAGTAAAGATTACCGTACAGGCTTCTTCCGGAAAGAAAGCAGTTAAGAAAATTAAAATTAAATAAGTAACATATCAGAAAACCTCCTTGCATATACTGTAACAGTTTAGCAAGGGGGTTTTTTTATGGACAATGAATATAATGTATATGAAGATATCAATACAAGAACCGGCGGAGAATTGTATCTGGGTATCGTAGGTCCGGTCCGCACCGGAAAAAGTACATTTATCAAAAATTTCATGGAATTGATGGTCATACCGGAAATGCAGGACGAAGCAGAAAAAATGCGTACCAGAGATGAATTGCCACAGTCTTCCGACGGAAAAACAATCATGACGACAGAGCCCAAATTTATTCCGAAAGAGGGCGCGCAGATTCAGATGCCAAGCGGAGAAAGCGGAAAAGTGCGTTTGATCGACTGTGTGGGGTTTGTTGTAAAAGATGCTGTCGGCTATCGTGAAGAAGAGAAGGAGCGGATGGTAAAGACACCATGGTACGACGAAGAAATTCCGTTTACAAAAGCAGCTCAGATCGGAACAAGTAAAGTAATTCGTGAACATTCCAATATCGGAATAATCGTGACGACAGATGGGAGTTTTACAGAATTATCCAGAGAACAGTATGTTGAGGGGGAAGAAAAAACGGTGGCAGAATGCAAAGCGGCAGGAAAGCCAACAATCATGATCTTGAATACCCGTGTACCTCATCAGGAATCCACCAGAGAACTTGCCGGAAAGCTGCAGGAAAAATATGGAATCAGTGTTTTGGTAATGGATTGCAAAAATCTGAAAAAAGACGATGTGTTTTTCATGATGGAAACGATTTTAGCCGATTTCCCAATTGGTCAGATTCAATTTTACTTTCCAAAATGGGTTGAATTTTTAGACCGCGATCACTGGCTGAAAAAGGATCTGATGACAAAATGCCTGGAAATGCTTAAAAATATGCACGTCATGCGCGATGTCAATAAAGATACGGTAAAACTGGATGCGGACTATGTAAAAGGAATCTATATTCAGGATAAGCAGATGCAAAATGGTAAAATTCATGTCGCCATCGAGTTTGAAGAACAATATTATTATGAGATTTTAAGTGATTTGATCGGCACGCCGATTTCCGGTGAATATGAGCTGATTGCGACGTTAAAAGAACTTGCCGGAAAGAGAGCGGAATATCAAAGTATAGAGACCGCGTGCCAGCAGGTAAAGGGCCGCGGGTACGGCATCGTCACTCCGACGATGGAAGAAATTGAGATCGCGGAGCCGGAACTTATTAAACATGGGAACAAATACGGCGTAAAGATAAGGGCCGTCTGTCCGTCGCTGCATTTGATCCAGGCAAATATTGAGACGGAAATCGCGCCAATTGTGGGAAGTGAGGAACAGGCAAAAGATCTGATCGAGTACATCGAAAAAAACGGAAAAGAAAATCCGGATGGAATTTTTGACACCAATATTTTTGGGAAAACGATCCGCCAGCTGGTGGACGACGGAATCCTAAATAAAGTAAATCGCCTGACGGAAGAAAGTCAGGTAAAATTGCAGGATACGATCCAAAAAGTGGTAAATGATTCCAATGGCGGTCTGGTGTGCATTATTATATAAAAAAGGTAACGATTCAGGATCAATGTATGGAGGGGGGCCTGAATCGTTACTAAAATAAAGCCGGCGGTGCAGGATAGTAGTTTCCTGTACCGCCGGTTTGTTATTGCTTTTATTTGTTAGAGCGTCTCCAAATGTGCATGCTTTCCGCTTCTTTGATCAGCTCATCGCGGAAATCCGGATGAGCGACAGAAATAATAGCTTCTGCTTTCTGCCAGGTCGAAAGTCCTTTCAGATTTACTTTACCATATTCTGTAACAAAGTAGTGGATGTTTGCACGTGTATCGGTAACGATAGATCCATTGGCTAACGTTGGACGGATACGGGAAACTTTTTCCCCCTGCTTGTTTGTGAATGTGGATGAGCAGCAGATGAAACTCTTTCCGCCTTTGGAAAGGTAAGCTCCAAGAACGAAGTCAAGTTGTCCGCCGGCGCCACTGATGTTTTTGATTCCGGCACTTTCTGCATTTACCTGTCCGTAGAGATCTATGTCCACAGTATTGTTGATGGAGATAAAATTATCCAATGCGGAAATCGAGCGGATGTCGTTTGTATAATCGACAGGCGCACTCATACATTCAGGATTGTCATTTAAGTAATCGTACATTTTCTTAGTACCGGCACCAAATGCATATGTCTGACGATAGCGGTCAATGTTTTTCTTTGCTCCGGTAATCTTTCCTGCTTTTGCAATATCGACAAAGGCATCGACGTACATTTCAGTATGCACACCAAGATCTTTCAGATCAGATTCAGCGATCATCGTACCGACAGCATTTGGCATACCGCCGATACCGAGCTGGAGACAAGCTCCATCCGGAATTTCTTCTACGATCAATTTGGCAACAGCCTGATCGACATCGGTAGCAGCAGCACCGCCACCCATTTCACCGATCGGTGGGTTATCGCCTTCTACGACCATATCAACCTTAGAAATATGAATGCCATTTTCAAAACCGCCAAGGCAGCGAGGCATATTTTCATTTACTTCGACAATGATCACTTCGGCACGTTCGCAGCAGGCAGCCAGATGAGAAGCACTCGGACCAAAACTGAAATAGCCATGTTCATCCATCGGAGATACCTGGAAGATCGCTACGCGGGAAGGGCAGCTCAAATCACGGTAATAACGTGGAAGTTCCGAATAACGGATCGGAGAGTAGAAAGAAAATCCCTGTGCAACGGCTTTTCTTTCGATACCTCCCATATGCCAGGAGTTCCATGTCATATGAGCTGCAGGATCTTCAATCTGGAAAATCTCAGGAACCCACATTAAGATTCCACCGCGGAAATTTACATTTTCAAGAGATGGCAGCCGTTTTGCTACTTCTTTATCCACGGCAACCGGAGTGTTGACACACCAGCCGTAATCGACCCAGTCACCGGATTGAATAACGTTTGCAGCAGAAGCTGCTGTCGTAAGTTTGTTTTGATACATCTGTTGGTAATTCATAATAAAGACGCCTCCTAATTATTTAAGTTACATGGTAACTATTAGGCTTACTGTACAGAAAACAATGTCTCCAACGTGCAAGCACGTCGATTCATTGTTTTTGCCCAGCAAGCCTGAATAGTTACCGTTAGACTTTGATATTATTTTAACATTTATGAAAAGGGGGGTCAAGGGGGAAGATTTGCAAAAAAAAGATTGATAATTATTTGACAATAGGGAGTAATGGTGTTATTATGTATTTGTTACTTGATAAGATGGATTGTTAAAAAAATAACAATGTAGTTATTTTTTGTCAGGTTTCAAATACGATTGAATGCAGAATGGAGCATATTATGGTAAAAGCAGTTTACCCCGGAAGTTTTGACCCGGTCACTTATGGACATCTGGATATCATTGAGAGAGCTTCGAAGGTAGTGGATGAAGTGATCGTTGCTGTTTTGGTAAACAGTGGGAAAAATCCATTATTTTCGATGGACGAGCGGGTAGAGATGCTCAAAGAGGCGACGAAAAACTTTAATAATGTCCGTGTCGCGACATTTCAGGGATTAACCGTAGATTTTGCGAAGGAAGTCGGAGCCAAAGTGATGGTCCGAGGACTTCGGGCGGTATCGGATTTTGAATCGGAAATGCAGATTGCACAAACGAATCACAGCCTGAATCCGGAAATCGATACGATGTTTTTTACTACCAGCCTGGAATATGCATTTTTGAGTTCGACGATCGTGCGGGAAGTGGCATCATATGGTTCGGATGTTACGCATTTTGTACCGGCAATTGTTGAAAAGAAACTGCAGGAAAAGTTTTCTAAATAATATAATGTTTATAAACCGGATTCTATCCGGCTGCAATATAAAAAATTAAAGTAATGACAAAAAACAAGGAGGATACATATTATGTCTAAAAAAGTAGTATTAGCAGGCGCATGTCGTACTGCCATCGGTACAATGGGTGGAAGCCTTAGTACAACACCGGCACCAGTACTTGGTTCTATCGTGATCAAAGAAGCTTTGGAGAGAGCAGGAGTACCGGCAGATCAGGTGGATCATGTTTACATGGGTTGTGTAATCCAGGCAGGTCTTGGACAGAACGTTGCACGTCAGGCTTCTATTAAAGCAGGACTTCCAATCGAGACACCTGCAGTAACCGTAAACGTTGTTTGTGGTTCCGGTTTGAACTGTGTAAATATGGCAGCACAGATGATTCAGGCAGGAGATGCAGATATCGTAGTAGCAGGTGGTATGGAAAACATGTCCATGGCTCCATACGCTTTGAAACAGGCTCGTTTCGGATATCGTATGAACAACAATACCATTATCGATACGATGGTAAACGATGCTCTTTGGGATGCATTCAATGATTATCATATGATCCAGACAGCAGATAACATCTGTAAGGATCCAAGATGGAACCTGACACGTGAAGAGCTGGATGAGTTTGCTGTTGCAAGTCAGACAAAAGCTGTAGCTGCTCAGGAAGCCGGTAAATTCGACGATGAGATCGTACCGGTTGAAGTTAAGAAGAAAAAAGAGACAATTATCTTTAATAAAGATGAGGGACCACGTCCTGGAACGACAATGGAAGGACTTGCAAGACTTCGTCCAATCAACAAAGACGGTTTTGTTACTGCCGGTAATGCTTCCGGAATCAATGATGGTGCAGCAGCTATCGTTGTTATGAGCGAAGAAAAAGCAAAAGAACTTGGTGTAAAACCTATGGCTACTTTCGTAGCAGGTGCTCTTGGCGGTGTGGATCCTAAGATCATGGGTATCGGACCGGTTGCATCTACAAAGAAAGTTCTTGCTAAGACAGGCATGAGTATTGATGATTTTGATCTTATCGAAGCTAACGAAGCATTTGCAGCACAGTCTGTAGCAGTAGGAAGAGAACTTGGATTTGACCTCAGTAAATTGAACGTAAACGGTGGTGCGATCGCACTTGGACATCCGGTAGGAGCTTCCGGATGCCGTATCCTTGTAACACTTCTTCATGAGATGCAGAAACGTGATGCAAAGAAAGGTCTTGCAACACTTTGTATCGGTGGAGGAATGGGATGCTCTACAATCGTAGAACGTGACTAATTTCTGAAAAAACAGTACAGAAAGGAGAGTTCCCAAAATGGAATTCATTACGTATGAAGTAGAAGACAAAGTTGGTATTATTACCATTAATCGTCCAAAAGCATTGAACGCTTTGAACAGCCAGGTGCTGGATGAGTTAGATGCTACATTGGATGGTGTAGATCTTGATGTGATTCGCTGTCTGATCCTTACCGGTGCCGGAGAGAAATCTTTTGTAGCCGGTGCAGATATCGGAGAGATGAGCACATTGACAAAAGCAGAAGGAGAAGCTTTCGGTAAAAAAGGAAATGATGTATTCCGCAAACTTGAAACTTTCCCTATCCCTGTTATCGCAGCAGTAAACGGATTTGCTCTTGGTGGTGGATGCGAGATCTCCATGAGCTGTGACATCCGTATCTGTTCTGAAAATGCTGTATTTGGTCAGCCGGAAGCAGGTCTTGGTATCACTCCCGGATTTGGCGGAACACAGCGTCTTGCTCGTGTAATCCCTGTAGGAATGGCAAAACAGATGATCTACACAGCACGCAACATCAAAGCTGAGGAAGCATACCGCGTCGGTCTTGTAAATGCGGTATATCCTTTGGAAGAACTTATGCCGGCAGCAAAGAAAATGGCTGCAGGTATTGCTATGCAGGCTCCGATCGCTGTTCGTAACTGCAAGAAAGCAATCAATGAAGGACTTCAGGTTGATATGGATCAGGCAATCGTGATCGAAGAGAAACTTTTCGGTGACTGCTTTGAGACAGAAGACCAGAAAGCAGGAATGGGTAACTTCCTTGAGAAGGACAAAGAGAAAAAACTCAAAGTAGTTCCTTTCCAGAATAAATAATTTAGCATGAAATAATAACTTTCCGGATCGGCTCTGTCCGGTCCGGAGAATAAAAAAACGGAGGTATGTATCAATGAAAGTTGGCGTTATTGGTGCTGGAACAATGGGTTCCGGAATTGCTCAGGCATTTGCTCAGACAGAAGGTTATGAAGTTTGCTTGTGTGATATTAATGATGAATTTGCTGCAAACGGTAAAAACAAAATTGCAAAAGGTTTTGAAAAACGTATTGCAAAAGGAAAAATGGATCAGGCTGCTGCTGACAGCATCCTTGCTAAGATCACAACAGGTACAAAAGAAATCTGTACAGACTGTGATCTGATCGTAGAGGCAGCTCTTGAGGTAATGGATGTTAAGAAACAGACATTTAAAGAACTTCAGGATATCGTAAAGAAAGATTGTATGTTTGCTACAAACACATCTTCCCTTTCTATCACAGAGATCGGTGCAGGACTGGATCGTCCGGTTATCGGTATGCATTTCTTCAATCCGGCTCCGGTTATGAAATTGATCGAAGTTATCGCAGGTGAGAATACACCAGCCGAGATGGTTGAGAAAATCGTTGCAATCTCTAAAGAGATCGGAAAAACACCGGTAGAAGTAAAAGAAGCAGCCGGATTTGTTGTAAACCGTATTTTGATTCCTATGATCAACGAAGCAGTTGGCATCTATGCTGATGGTGTAGCTTCTGTTGAAGGTATTGATACAGCAATGCAGCTTGGTGCAAACCACCCAATGGGACCTCTTGCACTTGGCGATTTGGTAGGTCTTGATATCTGCCTTGCTATCATGGAAGTACTTCAGGCTGAGACAGGTGATCCTAAATACCGTCCTCATCCATTGCTTCGCAAGATGGTTCGTGCAGGAAAGCTCGGAAGAAAAACTGGTATCGGATTCTACGATTACAGCAAATAATTTCGGTGGATATAGGATCCATCAAATATACAGAAAGGCGGTTCATTAATAATGGATTTTACTTTAGATCAGAAACATGAAATGGCGAGAACATTGTTCAAAGATTTCGCTGAAAATGAAGCAAAGCCGTTGGCACAGGAAACAGATGAAACAGAAGTTTTCCCACAGTCTACGGTAGACAAAATGGGTAAATATGGATTTATGGGAATTCCGGTGCCAAAGCAGTATGGTGGACAGGGATGCGACATTTTGACCTATGTAATGTGCGTAGAGGAACTTTCAAAAGTCTGTGGTACAACAGGTGTTATCGTATCTGCACATACAAGTCTTTGCTGTGATCCAATCCTTACTTATGGTACAGAAGAGCAGAAACAGAAATACCTTCCACCTCTTTGCAATGGCGAAAAACTTGGTGCTTTCGCATTGACAGAGCCGGGTGCCGGTACCGATGCTCAGGGAGCCCAGACAAAAGCTGTTTTGGATGGAGATGAGTGGGTACTTAACGGAAGCAAATGCTTCATTACCAATGGTAAAGTAGCAGATGTTTACATCGTAATCGCTATCACAAGTGTAACAGAAGACAAACGTGGAAGAAAGAAAAAGAACTTCTCCGCATTTATCGTAGAAAAAGGAACTCCGGGATTCTCCTTCGGAACAAAAGAGAAGAAGATGGGTATCCGTGGATCTTCTACTTATGAGTTGATCTTCGAAGACTGCCGTATTCCAAAGGAAAATATCCTTGGACCACAGGGAAAAGGATTCCCTATTGCAATGCACACTCTGGATGGCGGACGTATCGGTATCGCTGCTCAGGCACTTGGTATTGCAGAAGGTGCTCTTGAGACAACCGTTGCTTACGTAAAAGAGAGAAAACAGTTTGGACGTTCCATCGCTGCACAGCAGAACACACAGTTCCAGCTTGCGGATATGGCTACAAAAGTAGAAGCTGCGAAGTCTCTTGTATATAAAGCTGCATTGAAAAAACAGGAATTTGCAGACGGAGCAAAAGTTTCTTACTCCGTAGAAGCTGCAATGGCGAAATTATATGCTGCCGAAGTTGCTATGGAAGTAACAACAAAAGCAGTTCAGTTGCATGGTGGTTATGGTTACATCAGAGAATATGATGTGGAACGTATGATGCGTGATGCTAAGATCACAGAGATTTACGAAGGAACATCAGAAGTTCAGCGTATGGTTATCTCTGGAAACTTGTTGAAATAAGGAGGTTCATATCGTGAAAATAGTAGTATGTATTAAACAGGTACCTGATACAAAAGGTGGAGTAAAATTTAATCCGGATGGTACACTTGACCGTGGTGCAATGCTTACAATTATGAACCCGGATGACAAAGCTGGTCTGGAAGCAGCACTTCGCATCAAAGAGCAGAATGGTGCAGAAGTTACCGTTCTTACCATGGGACTTCCAAAAGCAGAAGAAGTTCTTCGCGAAGCTATGGCTATGGGAGCTGACAATGGTATTCTTGTTACTGACAGAGTTTTGGGAGGAGCAGATACATGGGCTACTTCTACAACCATTGCCGGTGCACTTAGAAACATTGATTATGATTTGATCATTACAGGACGTCAGGCAATCGACGGTGATACCGCACAGGTAGGACCACAGATTTCTGAACATCTTGATATCCCTGTTATTTCATATGCAAAAGATATTAAGATCGAAGGCGATTCTGTTGTTGTAGAACGTTTGTATGACGACAGAACTCACGTACTGAAAGCTAAGATGCCATGTCTTATCACAGCTCTTTCTGAATTGAACGAGCCTCGTTATATGACACCAGGTGGAATCTTCGATGCTTATGACAAAGAGATTACCGTTTGGGGAAGAGCAGACCTTAAAGATGTAGATGATTCTGATCTTGGTTTGAAAGGATCTCCAACAAAAATCGCAAAAGCTTCGGATAAAGTACGTAAAGGCGCTGGAGAAAAAGTTACTCCTGAGGATGCAAATGCAGCAGCATCTTACATCGTTGAGAAGCTGTTGGAGAAACACGTAATCTAAGCGAAAACAAGGAGGATCCATAAAAATGAATTTAGAAGAATATAAAGGTGTATTTGTCTATGCACAGCAGGTAGACAATGAAATCAGCAGCATCGCACTTGAGCTGCTTGGAAAAGCAAATGAACTTGCAAAAGACCTTAATACAGATGTAACAGCTGTTTTGATCGGTTCCGGAGTAGCCGGACTGGTTGATACATTGGCTGAGTATGGTGCAGACAAGGTTATCGTTGTAGACGATCCTGAATTGAAAGATTACAGAACAGAGCCATATACGCATGCACTTGCTTCCGTAATCAATGAGTACAAACCAGATATCATGCTGGTAGGTGCTACAGCAATCGGCCGTGACCTTGGTCCTCGTGTTTCCGCACGTGTGAAGACAGGTTTGACCGCTGACTGTACAGTACTTGAGATTGGTAATTTCCCAATCAATGCTGTTCCCGGAAAAGAAGATCAGCAGAAGCACAATCAGCTTCTTATGACTCGTCCTGCATTTGGTGGAAATACGATCGCTACGATCGCATGTCCGGACAACCGCCCGCAGATGGCAACCGTTCGTCCTGGTGTTATGCAGAAGATCGAGCCAAAGGCTGGTGCAAAAGCAGAAGTGATCAATTATAATCCTGGATTTACACCAAACAACAAATATGTTGAAATCCTTGATGTAGTAAAATCCGTTACGGATACCGTAGACATCATGGATGCAAAAATTCTTGTATCCGGTGGACGTGGTGTTGGTTCCAAGGAAAACTTCAAACTGTTGGAAGATCTCGCAGAGGTTATTGGCGGAACCGTAAGTTGTTCCCGTGCTGTTGTAGAGAATGAATGGCTTCCTGTAGATCGTCAGGTAGGACAGACCGGTAAGACGGTACGTCCAAATGTATACTTTGCCATCGGTATTTCCGGAGCAATCCAGCATACTGCAGGTATGGAAGAATCTGACATCATCATTGCCATCAACAAAGATCCGGATGCACCAATCTTTGATGTAGCGGATTATGGTATTGTTGGAGATCTGAATAAGATTGTTCCACTTTTGACAGAGCAGTTAAAAGCACAGATCAAGTAATAACGTATGATTTTTTGAGTCTCCCACTGATTTTTCAATTGGTGGGAGAATTTTTTATAAGGGGAAACGGATGAAAAAAATAGGAATTGTAATATGTAATTATAATAAAAAAGACTATGTATTAAATTGTATCCGAAGTGTATTGGAATCCAAAAATCAGGATTTTGACCTGTATGTGGCAGACAATGCCTCGACGGATGGTTCCGTGGAAGCGATTAAGGAAACCTATGGCGATGCCGTTACGGTTTTGGTCAATCCGGAAAATTTAGGGGGATCCGGCGGATTTAATCTTGGAATAAGGAAAATATTGGAAGAAGGATACGAATACTTATGCTGCCTTGACAACGATATTTTAGTGGATGAAAATGCAATTGGTGCACTGGCAGACTATCTCGATGCACATCCGGATACCGGCGTGTGTGGTTCGATCGTTTATCATATGGATTATCCGGACTATGTGCAGCAATACGGATTGGATCTTGATTTTGATAACTATACGGCAATTACTCATTATGCGGATTATCTGGATGATGGAAACATTCCGGAGGTCAATGAATGTGATACGGTAGCGACCTGCAGTGTTATGCTGCGAACCCGTTTTATCAAAGAAAGCGATATCGGAATCATGCCGGAAGACAATTTTATTTACTGGGATGATATGGAATGGTGTTATCGGTTTCATCTTGCCGGCTATAAAGTCGTAACGATCAAGGACAGCGTCGTGCTGCACAAAATGGGTTCCAATGCGAAACCAGTCAATACGTTTATCAATTATTATATGTGGCGCAACCGGATTCATTTCTTCATGAAATATACACCGGAAGAAAAACTGGATCGTATGAGCTATTGTATACTAAGCAGTGTATTCGATGCGATGTACGAGAGCATGTACCGCGAAGAGCACAATATCATGCAGACTATTTCCTATGCGTATTATGATGCCATCCGCGATGTGAGAGGAAAAGCCTCCAATGGAAAAATTAGGGACAATGATGCCAGTGACAGCCGGTTTCAGTCGTATCTCCAGACGAAAAAAACGTATTATCTGAAAGCCGATACGACTGAGGAAGAGCAGGAGGCGCAGGTATTTATCGAGGCACTGCAGACAGGGTGTCAGCGTGTAGAGCAGGAATCGGATGCAGATGTGACCATTGTAGTTTGTCCGTATATCATGCGGTGCAAGCGGGAACAATATCCGGAGAAAAATCAGATTGTTTTAGATTCATATAAGAATGTCATTTTGGATGAAAGCGACTGGGAGGCTGTATCACAGTACGATTATGCAAAATCCTTGTTTATCTATATGAACCAGGGAGCTTTTTTAGATGCGACAAAGGCATTGCGTAAATGAGTAAAATTTGATATAATAGGAAAGTACACGATTTGATTAAATAATTGGAGGGTAACTATGAAACAATGTTATATGAGATTTCCGGGAGGAAAGAAAAAAGCATTTACCATCAGCTATGATGATAATATTACGCAGGATGAGCGTCTGATCAAAAAAATGGAACAATACCATATCAAGGGAACGTTCAATATCATTCCCGGCTGGTTTTCCAAAGAAGATGCGGTATTTCCGGAAGGAGAAACGTATATTAATGTAACAGAAAAAAAAGCAAAAAATTTGTATAATAATTCACTTGTTGAAGTGGCAAATCATGGATATGACCATCAAAAATCCACAACGGTTCCACCGATACAGTTGATGGAAGATATTGTCAAATGCCGTCAAGAACTGGAAAACATGTATGACAGAATCATTACCGGATACGCTTATCCGTATGGTTTATATAATGAAACGCTGATTCAGATATTAAAAAATGCCGGAATCAGTTATGCTCGTACGGTAGAGAGTACTTATGAATTTCATTTGCCGGAAGACTGGCTGATCCTCAATCCGACCTGTCACCATGCGGAACCGGAATTAATGGAACTGGCAGAGAAATTTTTGAATGATACGGTAGCAGATGATTCCTATATGTTTTATGTTTGGGGACATACCTTTGAATTTGATGAGCAGGATAACTGGCATATTGTTGATGACTTGTTTGAAAAAGTGGCGAATAAAGAGGATGTCTGGTATGCAACAAATGGAGAAATTTGCAATTATCATCAAAAATATAAACAATTAATTTTTTCGCAAAACGGGAAAAAAATCTACAATCCAACAGATACCACCATTTGGCTGGAGGTTGATAATGTGGCAAAGTCAATAGATTCGGGCGATACCATAGAATTGTAAAAAATATACATATAACGTAGAGGTTATAGCATTTATAACAAATTCTAATTTGCCTTTTTCGAAAAACTGTGTTACAATGTATTTCAGTAAGATAAATAACGTTAGCAAGGTATTTTTGATAATCCTTTTTCATACTTTTTTCTGGTGGTACTATAGCGATATAGTGCCACTTACTTTTTTACAAAAAACAGCATGATTTAAGATTATGACATCTTGAATTGTTGATGCAAAGATAAGGAGGAATGAGATGGAACAGTGTAGTTATATACAGCCGGAAGCGATGGAAGGAGCAAATCTTCAGCCAATTCGGGAAATCATAGAGGCTGGAATGCGGGGAGAAAAGAAAAAAATTGCGGCGCTGGGAGCTTCTGTATCAAAAGGGGAAGCAGTAAAAAAGGGGAACGCCTTTTTAAATAAAATGGAGCAAAAATGGGAGAGTTATTTTCCGGGGGGGACAGTGCCGGAATTTATTAATGCCAGTGTATCGGGAACATTTTCAGCAAATGCGTTATTTGCTATGGATGAGTTGCTGCAAAAGGAACCGGATCTTGTTTTTTTGGATTACAGTGTCAATGACCCGGGACAGTATTATCTTCAGGAGGCATTTGAAGGGCTGGTACACCATTTTTTGGAAAACGGGACGTATGTCTGTGTCCTTTTGTTTTGTAATCAAAATGGCAACTGCACTCGAGGGGCGATGACCAGAATCGCACATTATTATCATATTCCTCTTTTGGATATCGGAAGTGTTGTGATGGAAAATATTCGGGAAAATCGATTTTTATGGCAGGATTATGCAAGTGATTATGTGCATCCGCGTATCGAAGGACATGAATTTATCGCTGATAATATTATGCATTGGTTTCAATATGCGATGGAAAAAGAAGAAACAAATTCTTACATAATTCCGGAAACTCCTTGTTTTGATGGATCTTTTTGGAAACTTGAAAAGTTGGAGAACCTGTCTTACGATGACGATCAGGTATTTAAGGCAGATAAATATTGTTCTGTCGTTGTCGCAGAATATTTTCAGACGGCACAGGAAAATGACTGCAAAGTGGAAATTCTGGTAGACGGTGAAGTGAAAGAATGTGTGGAATTGTATTGGGAGTTTGCATGGGATAACCGCCTTGTGCGAATGATCTTTGCGGAACAAAAAGCCGGCTGGCACACGATTGAAATACGACCAGCCGGTGGAAAACAAAATGATCAGCAATTGTTAAAACAATTCGATATTAAATTAGGAATTGGTTGTCTGTTGGAAGATTGACGCGTTAAGCAGTCAGCCAGGTTCCTAATCCGATCAATTTCTTCAGTTCGATAATATATTCTTTGGCCGCTTTTGTCAGGAAGTGGTGTTTGTTGTAAGCGACAACAATCTCTTCTTGAAAAAGCTGGCCGGAACGTTTTGGTTCACGAATCTTGTAATAATTTGGATGTTCTTTGAAATTTCCAAAACGGATCAGCGTGTCCGGAATAAAGCCGGCACCGAGATTGGAAGTCACCCAGTGGAATTTCGTCTCAATGTTAGAAGCGCGGAGTGTGATATCCGGTTTCATGTTGAGATTTTCAAAAATATTTGCCGATAAATCCTGGTATTCGTTTTTGGAATCCAATAGAATAAACGGAAGCTTTTCTGCTTCTGCGGCACTGACAGCGCAGTCATCATATAATTTCTCGCTGTCTTGTAAAATATCATCCACCGTCAGCACATTTTTTTCTTTACCTTCATTCCAAGGATTGGAAGGATTTACTGCCAGATAAAATGTTTCCGTTGACAAGCTTTCGGAGGTGAAAAATTGCGGCTGGAAGACATCATTTTCAATACAGATGTCAATGTTGCCATCCAAAAGATATTGTTTCAAAATTTCGATTGGTTCAGAGATGATATTGATCGAAATTCCCGGATATTTTTCTTTAAAATAGGCGATGCTTTTTGGAAGCATGCAGGCAGCGCGGAACGGTGAGGTTCCAATCGTCAATGTTCCAAACTGGAGATCATTGATCTCGGATACACGATTTTGCAGTTCGCGGTTTACATTTTCGATTTTTTTGGCCGCTTCATAGTAGGCGATTCCTACCGGTGTTAATTTGATCGGCTGCGTTGTTCGGTCGAACAGGGGAGCGCCGATCGTGTATTCAATATTTTTGACCAGCTGGCTTATGGATGGCTGAGTAACAACCAATTTCTTTGCAGCCGCAGAAAAACTGCCTTCTTCCGTGATCGCAATGATGTATTGAATCTGTTGTGTCGTCATAAGTTTCAATCCTCTTTTTCATAATTATAGTGCAATAACAGTATACAATATTTGGCTTAAATCTTCAACAATTTTTTGAAAAGAATTGAAAAAAAGAGTAAAAAAAGTTATAATGAAACGTAACTATTCAGGACACCCCGCCCACACATTCGCATTTCGAACACTTCGTGTTCTTTCCCGCCTTTGCAAGGCTAAAAATGCTCATATGTGGAGGGGGAGCCCTATTAGGATTTAAATGTCCAGAAATCAAAGTCTCTTACGTGCAAGCACGACGATTCATTGATTTCCGTACATTTAATCCTGAATAGTTACAATAAAAAAAGCATAGGAGTGTTGCAAGAATGAAAAAATGGATAATGTGTAGTTTGATCATAGGGGCTTTTCTGGGATTGATCTTCCATGCGGATGCAAGTCAGGCGGCAAAAAAATGCGAACTGCTTCAGGTGCAGGGAACGAAAATTGTGAATTCTAAAGGAAAAACAGTTAATCTTCGCGGTGTGAGTACACACGGAATTGCTTGGTTTCCACAATATGTAAATAAAAAAGCATTTCGCAGTTTCCAGAAAATGGGGGCCAATACCATACGTCTTGCGTTGTACAGTGATCCGGGTGCAGGATACCAAAAATCGCTTTACAGCAAAGTAGAAGAGGGGGTTAAGGCAGCGACGGATCTTGGAATGTATGTAATTCTTGACTGGCATATTTTGTCAGATGGAAATCCCAAGACAAATCAGTCAAAAGCAAAAGAATTTTTCACCTATTTTTCGAAAAAATATGCGGCACAGACAAATGTGATCTATGAAATTTGCAATGAGCCGAACGGAAATGTAACATGGAAAAAAGATATCAAACCATATGCGGAGTCAATGATCTCCCTGATCCGAAAGAATGATAAGGATGCGCTGATCATTGTCGGCACACCGACGTGGTCACAGGATGTAGACGTCGTGGCAGATGATCCGATCCGGGGACAGACAAATATTTTATATGCTCTTCATTTTTATGCGGCGACACATGGCGACGGTATCCGCAATAAATTGATCCAGGCACACAAGAAAAATCTTCCGGTCATCGTAAGTGAATTTTCAATCTGTGATGCTTCCGGTAACGGTGCCATCAATAAAAAAGAGGCTAAGAAGTGGATGAGCCTTTTGAAGAAGTACAATATCGGCAGAGTGGCATGGAGTCTCTGTAACAAAAATGAGACGTCAGCACTTTTGAAACCATCGTGCAAAACGACAACGAATATAAAGAAAAGCCATTTGTCCAAAACCGGAAAATGGATCGTGAAGAACTGGTAATTTCATCTTGTGAAATTGCAGAACTCATTGTATAATATAAGTAGCGTAACTATTCAGGATCTAGTGTATGGGGAGAATGAATAGTTACTAAATATTATATATTATAGGAGGGTATTTTAATTATGAGTATTCAGATTCAAAAAGTAACCGATGCATCTTTCAAAAAATATGGACGTGTTCTGACAGGAGAGTACGACGTAGATGCATTGATCGAGAAAATGCAGGAGATGCCTTGTCCGGATGACGAAGTTGTTTATGTGCCATCGGAGAACGCATTGGAGGCACTGCCGGTGATGAAAGATTTTACAGATAGTTTGTATGGCGGACTTCCAATTCAGATTGGTTATTGCAATGGTAATAACCATCTTTTGAATGCAGTAGAATATCATCGTTCTTCTGAAATCAATGTTGCAGCTACAGATTTGATCCTTTTGATCGGAAGCGAGCAGGACATCGAAGAAGATGATACTTATGATACTTCTAAGATCGAGGCATTTTTAGTACCAAAGGGAACCGTGATCGACGTATATGCGACGACACTTCACTATGCTCCATGCAGCGTAGACGGCGCAAACTTCCGCTGTGTAGTTGTTCTTCCGAAAGACACGAACCTTGATCTGGTTGTAAAACCGGAAGGAGCAAAAGAAGACAAACTTTTGGTAGCCCGCAATAAATGGTTGATCGCTCATCCGGATGCGAAGATCGAAGGCGCGTTCAATGGTTTGAAAGGCGAGAATATCTCTGTAAAATAAGAAATAGAATAATGATTGCGATAGAAGCCGGATTTCTCCCAATGAGATGTCCGGCTTCTTTTATGAAAAAATTGCATTTAGGTATTGACAAACACAGAACATATGAATATAATTAAATATGTAAATATGAATAAATGTTCATACGATAAAATTTTGAGAAAGGAGCAGAACTTATGAAACGGCAAGAAACAAACAGTGATTTTCTGGCAGTACATGAGGATGTGGTAAAACGGGTGTTAGATAAGCAGCCGGCAGAAGAAGAATTGTACGATCTCGCAGAACTTTTTAAAGTATTTGGAGATTCGACCCGCATCCGTATCCTGCATGCTTTGCTGGAAACCGAATTGTGCGTGGGCGATATGGCACAGATATTAAACCTGTCCCAATCTGCAGTCAGCCACCAGCTCAAAATTTTGAAAGATGCGAAACTTGTTCGATTCCGAAGAGAAGGAAAGATTATCTTTTATGCATTGGATGATGAACACGTGAGAAACATATTGAGTATGGGCGTAGAACATGTGGAAGAAGAATAAAAATAAGTTGTTGAAAAAATGGAGGTTATTATCATGAAAAAGACATACAAAGTAGATGTAGATTGCGCAAACTGTGCAGCAAAGATGGAAGAAGCAGTAAAAAATACAGCAGGTGTAAAAGATGCATCCTTGAGTTTTATGACATTGAAATTGAAAGTGGAATTTGAAGAAGGCGCCGATGTGGATGCCGTTATGCAGGAAGCTTACAAAAACTGTAAAAAAGTAGAGGACGATTGTGAAATCTTCCTGTAAAGGAGAGAGTTTATGACAAAGAAGCAAAAAAAAGTATTATACCGGATTATTATATCCCTCGTACTTCTTATCGCCGTATCGATTATTGATACGTTGGTGGAACTGCCGATGATCGCGCAGGTAATCCTGTATCTGATTCCTTATTTTATCATCGGATATGACATTTTGAGAAAAGCAGGAAAGGGAATTTTGAACCGGCAGGTTTTTGATGAAAATTTCCTGATGGCGGTTGCGACAGTAGGAGCGATTCTTCTCGGAGATTTCCGGGAAGGCAGCGCCGTTATGCTTTTTTATCAGATCGGCGAATTGTTCCAAAGTTTCGCGGTTGGAAAGAGCCGAAAAAACATCACGGCTTTGATGGATATCCGTCCTGATTATGCCAATATTATCGTGGATGGAAAATTGGAACAGGTAGATCCGGATGATGTGGAAATAGGAACAGAAATAGTAGTAAATCCAGGCGAGAAAGTGCCGATTGACGGCGTGATCACAGAGGGAAATACAACATTAAATACAAGTGCATTGACAGGAGAAAGTGTTCCGAGAAATGCAAAATGCGGAGAAGAAGTCATCAGTGGATGTATCAACCTGACAGGTACGATCACATTGAAGACGACAAAAGAATTTGGAGATTCGACGGTATCCAAGATTTTGGATCTGGTAGAAAATTCAAGTATGAAAAAGTCCCGCTCGGAGAATTTTATTACAAGATTTGCCAAATACTATACCCCGGCAGTTTGTTACAGTGCACTGGCATTGGCAATTCTGCCGCCGCTCATTTCCCTGTTGATAGGAATTTCACCGTCATGGCAGCAATGGATCGTGCGTGCACTTACGTTCCTCGTAATCAGCTGCCCATGTGCTCTTGTGATTTCCATTCCGCTTAGCTTTTTCGGTGGAATTGGCTGTGCTTCGACAAACGGAATCCTTGTAAAGGGATCAAATTATCTGGAAGCGCTGGCAGACACAAAATATATTGTGTTTGATAAAACCGGTACACTGACGAAAGGTGTTTTTGAGGTAAGCGGTATTTATCCGGAACAGGGTATAAGCAAAAAGCAGCTGATCGAATACGCTGCGTATGCGGAGAGCGGTTCCAGCCACCCGATCAGTGTGAGCCTGAAAAAGGCGTACGGCAAAGAAATGAGTCTGGAGCGCGTCTATGACATCGAGGAAATTGCAGGACATGGTGTAAAAGCTGTTGTAGACGGAAAGACAGTATATGCCGGAAATCTTCGATTGATGAATAAAATAGGGATTTCTGTCAGCCGTGAATATGACGATGGAACGATGGTATACGTAGCGGTTGATAACAACTATGCCGGCTGTATCATGATTTCCGATGTGATCAAAGAGACATCAAAAGATGCTATTTCCGGATTGAAAAAGCACGGCATAAAACAAGCGGTAATGCTGACCGGAGACGCAAAGAAGACGGCGGAAAAAGTGGCAAAAGAAATCGGAATGGATAAGGTGTGTAGCGAACTTCTTCCGGCAGATAAAGTAAATGAAGTCGAGAAACTTCTTGCTCAGAAAAATACAAAAGAGAAACTGGCCTTTGTCGGAGACGGAATCAACGATGCACCGGTTCTTTCCCGTGCAGATATTGGTATCGCGATGGGAGCCCTTGGTTCCGATGCGGCGATCGAAGCAGCCGATATCGTTTTGATGGACGATGACCCTGCCAAGATTTCTTTGGCAATGAAAATTTCCTTAAAGACATTGAAAATTGTCAAAGAAAACATCGTATTTGCCCTTGCAGTAAAGGCAATCTGCCTGATCTTAGGCGCACTTGGTATCGCCGGCATGTGGCTTGCCATCTTTGCTGACGTCGGTGTTATGGTACTGGCGGTTCTTAACGCAACACGGGCTTTGAAACTGTAAAGCGATAACGAATTTAAAATTTAAAAAGTAAGTGAAAAATTTCCTTTCGTGTGATATATTGTTCTTTCATGAAAAATTAATGCATTTTTTATAATGATGTGTTACAATGGCAGATAATGTTATCACAGAAAGGAATTTTTGATATATGAAAAGAAAAATGGGAAAAGGATTAACAATCCTGATAACAATGTCCATGATTGTATGTGGGATTCCGTTTCCACAGGGACAGACAAATGAGGGAAAGAGAGCAGATGTTGTGAAAGCAGAGACAAAAACGGCAGAGATCCGTACAGTCAATGCCAATCTTGGTGCCGGGAAAAAGTATCAGATTGCCGGCATACATGATGCAGAGCATATCGCAGATGAAGACGTCAAAAATCCGTATGTAGAGTGGTCTAACGGCAGAGGATCCTATGTGTATTATGGAAATTATTACCAAAGCGACCGCAGTGGAAAGAAAAAGGATCCCATCAAATGGTGTGTAGTCGATGCTTCAACGACAGAATACGGAGATTATTCGATGTTATTGCAGTCCGACGCGGTACTGGATAACGTGGTCTATATCAATGATTATGCAAAGAAACTTAATTACAGCGTCACAGAATCCGATGGATCGTCTGTTTTCGGAACTACCTATCTGAAACGTGAGAAAGGACAGGATACCGATCACCTTGCGAATGACTATCAGTACAGTGATATGCGGTACTGGCTTAATTCCATGAAAAATCCGGATGGAACCGACGCATGGGAAGGGGAAAGTACCGAAGGTGGGTTTCTGGATACCGCATTTTCAAGCGAAGAGCAGCTGGGACTTTTGGACAGCAAAAAGGATGCTTTCATACATACGCGCAGAAATTATGATACGTATCCGGGAACGGTTACCTATGATCATACCCGTTTACAGGGAGATAAAATATTTATCTTCAGTATCGAAGAGTATATGAAGGCCCTATTTGGAGAAGACTGGGGAAGCAAGACTTCTGCCGTAATGGCTGCCAATAAAACCGCGACAGCATACGGATGTGAAAAACAATGCTGGAATAAAAATCAAGTAAAAGATACCGGAAAATATTATGCGTTTTTTTGGGTACGTACAAGACGGATATGCAATTCGGACAGAATAGGGTATTATTGTATCAAGTATGGAGGCTGCTATGAGGGATTTAAAGATTATGGGGCGATGAATACTTTGAAAACAGGAACAGGAACCGTACCGGCGTGTAACCTGAAACTTTCTTCGGTTGCATTTACTTCAGCAAGTAATCAGAAAAAAGCAGATTCTTTTATCCAGACAGAGTCTGCTGAAAATAATCAGAATTGGAATGTCACGATGAAGGGAGGAAGTGGTTTTTCCGCTTCATTGAAAGCAGGACAAAAGACCTTAGGGCTGCACGCAGGAGATACCATCTATGTAAATGTCAAATCTCTTGGTAAAAATATAAATAAAGACATTGCCTACAATCAGCTTTCCGCCATGCTGCTGGAAAAAAACGGAACGGTAGCTGCCTATGGAAAAGTGGCAGATATTGTAGACGGAACAATTCAAAAAGACGGAACTGCCCTTACCGATATTCCGATTACATTTCCGGGAAGTGAGGAACTTAAAAAGGGAGGACATTTTACCCTGAAACTTTTTGCGGAAGAAGTGAATTCAACAGCAACGCAAAATCTTGTTGATTTTGCCAGTAATTCCGTCTCTGTTTCTGTTAATTTTATACCAACACAGGGAATTATTGTATCGAACCCTTATGATAGCCATATCGTATATGAAGCAAGTGAGCAAAACGGAGCAGAATCCCAGTATCTTCCTGCGAATACAGTATTAAAAGATATTGTGTATCAGGCAGAAGAAGGGTACTATTTCCCGGAAGATTATATCCAAAAACTGGAAGGATTATCCAATGGAACCATCAACGGAATTACGGTTTCCAGAGATAGTTACACCAAATTGACAATTTCCGGAAAACCAACACAGGGAACGGTAATTTCACTTGCACCGGCAACGCAGAAGGCCGAGCAGGAAAGCCCGCAAAATGTGGCTGGAGGAATTAAGAAGATCATGGGAACAACGGAGGCGATGGAGTATCGTTTTGTGACAGAGGAAACGACGCAGGGATCGTGGCTTTCCTGTACGCAGGGAAGCACTGAGGTACCGGCAGCCGGTACGTATGAGATAAGAAAAAAAGAAACCGACGCCTTACAAGCTGGTAAAATTATCCAAATCATAGTACGTGAAATGGTGGAGTTTCGTATTGAACCGGAAACAGGGCTTGTGTATGATGGAACAGAAAAGAAAGGCTATGTGGGGACACCGGAGGTTATGAGTGGAAATTATACGTCCGGAGAGTATACGGTCAGCTATACGAACGCAGAGGGCGAGCAATTGGATTCGGCACCGATTGATGCCGGAAAGTATACGGTTACCGTTTCTGTTCCCGACGATAATAAGTATTATCTGGGAAGTTCCCATGCAGAATTTTCCATTGACAAAGCGACGATAACGGTAAAAGCGGATAAAAAGAGAATGACCGTTGGTGCCAGTATTCCGAAACTGTCGTACAGCATCCTTGGCAATTTTGAAAATATGGTAAACACCGATGCGTTACAATTGCAGCTTTCAAAGAAAATTGACACCCGTCAGCCGGGAACATATTCGAATGCAATTCATATATCCGGTGCGGTTTTGAAAAAGGGCTGGGAGAAAAATTACAATCCGGTCATCTATGAACAGGGAACACTTGTTGTTGTAGATAAAGAAAAAGTCGAGATTACTCTTACCTCGGAAAAGGATATCTTTTATGATGGGCTTCCGCATAAAGGGTATGTCGGAGAACCGAAAGTATCCGCCGGTGGTTATGCGGGAAACCGCTTTACGATCACGTATCGTAAGTCAGATGGAAGCCTGTTGTCCGGAATGCCGACAGAAGTGGGTGAATATGAAGTCACCGCTGCGATTCCAAGTGAGAACCTTCATTATCAGGGGAAAGTTACCGTTGCATTTTCCATTCAGAAAATGCCGGCAACACCTTCTCCGACACCGGCAGCAACACCGGTGGCATCCCCGGCACATATAACGGAATCCCCGGCACCGACAGCAACCGCAGCCACAATACCGACGGCTTCTGCAACGGTTCCGACGTGGGAGAAAACTGCTGCGCCAGATACAACAAAGAAAACGGAAGAACCCTTCGTTCCCACCGAAGTTTTGAAACCGCAAAAGCAGAATGCTTCATTGGCATTGACGGGAGAAGTAAAAGCTGCAAAACATAAGGTGACACTGCAATGGCAGGAGATAGACGGAGCAGAGGGATATTTGATCTATGCTGCCAAATGCAATCAGAACGAAAAGAAAACAAAATTTAAAAAAATAAAGGAAATTTCTTCCGGATCACAAGTGCGGTTTGTGCATCGTAAGTGTGCCAAAAATACATGGTACAAATATCGTATAAAAGCCTACCGTATTGTGAATGGAAAGAAAGTGGTTTTTGCAGAAGCGATGGAACTGCATATTCTGACAAAGGGTAGTAAGAAAATTACAAATCCGTCAGGTATTTCCGTATCACAGAAAAATGTAAACTTAAAAGCGGGAGAAAAAGGAAACATAAAAGCAAAAGTACTCCTGCCAAAGGGAAAGAAGACAAAGTGGCACATCGAAAAAATACGATATATCTCAGCAAATCCACTTATTGCTTCGGTATCACGTTCCGGAGTGATTCGCGCAAAACAAAAGGGAAATTGTGAGATTTATGTTGTGACACAGAATGGAATCAAGAAAAAAGTAACCATTACAGTAACAGAATGAAAGGATAGATGATATGAAAAAAGTTTTGGGTTTATTAGGGCTTGCCACACTGACGTTAGGAATTGTGTGGAATATTGGAAATTATGGGAAACAGACCAAAGCCGGTCAGCAGGAAGCCGTCATGTCCGGAGATGCCTTATATGCGAATGGGCAGGCATTGTTGTTTACCGAAGGGACACAAAGCGGTCTGACAACGGTGTATTCCGATGAAAATTCAGATGGGATTCTGGATGCGGGAGATGTAAAATTATGGGAAAATATTGACCTTCGCCAGGTCTCTGTTTATGGAGACGGTGAAGGGGCGGTATATTCATCTGTCAAAATGACAATTTTAGGTGGAACATTTAAAAATTTATATGGATGTGGCGAAACCGGTACCGCCACAAAAATCCTCGGAAATGTGGACATAACGATGACAGCAGGAAGTGTTTCCGGTGATTTTTACGGCTTGACCGGAGAAAATCAAGTGGAGGGAAATCTGGAAATCTCGATATCCGGAGGAACTTTTTCCGGAAATTCCGGTCTGGCAGACGGCAGACAGGATGATGCAAAAACAACGGTAAACGGCGGTGTAAAGGCAGATATTCGGGGAGGAACCTGGGGTGGAAATATTACACTGATTGGTGTGGCTAATATTGGTCAGGGAGATCTGACATTAAAGAACCTTGTATTTTTGCCGGACAGTAAAATAAAGATTGTAAAAAAACTGACTTCAAAGCCAACGCAGACAGCAAATGGAAAGATTACCATTGACATGGAACAATGTGATCTGTCAAAAGCATCTCTGGATCTTAGTGAAACAGATCGCCTTTCCCTGAAAAAACAGTTTTCTTTATTTGTCGATGAAGCTACAGTAAATTCCGCGTCTTTTAGCCAGTTATCGGTATTGCGGAACTGGGCAGGACAGCTGCGTGTTCAAAATGGTGGTGGCGTTTTTATGAATTGCGGCGGAATCGCTTATGCTTACGGAAATTATACCCTGGAACGCGATGTGGAAGTGACAAAATATATTTCCATAGGAGAGACTACTTCCTTTACGATTCCGTATGGAATCCATTTTAATATCAACAATCCTTCCTTAGGAGGAACCATTGCGAAAGATGTAGTCTTTTATAATCAGGGAACGATTTCCATCTCGGATGATGCTGGTTTTGCCGGAATTACCTTTAATGGAATTATTGCAAACCACGGGGAAATATCCGGTTCGAAAAAGCTTCCTGCGAACGCGGTATATTATCCGCTGGGGATAGATGTTTCCAATGATGTGAAAATCGAGATTTCCGGAGAACGTTTTCTCTCTACACAGGATGAGACAAAAAAGACAATATACTATGCAAATCCGGGAGCAGATCTGAAATTGTCTTTTACGGAATCACAATACGAAGTAAGCGCAGTAAAATATGAAGAAAAAGAACTGGCAAATGTCGCAATAGGACGATATAATTATCAGTATAATTTCCAAATACCGGAAGAAACCAGACAAGAGACAGTCCTTCACATTGTGCTGGGAAAAAAGATTAATGAGTTGCAGCTTGTGCCGGCATCTTCATCCGTGGAAAAAAATACTACTTCACAGCAGGGAGAGTTTCTTGTTTTTGATATGAGCACGATCGAGATTGCAAACGATACGGGAGACACCGGAGAAGTAACCTATGAATTTAAAAATGCAGAACGGCTTAACCGCTGGGGATATTTTTTCGATGAAACGAACAAAAGTCAGATTATGGCAGACAAGGACTGTAATCCATTGGTCGATTATGATATGGAAATTATTGTAACAGGTAAAAATGGAAAACAGGCAGAATTTAATCTTCATGTAAGTATCGCCAACCAATATGGGCTGAAAAGCGGTTCCAAAGTTTCTTTAAAGAAAAATGAACTGGTATATGGAGATACACTGGAAAAACTGGAATTCAACCAGTCGTCGATCAGCTTTTTGAAAAACGACAATACCCAGCAGGCAGTGTCGGGTACAATCTGCTGGCGTGAGCCGGATTCGGTATTTTATGTAGGAACCCATGAAGCCGTATGGGTCTTTACTCCCGATGACAGTGATTATATGCCGACATATGGAACACTGAAATTCAAGGTAAATCCGGTACAAAAAGGAAATCCACCAGCAATACAGGCAGTATACGGACAGACGTTAGAGCAATTGAATCTGCCACAGGGATATTATTTTAAAAATACCGGGGCGACACCGGTAGGAGATGCCGGAACACGTATTTTTCCGGTATATTATCGCAGTGATAATGCCGATTACGCGGATACCAATGATCTGAACATCCAAATACAGGTGGCACCGCTTGAAATTACAAAAGAAAATATAAAAATATCCGGTTTGGAGAATCAGACATACGAGGGAAAAACGGTTGAACTACGGATCGTAGTAACGGTAAACGGAACGACATTAAATTCCGCAGATTATACGACACATTACGAAAGAAATAATGCACCGGGCAATGCGACTGTTACACTTAGCGGAATAGGAAATTATACCGGAAGTGTAACCTATGATTTCCAGATCATGCCGGAAATCCCAAAGGTTTCCCAGACACCGGTTTCTACACCAGAGAGTAATGCTTCGCATCCTTCGTCCCCTAAGACAGAGACGACCGGTTCCGGAGATTCCGGAAACAGCTCTTCACAGCAAACAGACAACGTTTCTGTAAAAAAGAGAAACAAAGGCGAACAGTTTGAAACTGCTTCCGGAGCAGTATACCGTATTACAAAAAACGGAAAAAATGCTGCGGCAGAACTCGTAAGCGCGAAAATAAATAAAACCGGGAAGCTGGTTATTCCGGCATATGTCATTCAGGATGGCGTAAAATATAAAGTGACTTCGATCGCTGCAAAAGCATTTTATAAAAATCAAAAGATAAAACAGGTTAAAATAGGAAAATACGTGAAAAAGATTGGAAAGAAAGCATTTTTCAAATGCTTGAATCTGAAGAAGATTGTTATAAAGAATAAGAAATTGAAGAACAAATACATTGGAAAACAGGCTTTTAAAGGAATTGCAAAAAAAGCCCGAATCCTTCGGAAATAAAAAGCGCAGATTGCCGGTGTTTTCCGTATCTCTTTGTTGACAGATCCCGTTATAAAATGTATGATAGAGTCAGTACAAAGAGAGGGGGATGTAGCGATGATCGTACCACGTTATTATGAAAATCTTACGGCGCTGCATGATAATACCATGCCGGCAAGAGCGTATTATATTCCGGCATCGGTCAGAATGGAGGACCTGGTAGAACACAGGGAGCATTCTGACCGTTTTCAATTATTGAACGGACAATGGAATTTTAAGTATTATGAAAGTATTTACGATGTGATCGAACCATTTTACGAGAAAGGTCACGATCTTTCCAGATTTGATTCGATTTCCGTTCCGGGTGTGTGGCAGATGGAAGGATATGATACGCATCAGTATACCAATATCCGTTATCCATTTCCATTTGATCCCCCCTATGTTCCGCAGGATATTCCATGTGGTACCTATGTCCACCGATTCAATTACCAAAAAGTGGAAAATGCACCAAAAGCCTTTCTAACCTTTGAAGGCGTTGACAGTTGTTTTTATGTCTGGCTGAATGGTGTTTATGTGGGCTACAGTCAGGTCTCGCATGTCACCAGCGAATTTGATGTCACGTCTTTGCTGCAAGAGGGAGAAAATACATTGGCAGTTCTGAACCTCAAATGGTGCGACGGATCGTATCTCGAAGATCAGGATAAGTTCCGTATGAGTGGGATATTCCGCGATGTCTATCTGTTAAAACGACCGGAAAAAGCAGTAAAGGATTATTTTATAAAAACAATAGTAAAGGCAGACGATGCGATAATGCAGATGGATCTGTCTTTTTATGCTCCCATAACCACAAAAATAAAGGTGGAAAACAGAGAAGGTCAATGTGTGGCAGATGCCGTGATATCTGAGGATGGACAAGTAGAATTAGAAGTGAAAGATCCGATTTTATGGAATACGGAAAATCCCTATTTATATACTGTTATTTTGGAAACGGCTGACGAGGTGATCGTAGACCGAATTGGCTTTCGTACGATTGAAATTAAAGACAAAGTTTTATATTTTAATGGACAGAAAATTAAGTTCCGCGGAGTAAACCGTCATGATTCCGATCCGGAAACCGGAGCGGTGATAAGTATAGAGCAAATGAAAAAAGATCTTATGCTGATGAAACAGCATAATTTTAATGCGATCCGTTCCAGTCATTATCCCAATGCCCCATATTTTTATCAGTTATGTGACCAATATGGGTTTATGGTCATTGACGAGGCAGATCTGGAAGCACATGGCCCTTTTATGATCTACCGTAAAGAAGACACCGAAGAAAACCGTTTTAAATGCTGGAATGAAAAAATTGCCGACGATCCTTCCTGGGAGGGGGCGATTACAGACCGCGTGCAGTTGATGGTTCAAAGGGAGAAAAACCGTACCAGTATTGTAATGTGGTCCATGGGAAATGAAAGCGCATATGGGTGTAATTTTGAAAAGGCCCTGTCATGGACAAAACAGTTTGATCCCAGCCGTATTACCCAATACGAAAGTGCGAGATACCGTAATTATGACCGCACATATCATTTTGAAAATCTGGATCTTTACAGCCGGATGTATCCGGCAATGGAAGAGATTGCAGAATATCTGGAAAAAGATGGAAGCAAGCCTTTTTTGCTGGTAGAATACTGCCATAGTATGGGAAATGGACCGGGTGACTTCGAAGAGTATTTTCAGATGATCCAAAAGGATGACCGGATGTGTGGTGGTTTTGTCTGGGAATGGTGTGATCATGCCATCGCGCATGGCAAAGCGGCAAATGGAAAGACCATGTATTATTATGGCGGTGATCATGACGAATCGATTCACGATGCCAACTTTTGTATCGACGGACTGGTTTATCCGGATCGCAGACTACACACCGGTATTTTGGAGTATAAAAATGTATACCGCCCGGTGCGGATTGTTTCGTACGAGGAGCAAACCGGGAAACTTGTACTTCACAATTATATGGATTTTGATGATATTAAAGATTTTCTGGAAATCCGCTACGAATTGACGCAGGATGGGACGATGGTAGAAGAGGGCAGCCTTACGGATGTTTCGGCAGCACCACATCAGGACACAGAGACCGAACTTGTATTGAACATTCCGGAAACAGGGCGTGTCTACCTGAAACTGAAATATTATCTGAAGAAGAAAATGCCTCTTTTGCAACCGGGGCATGAACTGGGTTTTGAGGAGTGGAAACTCCACAATGAAGATGACAGAAACCAAACCCCAGTACAATATATGCAAGGCGGCGAAATGTCTGCTGCAAACAAAATTCGTGTGACGGAAAACCATGTTTCCTTTCGCTTTAGTTCCGATAAATTTACGTATGTTTTGGACAAACGTACCGGTTTATTTACGGAACTTGAGACCGCTGGAAAAAAACGCATGAATCATCCGATGGAGTTAAATATCTGGCGTGCGCCGACAGACAATGATATGTTTCTCAAAGAGGAATGGAAAAAGGCGCATTACGATGAAGCATATACGAGAGCCTATCAGATAGAGATTGTTCCGGATCACAACACGATTCGGATTCAGGAACATTTGGCTGTCGTCGCGGATACGGTACAAAAGATTTTAGATATGAAACTGACATGGGAAATTGACTGTTTTGGAAGAATAAAAACTTCTATTTCTGCTGAAAAAGATCCGGAATTTCCTGTGCTGCCACGTTTTGGGCTTCGTTTATTTTTAGATAAAACATGGGATGAAGTTACGTATTATGGAATGGGACCGCAGGAGTGTTATCGGGACAAGCATCAAGCTTCCAGCCACGGACTGTATCATTCTAAAGTGGCAGACTTGCATGAAGATTATATTCGTCCGCAGGAAAACGGAAGCCATTATGACTGCGATTTTGTCACGGTGGGAAATTCAAACTCCGGAATTACCGTTGTGTCGGAGAATCCATTTTCTTTCAACGCGTCTGTGTATACACAGGAAGAATTGGAACGCGTCGCACACAATTATGAACTGGAGGAATCTGACAGCACGGTGCTTTGTATCGATTATGCGCAAAATGGTATCGGCTCCAATAGTTGCGGCCCGGAAGTACTGGAGAAGTACCGTCTTGACGAAGAGCAATTTGCGTTTGGCGTTGAGCTGATATTGCAATTATAATATTTTTATGATACGGTTTAAATATATCATTAAGGCTAGGAGGAATGACTATGAGCAAAAAAGCAACAAGAGGGATACTGGTAATCGTTTTTATGGCGTCTTGCCTTATCATGGCACAGCCCCAGAAAACACAGGCAGCACAAGAGATACCAATCCGTTCTGCGGACGATCTCCGGCAGATGGAGAATAATCCGTCCGGCAGTTATTATCTGACAAAAGATATTACGGTTCCTGCAAACACCGTGTTGTTTAAAACTTATGAAGTACAGTTTACGGGAACATTAGACGGAAAAGGACACGCAATTAACGGCTATACATATTCTGACGATAATTGGGCGGAGTCGGCAAGTCTTTTTTTCTATGCGACGAATGCAAATTTTAAAAACTTAACGATGAGCAATGTAAATATCTCGCTAAGAGGAGGCGGAAACGCATGTGCGCTTGTATCATCCCCGACGAAATGTACGTTTGAAAATATTACAACGAGCGGAAAAATAACGGTTGGCGGTACGGCAGGCAATGCGGCAGGGATCACAGTGATGCCAAACGAAAAATGTACGTTTATTAAATGCGTAAACAAAGCAGATATCACGGTTAATGCATACGACATTACAAAGAGTGCAGAGCAGGACGGTATAGACTCAGCGGGTGGTTTTGCATGTGGAATTTCCGGTTTTGCAAGTGAAGGTACGGCAAAACAATGTTCGAATTCAGGAAAGATTACGATAAATGGAGATCTTCGCTGGGGAAGTGAAGGGATTGCGGCAGTTGGTCTGTTTGAAGGAATCAAAAGTATTACTGCAAGTAAAAATACCGGAACAGTTACAGCAAAGAACGTAAGTGGTGCCGGTTATGCAAACGGAACCGTAGTGGCATGTGGTGTGGCAGGTCAGATTACGAAGATGGCATCTTGTTATAATACCGCATCAATTTCTGCATCAAATAATAATAAGCAGGTCGGTGTTATTGCAGTCGGAATCACAAACAGTGCAAGTGGTGCAAAGACGAATGTTTTTAGATGTTACAATAAAGGTGCTGTTCAAATATCAGGAGTTGCCGGATCGAAAGCAAAATCACGTATCATATCCGGTGCAGGCGGTGTCGGCGGCTTAGATATATATTCCGTCACAGAAAGTTATAATACCGGAAAGGTTACGGCAAATGTAAGCAGTGGCAACGTAATGGTAGGCGGTGTTGTAGCATCTGTCGTTAATGTGCGCAACTGTTATAATACCGGAAAGATTTCCGCATCGGCGAGTGCGCGCGGGTATATAGGTGGTATAGCAGGAGAGCAGTCTTCTGCTGCAAAAGGGAAGAGCTCAGACGCGGCGGCATGTAACTACAACACCGCAACAGTAAAAGCAGGAAGCAAGATGTCAAAAGGCAGCATTCTGGGACGTTACGAAATCGTCGGAGTCTATGCCAAAGCGGCTGTTTATGATAACTACTACAAGTCCGGTAAACCATACGGCAGTATGAATATTACATGGAAACCTTTCTTTGCAAAAGCAGTAAAAACGTCTTCCATGAAGCCAAACAAGTGTAAGAAGTTATCCTCAAAATACTGGGTATATTCTTCAAAACATAGGAGAATGGTCTTGAAGAAAAATAAAGAGAAATAAAGTAACTAATAAGTGATTTTGATGGCAGCCGTATACGATTTGTAGTATGCGGTTGTTTAAAAAAGAAAAAGGACTTTGATGATGAAGCGGATTTAGTAAAGGAGATTTTTAAATGAGTATAAAGGAAATATCAAGATATTTTTTTATAGATTACGAAAATGTAAATAAAGATGGTTTAAATGGTATTTCAGAATTAAAAAAGAAAGATTGCGTCCGAATCTATTATAGTGATTCAGCAGGAACAATTACGTTCGATTTGCATCTGAAAATAATTGACTCAAAGGCACGTTTTAAATATTATAAAATTCAAATGCCTATTAAAAATGCAGTAGATTGTCAGATTTTGTTTGATATACAAGACTTAACAAAAGAAAACAAAGATGCGCAATACTTTATCGTTTCAAATGATACGGATTTTGATAAGGCAATAAAAGAATTTAAAGATAATGATATAAACATTAAGAAAATTAGTGCAATACAAAAAATAGATACACCAGATGAAAAGAAGAAAGAAACATCCAGTAAAAAGAATAAGAAAAAACAGAATGTACAATCCGATAAACAAAAAAGAGAAGCACAGATTAGGTCTTTTTGTGGTCAACATTTTAAAAAGAAAAATTACCTTGAACATAAAGAAGAACTTGTGCAGGCAATTTTGAAAGGAAAATCCAGAATGCAAATAAATAATAATCTGATGAAAATATTTCCAAGTGAGACAGTAGCTGTCATTTTTAAGACAATTCAGCCATTGATTAAAAATTTACCTGGGAAATAAAAACTTGTGTTCAATTTTTAATGGAAATGACGGCGAAAAAAGATATGAAAAGCAGTTTTTTTCGTGTTATCGTGAAATAATTCGTATCTGTTAAGCATAGGAGAAAGTCAATGAATATAAAAATCATACAAGATGATAAACAAAAAATGATTATAACAAGAGAAATTCTTGAATCACTGCCAGAATGGTTTGAAATACCGGAAGGCAGAGAAAACTATATTAAAGACAGCGTGGGAAAAGAGTTTGTTAGTGCCTATAAGGATAACGAGCCAATTGAATTTTTGTGTCTGACAAAAACTGGAAAAGATACACTGGAACTTGCCGTTATGGGAGCTTCCTGTATAATTAAAAATATAGAGAATCCCAAGAAAGAAGGTTGAGAAAAAAATACCTCAGTGTAAAATAAGATTACTGACTTTGCACGGTTAGTAAAAAATCTTATTAAACAGAGAGGTATCTAATATGAAGTATAAC
>UQAQ01000003.1 GCA_900539115.1 uncultured Roseburia sp.
TTATTTTACACTGAGGTATTTTTTTCTCAACCTTCTTTCTTGGGATTCTCTATATTTTTAATTATACAGGAAGCTCCTAGCTTTCTATATTCTTTTTTAAAAAAAGAGAAAATATGTACCAAATAAATGATACCATACTTTCTCTTTTCGCACATGACACAAAAGTGTTATATTGTTTTTTTACACTTCAAATTTGTACCCCATCCCCCAAATGGTTTTAATATATTTACCGCACTTTTCCCCCATTTTGCTGCGCAGTTTTTTTACATGGGTATCAATGGTTCTGGCATCGCCAAAATAATCATAATCCCATACATGATTTAAGATACGCTCACGTGATAACGCAATGTCTTTATTTTCCATAAAGTAAGCAAGCAGTTCAAATTCCTTGAAACTGAGATCGATCTTCTCACCATCGATCACTACTTCGTGAGCACTGCGGTTCAATTCTATGCCGCCGTATTCCAATACATCTTCGGAGGAGGCATTGGCACGGCGTAAGATTGCCTGTACTCTTGCCACCAGTATTTTCGGGCTGAATGGTTTGGAGATATACTCGTCTACCCCAAGTTCGAACCCTCTAAGTTCATCGTTTTCTGCCCCCCTGGCCGTCAGCATGATGATCGGGACTTTCGAATACTGCCGTATCTCCCGACACACCTGCCAGCCATCCATTTTCGGCATCATGACATCTAAAATGATCAAATCAATATTTTTTTCTGCCAGAAATACATCGACTGCCTCTTCGCCATCCGCAGCTTCCAGCACTGTAAAATTTTCTCTGACCAAAAAGTCCTTTACCAGTTTCCGCATTCTTTGTTCGTCGTCAACGACCAGAATCTTCTGTTCCATTTGTATTCCCTCCATTCAAAGCATTTTCGCGTTCCTGCAATTCTTCTTCCCATGTTTCGTATTTGTCGATCAGTTCCTGCTCCGTTTTTTCCTTATAGGTAAAGATGGAATCCTGACTTTTATATTCAATGACAAACAATGCCGCAATGAGAATAACAAGCATTGCAATCACAATCTTACATTTTTTGTTGAATGTTTTCTGTGTCTGATACAGTATTTTCCATTTTTCTTCTTTTGCTTTTGAGGCCGCCGGCAAATATCCTTTCCCGGGACGCTCTTCCGCCGTTTCCTTCAATGGCAGGCGAGGCAGATCGTTTACCGGCACCTTTGCCTGCTCCATATTATGATACAATTCTTCCAAAAAAGAATAGCCGATCACCGTCGAAAAGGAATTGTCCTTTACTGCCTTCTGATAGATTTTCAACGCCACGCGTTTATTTTTTACATCATATTTCTTTCGGATCGAGTCAATGACCATTTTTTCTTTCTTTGCCGCTTCGTACATCTCTTCCTTTTGAAACATAAAACAGTCAATCTGTTTACTTTCACTCATTCGTAGTCTCTCCATCGGATACCTTCGCCTGATTTCCAATATAATCCTTTGCCACTTCAATCATCATATCGTTTTTCGGATGGCTTCCCTGGCTTTCTTTGTACTCTTTTTCCAGATCGGAAAGACTTTTTTCATCATCGCCGTCTTCATAACCAAGAGCCGTCCACAATTTATTTTTATAGGTGGTATCATCCATCGTAAGATTTTCTTTCGCCATAATACTTTTAGCGATCATCACATCGATCACACTGTCTTCCGCGATTTCCGATACCCCATCTTCATCCATGCCAAAACTTTCCAAAAGTTCATCCAATGTCATCCCTGACATCTCAGCAAAATTGGTATACATGAGGTTTACATCTGTTTTTGACTGCGCCAGCATGTTTTCCGGCACGGATTTTGCCTCGCAGGTCTCCTTAAAGGAATCCCATACCAGCTCACCTTTGTTATTGATATTATCTTCTTTTTGTTCTTGCTTGACTTTGTCGTAGTATTCCTGCACATTTTTACATTTATTGTCAGATGCTTTTTTTGCGATCGTGTCATTAACGACATCATTTACTGTTATCGTAAATTGAACCGTCTGCCCTGCAAGATCTTCTTCATCATAATCACTCGGGAAAGTACAGTCTACCGTCTTTTTCTCTCCTTTTTTCATGCCAATGATACCATTTTCAAAGTCGTCAATATACTCTCCTTTGCCAACCCACACATACGTATCCTCAGCACTGGTGCCATCGATTTTTTTTCCATCTTTTTTGCCGGTAAAGTCTATATTTACGACATCGCCGCTCTTTATGGCATCTTTACTTGAAATCTCATTCTCTGTCGCATCATCAATCATCGCGCCATAAATATCATCGACCTCCGGCTCTACATCTACAGACAAGCCTTTGTATTTGCCAAGCGAAATATACCCTGCCTTCTCATAATCAAAAATCTGACCATCCGCAAGATTGTCACCTTCATCTGTATTGGTCACCGCTTTTTCGCCGCTTCCGGATTTATTTTCTTTATAGAAAAATACACTCAATGCCGCAATGACCGCAACGGCTGCCACTGTACATACCCCTATGATAATTCCTGTTTTTTTGTTCATCGTTCCATTCCTTTCTGACTATCACTCAATTTTGTTACCATTCTAACATATAAATGTGAAAAAAAAAAGAAGAAATTGGGGGGCGGGAAAAATCCTTTTCCCGTCCCCTTCTTTTCTATCTCTCCAGCACAATAATTTTATTGGAAAAATTCTGAATGGCCGGAATCTTTCCAAGCACACAATATATCGGAAACATTTTTTTCATACCTTCTACGAGACTAACCTCCCCTTTATAAGTAAAGGCAGAAACAAGTCTCTGTAATTTTTTTCCATTTTTAACACCCCATGTAAATTTCGCATGACTTCCCTCGATGGATTTTTCTTTTATATGCTTTACGACAAAAGGAGACATCGTCTCAATCATTACCGTCACTTTTCGGAACGTTTTCTCGATAATAGACATCATCTGCAGCACATCGGCTTCGCTCAGATACATGGAAAGTCCCTCTATGATAACCAGTACATTTTCACCGCCATACTCGATATCGTCGATATACGATGCATCCATTGCCGATTTGGCAATCTGGCTGATTGATCCGTTCTCTGTGAGAAATTTTTCACGGATCTTCATTGTTTCCGGCAGATCGACATTATACCAGCGCACATATTTCCCCTGCATTCGGTAACATCTTGTATCCAGTCCACTTGCAATATTTACTACAATCGTGTTCGGATGTCCACTCAAATACTTCTCTACCATTTCATCTAACACGATTGTCCGGGCGATCACACCATAGCTCATTGCCTTATCCTGATCGGCTTTGGAAAAATCATAATCCAGTCTGGACACCATCTCAGCTGCCATGTCATCATGAATCTTTGCATTTTCCTTCCCGGATTCCTTCGCCCGCGCATACAGGGTCTGAATCATCGTTTCCGGTACCCCTGTCACATTTACTTTCTCTTTCATAATATTCATCCTTTCCATCGTAACGTTTGTTATTAAATGTTATGTTATTAAAAAAACTCCACAACTAACGGCTGTGAAGTTCTTTTAAATGCTCTATTAATTTATCGGTTCCCCCCGCGGCATAAATGCCGATCTGTTTTACCAAATACAAACTGTATTCCATATCATAATCTTCTTTCACAATCTCTAAGCAGCTGTCTAACCGCTGCTTTGCCAGTATCTTAAGCAGTCCCGGATCCGGCGGCGTCTTCAGCTTACTTTGATAATACACCAGAAAGGACTGCTCCATCATCTGTTCCATGCGGTTCCGGAAGCCTTCATAACAACTTCCCTGCGCCTTCTCCATAATGACAATTGCCTCTTTCTTATGCTTTAAAATGAACTGCATCATAAGCACATCGACATCCGGACCTTCGGACACCTCTTCCAGCTCCATCCGCATACACTTTGCCAGTATGTCCTCGTAACTTTGCACAAGCGGTTCCAATATAGCACGAAACAACGCTTCTTTGTTTTCAAAGGAAAAATACATCGCTCCTGTCGTAACACCCGCTCGGCTGCAAATCGTTCTAAGGCTCGCCTTGGCATATCCTTTCTCATAGAATTCTTCCAAGGCCGCCTGTTTAATTTTTTCCATGGTTTCTTTTTTATTCTTCATCATAACACCTGTTATGATAAACGAAACCAAGTGGTTTGTCAAGAAGTAACCTGCAAACAAAAATGTTTTTCAACACTGGCTACCGTATCCTCAACTGTACTATCCGTCGTTCTCTCAATCCAAAAGAACGGACTTCTCTTAATCTCCTCTATACGATCTGCATTCAGTTCATATAAAGTAGTATTTACCGTCTGCTTCGCTTTTTCTATATCCGTTGCCGAATTCAAATACTGAAAGAATCCCTGATGATCCGGTCTGTTACCATATTCATCAACAAGATTAGATGGATCTTTTATGAGAAAAACAACTCTCGCCGGTTCCGAAAAAGCAAGTGCCTGAGCAACGGTAAGATGACAGTCACACAAAACCCTCTTATTTCCTGACAGGCGGATCAGATCAAGAAGAACAAACTCCAACTGTTCACGAGTATTCTTCAACAGCCAGTTCTTATATTCTTCCACCGTTCTTCCAAAAAATTCATCTGCACTTTTAAAAGACGTATTCATAGCAGGCTGAAATAATGGATCTGATATTTTTTTGTGTTCCTCGAATCTCTCATCAATATCAAATAATTCAAATCCATACTTCTGCGCCAATGCATGTGAAAGGGTTGTTTTTCCTCCACAAGGCGTTCCCGTTATAAAATAAACATTTTTTAAGTACTCTTTCATTACATTCTCCTGAAATATCATTACAAAATCTCCTTTATTAAATAGTTTTTTCGTGTTTTGTCCATACATAAAACTATTTAATATAGTCCTATGTATTTAGATATTTCTTAAACGTAAAAACATCATCATTTTTTGTCACCTCCATAAATTCATGTCAACAGGCTTTGCAAACTGGAAGTTGAAAGTTCCTATAATTTACAAATCATAATATATTCTTCACCATTTTCATCAACGATTTCAAATCCTACCTTCCTATACATACGGACAGCATAATTCATCTTTTGAACAGCCAATGATGCTTGTTTATATCCTTCTAGTTTTAATTTCATTAGCATCTGTTTCATTAATTCTGTTCCGATACCATAGTTTCTATACTCTTTAAGAAGTGAAATTGCAAAAGACGGTGTTTCATTATCTATATGCCCGTAATCATTCATGATCCGAACCCATACAGCACCAACAATCTCATCCGCAACTTGAGCAACCAAACATAAGTCTCCCTTGTTCTCACCAAAGTCTTTTACATATACCTGCAAATCTGGTTTGTTAATGATATCTTTGGACGGTACAGGAACACCTTCAGGAATAAAAATCGCCTCGTACAAAAAAGTATCTAATATCTTATTTTCATCTCGTTTTAATTCTCTTATTGAATAATTCATATAAACCTCCAATTTATTTTTATTTATAAATCAGTTGTCATTCCACACATAATGATTCCTCCGCTAAATATCGAATTGTGCAAAAGCCCAAGGGACTTTAATGCCCCTTATGCTTTTCTCTTTTCTTTTGCTGTTTCAACTCAAACATTCGCTGTTCTTCAGCCTCTTTTTTCTTGCGGCTTCTCTCTTTACGCTCCTGATTGTTCTGTTCCTGTTGTAATTTTAATGCCTACTGCGATTTTGTGCCGATGCCTATTTCCATCGTCTGCTTTTTTGCTTCTCGTTGCATACGCTTTGGATTTCTTTTTATATCCTTTACAACAGTTTCAACAGCCGGACTGAATTTCAAACTAAAATAGTATTTTTGAATATATTCCTGCACTTCGTAATCCTTTGGTTCTGCACCAAATGTTACCTTTGCCACAGATAGTTTACCATCTTCAATACGTTCAAATACACCTACCCAAAATGGTTCTTCAAAATATACCGTCAGTTTTCCACTTGCTTTGTCCATAAGAATCCCTCCTAAAATGAATTGAACAAAGAATGGACAACCCGGAGGGGCAGGTTACTTACCCTATTTGCATAGGACGGCTGGGCTACCTACCAGCTCTAGTACATTTTTAATGTACATTGCGTTTTTATCTTTGTATTTATAATCAAGCCATATGGCACGATTAACTTATTCGGTCAATTCTAATTTGTATATTTCTATTATACCATAATGATAGTCAGTTTTACAAACTAGAATTTCCTAATTTGTCTTTTTTAATATAGAAATCCCATACATGCCCAAACCAGAATACGCTACTAAACAAGTTATTAATGCCATAATTGGATACTCAATGCTTGTGGTAAAACAGAATATTATTGCAGTTCCAACATTAACTATAAAATGTAAAATGATAGGAACCCACAAATTACGTGTTTTTACATAAACTGTTCCAAAATATATTCCAAGACCTATGTTCCAAATCACTTTACAAACAATAGTTGCAACAGGTTGTCCCAATGCTCCGAAAACATGACCAATTCCAAAAAGTACTGAAGTTATCAGTATTGCATACAATGAAGTACCCTTTTTTAAGCCAAAGCATTTTTCAATTAAATTTTGCAGTAGGCCTCGTAAATATAATTCTTCCATAATGCCTACACCAATATAATATACAATGCCCTCTGTTATTACCCTTAATACTGATGGTTTATTATCAAATGGTTGTAGTCCTACAATGAATGAACCAGACACTATCACAGATGCAAGTATCATAGGAAGTCCATATTTTTTTAGTCCTGATAATACTCCTTTACTTGTTAATCCGAATACCCAATCTTTCAAGATTACCTTTCTGAATATAAAGCAAATACCAAAAGCGATTAAAAAGTTCAGTATCAATGCAATATATATAGGTTGTATATCTGCTATTTCAATCTTGCAAAATAACACCATAGGTAATGCCGACATCTCTATGAAAGTCATCATTAATGTAAGAATTGTAGCTATAATATATTCTTTTTTTTTACTTATACCTAATACCAAATATCCAATAATCGAAAATAATTTGCCCATAATCTTTTCTCCTTCCTATGCGTAAAATTCCGATTTTCTCAATTCTCCAAACTGGAAGTTATCTAGGTGTTCCATCATCATTAAAATGTTTTTTCAAAGCTTTCTCTGTCGTATAAATTGATACAATCAAAATAACACATTGAATTGTTACAAGAATTCCCCCTACAATCCCAATCGTATTCTCATCACCGTGATATAACGGAAAATGCATCAAAGCAGATGGTATAATCATTATCCATCCTATTTTCCACCAACGTTTTCCACAATAGTCATGAGCAAATTTCCATGTATCCATATTTTTCATTGATCGAATTGTTCTGTAACCCACCATACCATTTATATGTTTTGGGCAATGTTTCCACATCATTCTTCCTGCAATAACCATAAAAATAGGAATTATCATATCGCATATTAACATAAACCACCAAAACCACATAAAATTCACCTCCGGCACAATCAGCTATTCTCTTATTTTGAAATAAAAACACATCACGGATAAAAAACCTGAAATTTCTATTTCTGCTGCCATGTCATTACATAATCTTTTTCCCCGGTAGCTTCATCCAAACCACTATACTGAACCTCAAATCCTTCTCTTTGATAAAAGGATATTGCACGTGTGTTTTTTTGGTATACATTCAAAAATAATTTGTTTCTTTTACCCTTTGCATAATTCAGTAAAATTTTACCTATCCCCTGCGATTGCATTTCATCCGAAACAAAAAGGCCCTCAATATATTCCTCATTCATTCCTATAAAGCCCTGTATTTTTTGATTATCCTCATAAACATAGACAGTTGCCTGTAATAGCAGTTGTTTTACTAATTCAAAATTACTTTTCCAATATTGTGCAGGGATAAAATCATGTGCTTTTATATTAGAATCCAGCCATATATCTGCTACTTTAATTACATCTGTTTTTTGTAATTTTCTTATCATGATCACTACCTCTATTAAACTAAATCTGTGGAAAACTTTTGATAACAAATTCATAAGCTTCTTTTGAATGTTTAAATATTTTTACCTTCTCAGCAAAAATGCTCAATTCCTGCAATAATCCTCTTTTCATTTGGTTAAAGTCCAAAACCCATTTAATATTACACCACAAAAAATTCCATGTTGGTTTTGAATTATAAGACTCTCTTCCACTTCTTTGGTTAATCCATCGTTTAAATACTCTTATCATTCTTATAATTGTGTATTCATCTAATACAATAATATAATCACAGCATCCAAAGCTCTCTTTCAAAATTTTTCTCGGTGCTCCTTCTACAATCCAATTATTTTCACATATAATATCATAAAAATATTTATCTCGTTCCTCCGGATTTCTTTTAACGTCTCCATTCAAAGTTCTCTTCCAGACAATATTGTCTTTTTCATAATACGGAATACCATATTTCTTTGAAATTCTTTTTGCAAGCGTTGTTTTTCCACTTGCAACCGAACCGATAATATCTATTTTCAAACTAAATACCCCCTGTGAAATGATTTTTTCCTTACCCCCCGGTAATTCATCCGGATTCTTATCGACAACTCGTGACTTATCTTTTTTGAAAAACATAGTATATCCCTCTCATAACAAATAATTTTTATTTTAATTTCCATGAATAAAGTTCTTCATATGGATCCGTTCTTGCTAAGATAATTTTTTCAACGGTTGCTTGAAATGCAGTAAATTTTTCCTGTACAATAGCAAACGCCTCCTGTAAGGCAGGCGGAGTCAGTTTTACTGCAATTGCTGCATGGGGAACCCACTGGTTTGGCAGATACTGCCCTCTATTACCAACATCAGCATACTTTAATAACCGTTCATTTACCAGACCGCACGTATTCTGTAAATATTGATTCAGAACCGGACCAAGATAAATTACAAGTGGATTGAACACGCCAATATTGGCAAACCAGATCACATCTTTGTTTATTATTTTTACAATATTTTCCATCTCTGTAAGTAACGCTTCTTCCTTATCACTTACAAGAGCACAAACCGTTACATGAGGTGGAATATTTATCTGTTTCATGTAATCACAGCCTGTTTTCTCTGCTACCTCATCAATAAGATTCTGAATTGTTTTTTCGGTCTCTTTATCAAATTCCAATGTTACTGCATAATCCATCCTATGGCCTCCTTCCTCCTTATACAAAAATAGCAGACGCCATAATATACAAACTTCGTTCGTGGGCGTCTGCCTGCGTGATAAGGAATCCTCCCATCTTCGATGGGTCCCTCCTTACCACAATTGGTCATCAGGACTCCTCCCACCTGCGGCGGGTCCCTCCTCATGACAAAACATGGACCTGGCGGGAATCGAACCCGCGTCCAAACCGGAATCCCATGTACTTCTACTATCATAGTTCATTTTTTTACATTCCCTCCGCCTGACGAGAATGAACACCCTTCAGGTTTTAGTAGCTTCATGATACGCCCATGCACGCAAAGCTTAATGCATGTCGTTTCCTACATCGTTGATGCCTGGGTCTTAAAGTGTAGGTGCCTTAAGTCAGACAGCTGCCATTAGGCAGCGTATGCTAAATTATCTTCAGCGTTTAATTTTAATCCATGTTTTAACGTGGTCACGGTCCACGGATAGCTTCTCCATCTTCAGCCGGCCTGTCGAAACCAGTACAAGCCCGTACTGTGATAGCAATCATAGCAGAACTATCACACTTTGTCAAGTACTTTTCGGTCTTTTTTTCCACTTTCTGTATGCGGAAGTTTTCCCACTATCTTGCAGCAAAACGGCAGCTCATAATTGGCAAGGGTTTGTTTCAAATGCGCATAGATTTGTTTCTCATATTCTGCCGAAACCTCGCTGCCACACAGTGTCACCCAGGCTGCCACCCGTTTTTCGCCCTCTTTTTCTACGACCGCAGCGATTGCCTCCCCGATAAACGGAATGTCCTCCAAGGCTCCCTCGATCTTAAGAAGTGATACCTTGCGTCCCCGTATGCTGACGATATCGTCTTTTCTTCCATCAAAATACAGATTTCCTGCCGCATCCATATGGCCAAGATCTTTCAGGCTGAACGGACACAAGGCGCCCTCCACGTGATAGGGTGTCGTGACAAAGATTTCGCCGTCTTTTACTGACACCTTCACGCCCGGAAACGGCTTTCCCACGCAGTTTTTCTCCTGTGTCATCTGATCCTGCCGGAGATACGTGATATAATTGAGTTCACTGGCTCCATAATAAAGAACGATATCGGCATTAGGAAAACAACGGTGCAGTTTTTCTGCTTCTTCACTTCCCATACTCTGGGATCCGGCGAGAATATGCCGAACTGTTGTAACCGGCTTCTTGATACACTGTGGAAGAAACAGGAGTTTACGAGGGATCAGATAGACGACATCCGACTTATATGCTTCGATCCATTCCGCCCATCTGCGGGGATCAAATATATTGGCAGCGACTATCGCCGCACCGATGGAAAACTGTGCCATATAAAGATTCAGATTGCCGGTGAACGCGAGACTTCCCTGTGCAAACATCCGGCTTTCCGGAGTCACACCAAAGATCTCATTTTGAACCGGAAAAAAATCCGCCCAGCTCTCATACCTTCGATAAAGTACCTTCGGCACTCCGGTACTCCCCGAAGTCATCACTGCCATGCAGGCATTTTCCGGCACTTCTCCGATCTCCGGCAATTGTTTTGCATCCTCCGGCACAAGAAGCGGGATCTTTCCTGCCGCCTGACAGCCTAAAAAGGAAACAAGCTGATCTAAAATCCGTTTTTCACGAAAGAAAATCACTTTTTTCTCCGATTTTTCCAGCCTCAGCCGGTTTCCTTTCTCCTGCGACAACTTTACCAGTTCTCCATAAGTATATTCTTTTCCTTCCTCTATCAGAGCGAGCCGGTCCGCCTCCTGCTCCCGTATCATCTCATAAAAATTTTTCATTTTTCGCACACTTTCTTCCATAAAATAGCAGTTCCCTGTCCACCGGCCGCCGCGATCGCACTCACTCCGTACACGTTATCTTCCGCACATTGCTGCAGGCGCTTTGCCAGATGCAGCGTAAGGATTCCCCCGGTCGCCCCATAAGGGTGTCCATATGCCAATGCCCCTCCGCAGGCATTGTAAGCCGGTACACACGCCGGATATTTTTTAGCAAACAATTCATCAATCACCGCAAATGCCTCATTGCACTCGTAAGCAGCAATCTCTTCCGGTTTCCTCCCAGTCTTTTCAAACAATTTGTCCAATGCTTTGTTTACAAGCAATGGCGGCATTTCCGGATTTCCTGCTACTTCCACCATATCCACAAAACGAAGCCATGGTTTCCAGCCCTTCTTTTTCGCATAACTTTCCTCACACAGCACGACAAAAGCCGCTCCATCCTGCGTACCACAGGCATTTGCCGCCGTCGTCACACCATTCTCATAAAGTGTGGGAATCTTTTCCAGAAATGCTTTGGATAAAGTTCGCCGTATTCCCTGATCGCATTCCTTTTCCGTTCCAAGCGGAAAAATAATATCTTCAAACACTTCCGCGTCTCTGGCTTTGACCGCCAGTTCATGGCTGCGCATTGCCCAGGCATCCAAGGTCACTCTGGAAACATCCGCCATCTTTGCCGTCTTTTCCGCTCCCCAAAGCATCGCATCCTGCCGCCATTCTCCGGGCGAGAATTTTGCTGCCATATAAATTTTTTCTCCATTGTATTCCGGGTGATTTTCCGAAACCATGCGCCTCGGTGCCGTCGAGGAACTTTCTGCCCCGCCGGCAAAGACCACCTGCTGCTGACCGCTCCGGATCTTTGCCACTGCCATAACAATGGCTTCCAGACCGGACGAACACTGGCTGTCGATCGTAAACGCCGGAACCTCTTCCGGTATCCCGGCTTCTAACGCCATCAGTCTTCCGATGTTCCCCCCGGCTCCCACCGCATTTCCTGCGAGTACAAGACCCGGCGCCCCGTAATCTTCTGACAATTTATGTAAAATATGTCCACCGAGTTTTTCCGCCGGAATATGCCGATAGATTCCGTTTTCCTTGCCGATATAGGTGCGGTATCCTCCTACGACAACCACATTTTCCAGCATACGTCTTCCTCCTTTGTCCGGGCTGTAATTTCCATCCCTTCCCGAGTTATCCAAACCGGCTGTGAAGCAAACACAGGCTTGTAAAACCGCATTTTAATCTTCTTCCACACCATTTCCTGTTTCTCACATTCCAAAAGCATCGTTTCCAGCATCAAAAGTCCCGGTACGACGGCCTGTTCTCCCAGATGGATGGAATTGGTATCTCCAACTGCCTCCGTAAAGTTTTGAATGTCAGCGGCAGACCAGCTTTGTTTCTCCCCGCCCTCTGTCTCAGGCTTTTCCATCCGAGACCCTTCTTTCACCGGATGTGCCTCTTCCATCCGTGATCCCAAAATCTGCTCCACGGTTTCTTTTGGACGGATCAGTTTCATCGTCATTTGCTTTCCATTTTTTGACAGTTTTAGTGTGGCATAACGGTCTCGCTTTTTTTCTTCGCAGCCAGGCAGCTCTTCCTTGATGCCCCGCTCCAATTCCACCCGGGCGATCTCATAGCCGTCATACCCCGAAAAAACAGAAAATCCTCCTGCCAGGGTTCGAAACCAGTCAAGTTCTTTGTCAATCGACAATTTCATAACCAAGTTCTCCTAAAAGTTGAAAATCTGTCTTTACCGTAATTCCCGATGTCGTAAGCATATCACCGGAAATCGCCGCATTGGCACCGGATTCCATACATCCACGGCCTTTGTCTTCCATCAGGCCTCTTCCGCCGGCAAGACGGATAAAGGCATCCGGGAGAAAAAAACGGTAAACCGCCACGATCCGGCGCATCTCGTCGGTTGTCAGCGGTGGTTCATTTTCGTATGGGGTTCCCGGGATCGCATTGAGCATGTTGACCGGAACCGAATGCACCCCCAGTCTGCGGACTTCCAATGCCATATCAATACGGTCTTCCATCGTCTCTCCGATTCCCATAATTCCACCACTGCATACTTCCAATCCGGCCTCTTTGGCGGCTGTGATCGCTGCAATCTTGTCATCAAACGTATGCGTCGTACAGACATCCGGGAAATACCTTCGCGACGTCTCTAAATTGTTATGTACTCTTGTAAGACCGGCTTCTTTTAATTTGCCGAAAGCTTCCTTGTCAAGAAGACCAAAGGAGCCGCATACGTGAAGATTCGTCTCTTCCCGGAGTTTCTTGATGCACTCGCACATCTGATCTACCTCTGCTGCATTCAGCCGTTTTCCGGATGTTACGATCGAATATCTCCGCACGCCCTGGCTTTCTATCTTTTTCGCATCTTCCAAAATCTCTTCCGTGGAAAGAAGTGGATAGTTTTCCACTTCTGTCTTATGGCAGGCTGCCTGCGCACAATATTTACAATTCTCCGAACATCTCCCGCTCTTTCCATTAATGATTGTACACATATCAAATTTATTATCACAAAAGGCTTTTCGGATCTCATCTGCCGCCTTGCATAATTCATCCAGATCCACGGTCAGCAGTTCCATCGCCTGTTCTTTTTCCAACTTTTCTCCTTTTAACACCATTTCCTTATACATTTCAATCTTATTGTCCATGACATTTCCTCCTGAAAACATTGATATTTATTACCAGGTAACTATTCAGGACCACTGTGCAAAAACAATGGATTGTCGTGCTTGCACGTAAGAAACATTGTTTTCTGCACAGTGGTTCTAATAGGGCTCCCACCCCCTTATGAGCATTTTTAGCCTTGTCAAAGGCGGGAAAGAACACGAAGTGTTCGAAAATGCGAATGAGGGCGATGGGAGTCCTGAATAGTTACATTATCAGTATAATAAGCTTTTTCGTTAATGTCAACCTTTTCTCAAAAACTGGTTGACATTTCATTTTATCCTCGTTATAATGGAGCAAGAAAATAACTTTTTGGAGGACATTATGAACGAACAAACACAAACAACTCAGACAACAGCAAAATCTGCACATTCCGCGCAGTCTCTTGTGACAATCGCTTTAATGGCAGCGGTACTGTGCGTATCTGCTTACATCAGTATTCCCCTGCCAAACGGCTCCCACATTACGGCATTGAATTTTATCGTAATGCTTGTCGCTTTGGTATTTTCCATACGAGAATCCTTTTTGATCAATTTGATCTGGTTTTTACTCGGACTTTTGGGACTTCCGGTTCTTATCGGCGGAGCTTCCGGCATCGGTTACGTGTTAGGGCCATGGGGTGGTTACAGCATCGCATTTCTTATCGTAGCTGCGCTGGTTCCTCTGATTTGCACACGCAGATACAACCGTGTTCTTTATACCATTATCGCCATTCTTTCTGCCGCTTTTGTCGATCTGTTCGGCAGCATCTGGATGATGGTCGTAAGCGATATCGCTCTCGTTCCTGCTCTTGTAGCCGGATTCCTGCCATTTATCGTTTTGGATGTGGTAAAAGCCGTAATCGCAGCACAGATTGTACCTCAGATCCGCAAGATCGTACGTTAAAACGTAACTATTCAGGATCCAATGTATGAAAATCAATGAATCGACGTGCTTGCACGTAAGAGGCTTTGATTTTCATACATTTAGATCCTAATAGGGCTCCCCTCCCCATATGAGCATTTTTAGCCTTGTCAAAGGCGAGAAAGAACACGAAGTGTTCGAAATGCGAATGCGTGGGAGAGGGGGCCTGAATAGTTACGTCAATACTGGTTTCGCCGGTAAAAAATAATGCCGGCGAAATCTGCTAAAAACCATCCAATCGGAATCGATATCCAGATTCCCGTCACTCCCACACCGGCGATCTGCGTCAATCCATACGCCAATGCTACTCTCATTCCCAAAGAAATCACCGTTAAGATAACCGATACCACCGGTTTATTGACTGCGCGGAAATATCCGTAAAGCAGGAACAATATTCCAATCCCCACATAAAAGGCTCCTTCGATCTGAAGATACCATGCCCCCGCTTCGGATACGGCACTCCCTGCATCCACGAATAAATTCATCAAGGAATGCGAGAAGAAAACAACCAGCGAACTTACGATCACACAGAAAACCACGACGCTGAGTACCGCATATTTCACTCCTTCGCGGATCCGCTCTCTCTTTCCGGCACCAAAATTCTGTGCGGCAAATACCGAAAATGCATTTCCAAAATCCTGCACCGGCATATAGGCGATCGTGTCTATTTTTACAGCCACCGCAAATGCAGCCATAATAACCGCGCCAAAACTGTTTACCAATCCCTGTATCATCAAAATTCCAAAATTCATTACTGACTGCTGCAAGCACGTAAATCCGGACAATGACATAATCTGCTTCAAATTCTTTCCATTCCATCGGACATCTTTTCTCTGCGGCCGGTATTCCGGATACATTTTGATAAAATACAAGCCCATCCCAATCCCGGATATGTACTGCGAGATAACGGTCGCCACCGCAGCCCCGGCAATGCCCCCTTGAAGCGGGATAACAAACAAAAGATCCAGTCCGATATTCAACACGACGGAAACCGCCAAAAACACAAGAGGAATCACGGAATTTCCTACACTCCGCAGTACATTGGCATAATAATTATATAAAAATGTCGCAAAAAAACCTGCCATCACGTAAACCAGATAGGTCCGCATATCCGCAAACGTTTCCTGGGGTACCTGAAGCCATTGTATAATAGAATTCAGTAATAAATATACAACCACCATCACGATTAGTGCCAGCCCGCTGATTGCGGTAAATGACATGACCAAACCATTTCGAAAGGCATCCCAGTCTTTTTTTCCGTATGCCATCGAAAAAAAAGCTCCGGCGCCAAGACAAAGTCCAATGATCACCGAGGTCAAAAATGTCATCAGCGTATAGGAAGCTCCTACTGCCGCCAACGCCTGCTCCCCGATATATTTGCCGACCACCCACGTGTCGACCAGATTGTATAACTGCTGCATCACATTGCCAAGCATCAACGGCACGGCAAAGGCCCACAGCCCGATTAAAATATTTCCTTGCGTCAATTCTCTTGTGTGTTTCATTTTTTCTCTCTATTCTCTATCTTTTTTATGCGTCACATAAAAAATGACTGCCACATTGCTCTCAATATGACAGTCATCCTTTTTATTGCAAAAACATTTCTTCACACATTTGCTTTCCCGTCTCAGTCTTAAATATCGTTTCGTAAACTTTTCTTATATTTTCTTTTGGCACATTGTCCTCCAGGAAATTTACAAGAAAATCCGCCTCAACAAGAATCTGATAATCAATTCCATCAATGTTGTCATAGGTATGATGGTGTGCGATCAAATACTTCACCCGGCGGATCACGCCTTTGGTAATTTCAATCTTCGTCAACAATTCTTCTGCAAGAGCCGGTCCTTCCTGCTCCTGTAATTTTCCATTGCAATCACCATATTTTTCCTCACACACACGAATGCCGATATCATGCGTCAATGCCGCAATTTCGATAACAAAGACATCCCCTTCATCGACTCTTTCCGTTTCTGCGATTAATTTTGCATAACTGTGTACCTTGCAAAAATGCTGGATTCTCTTCGGATCCCCGCGATACAATTTAATCATTTCCAAATGGATTCTGTTAATCATGTTATTCACCTCACCTTATGTACTAACCCTATCATACCATAAAACAGCTTAAGAATACAACCATAAATTCATCCTGCCTTATGCTGTCTTCCCTCCGTATCGATCTCGTAATTATCTTTTAAGATCAATTCTGAAATCGGTACAAACTCGTATCCTTTCTCTTTCAACGTCTTAATCATCGTGTCCAATGCCTCCGCCGTATGTTTTGCTCCATTGTGGCATAAAATGATAGAACCATTTCCCAGATGTTTGTGTTCTGTAACGCGGCGCACGATCGTATCGGCATCATAATCTTTCCAGTCCAGCGAATCCACATCCCATTGGATCGGATAATAATTAATCTCCCGGCAAACCCGGATCAAATTGTCATTGTAATCCCCATACGGCGGCCGGAAAAGGATCATCTCTTTTCCCGTCAATGCCTTTACCTTTTCATGTGGTTTCAACAATTCTTCCTTACACTGCTCCGCTGACAGCTGAGACATCTGCTTGTGATTTTCGCTGTGATTTCCCAGATCATGCCCTGCGGCAGCGATTGCCTTCACATCATCCGGATATTTTTCAATCCAGCCTCCCGTCATAAAAAAGGTAACCCGCACATTGTTTTTCTTTAAAATTTCTAAAATTTTAGCCGTATCTTCATTTCCCCACGCAGCATCAAAACTAAGAGAAATCTTCTTTTCCTCCCCTTTATCTACACAATAGATCGGCAGTTCTTTTGCCGCGATTCCCTGTCCGAGTTTCGTATTCAATGTCGCCACTGTCTGCGGATAAAAATGAATGCTGGTAGCCAAAAGAAGCAGCGAAGTCAGAACGATTGCCCCCACTTTGGTAAATAAGATGAGTTTTTCTTTTTCTATTTCTATTGAATTTGGTTCCATAATAAAACCCCGGCGTTTTTTACTAACTTATGCCGGGGAAATAGGTATTATAACTTATTGTTTATTCCTCCACAATATCCGCCAGTTCAAACCGGATCACTTTTTTCAAATCTTCTAAGCTGAGCTGCACCTGAAATCCGATCTTTCCGCCGCTGAAACAGATTGTCTCCTGCTCTGCTGCACTTTTATCGATAAACGTAGGGAAAAACTTTTTCATGCCGATCGGCGAACATCCGCCGTGGATGTATCCGGTAAGTCCAAGCAGTTCTTTGGCTTTCAGCATCTCTATCTTTTTCTCACCGGCGCAGGCTGCCGCCTTTTTCAGATCCAGTTCTTTTTCGACCGGCACCAGAAATACATAATATTTCTTCGCTTTACTTACGGTAACCAATGTTTTAAATACCGCATCCGGATTCTGCCCCAGCGCTTTTGCCACTTCTGTTCCGCTGATTGCACCGGAATCCACATAATTATGACTTTGATAGGAAATTTTCTTCGCGTCTAACACACGCATTACATTTGTTTTTTCTTCTTTTTTCATCGTAAAAACCAACCTTTCCACCTTTCATTCTAGCACATATTGCGATTCATGAAAAGCCTGCTCTCTACCGGGCAGGCTCCTCATACAAATACTTTCGTATCTCTTCTTCTACTAAATGTTCTCCGATTACGATAACCACTTCCTGGCCCTCTTTGATCGGCTCTATTTTCTTGTTCTCCGTCGTCGCATTTAACTCGATCCAGGTTCCCTCCGGAGTCTTAAAAAAACCTTTCATACGGATTACCTTTCCACAAGCCGAATTGTTCATAATACGATCCGTAATCTCCGAAACCTTGTCCGAGGAAACCGTCGGCTCCATAAAATACAGCGTCGAAAATGCGTCTTCGTTTTCGAACCACAATTTTGCAAAACGGTCTGTCGTATAGCCGCCGGATGCTATTTTCAAAAAGTCATTTTCTTCCAGAATTTCCCAATCTTTTAATAGAATGTCTTCCTTCTGAAAACGCCGTTTACAGCCAAATTGTTCCATCGCCGCGTTCATCTGCTGTATCGTCTGCTCGATACGTTCTGACGTCGTTTCCTGACATTTGCTGAAAACAATCTGCCCGGCACAAGAAATCTGTGTGGCAAAAAGATACTCTGCTTCTTTCGACATTCCTGCCGGCATGGAAGCATCCACAATGGCAATCACATTACCAATCTCATACCAGCGTTCGAGCGGATCTTCATGCAAAATATCAAAAAATTCATCAACATCAAAAATCCCGGATGGCTCGATCAATACTCTGTCATATCCGAGCATCCCCATCGCGATCAGTTTTGTCTTCATTCGGCGCCGATGGCAGTCTTTGTCACAGGCTCCCGCAATCATATCCACATCACACGAGTCACTCATGACATCCTGCAAAAGCATCATATCTACATTGACGGCTCCAAAATCATTTTCCAGGATTCCGATTTTCTTTCCCTGCTTTAGAAAATAGGCCGCATATTTTTTAATAAATGTCGTCTTTCCGGATCCTAAAAATCCGGTAATCAGGTCAATCTGTATCTTACTCTTACCATTCAAGCAAAACAGCTCCCCACGTAAGTCCACCGCCAAAGCCGGACAAGATTAATTTGTCTCCCGCTTCCAAAAGGTTATTTTTATTGAGCTCATCAAGAAGGATTGGAATACTTGCCGATGACGTATTTCCATAATGATCCAGATTCATCGGAATCTTATCCATATCTACTTTAAGACGTTTGGCGATCAATTCCAAGATACGCCGGTTTGCCTGATGGAGTACAAAATATTTGATCTCATCTGCTTCCGTATTCGTCTTTTTCAAAATCTGTTTGATGTATTTTGGCACCGTCGTTACCGCAAAACGGAATACGGCCTGTCCATTCATCTGAATATAATCTTTCTTTCTGCGGCTCTTGTAAAATGGATTCTGGATTCCACGTCCTTTACACGTAAGCACCTCGCCCTGTGTACCATCAGAACCGGTTACACTCGCAAGGATACCGCCTTTTCCTTCCACTTTACGCAGAATGGCAGCACCGGCGCCATCACCAAACAAAATGCACGTACTGCGGTCAGACCAGTCCACTTCACGCGACAATGTTTCCGCACCGATAACAAGAACCGTTTTTGCCATCCCGGTTTCCAGATAGGCATCTGCTGTATTTAAGCCAAATAAAAATCCGGAACAAGCTGCATTCAGATCAAAGCAGGTCGCACGAATCGCTCCAATTTCTCCCTGCACCTGGCAGGAAGTATTCGGTACATACGTATCTGCCGAAACCGTAGCCACGATGATGAGATCAATTTCTTCCGCCGTCACACCGGCATCTTCCATCGCATTTTTTGCTGCCTGCGTCGCCATATAGGTTGTCCCCTCTTTGCTTCCACTTGACAGCCGCCGTTCTTTGATCCCGGTACGCTGGCTGATCCATTCGTCATTCGTATCCACGATTGTCGACAAAAAATGATTATCTGCTACATTTTCCGGTAAATAGCTTCCCGTTCCAATTATTTTTATAGCCATGTCAATCCTCCAAAAAAATCAAAACATACTTGTATACATAATAGCGACGGCGTCCACCACACTCTTTGCGATACTCGCCGTCGTCTATAATTATTATAAAGTAGCTCATTTTATTTGTCAATCGTAGCAATCAAAACCACATCATCACGGTTTTGATTACTACGTCTTGTCGATTTATCTGACTTCTCTTTTCCGTTAATATCAAAACCCTCCTTACCAAAACATGGTAAAGAGGGTTATCGTTCTAATTTCTATCCATTAAATTAGATTCGTTTCAAATATTCACCGGTACGTGTATCGATCTGGATCTTGTCGCCCTGATTTACGAAAATCGGTACATTTACCTGTGCACCAGTCTCAACCGTAGCTGGTTTGGTAACGTTTGTAGCAGTATCGCCTTTTACACCGGGCTCTGTCTCTATTACTTCCAATTCTACAAACATCGGTGGCTCTACGGAGAAAATGTTTCCTTTGTAAGAAACCATCTTAACCATATCATTTTCTTTTACAAATTTCATAGCATCGCCTACGGTCTCTTCCGGCAATGCGATCTGATCGTATGTCTCCATATCCATGAAGTTGTACATATCTCCCTCAGAATACAGATACTGCATATCTTTCTTGTCGATATGAGCCTGAGGATATTTTTCATTTGGACGGAAAGTTCTTTCTACAGCTCCACCATCCACTACATTTTTCAATTTTGTACGTACGAATGCTGCACCTTTTCCTGGTTTTACGTGCTGGAATTCAAGAATCTGGTATACGACACCATCAATCTCAATTGTCAATCCGTTTTTAAAATCTCCTGCTGAAATCATAACAGTTCCTCCTAAATTTTTCTATATGCAGAACTCCTCTGCAAGTATTGTTCTTGATAAAAGCAATATATCTACTCACTATTTTATTATAATTGAATGATTTTTTCAAGAAAAACTTTCTATAGAATTGATATTATTTGCATTTTTCTATAATTTCTTCGGCAATTTCCGTCGCTGACTTTCCATCGGTCGCCACACGGATGGTCGCTGCCTTTTCATAAAATGGGCGGCGTTTTTCCATCAACTGACGGATGTAAGGCACATTCATGTTGCCGTTTAACAATGGACGGTCAGTGCTGGCTTTCACCCGTTCATAGATGGTCTCCGGCGTTGCGGTCAAAAGTACGATATTTCCGATGGCACGTAACTTTTTCACATTGATGTCGCGAAGTGCCATTCCACCGCCGCAGGAAATGATTCCCGGCGGAAGGGTTCCCAGTTCATCGATGAGATCTGTCTCTAACCGGCGGAAATACGCCTCGCCTTTTTCCTCAAAAATCCGGGAAATCGGACATCCCTGCTCTTCCACAATGCGCTTGTCCGTGTCCACTTCCGGACGGCCGGTAAGCTCATGAAGTTTACGGGATATCGTAGATTTTCCTACCCCCATAAACCCAATCAGACTGATCTGATCTCCTCCGGTGTAAATCTTGTCAAAGACCTCCGTCATAGCATCCAGTTCAATCTGACCCGGCGCAGAAGCCTTTCCTGCACAGCCAAACGATACGGTTGAGCCATACAGCCCGCCATACAATCTTGACATCTCTCCGGCTTTTCCCATGCTCATCGTGATGAGTGGAAATTCCGGATGCTTTTCATGCATCTTCTCCGTAACAGACAGAAGCCGCATGACATCTTCCCACTGCTCTTCGTCGGATCCTGCCGGCATGCAGGCTGCTTTTCCAATATCCACACCAAGTTCACGTGCTTCTTCTAAAACAGCCGTCAACTCTTCTTCCGAAGGGGTTTTTTCAAAATTATGATACGAACCGATCACTTTTACTCCGCTTTCTTTCGCTTTCGAAACAACCTCTGACACAATATTTTTCCCGCGATAGATTTCCACATCGATATAATCGGTTTTTCCCTCTGTCAAAATCTTACAGATCGTCTCTTTATATGGGAAACGGTCTCCGTTGCTTTCGCCGCCTTCGTGCGTCGTACGGATTGTCGTAATCAATTCCTTATTTCCAAGAATTTCCTTCAATTCTTTCGTCACTGCAGGAATCTCTCTTTCATATCCGGCAAAAAAATCCACACGCCATTCCACCATTTCTGCCGGAAGGGTGGCAAATTTCCGTGCGGTTTCCGTAATCTCATCCCTCGTTACAGAAGTAATCGGGATACAGATCTTAGGTCTGTTTGTCATTGTATTTCCATCCTTTCTTTTGGGGAATGTGTGATATTTTCACAGCCGTTTTCTGTGATCACGACGACGTCTTCGATGCGTACTCCGCCAAATCCTTCTACGTAGATTCCCGGTTCTACCGTAATGACCATTCCGGGCTCAATCACACTTTCTTCTCTCGGAGAAAAGCAAGGAGTCTCATGGATTTCAAGTCCTACACTGTGGCCGAGGCTGTGACCGAAGCAGTCACCGTAACCGGCCTCTTTTATGACATCGCGGGCAATGGCATCGACCTCTTTTCCGGTCATCCCCGGCTTTATCGCATGCAGTGCCGCCATTTGCGCCTGTAAAACGACATCGTAAATTTCCTTTTGTTTTTCATCGGCTCTGCCATACACGATCGTACGCGTCATATCGGAGCAATATCCATTGACAAGACAGCCAAAATCCATCGTCAGAAAATCGCCCTCTTCCAGCACTTTATCCGTCGGCACGGCATGTGGCATCGAAGAATGGATTCCGCTTGCCGCGATCGTATCAAAACTCGTTCCCTCAGCCCCGGCATCCCGCATATAAAACTCAATGTGCGCCGCTACCTGTTTTTCCGTGACAGACGTTTTTTCCCGATAACATTTTGTCAACCAGTCTGTCACTTTGGTAAAGGCCTCATCCCCGATCGCCTCGGCTTTTTTTATCGATTCAATTTCTTCCGGTGTTTTGATCTGGCGCATTTTATCTAATTTTTTATGCAGCGGAACAAGTTCCCATTGCTTCAGATTCATCTTTTCAAACAGCGCTTCCAATGTCCGATAGGTCTCTACCGTCATAACGGCATCTTCAAATCCGATGCGAAACGTTTTTTCCGCCAGTTCCGGATGTTCCTTTACAATTTTTTCCACAAGGTACTGCTGCATATTTCTCTTATATTCCAGCACTTCAAAACCTCTGCTCTCCGCTGCCGCTGCAATCGTATAACGGGAATCGGTGAGGATCCAGGCATCTTCTTTGGATACATAGACCAGTCCTTCTCCTGTAAAACCGCTGATATTGCGCATATTGGCAGGGGTATGAACAAGGACCGCATTCAATTTATACTGTTCTAAAAATTCTTTCATTTTGTTGTCATCTCCAATCCGGACTGCTTTTCATACGATTTCAAAACAATCCGCTCCAGATAGCGTTTTAACACAATCTGAATCTCTTCTTTTTTATCAATGGGATTTACGAGCACATTGCGGATTCCCAGCCTTTTTGCGCCCCATACATCGGTAAACAGCTGATCTCCGACAAACAATGTTGTCTCTCTCGTCGTATGCATCTTTTCCATTGCGAGAAGATATCCTTTTTTGCCGGGTTTTCCGGCCTTCCAGACCACGTGTGTGCCAATTTCTTTGTTAAAGCGGTCCACTCTTTCTTTTTTATTATTGGAAAGCAATGCCGTCGCAAAACCGATCTCATGCAGTTTTTCAAATAATTCCACCGCTCTCTTTGTCGCATCTCTGCCATGCTCGACAAGCGTATTATCAATATCAAATATAATTCCCCGATATCCTTTTTCATAATACGTTTCGTAAGCAATCTCATACGCAGAGACAGCGCGCGAATCCGGGAAAAAGCATTCCCACATAAGGCCACCTGTCCTTTCTAAGATTCTATCGATTTCAAATGAATGATAAACTGTTCCGCTACACGGCCGGAATATCCACCATTTCGTACACTCCATGCATTGGCCTGCAGGAGAAGTTCGTCTTTCGACAACCGGATATCCGGATTTTCTGCCGCCAACCCAAGAATAATATCCTCATATTCTTTTCTGGATGGCTTGGAGAAATTGATGCTGACACCAAAGCGGGCCACCAGCGACAATTTTTCCTGCATCGTATCAGAACGATGCAACTCATCATTGGCCATATCCGAGCGGTCACTCCACGTCTCGCGGATCAAATGACGACGGTTCGAAGTCGCATAGATCAGCACATTATCCGGCTTCACTTCCAAGCCGCCCTCGATCACCGCTTTCAAATATTTGTATTCAATCTCAAATTCTTCAAATGACAGATCGTCCATATAAATAATAAATTTGTAATTGCGGTTTTTCACCTGCTCAATGATAGCAGACAGATCCTGAAACTGGTGTTTGTACACTTCGATCAAGCGCAGACCCTGATCATAATATCGGTTCAATATTGCCTTGATACAAGTGGATTTTCCGGTTCCGCTGTCGCCAAACAAAAGACAGTTATTTGCCTTTCGCCCTTCCACAAATGCCTCGGTATTGTCAACCAGCTGCTTTTTCTGAATCTCATATCCTACGAGATGTTCCAATGTCACATCACTTGTATGCGTGATCGGAGCCAGATTCAATTCTCCGTTGCTCGTATGTGTCACACGAAATGCCTTATTTAATCCGAATTTACCAACGCCATAAACCCGGTAAAAATTCGTCACAATGTCAAAGAAACCTTCCGCATCTGTTGCTTTTCTCAGTTCTCCCGCAAGTTCTTTTACTTTCTCACTGACACTCTTATTGTATGTATTTTCTGCTTTTGCCATCGAATGATACTCTGTCAAAATGGAAAAACATTTCACTTCCAAAAGTGTCTCAATCGCCTCAAAATCAAAATGGAATAATTTGTAAAAGCACTCCATATCCTGTTTCACAATCTGATTGACACTGGCGGCATCGTCTGTCTTTGCTCCCACTTTTTCACAGATCACACTAAACGGATTTTCATCAGTGGCAAGCAGATAGGCGATGTAGCACTGCCACAAATTATTATCAAAGCCATACTTTGTCGCCAGATCCAAAATGCGGTAGATCTGGTCGTAAAGAGCCCGTACATGAGCTTCTTTCTGTGCACATTCTTTATCTTCTTCTATTTCTTTAAAAATATCACTGAGTCGCATTAAAATTTCATCCTGACCCAGATTTCCATACATGATCAATCTCGATACTTCCCGATACATGAACTCACGCCTCGACTTTCTTACATTTTTTCCGGTGCCTGGAATCCAAGCAGATCGATACACTGCTCCAGCACATTTTTCACTAAGATCAAAAGCTGGATATACGATGCTTTTCTCTCTTCATCCTCATTTGCAAGGATGGAATTTTCGTGATAAAAATGATTAAAGTTTTCACTCAATTCGTAAATAAACTGGCAGATTTTGTGTGGTGCTTTTTCCTTGTAGGCAGCCTGCATCATATCGCCAAATTTGGCAAGTGTCAGGTACAGATTAATCTCGCTCCGGCTGTCCGGTGTCATCAGCTTCTCTGCTTCCCCTTTTTCTGTCACACTGCCGCCATTCTGGCTGTATTTTGCCAAAAGGGATTTGATGCGGACGATCGTATATAAGATATATGGTCCCGTATTTCCCTCAAAGGAAGCAAATCTCTCAATGTCAAAAATATAATCTTTCGATGCCTGATTGGAAAGATCCCCGTATTTCAGAGCAGCCAAACCAACTGTCTCGGAGATTTCTCTCGCCTCTGTCTCTTCATAATCACGGTTTTCCATCATTTTCTTATACACTTCTTCATTGATCTGTTCACGAAGTGCCTGCAGACGGAGAACCCCGCCATCCCTCGTCTTAAACGGCTTTCCGTCTTTTCCGTTCATCGTTCCAAAACCGATAAATACAAGTCCGACTTCCGGTCTTGTGATCTTTGCTTTCTTTGCCACACGGAACACCTGGGTAAAATGCAGAGACTGGCGTTTATCTGCCAGATAAATGATCTCATCCGGCTGGAACAATTTCTCTCGTTCTACAATTGTAGCAAGGTCAGTCGTTGCATACAGGGAAGCACCGTTTGATTTTACGATCAGACACGGAGGAAGTTCCTTTTTATCCCCTTCTTCGGTCACATCGACAACCAGTGCACCTTCGCTCATATACGCAAGTCCGTCTGCCTTCATCTTTTCTACCATATCCGGAATATAAGGCTGGGCATCGCTCTCTTTTTTCCAAAGGTCAAAATGAACGTCTAATTTATCATAATTTTTCTTTAAATCTTCAATCGAAACAGACAAAATATGCTGCCACAAGGCGATATATCCAGGATGTCCTTCCTGCAGCTGCGCTGTGATCTGCTGTGCCTCCTGCATGTAATCTTCATGCTCTTTCGCATATCCGCTCGCATGTGGATAGATCTGCTCCAGATCGGAAATCGTAAATGGTGCCTCTTTCGGATATTCTCCCGTAAAATCAGCATCAAAATACGGAAGTTCCGGCTGACGATGACGTACTTCGTTGATGATCAGACCGATCTGCAGTCCCCAGTCACCCAAGTGCACATCTCCGATCACCTTATCTCCCATGAAGCGGCAGATACGTTTTACACTCTCTCCAATGATTGCCGGACGCAGATGTCCTACGTGAAGTGGCTTTGCAACATTGGCTCCACCGTAATCAATGACTACCGTGCGCTCTTTTTCCGGCGCCGGAATACCAAATTTTTCCTCTGTCATCATGGCTTTTCCAAAATCCACAAGCAGTTTTCCGCTTACGGTTATGTTGATAAATCCCGGTTTTACCATCTCTATTTTTTCAAAAATATCGTTCTCTTTTACTGCTTCTACTACTTTTTCCGCAATTTGAAACGGTGCCATTTTGTACTGTTTTGCTGCCGCCATCGCACCATTACACTGATACTGGCAGAGATCCGGGCGGTTGGAAACGGTTACAAATCCAAATTTCTTATCATAGCCGGCCTGCTCAAATCCGCCTTCCATCACTTCTTGTAATACATCGATTATTTTTTTCATCGTCTTCTATCCTTTCGTCGCTGTCTTATTCTTCTATCTTAGATGCTAAATCAAGGTTTGTCAATACATCAAAGTAATCTTCAAATGTCTTTTTGCAGCACCCGGCATCTTTGATCACAATGCCATCCACAACCTGTCCGATCAGCGAAAATGCCATCGCCATCCGGTGGTCATCGTAAGTCTCCACTTCTCCCGGGGTGATTTCTCCGGGATAAATCGTCATTCCATCTTCCCGTTCCTCACATCGGATGCCAAGTCTGGTAAGTTCTGTCACAATTCCTCGGATCCGGTCCGATTCCTGTCTACGGATATGTTCTATCCCGTCAATGACGGTTTCCCCCTCTGCAAACGGAGCGATTGCCGCCAATGTCATCGTCTGATCGGAAAAATCTGTCATTTTTACATGAATGCCGTGCAATGCTCTGTTTTTTGGTCCTTTTACTACGATGCCATCGTTTTCCTCTTCGACACCGCAGCCCATTTCTCGCAATACATCGAGGAATCGAATGTCTCCCTGCGTACTGTCAGAATGCACATGCATTACCTTGACACGGCTTTCTGTCAATGCCGCAATTCCATAAAAATAGCAGGCTGCGGACACATCCGGTTCCACCTGATAACTGCCTTTTTCACACCGATACGTCTGTCCCGGAGCCACAAAGTAACTGTTTTCTCCGGTCTGCTCCACATGAACACCAAATTCTTCCATCATCTTCATGGATATGTGCACATAGGATCTTGCATCCCTTGTCCCCGTCAGATGAATCTGCAGTCCCTCGTTGCACATCACTCCGCTGAGAAGAAGCGCACTCAGAAACTGGCTGCTTGCATCGATATTCAAGTCCACTTCCCGCACCCCATTTTCCTCTCTGCCGCAGATGCGGAATGGAAATGCATACGGTTTTTCTAAATATTCAAACGTTACTCCGAGCATCTCCAGCGCACGCAAAAGCGGCTCCATCGGTCTTGCCTTCATCTGCTCGGAGGACTCCACCAGAAAATGCTCCCCGGAAAGCGCAAGCATCGCCGTCAAAAAGCGGGCTGCCGTCCCTGCACTTCCGACATACACATTTCTCTCCGGGCCTGCCGGCACACGTCCGCCAAGTCCTTCGATCTCTACTTCTTTTTTTTCTTCGTCTATTTTCACGGAGAATCCAATCTCCTCCAATGCTTTCATAAACACACGGGAATCCTCGCTGAAAAGCACTCCCCGCACTAACGTCTTTCCCTCTGCCAATGCTCCCAGCAGCAATGCGCGGTTCGTAATGCTTTTGGATCCCGGCACCGTCACTTTGTACGACCGCCCTTTTTTCAATGGTTTGCATTGATAATTCATGAAACTCCTCCATTCTGTGGTCTGATACCTACTATCGTACCATACTTTTGTAAAAATTTCCACGAAATCCGCAAAAAAAGAACCTAAACTTTGAGGTTTCCCATCGTTTAGGTTCTTTTATTCTTCTTTATTTGTAACTATTCAGGCTCTCTATTTGGCAAATGCTTTTACTTTTTCGTAAATGCTGTCTGCGTCCAAGCCATATTTCTTAATGAGTTCTACGGCCGGTCCGGATTCACCAAAGGTATCATTGATACCGATCTTCATTACCTGTGTCGGACATTTTTCGGAGAGTACATCACAAACTGCACTTCCGAGACCGCCGATTACAGAATGCTCTTCTACGGTAACCACTTTTCCGGTCTCTTTTGCTGCTTTTACGACCAAGTCTTCATCCAATGGTTTGATGGTATGAATATTGATCACTTTGGCATCGATGCCGTCGGCTGCCAGTTTGTCAGCTGCTGCAAGACATTCGGATACCGGAAGTCCGGTAGCGATAATCGTTACATCTTTTCCTTCACGAAGAACAACACCTTTTCCAAGTTCAAACTTATAATCCGGTGTGTCATTGATAACCGGCACTGCCAATCTTCCAAAGCGAAGGTATACCGGTCCCTCATGCTCGATAGCGGCACGTACTGCTGCTTTTGCCTCGACATCATCGGCCGGGTTGATAACAACCATTCCCGGGATCGTACGCATCAAAGCAATATCTTCATTACACTGGTGTGTCGCACCATCTTCTCCTACGGAGATTCCGGCATGTGTCGCACCAATTTTTACATTCAATTTCGGATAACCGATGGAGTTACGAACCTGCTCAAAGGCACGTCCTGCTGCAAACATCGCAAAAGAACTTGCAAATGGGATTTTACCGGTTGTCGCAAGGCCGGCAGCGATTCCCATCATGTTACACTCTGCAATTCCACAGTCGATATGACGATCCGGGAAAGCTTTCTTAAAGATTCCTGTTTTTGTCGCAGCTGCAAGGTCAGCGTCCAGAACTACGAGATTCTCATATTCTGCGCCAAGCTCTGCAAGTGCATTTCCATAACTCTCACGAGTTGCTATTTTTTTTACTTCACTCACAGGGATTCACCTACTTTCTCTAAATCTGCCATAGCCTGTGCATACTGCTCGTCATTTGGAGCCGTTCCATGCCAGCTTGCCTGATTTTCCATGAAAGAAACGCCTTTTCCTTTGATACTCTTTGCAATAATGGCAGTTGGCATTCCTTTGGTTGCTTTTGCTTCATCAAATGCTTTGCGCAATGCATCAAAATCATGTGCATCGACATTGATCACATGGAAGTTAAATGCTTTAAACTTGTCCTCGATCGGATAAGGAGAACATACGTCATCAATCTTACCATCGATCTGCAGACCGTTGTTGTCAACGATTGCCACAAAGTTATCCAGTTTACGGTGTCCGGCAAACATAGCAGCCTCCCAGACCTGGCCTTCCTGAATCTCACCATCTCCAAGAAGCGTATATACACGATAATCTTCATTGCTCAATTTTGCAGAAAGTGCCATACCTACTGCAGCGGAAATTCCCTGTCCCAGAGAACCACTTGACATATCTACACCCGGAATGTGTTTCATATCCGGATGTCCCTGCAGATAAGATCCGGTATGACGCAATGTCGTCAGATCTTCAACCGGGAAAAATCCTCTGTGAGCCAGTGCGGAATAATATCCCGGTGCTGTATGTCCTTTACTCAATACAAAACGATCACGATCCGGTTTTTTCGGATCTTTTGGATCGATATTCAACTCTTCGAAGAACAAATATGTATAAATATCTGCAGCGGACAAAGAGCCACCCGGATGTCCGGATTTTGCACTATGTACAGCAGTTACTATACCCTTACGAACTTCGTTAGCCATTTTCTTTAATTCTAACGTATTCATACACCTATCTCCTTTTAGTTTTATTCACCAAATACAGCTTTATAATCTGCCTGGAATTTTGCAATACCCTGATCTGTCAATGGATGTTTTGTCATCTGCTCGATAACACCATATGGAACGGTTGCAATATCTGCACCAGCCAATGCACAATCTGTAACATGAATCGGATTACGTACACTTGCTGCGATAATCTCAGTATCAATTTCCGGATAGTTTGCAAAAATAGCTGCGATGGATTCGATCAAATCGATTCCCGGCTGTGAAATATCATCCAGACGTCCTAAGAATGGAGATACGTAAGCAGCTCCTGCACGAGCTGCAAGAAGTGCCTGGTTTGCTGTGAAGATCAATGTTACATTAACAGCGATTCCCTCACTTGCCAACACTTTGGTAGCTTTCAATCCTTCCACTGTCATAGGAATTTTAACTACCATATTTTCATGAAGTTTTGCAATTTCTCTACCTTCTGCGATCATGCCTTCTGCATCTACTGTTGTCGCTTTTACTTCACCACTGATTGGTCCGTCAACGATGGATGCGATTTCTTTCAATACATCTTCCTGGCTTCTTCCGCCTTCTTTGGCGATCAAAGATGGGTTTGTTGTTACACCACAGATTACTCCCATATCATTTGCCTTTTTGATGTCTTCAATTTTTGCTGTGTCTACAAAAAATTTCATGTTTAATACCCTCCTGAAAGTTAAATATTTATATCATATGATACCGGAATCTCCCGGTGGAAACTCTCCACATCTTATGCGGACAATTTCCACCTGACCCTTGGAATATCACATAATTTCAAACTCACTACCGATCCCATTTGTCGCACAATGCGTTGATCTGATCGGTAAATCTGGCTGTCTCTTTGTTGCTGAGTCCTTCGTTCTTTCGAATGACTGCCATCAAGCGTTCGCCAGCCAGGAGCAGACGTCCAAATACATCCATTGCACGTTTCTTTGCTCCGTCTTTTTTCTTTACATAAACCGGCTCTGCGATATAGTCAAACTCACCTGTGATAAGATTAAATATCGTACCGCTGTAAGGTGCTGTCGCCGGCAGGCCATGTTCTTTTTCCAGGCATTCTGCGAAGCTGTCGCACACCTGATCTTCTCCATGCACCACAAAGACACGCTTCGGCTGTTTTTCATCAAAACCGGTAACCCAGTGAATCAAACCTTTCTTATCTGCATGTCCGCTGATACCGGATATCTTTACAATCTCTGCCCGTACTTCCACAGGCTCACCAAACAATTTTACATTTGTCGCTCCCTCTAACAAGGAACGTCCAAGAGTTCCTACTGCCTGATATCCTACAAAGACAATGGTACTGTCTTCTCTCCATAAGTTATGTTTTAAATGATGACGGATTCTTCCGGCTTCGCACATACCCGATGCGGAAATGATGACTTTCGGATTGGGATCAAAGTTGATCTCCTTGCTGTCATCACTGGTAATGGAAAGTTTCAAGCCTTTAAAACTCAATGGATTGATTCCATTTTCTACCAAAGCCTTTGCTTCCTCATCAAAACATTCTTTCACATTTTTTCCGAAAATACTTGTCGCCTCTACGGCCAGAGGACTATCTACATATACTTCAAAATTAGGATTTGTTGTAATCAATTCCTGTTCCTTGATCTGGCGGATAAAATACAGAAGTTCCTGTGTTCTTCCTACCGCAAATGCAGGAATGACAACATTTCCGCCACGGGCAAATGTCCGCTCAATGATCTCAGCCAGTTCCGCAACATAATCCGGTGTATCTCCGTGATACCTGTCTCCATACGTAGACTCCATGACTACGTAATCTGCACTGTGTGTCGGAATCGGATCCCGCAGGATCGGCTTATTGACATTTCCGAGATCTCCGGAAAATACAATCGTTCTGGATTCTCCATTTTCGGCAGCAAACACTTCGATCGAAGAAGATCCAAGCAAATGTCCGACATCCGTAAACCGAATCGTAATCCCATCACACAATTTAATTTTCTTATCATAATCACAGGGAATCAGAAGCCTTACCGCCGCAAGTGCATCTTCCATCGTATACAGAGGTACATAAGGTTCCCCACCGGAACGTTTGGCTTTCCGGTTTCTCCACTCTGCCTCAAACTGCTGGATATGTGCACTGTCACGCAGCATGATCGCACTAAGTTCCGCAGTCGCTTTGGTTGCAAATACCTGTCCGCGGAATCCGTTGGCATAAAGCATGGGCAAAAGTCCCGTATGATCAATATGTGCATGGGTAAGCAGTATATAATCAATTTCTGCCGCATTGACAGGAATTTTCTGATTTTCAAACAAATCTCTGCCCTGTTCCATACCAATGTCTACACAAAGATGTTTATCGCCTATTTCAAGATAGTGACAACTTCCTGTCACTTCGTGAGCAGCCCCAAGAAATTCTAGTTTCATAGCTACCCCCTCCTTTACTTTTTTTCGCATCCCGGATTCGTGATTCTCTATCCGAAAGGATTCTTTATCTTGCCCCATAATGTATTTTCGAAACTCATCAAATGTTATTAATAGTATAACTCACATGGCATTTTTTTTCAACTTCTTTTTTGTCTTTCTTCTTGTTGATTATTGTCCGCAGATTTGCTATAATAATAGTCTGAGATTGTACATTAAATACCAGGGAGGACACCCACATGAAAAATAATAGAATTGTTGTCGCTCTTGGAAGAAATGCCTTTGGCGAAACGTTTCCGGAGCAGCAGAAAAATGTAAAAAAAGCAGCGGAAGCCATCGCCGATCTCGTAGAAGCCAAATATGAGATCGTCATCACACACAGCAATGGTCCTCAGGTCGGCATGATTCAGACCGCCATGACCGAATTTGCAAGACTGGACAAACGCTACACCGTAGCACCGATGTCTTTATGTGGTGCCATGAGCCAGGGCTACATCGGCTACGACCTGCAGAATGCCGTCCGCTCAGAACTTTTGAACCGCGGTATCTTCAAGCCGGTTTCCACTGTAATCACCCAGGTTCGCGTGGATCCTTTTGACAAGGCATTCAACCACCCTACCAAAGTAATCGGACGTTATATGACCGCCGAGGAAGCAGAAGCAGAAGAAGAAAAAGGAAACCACGTTGTAGAAGAAAATGGCTCTTACCGAAGGATCATTGCTTCACCACGTCCGGTCGATATCTATGAAATCGATGCCGTAAAAGCACTTGTCGATGCCGGTCAGATTGTAATTGCTGCCGGAGGCGGCGGTATTCCGGTTATGGAACAGGGCACCAAATTAAAAGGTGCCAGCGCTGTTATCGAAAAAGACTACACAGCAGCTAAACTCGCAGACATGTTAGACGCTTCTACTCTTCTCATTCTGACCGCACGGGATCAGATGGAAGCCGACGGAAAACCGATCGATGCGTTGACTTCCGAAGAAGCGATCCATTTGATGGATGAAGGACATTTTGATGAGATCACTACCCTTCCAAAAATTGATGCCTGTGTATCGTTTGTCACTTTAGGAGAAGAACGTACCGCGATCATCGGAAATCTCGATGATGCCTATCATCTCATCCGTGGCCGCCGTGGTACACGAATTACCAAGTAAATATTCGAACAAAAAAGAGCTGCTCTTCCCTGCACATGGGATCAGCAGTTCTTTATTCATAACCATAAAAAAAGAACCTTGGTTCTCTACCAAAGTTCTTTTTCGTGCGGATGGTGGGACTTGAACCCACACGAGGTCACCCCCGCAAGATTTTGAGTCTTGTGCGTCTGCCATTCCGCCACATCCGCATGTGTGAAATGTTTGCCTCACAACAATCAATATCTTACCATCCATTATCTATTTTGTCAATACCTTTTCTAAACTTTTTTAATAATTTTTCTGTTCAGACACAAAGGGACTGAATTTGTGACTTTTCGCTATTTCGCATTCCACGAGACGCACCCAGTAACTGGTGTAGATTTCAATCTTCACCGCATCTGTCTGAACGGGCTGCTTTAAAGTGAATTCATTAAACACTTTAGAATAACCGCTGCCCGGTTTTACTGTTGTTCCTATTTCTTTCCATGTTCCCGCTTCATCCTGATAAAGAACACGATAGGAATACTGTGCTTTTTCCGATGTCATATCCAGATCCGGAATACTACCGCTTCCCGGCTCTGCACATTCTTCCGCCTGTGATGTGATCACACGCACCGTATCCACCGATTGTTTCTGATCCATCTTGATGGTAACACTATGGCGGCTTTTGTCTGAGCTGGATCCCATTTCCGCCTGCATCGCATTGGTGATCCTGTCACCATCTGTAATCGCGCCGGTCACTGCTTCGTCTATCGGATAATCGCTTCCGTCTTTCTTTTTCACTGTAATCGTGTTACTGCCAGACAAGGTCCAGTTATCGTACGGAGTAAGACGGATTTCCGATATTTCCACCTGATCTCCCGTAAAGACAAATCTTACCTTTTGCGCCTTAACCGGCGTTTTCCCCTGCAAAAAGATAATCTTATTGTCTTCCACGCTCTCTTTTTCAGATACGGTCTTCCATTCATCATTTTCCAATATCTGGAACTGGTAGTGTGTTTTCGTTTCTCCTTTTTGACGGATTGAATATCGATCAATATAATACTCCGCTCCAAAATCAAACGCAATCCACGACTGATCTGTTTCCACAGCCTTCCAGCTTGTTTTGTTCTTTCCATCAAAAGCATAGTCCGGTCCATGCCCTTCGACACCGGAAGAAGCCGTTATCGTTACCGGCTCTTTTTGTGTCGTATCTTTTACAGAAGAAACAATCTGATACAAACATGCTTCGCCGGATGTAATTTCAACCCGTAACGTTCCTTCTTCCTGCACTGCCGCAACATCTTTTTCCAGTAAATACACTTTCTTTTCTGTGCCAATGGTAATACTTCCAAGGTCTGTGTTATTCCAATACAGTTTTGCCACAGCTTCCGTTTCTGCCATTGCTTCCAATCCAATCTCATAGGTCTCTGCTTTTCCCACAACTGCCGGATACGAATAAGAATCTCCTTCTTTTGCTGCACATTGCTGTAGATCAATATTTCCCGGAATACTATACAACGTATTGGTAATCGCGGTACGGTTCTGTGTGGCTTTTACCGTTTTTCCCACATAATAACTTTCCTGCGGCCCAAGATGTGAACTTTTTACAGACTGTTCCGAAATCACCAGTTTCTGTAATACCACTGCCGGATCCACAGCATAATATCGGATCGTGTTCACACCCTCTTTCAGTGATACGGTAACTTCTTTTTTATGGCCATTTGCCTTTACGGTATTCGACCAGTCGTTTGAAGTACCTCCTATGTAATTGGAATCAATGCTGTCCACCAATTGGATTTCTCCGTCTCCAACACCAATTCCACACCGGAGGCTAACCTGTGTTCTGTCAATGTTATTGGACGGTGCCGTATATACCGTAAGTTTGTATTTTCCGGCTTTCGGAACCTGTACCTGATACTCGGCATAAGGTGCCTGTTTGACATCTTCCGCAAAGGAAACCGTGGTTGGAAATGCCTTGATGGACTGCCCCATCTTTCCATAATTTTCAATGGTTCGGAATGACGCTCCGTCTTTTCCGCTCACCAGTCTGCTATAATTTCCTGCCAGCATAGAAGCATAACCGTTTGCATACACATACGTTTTTTCTTCCAGATTTTGTATATTATGGCACTTTGCTGTTACCGCGATGGAAACCGTGTTATCATCTGCTTTTATCACGATGGTTCCTGTCTTATCCTCTGACACCCTGCTCCAGTCAATACTCACATCCAGCGAATCTATCGTCGTCACATAACCGGATTTTTTAGAAACCGTGATCCAGTCATCACTGGTTTGAACTTCATAATGAAAAGCGCTTCCCTCGCCGCACAACAAACGGATTCTCTGACTTTCCTGACTGATATCATGAAAATCATCCAGTGCACATTTTCCCTTACTGTACACATTGGAATCGTTTTCAAGTTCCACCAGCATCGCTGCACCATCGCCTTCCGGAGCGGTGTATTTCACCTCCGGATACGACCATCCTTCGGAATTCCATGTTACATAACCGACATGCGGAGAGCTCATCATATTTTTCCATTTATTTCCAACCCCGGGCATGTTATTGTTATATTCATCTTGTAATTCCTTATCCCGCGCGATCGTCTTCTTTACCAATTTGGCATAGACATTTGCCGCTGTACTTCCCAATTCGTAATACCGGTTGTTAAATCCGCTGTATATCTGCATTTCTCCGACATTCGCCGATGCTGCAACCGGATAATAAACCAATTGATAATAGGCTGCCTGTAAAGACGCCGGAATTTCTTTCTTTACTCTTTCCGCTTTTTCTATCATTGCCTGAATACGTGTAAGGACATTCTCTGCCTCATTATAATTTGTCACAGAATAGGTTCCATTATAAAGGACTTCCAGCTTGCAGGAACCATTCAGCCAAGTATATTCTTTTAAAAGCGAAGTAATTTCGTCCACGGTATCTTCACTCATGGATTTCCCAAATTGCTGGCGCACCCATTGTTTGCGATACTGTTCTATCTTATCTTCTCCATTTTCTCCCCAGGCCTCATAATCATAAGCCAGATCCAGGAAATAAGAAATATTCATTTCCATCGGTTTCAGATCCCCGACATTTACAATCCAGATATCATCAATTCCGTGATCGTATGCCATCGTCATCTGTTCCCATACTTTACTAAGTTCCACCGTATTGACCCATTCATACGAAGTAGGTCCCCCATGATAGTCAAAATGATAATACATTCCCCAGCCGCCCGGCCGATTAATATCGTTTCCGGTCGGAAGGGTCCGCATATTTCCAAAATTGTCATCACAAAGCATGATGGTTACATTGTTCAGTTCGCTCCAGTCTTTCAAGCCACTGACTTTATCTGTTCCATACCAATAATCTTCCACTTCTTTATAGACAGTCAAAACCTGTGGTGCCTCACTGAGCGCGTTTTCCTTCAATATATTTTTCTGTGTCATAATAACTTTCTTCAAAAGTTCAATATTTTCTGCCACAGAACCACTCAAAGCAGAATCTGCCTCTCCACGCATGCCTAATGTATAAACATTTTCATAAGATTTGTTCCGCTCAATACCGCCTTTCCAAAAATCAGTAATTGCTTGTTCATTTTGGGAAAAATCCCACGCATTGCTTGATCCGTATTTTTTATAACTTCTCTGCCATTCCACACCGGCGCGGCACATTGGTTCATGATGAGATGTTCCCATGATAATCCCATATTTATCCGCAAGTTCCGCATTTGCTTCCGGCGCCTGTTTTCCATCCTCGCTAAATGAATTCGACCACATCGCCGGCCACAGATAATTTCCTTTACAACGAAGAATCAACTGATATACCAGTTCATAAAAGTCTTCATTGTAATTTCCGAATTTTTCCTTTACCCATCCTGTCAAAGACGGAGCTTCATCGTTCAGAAAAATTCCGCGGTATTTCACAGAAGGTTCCTTGGATGTTACATTTAATTCCTTGCTCGAAAGTGTAATCGTACTTTTTTTCTCCGGTGCAGCATCTCCCCAGTATACCCACGGAGATACTCCCATCATTTCCGAAATATGATAGATTCCGTAAATGGTTCCTCTTTTGTCACTTCCCGCCACTACAATGGCTGTTTTTATATCCTTTGTCGGCTGTTCTACCACCTGAATCCGGTAACATTCCCGCTTCCCGGTAATATCTGACACATCTATTTTCCTTTGTGCTGCCAGAGAATCAATCAGCTCATTGTTTCCAACCGAACCGGCAATCAGCATCACTCCGTCGGTCTTTGGGTTTTCCGTGCAAATCTGTGGTTTTTGTCCGGATTCTGAAACCAATGCCACATCTTCCGCAAAGGACTTTGCAACCAGCTGGATTCCCTCGCTGTCTTTTGCTTTTCCATCCACATAAAGAGTCAAACACTGTGCCGTATCTGCAATTGTCACCTGATCCGACACTTGAGGTGCTGTCGTTTCCGGAGCAGCAGACGGTGATGTTGTCTGTGTTTTGACTTCCTTCTTCTCACTCACTGTCACTTTACAGACTGCTTTTGCTCCTCTGCCATCCGCAGCATACGCTGTTACTTTTGTTTTTCCGGCTTTTCTAGCCGTAATTTTCCCGGACTTGTCAATATTTGCAACTTTTTTATCGCTTGATTTCCAGATCACTTTTTTTACTGTTGCTTTTTTCGGAGTATACGAAGCCGTGATTTTTTTCTTTTCTCCGATTTTAAGTGAAATCTGCTTTGGTTTTACTGTTACTTTTTTGACTTTCGTAAATTTCCCGTAAACCCTTACCTGCAATCTTATATTGCATTTCTTGGCGTTTTTGCTTCTAATTTTGATAGAAGCCTTTCCCGCTTTTTTTGCCCGGATCATTCCTTTTTTTGTAACTGTTATCACTTTTTTGTTTGTACTTTGAAATATTGCATTTCCTTTTGTTTTTAGCCGGAATTTCTCTCCCTTTTTCAAAGCAAGTGACGTGATTTCCGGGTTTTTCACCGTTACTTTTTCTGTTTTTCGGGCTTGAACTCCGGGTGCTGCCGTACCGATACTGCCACCAAGCAGAATCAGGCTCAAAACTACCGCCAGACCTCGTTTCCCCATACATTTTTGTTGATACAAAATACTCATCTCCTTTTCGTATTGATGTTCCCATTGTACTACGTCTCTGTTAAAATTTCGATTGCATATTTACACTTCTACATTGCAGATATTGTCTGTTTTTACTTGTCGTATTGCAAACTATTGACATTTTACAATGCTTTTTTTATAATCGCATTATAGAAAATGATTACAACGCATAAGATGGATTGGAGGAAACACATGCGATATATATTAAGAGAATCAGAACGTCCTCGGACCGGCGATTATTATTATGAGGCAACCAAGACGACAAATGAGCACTTCCCGGATATTCCGGCACATACTCATAATTTTTATGAAATCTATATCTTCCGCACCGGTTCTGTAAAACTTGCCATTGAAGACAAGATTTACAATATACGCCGCGGAGATATTATTGTGATTCCTCCTTTTACCATTCACCAGCTTTTACCAGAAAATCCGGATCAGATTTATGACCGCATTTATATGTATATTTCCGAGCCATGTCTGAAATCATTCCAGTTCAATGAACATTCTCTTCTCACGCCACTTCAAATGGCAATGGAAGAAAAACGCTTTCATTTTCATATTGCGGATAAAAATGATTATGAACAGATTTATGAGGCAATGTTAGCGATTTACAAAAATAAAAATCAGGAAATTTTCGAAAAAGAAATGATGAACCGCTCCGATATTACAAAACTTGTAACATTAATCAACAAGCATATTTTTATGGATATGGGACCTAAAAAAGTGACGCATGTAAATCCGGTTATTGACAAGATTCTCTCCTATATCAATGACAATTATGCGAGTCCTCTCTCGCTTGATGATCTGGCTGCGCGCTTTTATATCAATAAGTTTACAATGACAAAACTGTTTAAAAAACAAACTTCTCTTACGATACACAATTACATCCTTTTGAAACGGATCAGTATGGCAAAGCAAAAAATAACCTCCGGCGCGCTTCCGTCGAAGGTTTATCTGGAGACCGGTTTTAGTGATTACTCTACCTTTTACCGGGCTTTCTTAAAAACTGAAAATATGTCGCCAAAAGACTTTGCTCATTTTTGCAAATAATTACCAGGCGTGGTCTTTGCGCATCTGGGCATCCGTCTTTAGGAAATACGTATATCGTGGTCTCGTGTTTGTATTTTTGCCATTTACGATAGGATCGTCAAAAGTCACGTCAACATGAAGCCATTTTCCGCCTACTTTTACAAGATTCCATGCATGTCCGCCGCCTTCCGATACCCCGGCGAGCATCCTGCAAGGGATCTTTAATTTTCTCATAATTTTCATAAAGGCCTTAGAATATCCGTCACACACTGCCAGACCGCGCACAAGTGCACCTTTCGAAGTATGTGACACTTTCGGAACCGTCCCCCGCAAATAATTGTCATAATCGTATTTGACATTGTGGATCAGCCAATTATGTACGGCTTTCACTTTTTCCCTCGTAGACATTCCCTTTTTGATCACGGTTTTTATTACCTGATCTACCCTTTTGTCTTCGGACTTTGTCTGAACCTGCACCGTAAGAGTATGCTTCTTTCCCCCAAATCGTGCTGTGATCTTCGCTTTTCCCACTCTTTTTGCCTGGAGTTTCCCCTTGACATCCACCGCAACGATGGACGGTGCAGAAGAGCTCCAGCGAACACTTCCCAGGGCATTATACAATTTTACCGTATGTTTATCTCCTTTCAGGAGATGAAGTTTCTTTGCCTCTAATACTGTTTTTTCACTGACCACAACCGGAATTTCATGTTCTTTTGCATAGGCATATTCCTTAGACCCTTTCGGTGCCACCATATTTACAAGGGCATTGCATTGATACACCATATAGGAACCGACAGAACCCGCCTTTCCTGCGCAAACGATAATCTTTAAATTCGGGCATTGATAAAAAGAAGCATTTGCGATACTTTTTACCGTTTTGGGAATTATCACTTTTTTTACTGCCGTATTCTGCATAAAGGCGCCCTGATAAATCGACGTGACATTTTCCGGGATTGTCACTACTTCCTCACTTCCCTTATACCGCAGCAGAATGCCCTGCGAAATAACAAAATCATTATCCGCTGCCGAATCTTCTTCCGAATCAAACGGGTAGACCGGAAGTGTTCCCTCCGCACTATTTTTTGGTACTGCGCGAATACCGATATTCGTAACCCGGGAAGGGATCTGCTCCGGCGGCACGATCTGTCTGGCAATCTCTAACACACCTTCTGCTGTCAGCGAATCCCAGCTTCCACGAATGCTCTCAAATTGCTCTTTCGTAATTTCATATTGGTACACTTGGTTAATGGTAAGATAATACGTATACTCTTCTGCCGCGTTTGTCTGTCGTTCCGGAATAATCGTGGCAAAAACAAACAGCATACCGAGTAAAAAAACATTAGAAATCCATTTTTTCATTCCCGTTTACCTCCATTTCCAATCCTTAAAAATATTGATCAAAAATCTTTCTGGCAATCGGCACAGCATAAGCACTTCCTGTGCCGGCACCCTCTACCACGATACTGACAACCAATTTTTTCTCTCCTTTTACCGCATAACCGACAAACCAAGCGTGAGAATCACTGGAACCTGCTTTATACTGCGCTGATCCCGTCTTTCCACCAGCCTTATAACTGCCGGCAGAAAGGGCGGTCGCCGTTCCACTCGTCACGGTTTCCCTCATATATCTTCTCAAGACAGCTGCCTCTTCCGTAGACAGCAGCTGCTTTGCCTGCTCCGGCTCATTTTTTGTAACCACATCGCCATCATGCGTCTGAATGCGGTCAACCAAATACGGTTTCATTAACACCCCGTCATTTAATGCTGCACTTACAAGAAAACTGTTTTGCAGTGGCGTCGTCAGAACCGTTCCCTGTCCGATCGCCGCCTGCATAATATCTCCGGTCGACGCCTTATCCAATGAAAACCGGGAAGACTTCTGCTCCAGTTCTTTGATCGGCAATGTTGTATTATAATAAAACTGTTCACAGAGTTTTGTCCAGGATTTCGTATTCAATCCGCTTCCGATCTGCGCAAAGGCGGCATTACAGGACTCTGCAAATGCCTGCTTCAGATTTATCTTTCCATGCACTTCGTTGCCATAACAACGGATGCTTCCGTCTCCGGTTCCGATCTTTCCGGTACAACGGTACGAAAATTTGTTGAAATCCTCGTTTTCACGCATGTATTCGAGCAGCGTGTACAATTTAAACGTCGATCCCGGCGGATACAATCCCTGTGTCGCGCGGTTATAGAGCGATGAATTGTCCGAAGACGCCTGGGTCAGTCTTTCCCAGTTCGCCTCCAGCTGATTCGGATCATACGTCGGTTTGGACACCATACATAAAATCTTACCCGTGTCCGGTTCCATAGCCACCACAGCTCCCCGATGACTTCCAAGCGCTTCACTCGCCGTCTGCGACATTTTCAGATTGAGTGTCGTCACCACATCATTTCCGGGATTTTTCTTTCCTTTTAATTCATTGATCAGTGCCGTCATCTGGTTAATACCGGAAGTCAGCATCGTATAACTTTCGGATGCCTCAAGTCCGGTCTTTCCGTGTGTCGCACGTCCTACCACATGGGCAAACAAACCCTCATACGGATATACTCTTACTTCATTTCCGCTTCCGGTTTTCTGTGTTTTGGCAAGCACCGCTCCGCTATCGGAAAGGATGCTTCCTTTTGTCACTCGTTCTGCCATCAGATCCTGCCGCTTATTGTAACTGTTATTCAGAATCCGGTCCGTATCCCCCGACAAAAACCAGATCACATACCCTGCCATAAAGACAAACAGTGCCATGACAAGATACGTTACCGTCGCCATCTCGCGGTTCATCCGTTTGTGCTTTTTCTTATCCTCTGGATTTTCGTTTGGAAGATTCTTTTTCTGTCTCTTCTTCAAGGCTCTCCTCCTCTTTTCCGTTTAACACATACATACCCTGTATGACACTGAATATAATGATCGTCGTTACAATAGAACTTCCTCCGTAACTGATAAGAGGGAGTGTCACTCCGGTGGATGGAATAAATTTTGTAACACCACCGACACATAAAAACACCTGAAAGATAAATACCACACTAAGTCCAAATGCAGTCAGTTTATAAAACTGTTTTTTCATCTTCATCGCAATGTTTACAAACATAATATAACTGCTCAAATAGACCATGATAAGGCAGATAGCAAACACACCGCCAAGTTCCTCCGAAATCGCCGAAAATACAAAATCACTTTCTACGACAGGAACACTTCCCGGCAGTCCTTTTCCTAATCCCATACCGATAAATCCACCGGTTCCGATGGCAAACAGAGACTGCGCCACCTGGTAACCGCCGCCGCGGATCTCTGCCCAGGGATCACGCCATGCCTGTACACGGGTCCGCACATGCGAAAATAAATGATATGCCACGATCGAAGCCAGCGTACCGCCGGCAAGCCCGGCTCCCAGATACTGCACTTTTGTCGTCGCCACATATAACACAAATATATAAGTCACAAAATAGATCAGAGCGGCACCCAGGTCCTTTTCTGCCACCAAAATCACGACATGAACTGCGGCCACCGCCGATATGATGACAATATGTTTAAATTTTGTCGTCTGGGATAAAAGCGATGCCATAAAAAACACATACAATATCTTTACAAATTCCGAAGGCTGAATCGCAATTCCACCGACACTGATCCAGTTTCTCGATCCGTATTTTTCCACTCCGATCACAAAAACCAGCATCAAAAACACAATCCCTATGACGGCAAAATACCATCCCATTTTTTCCAAAATTCGGAATTTTTCGATAATCAGCGGTACAAAGATGCAAAGCACCATCGCCGCCGCTGCCAGAATAATCTGATGAACCGCATAGTCCGATGCCAGCCTGCCTAAAATGACAAAGCCGACCATCATACACATCATCATATTATTCAACACCAGTTTTGACAATCCCTTATAACAAGCCTGATACACCTTAATAAAAATAAGATAAAAGGCAAATTCTGCCGCCCATAATCCGACATACATAATATCCTTATTTTCCATGATCAAGATTGTGCTCATCAACGCATGCAGAAGCAGTGTCAAGGTTCGCTGCGCAGCAAAGACACGGTTCTGCCTTTGTTTATTGTGTCCGGCAAAAGCACGAAACGAATAAAATGTATAAAGTGCAAACAGTAAAATGATCACATAACGTGCCATCTCTACGATAAAAAGTTCCATTGTTTCAAAACCTTTCTAATGTCATGAGGCTCTACCAATGCCAGATCAACCATCGGCAGGTCATCCTCACATTGTAATTCCTGCACCTTTCCTTCTTTCTCATAGCAGAAATTGCAGCAATATTCACAAATTGGTACGGAGACAAACCCATCTTTTTTCGGTGTCGTAATTTCTAACGGCACCGGCTTACCTCCGGTTCGAAGGCAGTTTTCGGTCTGCTGATTTACACAGCCTTTTGTCACCATCACGGCAAGCCTTCCGGCAGCCAGACTGACATGGTCTTCCATCCCAAACTTCTGATATACCTGTCTCGTCCGCTCATTCCACTGATACAGACGTGGTCCGGCAATCCTCGGAAGGTGGTCGATCTCCAATTGTTTTAGTATCGTCAAATGTTCCAATGACTGAATCAGAATCCCCGCCAGATTTCCTTTCTGCAGTTCCTGACCATATTGTTTCCAAATCTGCAGGAAATGTTTCCTTGCCGGAAGATCCAAGATCACCGGAAGTGAGATCATAAAAGGAAGACCTTCCATCGTATCGGCCAGCTCTTTCCAGCACTTTCCCGGGAACCATTCTAAGGGAAAAACCGGTAGGATTTTTGTGTTTCCTTCTGATTGAATTGATTTTACCTCATAAATTTGTCGAAAATCTGTCACATTTACAAACAAATGTTCTTTTTTTGTTTTTTTCGATCTTGCCGGCGTTTCCGGCCGTTTTGCAGGAATTTTCCGACGTTTTTCCAACTGTTTTTCTTTCATTTTCTGTCCAAGTTCAGCAAATCCTTCCCGGCGCAGCGCCGCGATCTGCCCGAGCGGCAGGAATGCCCCCTCTTCCACCGAGACTTCCAGAGAAGAAAAGGTAAACTCACTTTCCCCTGTCTTCTGAAGGCGCTTGCGGACATCTTCTGCGGAAACCGCTTTCCCCTTTGCCGGTTCGACTTGGATTCCTGTCACTTCGCAGGAAACTGCACCACTGGAAAGCTGCAGCCGCATTTTTTTTCCGATTTCTGCCTGAAAAGTTCCCTGAACCGGCAGCTTGTCTTCCTTCTTTTCCTGTTCCACAGCCTCATCAATTTCCTGTAAAAGGACCGCATTTTTTGTACGAAACACTTTCTGCCCCGGTTTTATTACACAGCCTTTTTGATATCTCGCTGTCACTTCAGCCGGTGGAATGCAGCCGTTTTTGACCGTATACTCGTACAGTTTTTCGCCCTTTGCATCGCGGAATTCAAGGACATCCTGATAAGAAATCTCTTCTGTCAGCCGATACACCACTTCTCCTTTTTTCACGCGGAGAACCGTTCCCACTTCGACACCATAATGCCCATTTTTGTCTTTATAAATAATCTCTTTTTTGTCTTTTTCAAACAAATAGCCTTTGCAGAATCCGCCACGATTATACAGATCCATCAGCTTTTTTACATCTTTTTCCAGTTCTTTATCGTTTGGCCGGATTCCCGCCTCATGCGCATCCGCATACATACGGTATAATCTTGCTGTCATGGCGGCATATTCTAACTTTTTCATGCGACCTTCGATTTTAAACGAGTCCACGCCGGCATCCATCAATTCTCCCACCTGTCCGAGCGTACACATGTCCTTCGGGCTCAGATAGTATCCGGTTTTTCCGGATGACAACCGATAAGGAAGGCGGCAAGGCTGAGCACACATGCCACGGTTTCCGCTTCTTCCACCGATTGACTGGCTCATCATACACTGCCCGGAATAGCAGTAACACAAGGCACCATGAACAAACACTTCCATCTCAAGATCGGTATATTTTCGCATCTGTGCAATCTCGCCGATGCTCAATTCTCTCGCCGGCACGACACGGGTCACTCCATACGGTTTCCACTGGTTCGCCCCGTCTGCCGTAACAATCGTCATCTGGGTACTCGCATGAATATCCAGATCCGGAAATGCCTCATGAATAAACTGCATCACCCCGACATCCTGCACGATCACCGCATCCAATCCATTGTCATAAAGCGGCAAAAGAAGATCATACAAATTCTCTTCCAATTCTTCGTCTGTCAAAAGTGTATTGACCGTAAGATATATTTTCTTGTCACGGACATGGGCAAAATCAAGGATATCACACAATTGCTCCACCGACGGATTATCTGCAAATGCTCGCGCAGAAAACCGCTGTGTCCCTGTATAAATTGCATCTGCCCCATGCAGCATGGCAGCATAAATCCCATCTACCGAGCCGCCCGGTGCCAATATTTCTACACTCATCGTTCTCTCCATTCTGAAACATTCATAGAAAGACAGACGAGAAACAAGTGTCTCCGCTGTTTCCCGTCCATTTCTCTGTTCTTATCTTTTTCCTCTGCGGTTTCTCGATTCCAAATCCGTAATACGGCGTTCTGCCGCTTCTAATTTGGCTTTCAATTCTCCGCGTTCGCTCTCGCCCTGCTCATATTTTTCTTTCCATTCTGCCGTTCCGTCTTCCACCTTTTTATTAATATCGGCTTTTGCTGCTTCATATTTTTTCACAAGATCGGCTTTTGCTGTCTCAAATTTTTCTTTCAATTTCTTGCCATCCTGCGTATATTTTGCTTTTGCATCTGCCAGATCTTTTTTGCTCTTTTCACGGAAATCCGCAAGTTTTTCTTCCTGCTTGTCATATTTTTCCTGCAGCGATGTTTCCCTCTTCGCAGCTTCTTCCAAATCTTTTTTCAGCTGCTCGATTTCTTCGTTCGCCGCCTCTAGCTTCGTCTTCGTTGAAGTTTTTTCTGCTTCACTTTCGGATACCTTTTTTTCTGCCTCGTTTGCTTTGGAAACGTTTTCCTGATTGATGACATTGAGTTCCACCACTTTTTTCTCGGACGTCTCCAATGTCTTACGAAGTTCTTCAATCTGCTCTTTCAGTTCCGCTTCTGCCGTCTCCTGCTCCAAAATCTTATGCTTCATCTCAAGAACCATCTTGTCCTTGCGCTCATTATCTTTCATCACAGACTTGACATCGCGGTCCACCTTAAAATAATCATCTGCAATATTAATCGCCAATAAAATATTTTTCAGCTCAATATCCATATTGGCATAGTATTCTTTTTTCTGAAATTCCGAAAGTTTGCTGTTAATATACGTAGCCACTTTCTGGATATAATCTGCGCTTTCAAATCCACAGAGTGTATATTTACGACCATTGATCAATACATCTACATCATTTTTACTTTTCATGCCAGTCCCCGTTCCTTTATCTTTACCAATAAATGGCAGTTTTTAAAAATATCTCTATTTAATTTTACACGAAATTCTGCATTCCGTCAAGATTGAACTACAGCCGGTTTAGAAAACTTGACGGTTCGAGCAATTCCTTAAAGTTGTTGATATAAAAATCTGCTTTTGCTTTATTTTCCTCCCACTCTGCCTGCGCTGCCGGATCGTATACTGCAACGGTCTGAAACCCACCATTTCCGGCTGCTTCTATGCCTTTTGTAATGTCCTCAAACACAAGGCACTCTTCCGGCAGACAGTTCATTTTTTCTGCCACTTTTATGTAAATGTCCGGAAATCCCTTACCCCGCTCCACTTCAGAAGTTTCCGTAACCGCTTCAAAATATTCAAACACTCCGTTTCGGCGGAGGCACGGCTCAAATAATGTTCGGTACGAAGCCGTCGCCACGCCCAGATGAATCCCCTGCTGTCTCATCCATTCCAGCACTTCCCTCACATAGGGTTTGATCTGAACCCTCTCGTGGTACATCTGTGCTGCCATGCGGTCCCATTCCGCGATCACATCCTTCACCTTTTCCTTTAAGCCAAACCGTTTTATCGTGTATTCTGCCGTCTCATGGAAACCCATCGCGGCAATGGCCTTCGGATAATCCGGTGGAACATCAAATCCACGTTTTCCCAGAAAATCGATATCCACCTGATTCCAGACCCACATGGAATCCAGCAGCGTTCCATCCAGATCAAATATTGCACCTTTTATCTCCATGTTTCATTGTATCCTTTCAAAAAATCCGTCTTTCTCAAGATCCCCGATCACTTCCTCGGCAATCCGCGCATGTCCGGTCTTATTCGGATGCGGATCAATGCCACGCAGCGAGATCATGCGGTTGACACACACTTCCCGGCTTTCTGCAAAAACCGAACTCACATCTGCGATCCGAACTCTTGGCGTTCCTTTTATTGTACCCGAATTTGCAAAAACTTGCAAGGTCTCAATCTCTTCATAACTGTTGTTTAATCTTCCAATGTACCGGCTCGCTATACTCTTGATATTGATCCCAAAGACCTCATCCATCGTAAATGACACGTCATCGCAGGGATTGTAAATATTATTCATAACAATTTCCGCCTTCGGTGCCCTTTTTTCAATTTCTTCTACCAGCTGAGGCAATGTCACTTGAAACTCCGTACAGGCTTTGGAAAACAACATATCACCCTCTTTTTTTAGTTTTTCCACATCCGGGCTTTGGGATAAATACTGCATCAGGTCATTGGAGCCGATCGACACCGTAACCAGATCCGCCTCTTTCAATGCTTCATTGTATTCTTCATAATGCGGATTGGAAGAATCTGTAAGGCGTACTAACAATTCTTTGCTCTTTAATCCATTTTCCCCAAAATTCCACGCATACACTCCTTCGCAGACCGATTCCAGTTTTTTCTGCACCAGCGCGACATAGCTGTCATTTTGCACATCTTTCAGACCATATCCCCCCGCAATACTGTCTCCCAGCGCTACATACCGTACAATTTTTTCCTCACAGTCACCGGTAGAAAGTTCTTTTCCGGACAAAAGAAAAAGCAGGCAAATACCAGCTGCAATGATCAGACGAATCCATTTCACGAACCTTCCCCCTTTCCTGTAAGTAGTTTAACAGGGGTTAGTATCTCCGCTTACGGATTCTTTTATTCAACATTACTGCTTGCATTTCCTGCTTTTTTCTGCCAGTTACGGCAGCATATATTTTTGTTTATACACCTCATATCTTGCATTAAACCAGGAATCTTTTCCCTTGTCTAACGTATCCAGATATTCATGGGTGTCAAAAGCCTCTTCTTCGCTTTGGATCACGCACACGCCGATGTTTGAGCAATGATCTGCCACACGCTCAAAATTGGTTACCAGATCATTTAACACAAGTCCGGCATCCATCGTACATTTTCCTTTTTCCAGACGTTTGATATGACGTTTTTTTACTTTTTTTGTCAATCGATCCACAACTTCTTCCATCGGTTCGATTTCTCGTGCCTGCTCAGAATCCTCTTCCAGGAACACCGTTACTGACAAATTTAATATATCCTGAATGATCTTTTCAAATACCTTCAATTCTTCTTTTGCTTTATCCGAGAAAACAATTTCTTTTTCTTTTATCTTTCTCGCAGACTCTTCGATGTTCATCGCATGATCGGAAATTCTTTCAAAATCACTGATGGAGTGCAGGATCATGGATAACGTTTCTGCATCCTGCTGCGATAAATTTTTCGAGCTTAATTTCACGAGATAACTTCCCAGTTCATCTTCATAATGATCGACTTCCTCTTCCTTCTGATACACTTTTCTAGCAGTCTTTTCATCGTATTCATCCAGAAGGCTCATCGCATCAAGGAAACCACGTTTGGCAGTTTCTGCCATTGTCATTGCTACTTTTTTACAACGTTCCATGGCAAATGCCGGCTGTTCCAAAAAACGTTCATCAAGAAGTGTTCCCATTTCTTTCTGCTGTTTTTCTTCTTCCGTCTCCGGGATACTGAGATATGCCAGTTTTTCAAGACCTCGTGAAAATGGAAGCAGTAACAGCGTTGCTACCACGTTAAACACACTGTGGATGACGGCAATTCCCATCGGACCAGCCGTATCTTCTACAAATCCAAACGGCACAATGGCATGAATACTGTAAAAACCTACCATAAACACTACGGTTCCGATCACATTAAAATACAAATGCACCAGTGCTGCACGCCGCGCACTCCGGTTTGCTCCTACACTTGACAAAAGAGCTGTCACACAGGTTCCGATGTTCTGTCCCATAATGATCGGGAAGGCAGTTCCATAGGTGATCGCACCGGTTGCACATAGTGCCTGCAGAATACCGACAGACGCCGAAGAACTCTGGATCACGGCAGTCAGCACAAGTCCCGCAAGCATTCCCAGGATCGGGTTGCTGAACATGGTAAGAATGCCTGTAAATTCCGGCACATCCGCAAGAGGTGCCACGGCACCGCTCATCGTTTCCATACCAAACATCAAAATGGCGAACCCCACTAAGATCATACCGATGTCTTTCTTTTTCTGGTTATTGATAAACATGATAAAAATGATACCAATAACCGCAAGAACCGGCGAAAAATTTGATGGTTTCAAAAACTGCATCCAGAAATTGTCACTCTCAATCCCGGACAAACTTAAGATCCACGATGTAATCGTCGTACCGATATTGGCACCCATGATAATTCCGATCGCCTGCGACAGCTTCATAATACCGGAATTCACAAAGCCAACGACCATAACCGTCGTTGCCGATGACGACTGAATTACTGCTGTCACAAGTGCACCAAGGCACACGGCACGGATCGGACTGGATGTCAGTTTTTCCAAAATCCTCTCTAATTTTCCTCCTGAAACTTTTGTCAGTCCCTCGCCCATTGTATTCATTCCATACAAAAACAAGGCAAGGCCGCCAAGCATGGATAATACTCCAAAAATGTTCATGGGGTTCTCCTTTCAAATCACGTATTTTACATATTTTTCACACTTCTTCATGATAGTATACCATTGTAAAATGCAAATATACCTTATGTAAAATCTATGTAAAATCTCATTCTCCCATGATTTGATAAAGTTCCTTCATGAAAGAAAGGGAACCAAAACAGACAACGACTGTGTCTTTTTCTTCCGTTTTTTGTAATTTTTTCACTTCTTCCACTGCTTCTGCAAGGGAAGTACAGGACCGGCTCTGCATACCAAAAGAGGCAAGTTCTTCCGCCAGACTTTCCGCGGAAAGTCCCCTCGGTCCGGGTGCCTGAATGGTAAATATCTTCTGAAACCGGCTGTCTTCCGCTAGTTTCCGGCACATCTTACGATGATCCTTATCCGCAAATACCCCCATGATCCCGATTCGTTTTTTGTCCGGATACATCTGTCGGAGTGATGCCAGCAGACTTTCCATCCCCTGCGGATTGTGTGCCCCGTCTGCGATCCATACCGGGCTTTTTTTCACGTAATCAAACCGTCCAAGCCACCTTGCTTCTGCCATTCCTTTCTGAATGATTTCCGGTGGCAGTGGTTCCAACACCTGCAAGGCAAGAAGGGCAAGGCACGCATTTTCGACCTGATACTGCCCGCACATCCGAATGGTATACGTTTCTCCCCGGTAGCAGAACTTCGTTTCTCCCGCCTCACAGGAAAGACCGCTGATCTCTTTTCGATTCAGAACATAAAGAGGGGCTTTTTTCTCCTCACAGCGGTTTTGAATGACCTGCAGTGCTTCCGACGATTCCTGTACGGTCACAACCGGCGCTGCATTCGTAATAATTCCGGCCTTCTGCACCGCGATCTCTTCGATCGTATCTCCCAGAAATTTTTGATGATCCATCGCAATGGTCGTGATCACATTCATTTTTACATTTTTTACCACATTGGTAGCATCCAGTGTCCCTCCCATACCGGTTTCCAATACGACAAGATCACATTTCCACTCCGAAAATGCCAAAAAAGCAAGCGCCGTTTCAATCTCAAAATCGGTCGGAACCGGCTGTCCTTTCTCTTTCATCTCACGAATGGCTTCTCCGATCCGCACATACCCGGCTTCGTATTCCTCTTCCGTGATATAGTGAGTTTTCTCACCCTGATTCCATTGTATTGTTTCGTTTTTCGAAAAAAGAGCGGGTGAAAAATATCGTCCTATTTTTCGTCCGCTCTGTGCCAATACGTTTGTTATAAATGTTCCCGTGGAGCCCTTTCCGTTCGTCCCTGCCAGATGGATAAAAGAACACGCATCTTGAGGATTCCCTATCTTAGAAAGCAGGAGGGAAATGGTCTCCAAGCCGGGTTGTATGGCGGCACCGGTCTGTACCGCCTGAATATATTGTCTCATTTCCTTATAATTCATAACAACCTCGATCAGAAAAGGAATTAAGAAAGCAAGGTACGATCGTTTGCAAAATCTTCTCCGCTCACCTGTGCAAATTGATGAAGAAGATCATCGACGGTCAGCTTTTTCTTTTCTTCCCCTTCGATATCTAAAATAACTTTTCCATTATTTAACATAATCAACCGATTTCCGTTTGCAATCGCATCACGCATATTATGTGTGATCATCAATGTCGTCAAATGGTCTTTGTTTACGATGTTATTTGTCGCCTGCAGCACTTTGGCTGCCGTCTTAGGGTCCAATGCTGCGGTATGCTCATCCAACAGCAAAAGACGTGGCTTTTTCAATGCAGCCATCAACAGGGTAACTGCCTGTCTCTGTCCTCCGGAAAGCAGTCCGACTTTCGATGTCAGACGATCCTCCAAGCCAAGATCCAGAACCTTTAACATTTCACGGAACTGATTCCGCTCCTTCTGGGTAATTCCGATACGCAGTCCTCTGCTTTTTCCTCGGCGCATGGCAAGTGCCATATTTTCGTCAATTCCCATCGTCGCAGCAGTTCCCATCATCGGATCCTGGAAAACACGGCCAAGATACGCAGCACGCTTATGTTCCGGAACTTTGGTAACATCTTTGCCATCGATGATGATCTGTCCTTCATCGACAAACCATACTCCGGCAAGCGCATTTAAAAGTGTCGATTTTCCGGCACCGTTTCCACCGATCACAGTGACAAAATCACCTTCTTTGAGTTTTAAAGAGAGTCCGTCAAGTGCAAGCTTTTCATTGACGGTTCCCGGATTAAATGTCTTGTAAATATTATTTACTTCCAACATTTTGAACCCCTCCTCTCTTTACCGGTTTTACAATATACTTCTTTTTCCAGTATGGCAGAGCAAGGAACAATGCCACAACAAGAGCAGAAAGAAGTTTGAGAAGGTCGGTATCCAGACCAAACCAGATAACTACCTGCAATACCGCATAGTAGATCACAGCACCCAGTACAACACTGAGCAGTTTCAATGCAAAATTATGGAACAATTTTTCAAATACCACTTTTCCAATGATAACGGCGGCAAGACCGATTACGATCGCACCACGTCCCATATTGATATCTGCAAATCCCTGATACTGGGAACAAAGCGCACTTGCAAGTGCTACCAGTCCATTGGAGATCATCAAACCAAGTACGATGTTAAAATTCGTATTAATTCCCTGCGCACGGCTCATGTTTGGATTGCATCCGGTCGCACGAAGAGAACATCCGAGTTCTGTTCCAAAGAACCAGTACAAGCCCCCGATGATCACGATACAGAAGATCGCTACCACAAAAATTGAGTTCTGATAAAATGGTACATTTTTTACATTTCGAAGTGACACAAGCAGATCATAATTCATTACACTGATCGCCTGATTGGCACGTCCCATGATCTTCAAGTTGATCGAGTACAATGCCAGCTGTGTCAAAATACCGGCAAGGATCGCCGGAATTCCCATAAAGGTATGAAAAATTCCGGTTACCAGCCCGGCGAGCATTCCGGCAATGAATGCTGCCAATAAACTTACCCACACATTATATCCGTTCAGCATCATCATGATACTGACTGCTCCGCCGGTACACATGGAACCGTCTACCGTCAGATCCGCTACATCCAAAATTTTGTATGTAATATAAACTCCGATTGCCATAATTCCCCAGATAAGTCCCTGTGCGACTGCTCCGGGCATGGCACTTAATAACACTGAAATATCCAAAAAACCTTACCTCCGTATTCGTCAGCTTATTTGGAAGCTTCGATTTTTTCGTATCCTTCCGGAATATCGATTCCTAATTCCTTACAAATACTTTCATTGTACTGTTTTGTTACTTTTGGTGCAAACTTTACTTCCATTGTAGAAACGTCTTTTCCATTTACCAAAACATCATAAGCCATCTCACCGGTTGTATAACCAAGGTCATAATAACTGATGGAAAGAGTTGCTACACCACATCCGCTGCAGATACCCTGCTCGCCGGCAACAACCGGAACTTTTGCAGGAACACATGTATTGCGGATCACTTCGGTATTGGAAGCCGCGGTATTATCGGTAGGTACATAAATCACGTCACTGTTTTTCGCTGCATTGCTTACTACGGATGCAATATCATTGGAATCTACAAAAGAATAGTTGGTACAAGTATATCCATCTTTTTCCAGATATCCTTTGATTGTCTCTACCTGGTACAAGGAGTTAGCTTCTGCAGAACAGTAAAGGAGTCCCACTTTTTTCTTATCCGGGAACAATTCTTTGATCATCGCTGCCTGCTGATCAAGCGGGGCAAGATCCGAAGTACCGGATACATTAACACCTGTCGTCCCTTTCCAGTCTTTGATATTCAAAGCCGTACCATAATCGGTTATGGAAGTTCCGAGGATCGGAATATCTGTTGTGCCTGTCGCTGCCGCCTGAAGAGGCGCTGTTGCATTGGCAAGAATCAAATCTACATTTTCAGAAACAAAGGAGTTTACGATGGTTGCACACGTTGGAGAATCTCCCTGTGCATTCTGCTCATCGAATTTCACTTTGTCACCCAATTTTTCGGTCAACGCATCTTTAAATCCCTTGGTTGCTGCATCCAATGCCTCATGCTGTACCAGCTGGCAGATACCGATGTTATACGTTTTTCCATCGTCCACTGCACCACCGGAAGTGGTTCCTGTCGTGCTGCCACCGCCACAAGCAGTCAAAGACATCGTCATCACTGCAGTAAGTGCTACTGCGATCAATTTTTTCAATTTCATAAGGAGTACCTTCCTTTCTCTTTCTCCGGCACGTCTGTTTATTTTACAATACGTACCTTAATTACACCGTCAATTGCCTGCAATTCATTTACCAGTTTCTCTGTCGATGGGTTGCAGATATCGAAAATTGTATACGCATAATCGCCGCGGCTCTTATTTACCATGTTTTCGATGTTAATGCCATCGTTTGCAAATAACGTAGTAAACTGTGACAACATGGAATGTACGTTTTTATGTGCTACCGCAATACGGCCTTCTGTCGCACATACTCCGGCATCACATGCAGGATAGTTTACAGAATTCTTGATATTTCCGTTTTCAATAAAGTCACGGATTTCTTTTACTGCCATCTTCGCACAGTTATCTTCGGACTCCTGTGTAGAAGCTCCCAAATGAGGAGTTACGATGGTATTTGGAAGATTTACTGTTGTAGGATTTGGGAAATCCACTACGTATTTCTTCACTTTTCCACTTTCAAGTGCTTCTTTCATATCCGGCTCATTTACCAGCGTATCACGGGAGAAGTTCAAGAATACAACGCCATCTTTCATTTTATCAAAAGCAGCTTTGTCAAACATTCCCTTCGTAGAATCCAAAAGAGGTACATGTACTGTGATAAAATCGCAGACATCGTAAATCTCTTCGTATGTCTTTACGATCGTGATATCACGGGACATATTCAATGCGTTATCTACAGAAAGATATGGATCACATCCATATACTTCCATGCCAAGACGGTTTGCTGCATTGGCAACCAGTACACCGATGGCTCCCAAACCGATGATTCCAAGTTTTTTACCGGCAATCTCGGTTCCTGCAAATGCTTTTTTGGCTTTTTCTGCTGCTTTGGCAATCCCCTCATCGTCTTTGTTTTCCTTCGTCCACTCAATACCGCCTACGATATCACGGGAAGCAAGAAGCATTGCTGCGACCACAAGTTCTTTTACACCATTTGCATTGGCTCCCGGTGTATTAAATACAACGATTCCTTTTTCTGCACATTTGTCCAAAGGAATGTTATTTACTCCGGCTCCGGCTCTCGCTACCGCCACCAGATCATCGGACAATTCCATCTCATGCATGGAAGCACTTCGAACCAAAATTGCCTCTGCCTGTGCGGCATCATCTACCATCTCATAATTGTCATCCAATAAATCCAGACCGCATTTTGCAATTGGATTTAAGCAATTTACTTTTACACTCATTACAGATTCTCCTCTTCAAATTTCTTCATGAATTCAACCAATTTTTCTACACCGGCTTTTGGCATAGCGTTGTAAATACTTGCACGCATTCCGCCGACAGTACGATGTCCCTTTAAGTTTTCAAGTCCTGCCTCTTTTGCCTCTTTGACAAATTTAGCATCCAGCTCATCACTTCCTGTAACAAACGGTACATTCATCAAAGAACGATCTTCTTTGCGAACGGTTCCTTTGAACAATTTACTGGAATCCAGGAAATCATAAAGGATTTTTGCTTTTTCTTCATTGCGCTGTTTCATCACTTCAAGACCGCCCATTTTCTTGAGCCATTTGAATACTTTACCGCAGATATAAATACCATAAGCAGGAGGTGTATTATAAAGGCTCTGTGCATCTGCGTGAATCTTGTACTGAAGCATTGTAGGTACTTTTTCATCTACGCTCTCAGGAATCAAATCTTCGCGGATGATCACGATAACAACGCCGGCAGGTCCGATATTTTTCTGAACACCGCCATAGATGACACCATATTTTGTCACATCCACAGGTTCTGACAAGAAGCAGGAAGAAACGTCTGCTACCAATGTCTTTCCTTTTGTATTTGGCAGTGTTTTGTATTTTGTTCCGTAAATTGTGTTATTTTCACAAATATATACATAATCTGCATCCTCATCGATCGGCAGATCCGAGCAATCCGGTATGTAAGAAAATGTTTTGTCTTCGGAAGAAGCGATCTTATTTGCTTTTCCATATTTGCAAGCCTCTGTATACGCTTTTTTTGCCCACTGTCCGGTTACAATGTAGTCCGCAACACCATTCTTCATCAAATTCATAGGAATCATGGCAAACTGCTGGGAAGCACCGCCCTGAAGGAACAATACTTTGTAATTGTCCGGAATATTCATCAAATCTCTAAGATCTGCTTCTGCTGTCTTAATGATCTCATCGTATGCTTTGGAACGATGGCTCATCTCCATTACAGACATCCCTGTTCCTCTGTAATCAAGCATCTCATCTGCTGCTTCTTGTAAAACTTCCTCTGGTAATACAGCTGGTCCAGCTGAAAAATTGTAAACTCTAGCCACGGCTAAAACCTCCTTAAAATATTTATCTAAAATCATAGATTATGATTCTGACTTCTTTAAATCTTCTTCTGTAAAGGCTTTTTCAATCGCCTCTCCAGGTGCCACCATCGGCCACACTTTGTCGTCCTGATCCAGAACGCAGCAGATCACTACCGGACCCTTTTCCTGCATTGCCTGCTTCAGTACATCGTCTACTTCTTCTCGTTTTGTTACCAAAAATGCCTTTGCACCAAGTGCTTCGGACACTTTTACATAATCCACTTTATCTTGAAGAATCGTACTTGAATAACGTTTACCATAGAACAATGTCTGCCACTGGCGAACCATACCAAGTGCATGATTATCAAACACAACCTGAATGATCGGAATATCATAACGGGAAGCAGTTGCTAACTCGTTCATATTCATACGGAAACATCCGTCTCCGGCGATATTAAATACCGTCTTATCCGGATTTCCGACTTTCGCTCCGATACAAGCACCCAGTCCGTATCCCATCGTTCCCATACCACCGGAACTAAGGAAAGAACGTGGATTTTTATATTGATAGTACTGTGCTGCCCACATCTGATGCTGTCCGACGTCTGTCGTAATGATCGCATCTCCCTGTGTCGCTTCATTGATGCGTTCGATCACATACGGACCGGTAAGCACATCCTCACGATAGGTCATTGGAAGTGCCGCTTTCCTTGCAAGTACTTTATCAATCCATGCCTTATGATACTGGTTTTCTAATTTTTTATTGAGAATTTCAAGTACGGCCTTCAAATCTCCTACGATGGAATAATCTACCCGGATATTTTTATTAATTTCAGCCGCATCGATATCGATATGAACAATCTTTGCATTGGTAGCAAATTTCTTTGCATTTCCTGTAACACGATCAGAGAAACGAACACCAAGCGCAAGTAACAAGTCACATTCTGTCACACTCAGGTTTGCCGTCTTGGTTCCATGCATTCCCAGCATACCGGTATAATATTCATCGGTCCCGTCAAAGGCACCTTTTCCCATCAAGGTATCCGTTACCGGTGCATCTACTTTTTTGACAAATTCCTTTAATTCCGCACTGGCACCTGACAAAATGCATCCGCCACCGACAAAGATCATCGGTTTTTCTGCCTTGCGGATTGCCTGAAGCACATCTTCAATGTCTTTTTCACAGATCGTATCGGTCTGTCTCTGGATCAGATCCGGTGTCTGTGGTGTAAACTCTGTCACAGCGGCAGTTACATCCTTGGTAATATCCACAAGAACCGGTCCCGGTCTGCCGGTCTGTGCGATAGCAAAGGCACGGCGTACCACTTTTGCCAGATCATTGATATCTTTTACAATGAAACTATGCTTTGTGATTGGCATCGTAATACCCGCAATATCCACTTCCTGAAAACTGTCTTTTCCAAGTAATGGAAGTCCGACATTACAGGTGATAGCTACCATCGGAACAGAATCCATATAAGCGGTCGCAATTCCGGTTACCAGATTGGTTGCACCCGGACCACTTGTCGCCATACAGACTCCGACTTTTCCGGTAGAACGCGCATAACCATCGGCTGCATGGGATGCGCCCTGCTCATGGGATGTTAATACATGTCTGATTTTATCCTGATAACGATACAATTCATCGTATACATTCAAAATCGCTCCGCCGGGATATCCAAAAATTGTGTCTACCCCTTGTTCCAATAAACATTCGATTAAAATTTGGGAGCCATTTAATTGCATGAAAATGCACCTCTTTCTCGTTAATATTTTCGTGTTTCACCCTCACTGCGCTGTGAGTTCTTTAAAACTCCTGTTTCAAGATTGCTCCGGTATTCCCGGATGTTACCATATTGGCATAACGTGCCAGATAACCGGTCGTTACCTTTGGTGCTCTCGGTTTCCAGTTTTTCTTTCTCTCGGCAAGAACTTCATCGCTGACATCTAACTGCAATGTATTTTCCGGAATATTGATCTTAATGATGTCGCCCTCTTCTACAAGTGCGATCGGACCACCGACTGCTGCCTCCGGTGATACATGACCGATGGAAGCTCCACGGCTTGCTCCGGAAAAACGTCCATCTGTGATCAATGCCACCGAAGAGCCAAGTCCCATACCTGCGATTGCTGATGTAGGATTGAGCATCTCTCTCATACCGGGACCGCCTTTTGGTCCCTCATAACGGATCACGACAACATCACCGGCAACGATCTTTCCACCTTTGATCGCTGCGATCGCATCTTCTTCGCAGTCAAATACGCGGGCCGGTCCTTCATGAACCATCATTTCTTCTACAACTGCAGAACGTTTAACAACGGCAGAATCCGGTGCCAGATTTCCCTTCAAGATGGCGATTCCGCCCGTCTGGCTGTATGGATTGTCGATTGGACGGATGACTTCCGGATTGCGGTTGACAACGCCCTCAATATTTTCTCCAACCGTCTTTCCGGTTGCTGTCATCAGATCAGTGTACAGCAAGCCTTTTTTATTCAATTCATTCATAACGGCATAAACACCGCCTGCTTCATTGAGTTCTTCGATATAAGTGTGTCCGGCCGGTGCGAGGTGGCAAAGGTTTGGAGTCTTTGCACTAATCTCGTTCGCCAGATCCAGATTCAGATCCACACCGGCTTCATGTGCGATCGCCGGCAGGTGAAGCATACTGTTTGTCGAACATCCAAGTGCCATATCGACGGTAAGTGCATTCAAAAATGCTTTCTCTGTCATAATGTCTCTTGGACGGATATTTTTATTATAAAGCTCCATTACTTTCATACCTGCATGTTTCGCAAGTTTGATTCGTTCGGAATAAACGGCAGGAATCGTACCATTTCCCTGAAGTCCCATACCAATCGCCTCCGTCAGGCAGTTCATGCTGTTTGCGGTATACATACCGGAACAGGAACCACAGGTAGGACAAGCATGGCTTACAAAATCGTCTACTTCTTCTTCCGTCATTTTACCTGCTGCATGTGCACCGACTGCTTCAAACATACTGGAAAGACTGGTTTTCTTTCCCTGTACATGACCGGCAAGCATCGGGCCACCGCTGACAAATACAGTCGGAACATTGACTCTGGCTGCTGCCATCAAAAGTCCCGGTACATTTTTGTCACAGTTTGGCACCATAACGAGTGCATCAAATGCATGAGCAAGTGCCATACATTCGGTAGAATCTGCGATCAGGTCACGGGTAACAAGTGAATATTTCATTCCGACATGTCCCATCGCAATCCCATCACATACAGCGATCGCAGGAAATACGACCGGTGTTCCGCCGGCCATCGCTACACCGAGCTTTACTGCCTCTACAATCTTATCAATATTCATATGACCAGGGACGATTTCATTGTACGAACTGACGATACCAACAAGCGGTTTTTCGAGTTCCTCTTTTGTCATCCCCAATGCGTTAAACAAAGAACGCTGAGGTGCTGTCTGCATCCCCTTTTTCACTGAATCACTTTTCATTGATTTAACCTCCATTCATTCCGGTTCAAATTTCATCTATCTGTCGTCTGTTTATCGAATCTCATCGCAAATGGCTTTTCCCATTTCCTCTGTTCCCAGACAAGTTTTTCCTTCATCCATGATGTCGATTGTGCGAAGCCCTTTCTTCAATACTGCCTTTACCGCATTTTCGATCGCATCGGATTCTTTTATCAAATTGAAAGAATACTTTAACATCATCGCTGCAGATAAGATCGTCGCGATTGGATTGGCCTTATTCTGTCCGGCGATATCCGGTGCAGAGCCATGACTTGGCTCATAGAGTCCAAGTGTTCCCTCTCCGAGACTTGCAGAAGAAAGCATACCGATCGATCCGGTTACCATACTTGCCTCATCTGACAAAATATCACCAAACATATTTTCTGTCAAAATGACGTCAAACTGTTTCGGATCACGTACAAGCTGCATTGCACAGTTATCTACGAGCATGTCAGAAAGTTCTACCTCCGGGTAGTCTGCGCTTACTTCTTTTACGACTTTTCTCCACAAACGGGAAGAATCCAATACATTGGCTTTGTCTACACTACATACTTTTTTATTTCTCTTCATGGCAATATCAAATGCCCATTTGGCGATACGGCGAATCTCCGTTTCATTATATGTAAGTGTATCCGTCGCCTGAAGCTGTCCGTCTACTTCCTTCGTAAAGCGCTCTCCAAAATAAAGACCGCCGGTCAGCTCTCTCGTGACGACAAAATCAAATCCGCCCTCTGTCAATTCACTTTTCAATGGACACGCACCGCTCAATTCATCAAACAGCACCGCCGGGCGAAGGTTGCAAAATAAACCAAGTCCTTTTCGAATCTTCAGCAAACCTGCTTCCGGTCTCTTGTCCGGTGGCAGCTGGTACCAGTTGCTCTGTCCGACATTTCCTCCGACGGCTCCGAGCAGTACGGAATCGCTTTTCTTTGCGCGCTCCAATGTCTCATCGGTCAACGGCTCTCCATACGCATCGATGGAACATCCGCCCATCAACAGTTCTTCATACTCAAATGTATGGCCGTATACCTCCCCAACTTTATCTAATACCTTCTTTGCTTGTGTTACGATCTCCGGGCCAATACCATCCCCGGGAATCACTGCGATATGAAAATTCATGGCTTCCTCCTCGTTGATATAGTTCTCCATAATTATTAACTTTTTAAGTATATAGCAAAATGACGTTCACTGTCAAGTCTGCGTAACATTTTTTTCAATTTCCTCTTGAAAACGATATCATCTTATAATAAACTAATAAGTAACAATAACTATGCTAGGAGGACAAGTATATGGAAGCAATAGAAAAGATTGATTTCGAAAAAGTAGGAAAACGTATGAAAAAGCTGCGTAAAGAACAGCGCATCTCTCAGGATCAGGTAGCAAAAGACCTTGGTGCTACGATTTCCTTCGTCAGCAACATTGAAAATAATTATACCAAAATCAATCTTCGTGTACTTCTTTACTACGCCCAGATGTGTCATGTTTCCGTTGACTACTTATTGAGTGCAGGAAATCCACGAATGATCAAAGCCGACAATATTTCTACGTTAGATGAAGATATTCTGCGTGTATTGCAGAATTACAATAAAACCGAAAAAGAACGCATTTTGAAAATGTTAAAAATCGGCAAAGATCTGGATCCGGATGCCAACGTCTGAAGTTCATGACAAGATTACAAAAGAGTGTCACACAAACAGTATTCTCTGCAACGGTGGCACTCTTTTTCTTAGGTCCTGAATAGTTATCTACTCACATCAAATGTACTGCTGCCGCATTCCGGTTTTCCGTCGGCTTATAAACAAGTACATTTCCTTCCACAAACATTTCCGGCACATCATAAGAATATACGGACGCCATCTGTGTCCCACAGCCTTTCGGCAGTTCTACCCGGATTTTTTCCGGAAGTTCTCCATCAAAACAATGAATGACAACCATCGCCTCTCCGTCCTTTTTCATGCGGATCATTGCCTGATAGCCTTCCGGATGACGGTCGCTGAGAATCTTAGGCCCCCTGCGGTAACTTTTTCCGTCACGGATGATCGGTGCAATTTCCCGGTAAAACGCCATTCCGCGGTCAATGACATCCCACTGTTCCGCACTCAGATCGGTCACATCGCCGGAAAGACACATTCTGCCAAGAAACGTATTGGCGATGGAATACCCGATTCGTTTCAGGGAGTCACTCTTTCGGATCACCGCCCAGATCTGGCTCTGTCTCGGCAGGATCGCGCGGTGCAGATTTGCCGCAATAATAGGAATCTCTTCTGTCTCATGCGCATCCGAGAAAGAAGCCATCGAACAAAGGCTCATCATAAGCGGTTCGAGACGGTGTCCGCCGGAGGCACAATTTTCCAAAATAATTCCCGGCACTTCCTCTTTGACTTGTCTGACAAAATTTACCGATTCCTCCTGGTTTTTACGAAGTCCCTCCCCAAGAGATTCGGCTCCGTCACAACCAAGCCCGATCGTGTCATTGTAGTCCATTTTCATATATTCAAATCCATACGTCTGCAGCATCTCAATGACCTTTTTATGAAGATACTTTTTCACCCACGGATCATTCATATCCCAGAATCTGCGATTGTGCGTCGTAAGCGGATAGCCGTCACGTTTTAAAAGATGATCGGTGAGTTCATAGGCTTTTGCCGCCCGGCCGACATTGTCGATTTCAAACCAGATTCCCGGTTTCATCCCCTTGTCGCGGATTGCTTCCACCGTCTTTTCCAGCCCCTGCGGAAACAAGGTCGGAGATACGTTATAATCTCCCATGCTGATATCCCACGGGATTCCGTCCTCTTTGAACCAGCCGCAGTCAATGACAAAATAGTCAAATCCCTTGTCTTTTATGCTTTCCAGAATCCGGCAGATATTTTCATGGGATGGATTTCCCCATGTCGTACAGTATTCATTGAAAATGATCGGCAGCTCCTGTTCGCTTTTCGGTCCGTTATCGACATATTTATTTCCGGCACATACAAGGCGGTGACAGATGTCATCAATCCCACCTTCACACACAGAAAGAATTGCCGTCGGTGTTTCGAAATGCTCCCCTGGTTTTACCGTTTTTTTCCAGTCTCCAAATTCACGGTCTGCCAGTCCTCCGCTCAGATGCAGTCCATCGTCCTGTCGGTAGATTTCCATCTGCCAGGATGCCTCGTGCGCCAGCTGAACGCCCCAGGTTACCCCTGTCGTCTCATCTTCGACCGCCACAAACGGAAAATATTTCATTACCGGCATCGAGCCCCGCTGTCCAAAACGTTCTACGGCAACCGACCAGGTCGACCAGCTTGGCTCGAGCTGCATATCCTCGATGTGCTCCGTCACAAGCCTTCCCTCGTGACTCCATTTACTGAGAAGCCGGTGTACCAATAAACCACCGGCTCCGTCTCCCGGAAGAAACGGCGACAGATTTTCCACCTCAAAACTGGAAAGCATCTCTAACGTAACCGCTTCGCTACTCTCATTGGTAAAACAGTTTTTCATTTCAAAACTTTCATCACCCGGATAATAGATGATCACATTTTCTACCGTGTATCCCCTGTCATCCTTAAAAAAGGTATGTATTTCCGTATGTCCATCCACCTCTTCTACCTTCTGTGACCGGTAGATCATAAGGTCCGTGGATCCGGAATTGTGCATCGTCTGTCCATTCCCGTACGATCCCGGATAAATGTCTCCGACGATCTTTAACTGAATCATGTTATTGACGCGGTAATATTTTTCCGCCACCCGGCTCTTTTCCGCAAGATCTGCCGGCATAATATAAAATCCCACTTTCCCGGTATCCTCTGACTGTTCAAACACAGCGGTCATATCGCCAAGTTTTATATTGGAAATAATTTTTTTCTTCATTGTCTCTGCCATCGTTCTAACTCCTTCTATTCTCAATGATGCCTTTACCTTATCATATTTTTTTCCAACCGCCCATGGAATAATGTTAATTTTCCATGGTTAAATGTGGTCTAACGTCTCCTTCGTATCTTATGGATCACACGCGAAATCTGCGGACGACATGGACGAAGCCACAACCATATGTGGGAATACAAAAGATAAATAACATTTAATGTGGAAATCTTGTGCCCGTTTCGCAGGATGCCTGTCATTTTCCCCTTAATCTGCGAGGCTTCAAGGGGACCTTCGATCTCTTTCTGATTATCGCCCACCAAAAAAAACGCATCTCCTTTCCTCTTCCAGATGCGGTGAAGGACAAGTATATTTTCATCCATTCTGCGGTATAATACCACATCGCCCCGACGCAGCGATTCCGGCGAAACCCGTTCCACAAAAACCTCATCCCGTCCCGGAACGATCAGCGGATACATGCTGTATCCTCGTGGCTTGATACGAAGCCGTTTTCCCTGCTCCAATAACTTCTCGATATCCATTCGATCCTCCTGCAATTTTCTTTGCAACAATTATAGCATTTTCCCATAAAAAATGCTATAATATTTTCTATCTAATGCCTACGGGCAATTGCAGCGAAAGGAGATTCCGATGAAACGAACGGACGGTTTTCTTTTAAAATATATCGAAGGGGTTCCTTATCTGCTCCCTTACGGTCAGCGGATTGTCGAACACCGGCGAAATCTGCGTCTCAATGAAACCAGTGCCTATCTCTGGGAAATTCTGCCGGAATGTGCTTCTCCCCATGAGCTTCATGAAAAAATGACAACTCACTGGGAGGCCGAAACAGCGGAAGAACGCGACCGGTTGTGGCAGGATCTGCAGGGGATCCTTGCACAATTTCAGGCATTTGGACTCATTGAGCCTTTCCGGGAAGAATCAGGGGGCCCAAATTCTGTAAGTTATTATAACATTGCGGACATTCGAATTCGGATTCAGGGCGCACCGGATTCCCTGTCAGCTTTTTTTGCGCCGTATGCAGCTGCGGATAGCACCTCGTCAGAACTTGATATACGGATTCACCCGTCTGCTCCTCTTTCGACGGCACCTCTTGGAGGCGAACTGCTGGTATACGATCCGGAACTCCAGATCGTACAGCAAACAACTGGCAGTGTGATCCACTTTCCCTCCTTGGCACACATTTTCGAAGTGCGGACAAACCGGGAAGACACTTTGGCAGACATTTTCTGTCTCCCGCCGTGTGAGGACTCGCTGACGGAAGAATTGATCCCGGTGATCCGCCTTTTATTTAACCGGTATGCCCAGACAAAGGGAATGCTTTTTCTGCATTCTGCCTCCCTTTTATATGAGGGAAAGGCATGGCTGTTTTCCGGTTCTTCCGGCACGGGAAAGTCCACGCACACAAACTTGTGGCATACCCTTTGGGGTACTCCTGTTCTGAATGGAGATTTGAATCTTCTTGCCATCAAAGACGGAAAACCTATGATCTACGGCACTCCATGGTGCGGCACTTCCGGAATCAGCGACAGTACCAGTTATCCTTTGGGGGGTGTCGTGCTATTAAAGCAGGCTGCCGAAGAACGGTTCGAAGTGCTTTCTCCGGATGAACAGGTCATCGGATTGTTACAGCGTATCATCTCTTCGAGTGACACCTGTTTTTCTCTATGTAAAAATTTGGAAGTCATTGAGAGGATTACAAAACAGATACCGGTATTCCGCCTGCACTGCACCAAAGAGCCACAGGCTGCTATTTATATGAAAGAACAAATCGATGCTTTACGATAGAAAGGGGTAACATCTTGGCATTTGAAAAAATAAAACATGTTTCCAAACGGATCCGCGAAGGAGCACTGAAAACCATGCTCCATCAAACCCGCTGGATCTACGGTTATGCCAGACAATACTGGCTTGTCATCCTTTTTTATACTTTGATCGGTCTTTTAGGGACCGTCGTTTCGCTGGGTTCCAGCCTGGTCTCCAAAGATCTCGTTGACATTATCACCGGCCACCAGACCGGCGCCCTTTTGTCCACCTTTGCTGCCATGATCGGGCTCGCTATTGGTTCCACCGTGATGACGCAGCTTTCGAATTATGCCTCAAACTGGATCAGTTTAAAAGTAGACAATGAGATCAAAGCGGATATTTTTTCCAAAATGCTTGTGACCGACTGGGAATCCATCGCTTCCTATCACACCGGCGATCTTTTAACCCGCTGGGATGACGATGCGTCCAATATTTCCAATGGTATCCTAAACTGGATTCCCAGCCTGATCATCAATCTTTTTCGCTTTATTAGTGCCTTTATTATCGTTATTTACTACGATGCCAGTTTTGCCATCTTTTCCTTTCTTGGCGTCCCGGTCACCTTATTGATGTCAAAGACACTAATGAAACGTATGTTAAATAATAACCGACGCAGCGCTGCAATGGATGCAAAAATATCCGGCTTTAACCAGGAATGTTTTTCCAACATTCAGACAATCAAAGCCTTTAATCTGATTCCTTTATATGTAGATTATTTAAAACAGTTACAAAAAGACTATGTGAAAATGCGAATGGATTTTCAACGCATGTCAATGGTAACTTCCTTTTTGATGGCAACAATGGGACTTCTCGTCTCATACAGTTCATATGGCTGGGGAATTTACCGCGTTTGGGATGGTGTCATCAGTTATGGAACAATGACAATGTTTTTATCTTTGTCCAGTACACTTACCGGTACACTTAATTCCCTGATCTCCCTTGTACCAAATGCAATCAATCTGACCACATCTGCCGGTCGTATAATGGATATTTTGGATATGCCACGGGAAGATTTCAGCCACGATAAAGAGGTTCAGGCGTTTAAAAAGGAATCTGAGACTGCCGGCATCCACATTTCCATTGACCGACTTGATTACACGTACCACAATGGTACTGAGGTTTTCTGTGATGCCTCATTACAGGCGGCCCCACACGAAATTGTAGCCTTAGTCGGGCCTTCCGGCGAGGGAAAGACGACGATGCTTCGTTTGATCCTTGCACTTTTGACTCCCGGAAACGGAACAATCACACTGTGGAGTGAGCTTGACACTTCCCGAAAAACACTTTCCTTAAGCCCCTCCTGCCGTCAGTTATTTTCCTATGTTCCCCAGGGCAATACCATGTTTTCCGGAACAATTGCTGAAAACATGCGCCATGTCAAACCGGATGCCACCGACGAAGAGATTAAAGAAGCCCTGAGTATTGCCTGTGCCTGGGATTTCGTCAATGCAATGAAGGACGGAATTCACTCTGTCCTTATGGAACGAGGCGGTGGGTTGTCCGAAGGTCAGGCACAGCGTCTTTCCATCGCCCGCGCCTTACTGCGCCGCTCTCCCATCTTACTGCTGGACGAAGCCACCTCAGCTCTCGATGTAGCAACCGAACGAAAAATCTTAAAACGCATCCGAGAAGATACTACGCCTCGCACCTGCATCGTCACAACGCATCGTCCTACCGTATTATCTATGTGCGACCATGTCTATGAAATTCGTAACAAAACTTGTGTCATTTTGAAAGATTCAGAGATTGAACAGCGAATTAAAGATTTTTAAAAGGACCCTCTTTTTGAGGGTCCTTTATATAAATGCATACAAAATTTATCAATCCGTAAGTGCTACACTAGTAACTTGCAATCCTTGGTCTGCTTCTACGATCAAATCCCCCAACCCGATATTATCTGTCGGATTTTGATGATACGCATAAGAAATCACCAAAGTGGTACCTGTATTTGCTCCCTGAATCACTCCATTCGAACTTTTATACACTACCGGCATATTGAACGAAATTGTCATCGTCTGTGCATCTCTGGTATGATTTGATTTATGTTTTCCATTTACCTGTATCCGATAATCACCACGTCCGTTCTGCGGTTTTTGATGTACATTCACAGTAATTGAATAGCATCCACTTGCTGCATAAACCCCTTCACTGTCTTCATCATTTACAAAAATTGTAGGTTTACTATATTTTTTCATGTTATCATCTCCTTACCATATAGTCTTACTATTTATATCGTCATTATATTACAACAATGAACCTACGTCAACAAAAATTATAACAAAATTATAATAAATTTTTCGAAAACGTTTGTGTTTGATTTATCTTTCAAATAAATGTAATTTATTGCTGATCTTACCCCTTTTTTTTGCATTTTGAATTACCTTTTTTATCGTTGTTCTTCTTACTAGTCGATTATTTCTCATAAAACGCCAGCCGGTTCGGAGCCAAAGTGCCGGCCAAAGGACAGGACATCTTCCTGTTTTAGGAAAATTAAGGTGCATTTGATGATGAAATTCCCGGAAAAGATCTCTCCAGCCATTTCCTCGGAGTGCTACCATTTGTTCGGATTCCATCGTTCCAAATTCCAATGACTGCAGAATCTCTTCCATAAATCCCCACATATCTTCCCCAGACACCATATTTACGATCAGGGGTTCTGCTGCCTCTTCTTCCAATCCCAGATACTGCACGCAGACCGAAGTAACCATATCGGAAAAACCGGTAAGACCGCTCTGGGCTGTCAGCTTCTTATACTGTGCCAGCTCTTTTTCCGTCACGCCGTGTCTCCAAAATACAACCCAGTCGCAGAGCAGTTTCAGACCGAACCCTGCCCTCAGAAAATGCTGAAGCATATGAAGAAGAAGATAATACGCATGAATGCCATCCGGCAGCACCGGGAATTCTATCCCCATCAATTTCTTTTTTCCTGCCTGCACAGCAACTTCTTTTTGAAGTTCTTCCATAAGCCTGTTTGTTTCCTTGTCATCAAACGGTTCTGCCAGTAACGTATGCAATTCCACCTCGACATGTTTCTCGGTCACATACACTTCGTGATGATTAACCGAATGTGCCGGATTTTTCACAAAGCCAAGGTTTTCCATCCTTTCGCCCGTTTTCGAAAGCTGTGCCGGATTCGGCAAAAAAAGATCGACATCTCCGCTTTTCCGAAGTTCCGGAACCGGATAAAATTCTGCCGTTGAGGCTCCCTTCAAAAGAACCACACTCACTCCTGCTTCCTGCAGTATGCGAATAATCCGATGTTCCAGATAAAGCAGATGATAATTCTGCCGCACCGTCTTCCTCGCTTCTTCCCGGATGCATATTTTCACATTTTCCGGGATTTTCCCACATTCTTCCGGTTCGTCTAAAAGCGGATCCAGCAAAGAAAGGACGGCATGCTGTTTTGCCAGTTTCAAAATGCTGTTCCAATCCTGCTCTCCGGCTGCTTCGATTGGATTCTTTGCTCCGAGAACTTTTGCCAGTTTGGCAAACAACCATTGTTTTTCTTTGTTCACGACGTCTTCCTCCATTTTTTTATTAGCAACATAATCTTTTCCCACAAGAAGCAAAATTCCTTTGTACGCACATAACATACCAAAAAGATTACATTGGGAACCACCACACATACACATATTCTCTTAAAAAATATCTCTGCCATGCTTCCTCCCATCTGCCGGCATGAAATGTGAGTCAACATCCCGGCGGCAAACACGATCCCGGTATAGAGTGCGTATTTTGCAAAATAATGAACCACCGGAACTTTCAGGGAATGCCGGTACAAAACCAGCGGCTCCACCCAAAAAGAGGTAAGGAGGGTACTGAAAAGTGTTCCTAAAAATACGCCAAACGCCCCACACTCCTTAGCGAGTACTATTGAAAAAACAATATTCAGAAAAGCGTTGGCGATGGATTTGTAACGGTCAAACCAAAAGAGTCCGAGCGAATCCCGAAACACCAATGCTGCCTGGCGCATTCCCAGGATAAAAAAGTTCAGACACAAAACAAACACAACATTTTCCGGGAATACATATTCTGCCCCAAAACTAAACTCTACAAACAGATTGATCAGTTCATACAGACAGATTGCTGCAAAACCATACATCCATTGTCCGACAAAAAAAGAACTGGCAAAGACTTTCCGGATCCGTTCTTTTCCCTGCGTGACACCAAGATTTCCGACACTTGCCGTAAGTCCCTGAAACATTCGAGTCATGATTGAATGCACCGATGCAATGATCAGATAATAATTGGAATAGCATCCTACACTGATCAGTCCTACCATCGCTGACAGGATAAGATTATCCGTATTATTTACCAGCACATCCCCGACTTTATGCATGAGCATCGCCCGGATATTCTGGTAAATACCACTTCGCTCCTCTTTCGGAATCGGCTTTATGTCTTTATCTTTTAAAAACGGATACAAACGGTCCGCTTTGTAAGAAATCCATATATTGTTACCAATTGTTGCCAATAACATCATACACAAAAACAGGTAGAAATTTTGGGTGGTCAACAAAACCGTGATCTGCAATGCATCCTGTACGAGAATAGAAACCGTCATACTGATCTCTCCCAGATAACTGAGCTGGTGGGCGTCCAGCATGGATTTCTTATAAATAAGCAAATACGAAAACACAGAATTTGCCAGGTAAAGGAGATAGATCGCGATCAAATGGTCGACCGATTCATATCCCTTCACAAGAAAATCCATAAACGGAATGACAGCAAGTCCGGCTGCCAGCACGAATCCTCCCATAATATGGTAAATTTTGCGGTACAGCTGCATCAGGGATTTTTGTTTTTCTACGTCACCCTTCGCAACCGGTTCATATAAGGCATAAGTGATTGCCGTTCCCACGCCGAATTCCGAGAGAGAAAATACATTTAAAATATCCCAGAACAAACCATTGATCCCCACATAGGTCTGGCTGAGGCAGTGCGTGAACACCACTCTTGTGATAAATCCGGTCAAAAGCGCGATCATCTTTGCAATTATCGCTGTCGTCGTATTTTGAACCGAATGCTCTGTTCTGCTTTTTTTCTCCATTTTTTAAATTCCCTCATTTCTTTCTCGTAATTTCCTTCCAAATATGATAAGATACCTTTGAAAGGAGTCTATTATGTCAAAAAAATCTTACTTAATATATATTATCCTGCTTATACTCGTGGTTTTAGGCATCGGCATTATGGTCTATGCCCGCTTTCGCACGCCCTCATTTGAGGCAGCAGAGCAGTCAGAGTCCACGGATGCCGTCAGCAATCCCTACTGTGGATTTTATCACCTGTATGGCTACCAATTATCGGAAGAAGGGAATACTCCTGCCAAAAAATGGGTATCCTCTGTGCTTGCAAACGACGATAATTACATTGTCCTGCTTCAGATCAATCTGGTTAATTACAAAAATAAACCAATCAGCGATTCTGCTCTATCGCAGCTTGACAACATTATATCATCTTTTGCTGCAGCAAACAAGCAGATCATTCTACGCTTCTTATACGACTGGAACGGAAAAGCACTTCAAAGCGAACCGTCTTCCATCGAGCAGGTTTCCAGCCACATGGATGACGTCGCCCCTGTCGTAAATGCACACAAAGACGCTGTCTTTCTGCTTCAAGGCATTTTTACCGGGAACTGCGGAGAAATGAATCAGACACATTATGGTTCCAATGATGATATCCGTATTCTGATAAAAGAACTTTCTTCCGTCATTTCTCCGGAAATCTATCTTTCCGTCCGCACCCCGGCACAGCTTCGCACGATTTTGGGAACGTCCTCACCTTTTGCCAATGCCTCTCCATATGACGGAAGTCTCTATGCCAGACTTGGTCTTTTCAATGACGGCATGTTTGGCAATGAATTTGACTGCGGTACCTACGACGACACGCCTCTTGCAGATACTCCCGACATTACGCAGAAAGGAACCCGCAAAGAAGAAATTGCCTTCCAGAGTAATCTCTGTTCCTATGTACCAAATGGCGGCGAGGCCGTTTTAGCAAATCCGTATAACGACCTTGCAAAGGCCATTCCGGATCTTTATGACATGCGCGTTTCCTACCTCAGCTGCGACCACGAGGCCTCCGTGCTGAACAAATGGAAAAATACAGCATATTCCGGCGAAGATACCGTATTTTCCGGAGTAAGCGGTTACGATTATATCCGCGCCCATCTCGGATACCGCTATGTACTAACCGGTACACAGGTATCTTTTTCCGGTTTATTTTCCTCCCATATTCAGTTTAAAATAACTGTAGAAAACCGGGGATTTTCTCCCTGCTACCGTCCTTTTGATATCCAGCTGGTTCTGCAGGGCAAAACCGGAAATTCTTTCCAATATCCGGTTTCCTTTGATATACGGACAATTGACAGCCGGCAGTCAAAAACATTTTCCACTTTCCTTAAGCAATCGGAACTTCCGAAAGGAACCTACTCACTTTCCTTAAAAATGAGTGACATTGCGACGAACAACCGTATTTCTTTTGCCAACGCTTCCATCAGCGAAGATGGCAGCGTGCCACTTGGCACTTTAACCATTCCTTAATGCAATACAGACAGGGAAATCCCTTCTTCTGCCCCTTCGTTGGCAAACAAAATAGGATTTCCTTTGGCATCGTGCATTACAAGTTTCCATTCTCCCGAAAAAAGATCTTCGTCACATACCATCTTGCATTTCTGTTCTTTTCCCGGCTTCAGACATGTCAGGGGCTGTCGGATAGCACATTGCCCTTCGCCACAGGATTTTTTTTCCAATTCCAAAAAAATCTCGTCATAAAAAACCGCAAATCCGGTATTTTCGATTTCCAGTGTAAGGGTACTGCGGTGAAATCTTTTCCGCAGACTTCCTTTGCGAAGGACAAAGCGATACCCCAGATGTGCCTCCACGTAATCATAGAGGGAGTGCCCTTTCCAGACACCCTCTGCCCCACAATCCATCGTTTTCCATCGTTCCAATTCCTTTTTATCATGATCCCGGTTCAAATACGTAATTCCTTCTGTCCGCAGACGCAAAACAATATCTTCTGCCGTCTGAGGGGAGCCGCCGATCACTTCTCCGCCATGCGGGGCATATTGAGCACACCGGGCAATGAGTGACTTTTCTCTTTCCGGCGGCCACGCCTCCTCCCAGGCATATTCCCGTTCTTCTCCCGGAGCCGCAAAGGTACCGAGATCCGTCTCTGAACCAAACATGCCATCGTTATACAAACCGATCTTTTCTGAAAAGACTTCCTTCTCCTCGGTACAAAGCATACGCCAATGCACTGGTTTTCGTACACTGCGGATAATTTTTGGAGATATATTTTCTTTTATCTGGATTTCTAATTTTTGTATATTTTCTTTTGTAAGATACCGGGATGAATGCATCTCTCCCCAGCTCCCCAAAAAGATTCCCTGCAAAACAAAGATATGATCTGAAAACTCATTTAGCACCGGAAAAATCTGTCTCATATGGCGTTCCACCACAGAAAGAGACGAAGGATCCTTCTCCCTTCCTTTTCCCTCAAAATCATAGGAAAATCGGAGAATCAGATCAAACTTCTTTTGTACAAAAAAGGAAAAGACATCACAAAGCCTCTGCAATTCCGGCTCTTCTATGTCTTCTCCCGGAATCAGTATTTCCAGCAAAACCAGTGTGTCTCCGGCGGCCAGACTGGTCTCTGCCACTGCCGGATCCCACTTTTTCCCCAGTGTAACAGGGAAAATACGGTACCAGCCGCGACGGGCATTGGAAACTGCCACCGTACTCTCTGCCGGCAGTTTCCTCTTTTTACTCCTCATCCGACACCTCTTCATCAATCTTAAACAGTTTTATGCCAATCCATACAGCTACAATAGAAAACATCATGCGAAACATATACATAACCGGTTTCAATCCGGAGTGCATACTCTTTCCTTCCACACGCGGATGCATCACTGCCGGCACCTCGACAAGACGGTAGCCAAGTAAAAGCATCTGCATGATAATATTGGCATCCGGGTATTTGTCATCAAAATGATTGTACGTCGAATAGAAAATCACGACACGGCGGCTGAGCCCCTGTAATCCGGTCGTTGGGTCAGCGATTTTACGCTTTGTGCCTAGATAGATCAGTCCTCGGAACAGCCCCCAGGCAATCTTTTTCAAAAACGATACCGGAAAATCAGAACTTCCTTCCATAAAACGGGAACCAAGAACAATATCCGGATATTTTCCATTTTCGTCCTTTGTCTTTAATTTCTCATAGATGACAGGAATGTTGCACACATCATGCTGGCCATCTGCGTCCATCTGAATGACATATTCATATCCGCGACGGATTGCATACTTATAGCCAAGCTGGAGTGCACTTCCGTAGCCCAGATTAAATACATGTGTCACGATTGCGTGATTGCGTGCCTTTACAATCCAGTTCGTATCGTCAGAAGACGCATCATTCATGATAAGGACATCTGCAATCTCCGCAATCTCCGGACTTTCAAGTTTTTCCAACAATTTTGTAATATTATTTGCCTCATTATACGCAGGAATGATAATCAATAATTCTTTCTTTTCCTTTTTCTCACCTGTCATCTTCATTCCCTCTCATTTTCCATTAAATTCAGTAATTCTGTCAGCTGTATCTTTTCGGATAATTCTTTCTTTTGTGCCATCTTTCCGTAAGCTTCACAGGCCTCTTTATCATCCATCAATTCACACAGCGCGTCGCAGATTCCTTCGGCACTGAGCGGACACATTTTTCCATCCACGCCATCCTGAATCTGTTCCCGGTTCCCCGGACAATCCGACGCAAGGATCGTGCAGCCAAGCGTCTGTGCCTCCTGAATCGCAATACTCTTTCCTTCAAACCGGGTTGCATGCACATAAATATCGCACTGCTTATAATAAGGATACGGATTTTCTTTCGCACCTAACAGCAGAAAATCCTGTTCCAATCCATACTCTTTAATCTTTTTTTCAAGTGCCTTCCGCTCTTCACCTTCCCCAAGAATGTACCAGCGGACATTGCGTCCCCGCTCCTTCAAAAGCTTCATCGCATCGACAGCGATCTCATATGCCTTTTGCGCCGTCAGACGCCCTACTGTCAAAAGCCGCACACCGGCAAAATCATCTTCAAATCCACCGGACTTTTCTGCTCCTTCGCGAATCTTATCCGTATCGATCATATTGTGAAATACTTTCGTCTTTGCCTCATACCTCGGATACACCGCAAGAAAATGTTCTTTCACTTCATCGGACACCGGACAGATGCGGTCAAACAGATCATAACAACCGCCGTCAAGCTGCCTCGTATAACCCGCTTTTTCATAATCAATATGTACAAAGCCGACTTTTACATCCGCTGACACATAATCTGCCACATAGTAAGTGGAACCGCCCTCCAGATAAGCGATTGCCATATCATAATGAGCGGCGAACCGAGGAGCCGCCTCCGCCATCACCCGCCATAACAGTTTATCCGGCAAAATCTGTTTACTGCGGATCATCGGCACCAACCCGCGGAATATATATGGTATTTTTTTCCAAATCGTTCCCCTGTGAAACAATTGGGAGAAAATATAACGGTTTAATTCTTTTTTTCCTTCTTTACTCAGTACGGAACTGTCTGAAAAATGCTCATTTAATACGGTTACCGATTCGGGAAGCCGGTGAATCATTTCTCCCTGATTTAGCAGAACAAATACCGATATTTTATATTTTTCCGGGTCCATATTCCGGATCATCTCGATCATTGCTGTCTCGGCACCGGCGCAGCCAAGCGTATTGATCACAAATAATACCTGTTTCATTTTGACTCCTTTTTGACAGCGTCCTGTACTTCCTGAATTTTTTCCAAAAGCATCTCATTTTCCTGATTTAACAGCGACACCTGCATCGCAAGTTCTTGATTTTTTCTACTCAGGACAGAAAGCTGTGTACTCAGATAAAACAGACACCAAAGTGCACAGATTCCGATCACGACGATCACAGCCATTCCCCGTGTGCTGACATACTGGTTCCAAAGGGTCGGCCGGATGCAGATTCCGGAAATGATCAGCCCAAGTGCGATCACGCCCCACAAAAGACAAAACTGCTCTTTTAATTTGCGCCTTGCCAGCGACAATATCGTCTTTATCACCAAAAAACAACCGAGAAAAATCAATAAAATTCGTAACATATCTCCTGTTTGCATTTTCTTCTTCCTTTCCTGTGTCAATCCTTATACCGGTCAAATACTTTTGATTCCGGCGGAACTCCTCTTTTGTGCCGCAATAGGCTGCCCCTGCAGAATACGTGCTCATCAAGATTTTTTTCAAGCCAGCGAAGTCTCGCATATGCGACACAGAAGCCGACAAACGAACCGATAAACACTCCAATCCCATACCAGATCTCCGGCAGCCAGGTTGCTACCACCGATGACAGCCAGGTGACAAAGCAGAACAAAAATGCGGTCATCAGCGCTCCCGTCAGATCATTAAAATAGTACAGAAAAATAATCGCAGCATACATAATAAATAATACAAAATATCCGGCTGCCAGGCAAGGGTAAATTTTCAAAACCAGTCCATCAAATCCAAATCTTGGCAACAATATAATACAAATAAAAAATAAAATGACGGAAATGATAAACTGGATCCGCACCAGATTCATCAATTCTTCGGATAATTGGCGGAACATTCTCTTCTTCGCCAGTTCGATATCCATCTTTCTTCCTCCGATCACCGCCTCCGAATAGGCTTTGTAGCGCGCGTGAAAATGCATCTCCACACGCGAAATAAAGATTACACTGGAAGAAAGATTGGTAAACATCGCAAGGCATGTCGCCAAATCGTACGATGTCACGCAGACAAACGTATCTGCCACAACCATCCGAAGATCGGTCGTCCAAAATACAAAGTTGTGAATATACAATCCCAGCGTATACAAAAAATTGGTCACAACTAACTTCCAGTAAATCCGAAAATAACTGAGTACTCGCTTGTATTCACCACTGTTTTTCTTAAAATAGTTGCGAATCACAGCAAATTCAAGACTGGCGATCAGGAAAAATCCGATGTCCAGTGCCACCAGCATGGAATACGTTTTATCACACCCAAAAACAATTGCAAAAATCACTGCCAAAGCTACCGTCACCGCCATACCAAGCAGGAAGAAAAAGGAAATCTTTTTGTAATCTTTACATATCGAAAGGTAGAGCATCTGATAAAAAACAAGCACAAGTGCTACATACCCGCAATACCCGGCAAATACAAACCATGCCGGCACCTCTCCGGTCAGATATTCCCGCACGCAGAAAACGATACCAACTACACAGCTGACACCAAGATTTAACATTATTCCGACATAAAAACACGGAAGCACGTCTTCGTATTTTTCCTCATATATTATATCGGACATATAGCGCGATAATACAGAGTTAAACGGTGCTGCACTGAGCAGGGAAAAGATGAAAATATAAAGCACCGTACAGGCAAATAATTCGCGCTGTGCATATCCCACTTTTGAGACGTCAAGCAGCACCTGCATCGCCATAATCGCAGCGATAACAAGAATCATTGGAGCGATCGTGATCATGGTGCTGTAACCCATACCTATAATATTGGTTGTCAATGTATTTTTATTGTAGATCTTATTTAATTTTACACCGATACCTGCCATCGTCTTCCTCCATTCTGCTCATTCTCACGGCTTCTTGATGTGAAAGGGTTCTTCGTTCCATTTTTCATTTCTTTTTTTTGCAAATTCCTGATAGATTCCACGATAAACCTGCTTCATATCCTGCACCTTATATCCTGCCATCACACGTTCATATCCGGCTTCTCCCATCCCTTTCCGCATTTTGTCATTTTCTGCCAGTTCCACCATTGCCTCGGAAATTTCTTCCAGATTCATAATGTGTGTAAGGATTCCCGCCGGCTTTTCGCCTTCTTTGTCTCCATAGATCAGTTCACGACAATTTCCGACATCCGTTGCAATAACCGGTTTATGCGCCGCGTAACTCTCTAAGATCGTAAGCGGCTGTCCTTCGCTGATACTCGTTAATATCGTAAAATCCATCCGCCCAAGATAGTCACGGATATCCACTCTTCCGGTAAATACTACATCTTTTACATTGAGTGCCTCCACAAGATCAAAGCACTCTTTTGCATACTGTTCATCCTCATCGCAGGGTCCCATGATCCACAATTTTAACCGGTCCACCTTTTTTTTGGCAAACGCAAATGCCTGAATCATCGTCTTCACATCTTTGATCGGCGTGACACGAAGCACGGCTCCGATGTGAATCATTTTTTTATCTTCTTCCGTTTTCCCGGGAAGATCCGCCAGCCGCTCCACATCAATTCCATTTGGCGTGACACGCGTCTTTTCCGCCGGGCAGCCAAGTTCCAGCTGCAGCTGTCTCGCTCTGGCATACAGACTGGTAACAATATCCGCCTGATCATAAGCGAGAAGTGACATTTTTTTAAACTGCTCAATCCATATATTTTTATAAACACCGGCTACCCACGAAGCTTTGATGATTTCTTCTTCTCTTTCTCTCGTATAAATCCCATGCTCTGAAATCAACAATTCACAGCCATACAAATATTTCGCCATACTTCCCAGTACACCGGCATACCCTGTTGCCACACAGTGATACAGATCCGCTTTCGGGATCCGGCTCTTCAGCACCAAAAACAGCGGCAGATAAATGGAACGCATCGTCCAAAGGAAATCCGAAAAGACGATATGCGGATAATTTTTCCGGTAACACTCCGAAACCATGTGGTAAAAATCCGGTCCCATCAGCAGCTTATCCAGCGAAAAGGTACGATTCTGAAAAAGTTCAAAGATCACACTCCAGTCAATTTCCCGATTCAGGATAAGGCTTCTCACTGCCTGGTATTCTTTTTTTGTCAGGTGGATTCCTCTTCCCTTGCCGCCCGCGCCATCCCAGTTAAAATCTTCCAAATATACTTCGTGTACCTGCGTTACATTTTCCGGCAGTTCATACGCAAATTTTCCACTCAGGGAACGGTTGGAAATAATTGCCAGTATTTGAAATTCAAGATTAGGAAACGAACGGATCATACTGTGGATCCAGCTCGATACACCGCCTACGACATAAGGGTAACAACCCTCTGCCACGATACATACCTTCATTCGGCTCTCCTTTCTGCTCTCAGTCCGAAAGCGAATAATATAGTTCATTTTTATTTTTCAATTTCAACGTAACTTCCTGCTGGTTTGCTGCGATCAAATACGCATCCTCTTCTATATTAACAATCGATGCGCCTTCCACGACTTCCGGCTCTTCCCCATGTGTCCGCAGGATAAACCACGTCGTCTCTCCGGTGAATGCACCAAAAAGATTTAACCGAATCGTATTCCCTTCAAAGGAGTCACTATAGTCCATTGCCAAAAAGTTTCGAATTTTCCGGTCTGCCTCAGATACCGTCGTCTTTTTAAAACTATCAAAGGCTTTCCAATATGTATTTGTGTTACTTGCAAATTTTTCATACAATACTTCCCAGCGATCTTCTTTTTTCTGCGGCCATAAAATCTGTTTTAGATCAAACACAATATTCGAATACGCAAGCGATGTCTGGAGACTCTTCATCCGAATATCTTCCCTGTATGTGTGCGAGATTCCATCGCTTGTGATCGACTGCAGTGTCATCGTGCCGCCTTCCTTTGCCACGACAGCATCTTCCAGAAAATCCCCGACAAGTGTCGTCACCGTAGAAAACGGAGCCTGGGTAAGCACTTTTTCATAAGCTTCTTTCTGCGCCTTTGTCACATAGGCTGCCCCATACTGATACCGGCTGTCTGCCTGTTTCATAAGCAAGGCATCTTTCTTTGCTTTCTCCAATGGATCAATAATTCCAAAATTATCCAGTGAAATTGCTGCTTCTGCCGATTTTTCACGCAGTTCTTTCAGGTAAAAGATTAATTGCTGCGGATCCGGCAGATTGCCGTCACTATAATCCATCTGCGGGGAAAAGAAACAGGTCAGTTTTGCCCCGGACTGTTCCTGATCTGCACAAAGTCCCGGCCAAATAATATCGCGAAATACCGCAAGTGACTCACGGCTGTATAACTTTTTCATTTGAGCTTTATTTTCACTGGCAAATCCGGAAAAATTAGCAAATGACATATTCTGGGCATTTATGACCGGATAAATTTCATACCGATGCAGTTCCGTCATCATTGCATCTAAAAATCCGATTCCGGTGCAATCTTCCATATAATCGCCGTTCACGGCAAACACTTTTGCCTCTCCGACCGTTGCCCGCCAGAGTATTGCCGGCAGCTGCTCATTTTTTACCGACTCATCGGCAAGCATACCGACCATATACGTTTTGCAGCCGGATTCCAGCAGATACCACGGCATATGATCAGGAAAATCCTGCCGTTCTTCTTTCTCTTTGTCATCTGCCGGCTGATAAATCGCCTGTCCGCCGAGCAGAAATCCATCAAATAGGTTCACGCCGGTCAGTTTCACATCTTCCTGCCTGATCTGCCGGATACCAAGCACTTTCCTCCAGCGGCTGCTCATCGCGATCGTGTGTACATCGGGCAGATTGCAGAATACAAAAGAGATTCCCTGATTGGTATACGAAAGTACCTGATCAAGATCTGCATCCGAAGCCACGGCCTCTTTTTGAATCAGAATGATCTCACTCTGCTTTGCCGTCTCTTCCGGGCACTCACTAAGAGACCCAAACGTTACCAGCCGGCGCTTGGTATACTCACACCACTGCGCCGCAACTTTTCCATATTTTCCCTCTTTTTTTCCGATAAACAAAACCGTTTTTTGGCGCTTCTGACATTCACTCGTCTTAATATTTTCTTTTTTTTGCAAATACAAATTGGTATCATACGTATTACCATTTTCTTTTACCACCTGCGTAAACTGAAACATAAACAGCAGAACAAACATCATCATGATCAATATAAAAAATCTACGTTTGGAAATCATATCATTCACCCCCTGTCTCCTCTAAATTGTAGCGATAATCAATAGCAAAATTAAACAAACGATACGGATTCTGCTTGATCTTATAGCATACAAAATCCTCGGTTTCGCAATATACACTTACATTTGTCGGATACAGTCGTTCAAATTCTTTCGCCCAATAATACAAACGCGACATTAAAATCCAGCGGTATTCTCCTTTATACATCGCGATTCCGCCGACATTTGGCAGTTCCTTTTCTGCTCCTTCCACTGAGACAGACTGACCGCTTCTTTCATAATGTTCGGTATAATCAATCGGCACCTTTTCTACAAAAACATAAACACTATCCGTCGGAATTTTAATATTTAACTCTTCTCCTGGTTTAGCATTTTTATATTCCATCTCCCGCAAAAAGGAGATCAATTCATAATGATATCCATGATACAGCCCCATCTGTGTCTCGTCATTGGCAGAGACAATGGTCCACGTATTGTCTTCCTCTTCCTTGATAATACTGGTCAGGCAGGCAAGGGCTTCATTCGTGACAAGTGCTGTATTTTCCACCAGCGGCTTGCGGTGATTTCCGTCCCATAAAAGAAGAACGATCGCTCCGATGCATGCAAACGAAATCAGATCCCTTGCCACCCGCCAGGATCTCGGAAATACGATAAGTCGGATGGCTGCATCCGATACAAAACCAAAAACGACCGGCAGCATATAAGCAAAATAGATTCGGCACCGGCTTCCATCCATCAGTTCCGGTATTCCTAATTCTTTCGCCGTCTGCAAGATCCACAAAAGCACCATAAACCACCCCATGGACATAAGCATCGCGCCGTATTGGCGTTTTTTCAGCAGGAAAAATAAGAAGCCAAACACAAAAAGCAACGCAAATGCGCCAACCACCACCATCACATACCATGCCTGTGCCTCATTTAAAACCGCATCTTTTATTGTCATTGTCAGTTTATTCCATACACGAAGAAGTTTCTGTGTCAACGGTACATCCAGATGTCTGGTCTTTTCCAATGCATCTTCCGTATCCACTGTATTTTCCTGTAAAAGATTTCCATCACTGTCATAATAGTACACTGTCGCATTGCCGGAAATTTGCTGTACGGCTCCGCCATCGGTATTCTCAGCATTTTGCGCACTGTCTCCCTGAATGACACTCATTCCCCAGCCAAGACTTCCCTGAAGAGGGGTTCCCGAAATAAAGGCTGCTGCCATCGGAAGAACCGCCGAAAACACACCAAGAAAGCAGGCAAGCACGACGCGCCAGAAATATTTCCCACGCACAAACCAGCCAATATACCCCAGCGCGATTCCCACGCAGAACAATCCGGCGATCATCGTATCATAAAAATGGACAGCAAGTGTCATGCCAAAACTCATGGCAAAAAATGTCAGACACCCTGCCGACGATAATCTTGTCTTTTTTCCCTGTATTTCTCGTTTTCTTGCCGCAAAAAAGCGAAAGGCAAAATATGCTGACGGCAGGATAAAAAGCATCCCGTATTCCTGTGGAAGAACGGCAAAAAACCGTAGATACGTCGATGGCTGCAAAAAGTTTCCCAGTATATATATCAACACTACTGCATAAGAAACATAGCGGCTTTTGCAGCAAAGCCGTAAAAAAGCGAGCAGCACAAGATGGATTGCGATTGTCTGTACCAGCGAAAAAAGGCACATCAACACATAACTGTCGATTTGAAACACTGCATGCAGATAATAAATAATACAATGGTAACCAAACGGATACACACCATCGATAAAAATATTGTTTTCTTCCATTCCATTGATCCAGTATAGATGGACCGGCGTATCGGAGGCAGTATATCCATATACTTCCAGTTTTCCCACGCCGTAAAACCACGCCGCCACACACATAACCCCTAACACGAGCAGCCATTCGAGCGGATGTTTCAAAAAGGCTTTTCCGAGATATGCCACCATCCATTGAATCCGTTTAAAGATCCGTTTTCCAAGCTGGTACACGACCCGTTTTCCGCTGACATGACCGGTGGCAAGTTTCCGAAGGGTTTCCCATATATTTCCTATCCTTCTCAATACCTGTATGTGATTCAGGCGGATCCAGACAGCAAATGCCGGAATTATGGTCCCAAGTAAAAGTGTCCATCGGTTTGAAATATGCAGAAGCTGGAGCAGAAAAACAAGATTCATCAAATAAAAATTTCCGACAAGAAAACTCATCAGCAATTTTTCCGTCATCCGCTGTTTTTTCAGTCGTGTACGCATCACAAAAAACGGAAGGACGGTTGTCATTCCGAGATACGCACAAAAAATCTCTATGAATTTTATGATCATAAATACTTTCATCGACATATCATTACTTCCTTATGACTGAAATACGCGGATCAATTCCAATGTTTCATTATCGATCACCACATCGGACTGCTTTAATTGCTCAAGCACCCGAAAAAAGGCTTCTCTGTCTCCACACGAAAAATACAGTTTCAATTGACAGGTGTACGTGGACAGCCGCTTTGGAAAATATTTCACGGCACGTTCACACCACACCCGGCACCGCTCGTAATCTTTGATCTCCAAAAGCCGCAGCGAAATGTCTTCAAAATACTCTCCGGACATTTTATCCGGTTCTTTATCATATAAAATCTGGCACACAGATGCCATTCGGAGCACCATATCTTTCTGCTCCATATCCGTAAACACCCGCTGGCTCAGCACCGGATTCATATATTCGATCAGCAGGCGTACGTGCACCAGCTGGTCTTCCTTTTCTTCCAAAATCTCATTGTAGACATTTTGCACCATCACACGGAATCCATTGAGTTCGTCCTGCAGAACCGACGCCGCATAATGTGATGTCTCCGAATCTTCACTGTCAAGTGCTTTGGCAATCGACGCAAGGGAGTTTCTTGTATCGGCCCGCACGACATTGAGCATGAGATTTCGTAGATTTGTCTTATCTGTGATAACCAATGCTTCTTCCATCGGAACCATCGACCTTCCGCGCTCTTCATCTGCATGCAAAAAGGTCTTTACACGATCTTTCCGAAATACAACATCCTCGAGATCCACATCTCGTTTTATTATATAACGAAAGATCACGTATGCCGTCAGCAAAAATAAAATGCCTGCTCCCGGGCAGAGAATAAGTACCATTGTCTTCGCCATAATTTCAATATTATTCATATTTTTCTTTGTTTTCTGCCAGATTGCATAAAACACAGCAATCACAAAGTTAAGAAAAAATAAAATAAGCAATCCCTTCATCCCATCACCTCGCGATCCGGTCAATGATACGACTGTTGAATCCCGCTTTCATAAAACGATTTACTACGATCTGCGCCTCTTTTTTTACAGTGTTTGACAAAAGCACATACAATTTCCCGTCGTCCATCGTCCCCAGATAATCCGTCTGACGCAGATTATCCAAAAGAATTTCTTCACTACGCTTAAATGTTGCCGAATCACATTCAATCTGCAGCAGCGTACATTCCGTAAGGTTCTTTTTCTTGGCATTATAATAGGCCTGTACAAGAGACGTAAATGCCTCGGCCTCCAAAATCTTCGTATCTGCCAGATACCGGCGTTCTTCCAGTGCTGCCAAATACCGGTTTGCACGCAGTACGGCATTCTGGATCAGATAACTTACCACGACAAGACGATTCGCCTCGCCTAACGTCATACGTTCCCACGGAAGTCCCCAAAGCATAAGGATCATTTGCATTTCCTCATTGTCATAGATAGCATTAGCCATAAGCGGATAAGACATATCAAGATTTCGATTGATATACACACGTTGTTCTTTCAATGCCTCATACATATCCGGCATATCCTGATAAAGAATCGAGTTTCCCAGTTTTCGTGCCTCATTCGATGTTGCCGAAAACATACGCGCATACCCGGAACGATGCACCGTGTATATAGCTACATCCGGGCAGCTCAGCAGATCCCTTACAATTTCTACCGCATGAAATAACACTTCTTCCGGCATATATCTCTCCAGTGAAGACGTAATATTGTAAATCTTTCCAATACTGTCTTTCTGATCAACCACCTGCTGTTCTAATACGTCCTTTACACGAACATTACTGTTATTGATGTCTTTTATATCTCCCAGCTGGTGATTGAGATTATCCTGTATTTCCGCACTTTCCTGCCGGATATCTCGAATCTGATCGCGCATGTACCCCACCACAAGTCCCAAAATGAACAACTGTGCCATCCAGACATAGGTTGTATAATCCAGCATAACCTCAAAACCGCTTCTTGTATACATCTGTCGGAACAAATATCCGCATACCGCAAGAACAGCAGAAAAAAGTGCCTGATGCTGTCCGTGCACGATAGCAAATAAGAGCACATAAAACAGATAAAAATCAAGTCTTGAAAAATACTGGCTTCCTACGGTACGATTATTTAACATAAAAAAGGGAATAAAACATACCATGTTCTCTATAAATGGAAATATCGCTTTTAAAAGCCAGCCAAACTGCCGCATCATCTGCTTTCCAAGCGATAATTTTTCTTCGGTTTCATCGACAAATACCGCGCGGTTCTTTTTCATATATTTTACAATTTTCTTTACCCCTTCTTCGCGTTCATGCCGGATCTTCGACGGAAATTCTTCCGAAAACCTCTCATTTGACAAAACCCGCCGTCTACTGTCTGCCCGCTTTACTTCAAGAACCGTAATATGGCCTCCGAGTACCTCTTTGATTTCCTGCGCCAGCTGCCACTCACTGACCGGATCCCCGGAAGACAGATGGTAGAATGAATACTCCCTATGTTTTGCTGCCATCACTTCATAAATAAATTCCACCGCATCGTCTTCATACAAAAGCGAATATATATTTTCCTTATCTGCTGAAATGTAATTCGCTTTTAATGCACTCATGCACAAGGACGCACATGGATTCTGTATCGCTTCCGCAATAGTTTTTGGAATCTGATACAGATGATCAAGCCGCAGCACGGTAACATCTTTTCCCCAGTTTTCGGAAAAGTCCCGGCAAATTTCTTCTGCCTGGATCAATGCGGTTGTCTTCGCACTGTCTCCCCACACCGCATCCTCTTCCTTGATATCTTCGTTGCTTCCCTGTCCAAACACTTCATCCGAAGAAAGGAAAAAAAACTTAGAATTTTTTTCTGCCGAATACGAAAGTAAAATATTCATGATAGCAGAAATAAAGCGAACTGCCTCTCTTTCGCTTTCATTCCAGTTAAAATTTGTATCGTATGCTCCCATAAACAAAATGCTGTCCGGACACACACTCTCAAATATTTCTTTAAGGCTGTCACTGTCATATGTAAATGTATACGTCTCAAATACTTTTTCATACCCTTTTCGTGCATAGGATTCTCCGGTCAGAAGACTGACACGGTGTCCCTCTTTTTTCAGTTTAACGATCATATGATTCGTCAGACTTCCGGGACCTCCAATAAGTAATACATTCATTACAATACCTCCACGATGGGTTTCAGATATCAATATTATTTTGTCTCAACTGCTCTATAAATTGCTCGATATCGTGTTGAATCTCTTTTTTCTGTCCTTCGTTTCCTTTTGAAAAAAACTCTGCCATTTCTTCCGTATTTTTTCCATCTTCCAGCATTTTCCATATTTCTGTTGCTGTTTCATTGAGTTCAAGCGGCCTTGGAATCACGCTTCCTTCCGTGTTTGTATCGGACAGCCAGTACGTTCCCGCCGCATACCGCAACTGATATCGTTTCATATTATCCCCGCCTTCCGGTATCTGACAAAGTTTCTGTAAAATGCAGACGAACCATAAGCTTCATACCAAAGGAAAGAAGTCCATACCAACGTACCTTCATACAAAAGGAAAATCCACGGATCATACATCGCCACAGAACCGAAGGAATCTCCTTCGTCTGTTTTCTTCCCGCCATTTTACAAAACCATGGTCTACAATATTCATCTTCCCCATATCTCTGCAAAAGATTCCGGGCAGAGCCATATTTTCCTTCCGGATGTTGTTCATTCATGATGGCATCAAACGCCGCAGCAAATACGATCAGATACCCAACCAAATTTTCCTGCTCTTTCTTTTCTTCTGCCCGCCAAACTGCCTCAGTCTCCCTAGCAATTCCGATCCAGTTTTCCACCGAATCACTGCGGTACTGATATGACAACGACGCACTATTCTTTCGGTATATGTAAACCTGCTCAAAAAGAAACGCATAGGATGCTTCTCTTGCATAACAAGTCAGATTAAACAATTTGTCTTCGCTATACCGGTATTTGCAAAACCGGATCTGCTTTTCTTTCAAGAAAGAAATTCGGTACATTTTTCCCCATACATAGGACAAATTTCCACAGGAGAAAAAAGCATAGAACCAAAACGCCTCACTCTCTCTTGGATTATCTGAAAATGCTTTAACAGACTTTGCCGGAAGAAGTTTTCCTTCCCATAATCTGGAATATTCTCCACAAACAATATCTGCCTTCGTTTTCTCCAAACATTCCGCCATTTTGGAGAACACATCCGGGCTTGGGAGAACATCATCGGCATCCACAAACACTACTGCTTCACCCTTACAAACATCAAGACCTCGTTGTCTTGCCATCGCGGTCCCTCTCTGCGTTTCTGTGATAATACGGATATTTTCAAATCTTTCCGCATATTCTTCACAAATCGTCCTGCTTCCGTCTTCCGAACCATTTTCGATCAAAATGATCTCGCTGTCTTTGTAGTTCTGAGAAATAACACTATTCAGACAGGGTCTGAGAAAACTTTCTGCATTATAAACCGGTATGATAACTGAAACTTTTATAATTAACTCACTTCTTCCTTCGCTTCTTAAACTATTATATAAAAACGCAGGCTTGACTGTCAACTGCTTTTTCGGTTATTGTAAAAAAACATTCCCACTGCCATCGCACAGATCAGCACATACCCAATCCAGCTCAAAACATCCGGAATCTGTCCAAAGACGATAAATCCCATCGCCGCCGAAAAGAGGATCTGCGAATAATCGTAAACGGAAATCTCCTTCGCCGGCGCATGAAAATACGCTGCCGTGATGCTAAATTGACCGCCTGCTGCCGCAAGTCCGGCAAAAAGCAAATAAACCAATTGCATGCCACTCATCGGATGGAAGTCAAAGATCAGATAGGGCAACGTCACAAGACACGAAAATCCGGAGAAAAACGCTACCACAAAAGGTCCCTTTTCGCCTTTTTCTCCAAGCACACGCACATTGGTATACGCAAATCCGGCTCCCATACCGCCGATCAGACCGATCAACGCCGGAAAAGATACCAGCGACGCCCCCGACGGCTTCAAGATCAAAAGACTTCCGATAAACGCGCCGATGACAATAGCGACCTGTGGCAGCGAAATTTTTTCCTTCAGGATCAATATACTGAAAAGAATCGCAAAAAACGGTGACATTTTATTGAGCATGGACGCATCGGATAACACGAGATGGTCCACCGCATAAAAGTTGCACAAAATTCCTACCGTTCCTGCCACAGAGCGAATGACAAGGTATTTAATATTTTCTTTTTTTCCCGAAAAATGTACATGGTCTTTCTTCAAAATAACCAATGCAAAAAACAAAGCTACTAAATTTCGGAAAAAACTTTTTTCAATCGACGGCAGATCTCCTGCCAGTTTTACAAACATTCCCATCAGGGCAAAGCAAAATGCCGAGCAGATAATGAATAAGATTCCTTTATTCTTTTTATTCATTTTCGCTGCCTCCTATTCTTCGATGCGAAGAATTTCACACGCATCCTTTGTCCGTATCGTCATGTTTTTCTCTGTCTTCGGAACCGTTATTTTAATCGTATTATTTTCTCTTACTGCCCGTATTTTCATAACTTTCAAGGCATCGGTGTCATATATTACCGTGTCTGTTTTCTGCCCTTTTTCCAGACCGTAAATAACGACTTCTGCCCCTTCCGCATAATCATACATTTGTTTATTCCATTCAAAATTACACCACTCGTATTCTTTCATCCAAAAGCAGTCAAAATGAAATACCTGCAGCGGAATCTTCCGTTCTGCCATCCCATCGATAAAATGATGGATCGTTTCTTCATCGTAATTGGTCGTAAACGAAGTCGAAAGCCACAGTCCGAATGTATACGCAGGCGGCAACGCCGGTCTTCCCGTAAGTGCCGTATACCGTTCCAAAACAGTTTCCAGATTTTCACCACCAAATACAAAATATTCCAGCGACTCTCCCGGCACCGTAAACGAAACTTTTGACACCGTATCGGAATTTACCTCAAACGAAACTTTGTCGGAACTGTTGACAAAGACACCATAACTTTTTGAGGAGAGATAAAACGGAATGTTTTTATAACTCTGCCCGGTACACGTTTCTCCGTCGTTGTTCCACATTTCTACGGTCTGTCCGTTTTTTACAAACGGAGTAAATTTTTCTCCAAAGCCATAAATGCATTCTCCGATGCCGGTCTTCAATTGCTCGCGAAGATACGTTGTCCGCGGATCTTTTGCCGGATGAAAGAAATCGTCTTCCCGCTGGCTCTGCAGTCTCGCATCCCGGATATAATTGCTTTCTTTTATGATTGAAGTTGCTCGGTCTGCTCCACCGGTCAGATAGTTATCTCCATAATAAAACGCCGTTTCCCAATGATCTCCCAGCGCAATTTCAAGCCGCGTCTTCCCACTGAGCATCACCACTTTATCATTTTCTTTCCGAATCTCCGGCTGATAGCCTTCGTCTTCGGTCAGTTCGAACTTCGGCTTATTGTCCACTCCCCCGCGATAATGATCGATATGAACTTTTATCACATTTTCCATTCGCGAAGAATAGGTAATTTCCAAATTTGGCCCGGCAAGTGTCATACCGCGGTTTTGCACCACATATGGGGTTGCCAGCACGCGTATTTCATTCTCTGTCATTTCCACCTGATATGCCTGTGCCACATAACGCACATCGTATCCTTTTTTATCCATCCAAAATCCATCCGATATTTTCATCTCATCGTCTCCTTGCTGATCGTCCACATACTGTACCCCTGCATCTTCGCCGAATCGTAAATCGGCCGCAGATTCTTTTCCAATACCCGGCAGAATTTTTCTTTTTCGCATCCGCTTATATACAATTGTTCCAAGGACCACGGCGTCACCAGATTGTCGCGGTAGCATTTTCCAAATATTTCCTTTATCTTTTCTTTTTCCTGCACACATTCAAACATCATAAATTGATTGTCCGCAAATCCTTGAAAATACTTATCCCATGCCGGCAGCCTATTGTTCTTGCTGCAATTCAACCGCTTCTCCATCGGCATGAGATTCCATAACTCATCATTAGCGACAAAAGACCACGGCACAAAATGATCGATATCAAAGTTTTTCTCTGACATTTTCTCTTCCGAATAAATGTCATATACCGGACGGAGATCCATAATTGATGTCCATAATTCCCGCACATAACGAAGTTTTCGAAGCTTTGTATTTTCTGGTTCCAATTTATAAATAATACCCGGAACTCCCGGGTTTCTCCCCTGTAAATAGCGCACCTTTTTCAGTTCGATCCATCCGTGGATCGTCGCATAATTATCGCGAAAAAACGGCTGCCATTTTTCATTGATGCGAACCATTTTCTGCCGTCCTTTTCCGTTTTGAATTTCATAAGGAAGACACTTGATAACATTTAATCCATGAATATATTCGATCACGCGCGCTGTTGAATTCCATATTTTGTCATTTCCTGTGATCTCCGGCATAAAGGGAGCAAGTGCCCGGTATGGCACATTTTTTATTAACTGATCTTTGACTTTTTTCAACTGGTCTTCCTGCTCACGAATCGCGGCAAGAATCTCTTCTTCGGATGCCTTACCGGAAAGCCCCGAATTTTTTTCCAAAAGAAGTACCGCCCGCTCTAAATAATCTGTTATTTCCCCTTTTGCATTTTTCGGCCCCAGATGCAGATGATATTCGACTACCGAATACCACGCATCCACGATCATCCGGTCAATCAATTCATCAAAAGAAAGTTCTGTTTTTCCGTACGAAAACAAGCTCAACAATGCGTCGAGCCAGTAAAACTTATAGCACTGTGTCGCATCGTCAAGCATGTGAATAAAACTTTCCATATTCAATTCGTTTTTATAAATAAAATGTAATTTTGTATCCAAGAAACCACTCCCTTGCCGGTACGTTACTATCATACCATAAAAAGCGTGGTTCCGCAACACCCTCAATTTTTCTCAAAGGCCCATAAATTGCGGATCTGCCCCTGCAGTTCTTCATACTCCCACAAAGTGCTTCTCGCACGGCAATTGGGATCGTTTACTTTAATCTTACCGTCTTCATAACCGGTCAAAACGATAAAATGCCCTTCTGTCGTAAAATCTCCCGGTCCGACACTGCATATGATCGGATGCCCCTTTTCCAATTTCCCCTTAATCCGGGTTTCGTTCAGAGAAATCTGAGTTCCCTGCACTCCCAATTTTTCTGCCCCTTCTGTCATAATACTCCACGAAGTTCCTGTCCCTTTTACATAATATCCGTTTTGTGTGGCAAATTCGGCAATTTTATCCGGTGTCATCGCATCATTTCCGGTTAATCCGATGACAACCATCGAAAGACACGTAGGTGCACATCCGGACAGTCCCAATACATTATCACCATAGTCCACATATCCCCATCGCTTGTCCCATTGGAGCAAGAGAGGAATTTTCTGCATTTTTTCCTTTCTTGTCAGCCCTCCTTTTGCTGTGTGCTCTGCATCGTTATATTCTTTTACAAAATCTTCCATTTCCGGATTGTTGCATACCAGCGACAACAACCGATCTGAATACTGCTCCCTGTTGTCATATATTTCTTTTATTTCCGGCAGCTGTTCTGCCATCTTTTTCAACTTTGCATTCACTTGGTTTGGGGTTAATTTTTCCGGCTTTATAATAAATGCACCGGTTTCTTCTGCACTTTCTCCAAATCCCAATTCTTCATATCTTTTTTCGAATGCAGTCATCACAAACGAAGCAAGCAGTTTTAGCACCAGCATCAAAATAATCCCGGCTACACAGACTCTTCCCCATCGTATTCTCGTCTTTCTTTTTTTCATCTCTGTTTCCTCCATTAAAAAAACCGTTTATTTTGTTTTCTCAATCTTAACAAAATAAGCGGTTTTCTTCTTCTCTTTTTTCCTATAAATTTCTTACAAATTTATGACTTTTCCGGAAAAACTACAGTAAATGTTATGCTTTCTTCTGTACTTTCTGCCCGGATACTTCCTCCATGTCTTTCTACAATCTCTTTGGCAATCGCAAGACCGATCCCCGCTCCGCCAGTTGTCGACGACCGCGAAGAATCCACGCGGAAAAACTGCTCAAAGATGCGCCCCATCTTTTCCTTCGATATCGTTTTTCCATGATTTTTAATCCGGCAGACAATGGAATCATTTTCTTCTTTCAAACTGCATTGTATCTCGGTATCCGGATAGCTGTAGTTGCAGGCATTCCGAATCAAATTATCAAATACCCGGCTCAATTTATCCGGATCTCCGATCATCGCAATGTCCGGTTCAATATCCAACTTCCAAGTCAAATTTTTTTCTTGTAATACCGGCTCAAATTCGCTGCAGATCTGTTCGATCATACGGCTTAAATGGACTCTTTCGAATTCCAGTTCCATACTTGTCAGATTAAACCGTGTGACATCAAAAAATTCATTGATAAGTTCTTCCAGACGTTCTGCTTTTCGAAGTGAAATATCGGTATATTTTTCCCGCAATTCCGGGCTGATCTCGGTCTCTTCCCGCAAAAGCGTCAAATATCCTATCACACTGGTCAGTGGAGTTTTTAAATCATGGGCAAGATACACAAGCAGATCATTTTTCCGCTGTTCTGCTTCTTTTGCCTCCTGCGCCGTCCGCAATGCATTTTCCCTCGCCGCATTCAATTCATCCTGCAACGGTTTTAATTCATCGGATAACACAACTGCCTGCTCCGGCGAAAGTGTGATCTGCTCTGCGGCTCTCGTAATCTCATCCAGTGAACTCATCCATTTTTTGATAAATACACAGGTTACAATTCCCCATCCAACTACGAATAATCCCACAATGACTGCCACACTGTTTTGTTTCACAAAATGCAAAAACACGTAATTGGGATCCTCCGGATACCATATCACTCTCTCGCACACAGCACGCAGCAGAAAAAACATTCCGACAATGACTGCTACATAAATTGCAAAGGCGGATAAATAGCGGACGGCAAATTTGAATTTCATTCGGTTTCTTGCTTTTATTTTTTCATTCATCGATCTTATACCCCACTCCCCATACCGTTTTTATGTATTTTGGTTTTCTCGGAACCTCATGCATCTTTTCCCGGATTCTCGCCACATGTGCCATCACGGTATTGTTATTATTTTCAAGATATTTTTCTTTCCACACCGTTTCAAACAATTGCTCTGTATCCACAACTTTATTGGCGTTTTCGCACAAAAGCCACACAATATCAAATTCCATGGGTGTCAGTTCCAAATCTTTCCCGTTCAAAGTACACAGATGGCGGTCTTTCCATATATCGAGTCCTCGGATATGAAATTCTTCGCTTGCTTTGTCTTCTTTTGTATTATACCGCCGATATCTGCGCAGCTGCGACTTTACCCTCGTCACCAATTCAAGCGGATTAAACGGTTTTGTCATATAATCATCCGCCCCCATCGTAAGGCCATTGATTTTGTCAATATCTTCCACTTTTGCCGTAAGCATAATAATCGGGAAATAATACGTTTCCCTTATTTTCTTACACAAAGAAAATCCATCAATATCCGGCAGCATAATATCAAGAATCGCCAAATCGATTTCCTGTGTTTCAATCCCTGCCAATGCCTCTTTTCCATTGCTGCATTTACATACCTGATAACCGTCATTTTTCAGATAAATCTCTACTAAATCCGTAATTTCTTTTTCATCATCTACGATAAGTATGGTTTCATTCATGGTTGTCATCCCCCTGAGTAAACACCGCCTTCTGCACCATTTTTTCAAACGACTGCCGAAATCTCTCATCATCCTCTTCCGTCCGTTTTTTCGGACCTTTCATATGATTTTTGTGCGATGCCCGCCTGGCTTTTTTATTCAAATGCCGTTCCATCAGCATTTGATCTATATTTTCATTCGTATACCACCGCCCCGACTGATGAATGGCAAACGCCCCTTTTCCCAGTGCCATCGCTGCCACACCATAATCCTGCGACACAACAATATCCCCTCTGCGGCACAAACTGATCAGCTTATAGTCAACCGCATCGGCACCCGCACCAACCACGACCACCTCACTGTACTCTGAATGCAGCACATGATTGGTATCACAAAGCAGGGTAACGGAAATATTGTATTTTTTACCAATTTTTTCCACTATGCTTACCACAGGGCAGGCATCCGCATCTACGTAAATGTTCATAGAGTCTCCTTAATGTTAGGGAAAAATACCATTTTCTTTTTAACACTTGAATTCTTTCAACATGTTTTTAACAATTTTCTCACCAAGTTTATTAACACAATGTAAATAAATTGCCTGACGACATTCTAACATTTTTTGAAATAATTGTTCATTTGACGCCTCTGCAAACGTCACATATGTATATGTACTTTCTTTATGTTGCTGTTCAATTTGCCGAATTTCATTACTCGCATATTTTTTACTTCTTTCTATAACACTAATCATTCCTTCTCTGGTCGGTACACCATTAATCTGCTTATTGATTTCAACAATACATTCCACTGCTTCCTTTTGTTCATTCATCTCTTTTATTAACTTCATATCCTTCTCACCAGTAATCAATTTATTTTCTGCCATATAATCTACACCTCCAATTTTACTAATTATCACCATAGCAAGCAGGAACATTTACTTCCGCTTTTCGCATTGTTGTCCCCATAATTTTACTTTCTACTTATTGTCCCTCTCATAAAATCCATTCGGACTATACTCGGACCATCGGATATACATTTCCTTATAATTATCTTTTATAAAATCTTGTATTTTTACAATCTCTCTATCAGTCAAAATTCCTCTCTTTTGAAGGACTGTATCTCCATTTTCTTTTACAAAAAACTTTGCTGACCCGGATTCTGTAAGTTTTCTATCACTGGCATGCACATGCATACATTCTACTGTACAAAAAGAAGTAAAATATAAATAATAGCCAGCAATTTTAAATTCATAATATTTTGGCATTATTCATCCTCCAAAAACTTTTTATTATTGGTATAGTAATCTTTAGCAATTTGAATTTCAATATCATCCATTGTTGTCTCTAATGTTTCACCCTCTAATGATATTACAAGTGCTTTATTTGGTCTGTTAAGATTAAGAACACGAATACCGCTTTCACATTTTGTAAAGGCGTACCCATTAATAATCATATCTGCTTCGTCTGCAATTTTTATAATATCAATCATTTTCTATTTTCACCTCCTTAATTGACTTTAAAAACTCTTCTGGCAAAATATACAGGTCTTCAAGTATAGGAATCAAATCAATATATTCCTCCTCACTTTCTTGATTGTGTTTATATTTAGCCATAACAACAAGATATCCATTATCCCATTCCTTTATCGCTGTGTATTTTTCCAAAGAATATGGTGCCTTAAATCTTATTATATAATTTCCATATCGAAACACAGTAAAATTGCCCTTATTACTAAGGAATGCAGAATCATAATTCATATTTCACACCTCTCTTCCCTTTCTCCCTTTCTCCCATTCTACCACATTTTCCACCCCCTCATCAATGTTTTTTCCCATCCCCTACCTCGCCCATCTCCGATACTCCAGTGGTGTCATTCCATACACTTCTGAAAACACCTTTGCAAACTTGCCCTGGTTTTCATACCCGACGGCAGTTGCGATCTCAATTACTTTGAGAGTTGTTGCCTCAAGAAGTTCTGCTGCTTTTTCCATCCTCTTTCTCCGGAAATAAGCCAGATAACTTTCCCCTAAGTTTTCAAACCATTCTTTCAGAATACTTTTTTATATTCCTTATATTGGCTTTCAGGGACCTTGATGACAATCTTTGAGGAAATCCCTTGCCATCGTTTTATAATTTATAAAAGACCAGTACTGAAATATCGCTCTGCACGATCCGGTAAAATGGTCACAATCACTTTATCTTTTCCGTATTTTTCAGCCATCTGCTTCGCCGTCCAAATATTCGCTCCCGAAGATACCCCTACCAAAAGCCCCTGCACTCTGGCAAGCTCCCTCGCTGTCTCAATTGCATCCTCATCAGACACTTCCACCACATCTGTAATCAACTTTGTATCCAGCACTTCCGGGATAAACCCATCCCCAATTCCCTGAATCCGGTGAATTCCAGGTCCATCTCCACGTAGCGCCGAAACACCTTTTGGCTCGACCGCAACAATTTTCGTATCGGGATTTTTCTCCAGCAGGTATTTGGCAACACCCTGTAGTGTACCTCCGCTTCCCACACCGGATATATAAATGTCAATTTTTCTGCCCAGCTGTTCACATATCTCCACGGCTGTCGTCCGATAATGGGCATCCGGGTTTGCCGGATTTACAAACTGCTGCGGCATAAAATATTTTTCCGGATCCGACTGTGCGATCTCTACGGCTTTATCCACTGCTCCGCCGATGCTGAGTTCCGGTTCTGTCAAAACCAATTCTGCACCAAACGCACGAATTACTTTTTTGCGTTCCTCACTCATATTTTCCGGCATTACAATAATAACCTTATATCCTTTCCGCACTCCGGCAAAAGCAAGACCAATTCCTGTATTTCCACTCGTCGGCTCAATGATCGTCATTCCCGGTTTCAGCGTTCCGTCTGCCTCTGCTACTTCGATCATATTTTTCGCAATGCGGTCTTTGACACTTCCTCCGGGATTCAAAAACTCCGCCTTTGCAAATATATTAAGTCCTGTTGTCTCTTTTAAACACATTAATGGCGTATCGCCAATCAGATCCAGTACATTATTATAATACATGATAAGCTCCTTTTCTCTTTCCTTCTTAAACCAGCGATTTCGTAAAATCATATCGTTTGGCTGTCTCACGATCACGGTACTCGTGCTTTTCATAATATCCGATCAACTTCTGCTCCGAATCCCGCAATGCTACCATATATACATCTTTATTCTGTTTTTCATTGTGAAATGTATAAATCATATTATTTTCTTCGCTTTCCATAAACCAACGCATCACTTTGTCTATTGTCTCACGCGAAGCCTGATTATGGCAGTTTAACAGACTTTTTCCTACAAGAGCCGCTCCACCCCATTTGGAATAATTTTCCACTGCCGCCGGATTCATATAAACAATCTCATGTTCAAGATTACAGATCACTACCGATGCTCTGTCCTGATCGATCACACTTTGAAACATTTCATTTAACATAATTTCCTCCTTTTGCATCCAGATATGCGGACACTGTTCATCTCTACTCAATCCGCTTCGCAAACTTCTCTACATGTTGCTCTACCATTTTCACAACCTGCTTCTTGTCCTCCGCTCCATCGTATATGCTGTATAACAGAAAAATCGGGCCATAAAAATCCAATGCGGCCTGTCTCGCCTTCTCTTTGTCACTCATGATTCCTGCAAAAACCTCTTCCATGTAAGAAAGTGGTCCCTCTGCCAGATAGATCTGATAAAGCTGTGCCATCTCCGGATCACGGTACTGCTCCAGCATCAGCATTTTGCGAAATTGACAGCAAAATTCATCCTCCGTCCAATGCAGAAACTGTACTTTTGTAAACTGCTTGATTTTTTCAATAGCAATATGTTTATATTCTGCAACATCTTCAAATGTTCCATCCGGCATATCATATTCTCTGGCGCGTTCCCGGTCAAGTTCATTCATCTTCTCCACAATGCTGTCCAATATCTCCTGCTTACTCTTATAATGTTTGTACAACGCCGCTTTGGTGACATTTAACTGACTTGCAATATCATTCATGGATGTGCCCTTATAACCGCTCTGCGAAAATAATTTCAGCGCCTCCTGCAAAATACGTTGTTTTGTGTCTGTCATCGTACCGGTCTTCCTTTCCTGTCATTCTATTCTATTTTATCATTTTTCATCTTGCGTATCAATAATATTTCCTTGAAATTTTTCCCATTTAACGATATAGTATAAATATATCATCAAACAACTTTAAGGAGAAAACCAATGTGGAAAACAATCAACGATATTCTCAATAGTATCGACAATTTTGTCTGGGGCGTCCCCCTCATGATACTGATTCTTGCCGGCGGTATTTTATTAACGATCCGTCTCGGTGTTATGCAGATCCGGAAGCTGCCACTTGCCCTCAAGTGGATGGTAAAAAATGAAGAAGGCGGCGAGGGAGAAATTTCCAGTTTCTCTGCTCTTTGTACCGCTTTAAGTGCGACAATCGGAACCGGTAATATTGTCGGCGTTGCTACTGCCGTCGGAACCGGCGGACCGGGTGCTCTTTTTTGGATGGTCGTAACGGCCTTTTTCGGTATGTCCACCAAATTTGCCGAAGGACTTCTCGCCGTAAAATACCGTGTTGTCGGAAAAGACGGACACAGTCTCGGCGGTCCCTTTTATTACATTGAACTGGGAATGGGCAAAAAATGGAAGTGGCTCGCTAAACTTTTTGCCTTCTTTGGCGTATGTGTTGGTCTTTTTGGAATCGGAACATTCAGTCAGGTAAATGGTATTTCCAGTGCCGTACATAACTTTTTTGACCCAAATGATCTTCATTGTGTCAAATTGCTTCCGTTTTTAGGCGAATACTCCTGGTCTGTTATCATTTCATCCTTAGTATTGTCAATTTGTGTAGCTACGGTATTGATCGGTGGAATCAAACGAATTGCTAATGTAAGCCAGATCATTGTGCCGTTTATGGCGATCATTTATTTTGCATTTGCTGCCATCTTAATTATTGGCAATATTACTGCTATCCCAAGTGCAATTGCGGTCATTGTAAAGGCTGCATTTTCTCCAAAAGCAGTTACCGGCGGTGTCGTCGGAAGCATATTTGTGGCAATGCAAAAAGGTATCGCACGAGGTATCTTTTCCAATGAAGCCGGCCTTGGTAGTGCCCCAATCGCAGCTGCAGCCGCTCAGACAAAAGAACCTGTTCGTCAGGGTCTTGTAAGTATGACAGGAACGTTTATCGACACCATCGTCATTTGTACACTGACCGGTTTATCCATCGTATTGACCGGTGCATGGCAGGTACCCGGATTAGAAGGTGTAGACGTTACTACCTATGCTTTCCAACAGGGACTTCCGTTCCCACCTCAGATCTCCGCTTTTATCTTAATGCTCTGCCTGGTATTTTTTGCCTTTACGACAATTCTTGGCTGGGATTATTACAGCGAACGCTGCCTGGAATATTTAAGCGGTGGCAACATAAAGCACGTAAAAATTTTCCGTTGGATCTACATCCTCGCTGTATTTATCGGGCCTTATATGACCGTAAGCGCAGTATGGACGATTGCAGATATCTTTAACGGATTGATGGCAATTCCAAATATGATTGCTATTTTTGCCTTAAGTGGCGTCGTAGCAAAAGAAACAAGAGATTTCTTCCAACGACATAAAGAAGGTAAAATTAAATAATATGCGTTAAATAAAAAATGTCTCTGTTATCCGGTTTGACGGATACAGGGACATTAATATTCTTTGCACTTATCTCTTATTCTCTCTGCCGTCTACCGACGCCATTTTAAATCTTTTCCTTTTATAACCTTCTTTTTCTCAAGTGCTGCAACATACTTTTTATACCGCTTTTTTGTCACTTTTTTCCCATTTACCTTATACACATAATGGTATGGATACACATCTTCTTCAGCAAGTCTATTGCGCCATGATTTTGATGCCGTTTCTTTTACCTTATTTCCTTTAACCCGGAAAAACTCTATGTAGTAATTATCGTTATGTCCTCCGGTCCAAGAAACAAGGCCTTTCGCCGGATAAATTTTCAGACCACCGCCATATTTATTCCAGGCTAGCCCCTTTACCTTACTTCCTTTTAAAGTATAAATGGAATAATTATAATAAGAGCCGTGAACGATCAATTCGTCTATCCCATTTTGGTCGATATCATAAAAGCAGTATTTATACGCAAACCTGCCATCTTCTTGAACATAATTCATGTCATTTTTTTCCTCTTTCATCGCTTTCACATAATAATTGTGCTCTGGTTTATTATCCGGTGTCTTATCCTTACTTTTCGCCAACACATGCTCAAACTTACCATAATGCAGAATCGCATTATCTGCGCTTGAAAAACAAGAAAAGCACATTATAATAACAAAAGTAGTCAACGAAACAATAAACGTTCCCGCTATCACAACAATTATCCTTTTGATGGTTTTAAACACCTTCTCCATATTATCTGTTTACATCTCCTTTAAGGCATTCATTACCAAGCCTGTTTCAAACGTTGTCCCTTGTACTACCATTTTGCCATCTACAAGTAATGCCGGCATTTGCCGAATTCCCAATCGCGAAATTTCTTTTTCATCATTTACTTCCTCGATGGTAATCATCTCTTTTCTGTTACGAAACGCCTTTTGAACAATACCAATTAATTCAAAATATTTATCGCAGCCTCTTCCAATAACCTTTACATTCAACAAATCTTTTTTCATCGTTGTCATCCTCCATTCTTTCATTATAATTTTTTCACTTTTATTCTTATCTTGTCCTTCAGACAAAATCTTCCATATAATCTATTTTACATCAAATACCTGCCAATTGAAAGAGAAATTTTAAATTTTTAAACAAACTTTTCCATTTTCATTCGACCAAAAATACGCCGTATATCCACTTACCATGAATAGTTTAGGTAATCTGAATCCCTCCATTCTCCGCATATTTATATAGCAAATGTACATTGCTATGCAGAAGTTCTTCAAACATCGCTATTTCTTCATCCGAATATCCATGCCTGTCTGTCCACTTATAATCAGGCAGCTCACATCTTGCCGAATCAAATCCATTTTCTGTTGGACGTTCAAAATTAACTTTTTGTTCACTCATGAGATAATATCATAATCCTAATATAAAACAAAATTCTCGTTGGCGAGAATCTCACCAACGAGAATTTCATTCTATTTATCAGGCATTACATGCCTAATTTGTCTTTATTATTACTTCTGCGCAATTGCTGCCTGTGCTGCGGTTCTATATCAGAGTAAAAGGATTCGTGGCCAGTATCATCAGTCAGTACGCATGCATCAGTTTGAGAAACTGTATGTTTATTTACTCTCCCCTTGACTTCTAATATAACATCATCGGGAGAAATATTCAACTTCCAAATAAAATAGTCTTTATGAACTTCAATTTGATCCACAAAGTTATCAATGACCTCATCCGGCAAATGTGCTGTATCAAACTCAAAATCACGCTCTAATCCAGCTTTCAGAAGTTGTATTTTCTTTTCATACAAATCTTCTTCTAGGTCTTCTTGTTCATCATATTCAGCAAGTTTTTCCTGTAACTTCTGTTGCTCTTTAAGAAGTTCCTCTCTTTTTTCATCATATCGCTCCTTTTCAATCTCCCCATTCATTCTCATGTTGAGAAGATTATCATATCGATTATTCCACGCTTCCATTTTTCTTTGCAATGCCTGATACTCTACAATATGTGAATCATCAGATTCTTCTTTGCAACAGGAATCAATCATTTCATTACAAATCTTAATGATTGCTTTCTTATTCCCCCAAAACTTCTTGAATATAACATCAGCCATAGCCTCTAGTTTCCATCGTGGCACTATCTTTATATCGCAGCATCCTTCTATGCTAAGTCCCTTTTTTTGTCGAGTCTTTATGCTCCCCATCTTAATCTGACCATAGCATTGATATGCCCACTGTTTCGGTTTATCCTTCCCCGTATGCCATACAACCCTGTTGAATGTGTTTCCACATTGACATTTCAGTTTCCGACACCAGACATCTGGAGAGTGTTTTACACCTCTTCTTCTTTCTCCACTCTCTCCTGTTTTTAGATGTACAGAATTTAAATCCTTAATTTTTTGAGCCTGTTCAAATTGCTCTTTGGAAATAATCGGAGTATGAGTTCCTTCCACAACCACCTGATCTACATCTCCAAAATTATTTATTTTCTTTTGCTCCAAGAAATCTGGAACATATTGCTTCCTATATACAATAACACCGCAATAAAATGGATTTTTTAGTATCCTTGTAACATTACTCGGATGCCATCGTTTCAATCCAGTAGCAGTCAGGCGATTCTCTGCCTCAAGTTGATAGCAAATTTTGTTTGCTCCATTTCCTTCCACATATAAATCAAAAATTCTACGAACCGTTGCAGCCTGTTCTTCATTTACCACTAAATCTTTACCAATTCGGTCATATCCTAATATATTTCCATTTCCATATAGCACACCATTTTCAAAAGACACCTTTTGTCCTGCCTTTACTCGCTGTGATATCTTTTTACTTTCATTTTGCGCCATCGTAGCCATAATCGTAAGCCGGAACTCTCCATCTTCATCTTTTATGGTCCATATATTGTCCTCTGTAAAATATACTTCAACGCCTTGCCGTTTCAGTATTCTTGTCTGTTGAAGTGTATCTACTGTATTCCTTGCAAATCTCGATACCTCTCTAGTAATAATCAAATCAAATTTACCGGCCGAAGCATCTTCCATCATCCGTACAAAACTACGTCTCTTTTTTACCGATGTGCCGGTAACTCCTTCATCTATATATCTATCATACAATTCCCACTCTGGATGCCTCTCCAATATATCATCATAATATTGAATTTGATTTTCTAAGGCAGAAATCTGTGCCTCGTGTTCGGTGGAAACTCTTGCATATATAGCTACAATTCGTCTCTTTTCCATCCTACACTTCTCCTTTGCATTTTTACTAGTTTTCACAACATTATTGTATCATCATTTATTATCAAATGCAAGTACTTTATCCTTATATTTTTCAACCATATCACTATAAGCCTTACGAGATATTTTACCTTCTTTACAATATTTCTTCATAATAAAAAGTGCTAATGTATGATTCATTTGTTCTTTTGAGCACTCTAACAACTTTTTATTTTCGTTTCTTACCTCCATGTCCAAAACCTCCTTTGCCTATTTCTGCTTGCAACAATTTATAATCCTATCTATTGTAAATTCTTACAAACAGAAATCACTCAAATCTCCAGTTGAAATCATCAGTGGTTATGGTTAGTAACCCACTCGGGACTTGCACCCTCTTCTCTTGGACCCTTACGGGGAGTATCATTATCACAGAACAGTCGCAACCACGGAATCACCACAATTCCTATTTTGCATGGATGTTATCGCTCCCGGCATCTCACATCAGGTGGACATTCAAAGATGAAAACACATTCTCATCCCATCAATCCTATCCTTACCGATCCTGGCGCATCTGCGGCACGGCGCAATGCGTAACTGTTCCTCATGTCCGATGAAATCATCATATTTAGTTGTATGTGTCTGACAGGAACTTCCTTTTCTGTGGACACATCTAAATTATAAATGTGTATTTCCCTCTTGCAAAGAGCATATATATCGGATACTATTCCCGATTTATCGGTGTATAGAGTTCAAAAAAGGTATTCTGATTTTTTCCTCAGAATACCTTCTACTCAGATTGATATTTATCATTATCTTCTTCCTCAAGTAGTGCTTTTATGTAGCCTTCTATGCATCCTTTTCGTCTATCTGACAATTTACGATAATTCTTAATAATCCATACTTCGCTCTTTTCCTCAAGACATACAGTATTACTATTGGCATCAAAAAGGTCTGAAACCGGTACTCCCATTCCCTGAGCAATTTTTCGAATATTGCTTTCCCGCACATCATAATCTTCTTTTTGTGCCAAACTCCATAATGTGCTTTCTGGGATTCCACTTCTTTTTGAAAACTCATAACGTGTCATACCCGTTTCTGCCAAAAACTCAAGATACTGATTTCTAACAGACTTACTAATGGCAGACACCCCCTTTTTCCTCTGTGACAAGTATAACTTGACACAAGAAAAAGATATAGGACATATGTTTCGGAGTATTTGCCCGATTTATCGGTGTATGCTCTATAATTTCTTTCTCTACTCTTGACGAGTCCTCAGCATAAGAAAAAGAGAAAAGATACTGGTCACTCTCCGAATCACCATTCTGCATCTTTCCTCTTAGAAATGCTATAATCATACCAAGCAAGAACGCTCTTACCACACCACAAAGAGTGTAACAGCCTACTGCAATACCGTATATTTTTTTAATTGATTACCTAATACTCCAAACATAATTTTCTCCTATCCACTATTAGTATGGTTTTGCCATATCCAAAAAGTATTTCTGCACCATTTTTACTTTTTATAAGTATGGTTATAACATACTTATAGGAGGTGGTGCTATGGCTCTCAACCCAAAACAGTTTGGTACCATTATGAAAAATGCCCGTATGGATAAAAAACTCACACAAGCTGAATTAGCAGAAATTCTTGACCTATCCTTATCTTATTTGAAAGATTTAGAACGATTCAAGAACACGCCCAGCCTTGAAGTTTTTGCTAAAACCATACAATACTTCAATTTGTCAGCTGATACCGTAATTTATCCAGATAAAAATCTGAATAACAGTACATATCAAAAAATACAAAGACGATTGCTACAATGCGATGAAAAACAGCTTAAAATTATCCTCGCACTCATAGATGCTGTCTTATCGGTCGATGACACTCCTACAGACAATTCTGACATTTAACTTTTACTCTAATGTTCAAGGTTCGTTTTATTATAAAATGAGCCTTTTCTATTTCTTCATATGATCTAAAATCTCATCTACTGCATTTCCTTTTTCAATTATTCCCATACCGCTCAAAAGAAATATGCAATCTACATATCCTTGGCAATATGCCTGCTGCGCCTCTAGCGAAGCATTATTTTCTAAACGTTCTATCCATTCCCTGATAATTCTCCTTTCCGTTTCTTCCATATGATTCATTTGTTCCTCTCCAATAATCTGAGCCTTTTCCAACTCATTTTTTGCATTTTTCTGTTCTGGCATCTGAACCATTGTTTTTTGTGACAGATTTTCACAACGTAATTGCTGCATAAACCCTGCCACCTTATCCCATATCATGTTACTTTTCATATTCTTTGCCTCCATTCTTGTGTAGGTAGTATTTGCAAATTTAAGGCGGTTACACCACATAGGAAGAAAATAATGATTATTACATAGGGATATATTCACACAAATATCTTACATTTGTAATATTTTAATTATTACACAAGTAGGATTTGTCGTCAAGTTTTAGTTTGACTTTATATGTGGAGAGCCTTATAATATTATTTGTATTACACTCGTAAGAATTAGGAGGTGCCTGTATGAGCGCATTACCACAAATCACAGAGGCAGAATACGAAGTAATGAAAATTGTATGGAAATATGCCCCTATTAACACAAATGAAATCACTGAAAAACTTTTAGCCACATCATCATGGAGTGCCAAAACTATACAAACTTTAATCAAACGACTGGTAAATAAAGGAGCCTTGGCTTATGAAAAGAATAGTCGTGTTTTCGTTTACACCCCGCTAGTAAAAGAAAGTGAATATATCAGTCAGGAAAGTAATTCTTTCCTAAATCGCTATTACGCTGGGGATATTACTGCTATGTTGTCTGCCTACATCGAAAATGACAAACTATCCGAAACAGAGATAGAAACGCTTCGCTCTCTTCTTTCCAAGAGAGGAAAAAAGGGAGGCGATTAAATGGCTAATTTCATGATACGATTTTTAATATGTAATGTGTTTGTCAGCGGTATTGTTGGAATTCTTTTGATATCCAAATGGATATTCAGAAACAACTTGTCCAGCCGGATGCAGTATAACCTGTGGTTACTGTTACTCGGACTTTTAGCAGTGCCCTTTATACCCTTCCGTCTAGTTAGTTTTCCACAAATTTTCTCATGGCTCAGTAGCGTAAGAAACTCTTCCGCTCCTCATGCCGATGTTGGTGCAAATAATGTCATGGATACCAATTTATCCGGTACTACAAATTGGATGAACGACTTTGCCCTTTCTGTAAATTATGACACACCAGCCGTTACCGGATACATTTTATTAGGTATATGGATTGTGGGAATGCTTGGGATGATGATATTGGTAATCAAATCTTCTCTTCGTTTACGTACTATAAAGAGATCTGCGCTCCCACTTCAGAACCCAGAGGTTCACAGACTGTATAACAGATGCTTGAATGAGATGAAAATAACAAGGAACATTCCTGTATACAGTACTGCTTTTTTGAAATCCCCTATTATCGTAGGATTTTTGAAGCCATGTATTTATCTTCCAATTCATTTAATCTCAGATTATCATGAATCTGAGATGAGATATATGCTATTGCATGAACTGCAACACTACAGACATAAGGATGCCCTTGCCAATTATCTTATGAACTTTGTCAGAGTGCTTTATTGGTTTAATCCCTTTGTTTGGTTTGCACTAAGAGAAATGCGTAACGATCGAGAAGTTGCCTGTGACACTTCCGTATTGAAAATGCTTGATGAAAATGACTACGAAAATTATGGAAATACACTTATTAACTTTGTTGAAAAAGTATCCATTTCACCATTTCCATTTGCTGCAAGCCTCAGTGGTAACATGAAGCAGATGAAACGTCGCATTATTAACATTGCCTCATATGAAAAACCACCTTTTATGAAAAGACTAAAGGGCATGACTGCATTTATGCTGACTGCTGTTCTCCTTTTAGGACTTGCACCTTTTATTTCTACATACGCTGCAGATGGAAATCACTATGAATGGAACTCCTCTTCAGAAAACATTTCCTATGTAGACCTTTCTGCATACTTTGGAGAATTTGATGGTAGCTTTGTACTATATGATTTGGGAAATGATGCCTGGAGCATACACGATATAGATCATGCCACCAGGCGAGTTGCACCCAACTCTACGTACAAAATATATGCTGCTCTGTTTGGACTAGAAGATGGTGTCATCACACCAGATAATACGTTTATTACATGGGATGGGAAGAATTATCCATTTGACACATGGAACACTGACCAGACATTACAATCCGCCATGAGCAATTCTGTTAATTGGTATTTTCAATCACTGAACGAACAACTTGGAGCTCCTTCCGTAAACAAATACGTTCAACAAATTAAATATGGAAATGAAAATATGAGTGGCAATTTTTCTTCTTATTGGATGGAATCTTCCTTGAAGATTTCCCCAATAGAACAGGTTGAACTTTTAACTAAACTACAAAATAACAGCTTCAACTTTGCCCCTGAAAACATCAATGCAGTAAAAGATTCCATATGCATTTCTTCATCCGATGCCGGATCATTCTACGGAAAAACCGGAACCGGACGTGTAAACGGACAAGATGTGAATGGTTGGTTTATAGGCTACATTGAAACTGCAGATAATACATACTTTTTTGCTACCAACATTGGCGCAGCTAATAGCGCTACCGGAGGCAACGCTACCGAAATTACCATGTCTATCTTATCTGACATGAATATCTGGGAGTAAAAGCGGCGACTGAGAAGCGCACCGCTCTAAGAATCGCTCTGCGATTCTTGCTTCGCGAAAATTGAACTATCCTATACACTAAAAGATCGGGTAAAGGTCAAACCTACACTCCTTTACCCGACTTCTTTTTATTTTTAAATCATCTTGACATTTTCTTTGAGAAAACCATTATCTGAATTTTGTTACAACAAATTGCATTTACCTATCTACTGAGCCGTCAAAACACAAAGTAATTCGCTCATCCGGCTGTTCCTTTCCTGAGAGTATAACCTCTACATATGTTTCATACCAGGTCACTTTCCAACAACTGTTATTGACACTTCCACCATCATTTCGTAATTCAAAGCCTGTTTGAGATATCGTATCTTCATTTTTCTTTAGAATCAACCTTCCACTTGCAGAGCCAAAAGGCCAGTCCGGTTCTCCAACAGATTGAAGTAGCAATTTATATTGTCCATCTGGCGCATTAGATGTGTCTACAGTAACCTTCTTATAATTCGTAATATAGGAAATACACAGCCCCAAAATTATGACTGGCACTCCTACAAAACATATAAAGTATAAAATTACTTTTAAGCATTTCTTCATAATTGGCATCGTCTCTCTTTCAATCCTGTTATCAAATCATTCTTTAATTCGATATTGATAGTCTGGTATCTCCTTAATGCCACCATTCAATATCTTATTTCCTAAATATTGAAAACTCCCATCTTTCGCAAACTTTACAGTCAGTTCATGCGTAATCACCGCCTCGTTACATAATACCATTTCACATACTGCATCCACTGTAAGAGTTATTGTACCATCTGGATTATGCTTGACATTGGTCACTTCCGGAATTGATGTCCCAAAAAAATTAGCTACATCATAAAAGCATCCCAAGCTCATCCAATCATACGCTTTTTTCTTTTTATTATATACTGCATACTTTTGAATTTCTTCCGCAGAAACAGGCATATATTCCATAATCAACTGTTCAAATTGCTCTTTAGGTATTCCATTCGGATATTTTTTACCATTGAATTTTTTCTTATATTTCATGGCATATAAATACTCATAAAGACCGTTAAAATCAATCTTTTTCATGTGATTTTTGTCCCAATTAGAGCATAAAAGGTTATTCCCCTGATATCCCAATTCGCGCACACATTTTTTAGAAAGTTCTCGCTTTCTGCTACTTATTGGCTTAATCCGTACCAAACAACTTCCGTCTACCATTTCTGTTACTTCCGGATATTCCGGTACACACATTTCATAACAAAACCATCCCTTATTTGAATATCTCCACTTCTTTAATCTAGTATAAGAAACATATGCCATCCCAGGGTTGTTGTTATCATCCCATACACCATTTGAAGCTACAACAAACATACAGGTTCCATCATATATAAATTTTTCTCTACCAATGCTACCATCAGAATGTACTTCATAAATAACAATTGAACCTTTGTTTCCCTTCCTTGCTTCTTTCAAAAACGAATCAACTATTTTGTAGTTTTCCATATTGGAATATTCCTCGTAGGTTCTAACAGGATAACCCTGCTTTTTTATTTTTCGAACCATTTTTCTTATGGAGTTTTCATCCAAAACAGCATTTAACGACTCCCCTTTGTCTGCACATTTATATATGTGACTAATTTCTTCCATTATCTGAAAAGAGTCCCTTTCAGCTTCTTCATTCTCTTGATCAGATACAGGAAGATTATATCCTTTTTCCAGATCAGCCTCTGATATATGGGCATCTGTTGTATTATTTTCTACACTTTCCTCTTTATTTTCGCTTTTCTGACTTGGTATTGATTTCACTTCTTTTGTCTTATTGCTACATGAACAGCAAAAAAGACTAATTGCCGTCATACAAAAGATTAGATATAAATATCTTCTCATAGTCATTCACTCTCCTTCTAATTTCAGTTTTTGTCAAACCATTTATCCAGAACATCTTTATCCTTTTCTACTACATAGCCACTTCCGCCTCTTCCTTTTACATCTTCAACCATACTAACCACAAGAATGGGCTTTGAAGTTTTCTTATCAGGTGTCATAACTGAGAACCATCCCAGTTCTGTCCCTGACGTATCTTCCTGTGATGCCTTTATTTCAGCAGTTCCTGTTTTCCCTGCCAAAACAATGTCCTTGCGGTGTATTGCATATCCTGTTCCATGTGGATTATTTACTACACTTTTTATCCCATCCAACACCTGCTTTGATACTTTAGTGGAAAAAGCTTCTGAAATCCAATACTCTGCTTTTGCATTCTCTTTATATAGTAAATACGGTTTTAACACATTTCCATCATTACAAAAACTTGTGTAAACACAAGCTAAATGAAGTGGATTTATCAGCACTTGTCCCTGGCCGTATCCTGTATCAGCTAGTTGCACCTCACTTTGAATGTGCTCAGCATTAGAGTATTTAGACTCTGTCATTTTTATTTCAAACGGAATAGATGTGTGAAATCCCAACATGGATAATGAACGCTCCATCTCTTCTGTCCCGATTTTAAGTGCTGCCTTTGCAAAATATATATTATCCGAATATATCAATGCATTTTTTAGGATGACCGGACTATATGTATGAAGTGTAGTAACATGATATGTTCCCCATGTCTTATCCTTTTGCCAACTATTCCCTTCATTTCCAAAATTGTCTGCCCCTGTGAATGCCCCTGACTGCAAACCAACTGCCGCTATAATTGGCTTAAAAGTTGAACCCGGACACCATGCCTGCCTGAAACGGTTATACAACGGCTTTTGTTCATCTTCGTTTAATGCTTTCCATTGCTTTTGTGTCATCCCCATAATAAACGCATTCGTATCGTATGATGGTGTACTAACCAGTGCCAGTACTTCACCTGTAAAAGGATTCATAGAAACTGAGCAACTTTTGTTAGTTTTAAAACTTTCATACAGTTGCTGTTGCAAATCGGCATCAATCGTTAGTTTTACATTTTTTCCATTCTGCACCGTTTTATATGCTAGTTCCTCTTTTTCCTTTCCTTCACAATCCACAATATATATCCTACATCCATTTTCGCCTTTCAATTCTTTTTCATACAAACCCTCTAGGCCAGTCTTTCCCATAACACTGGTACTCGTATATCCTTCACCTGCATGTTCTTCCAAATCTTCTGCCGTCACATTCTGTACATAACCAATTAAATGTGCTGCCGCCTCTTTTAATGGATATTCCCTGATCTCAACATCAGAAATCATCACACCCGGAATATTTAATAACTTCTCCTGACGTTTCTGCTCTTTTAAGACATTTTTATCCGGTTCAAGTTTAAGAAGCTCTATCTCCTTGACTTTTGAAATGTTTTTTAATGGAACAAAGGAATCATCTTTCACCCATTTTGCTGACAATTGTTTTTCTATTTCTTCGGTTTTTATTTCCAACAGTTTTGCAATCCTAGCAATCGACTTCTCCCTATTTACTAATTTCCCCGGAATAATTCCAACCGAAGAGGCAAGCCCCTTTCCAGCAAGCATTCTCCCATTTCTATCCAGTATTTCTCCTCTATTTGCCTGTATTGTGGAAACTCTCACTTTATCAGAAGTCTCAAGACCTGGATATATCACCGAATCACTCCACAATGCCTTGTACTGGCCATCTTCTTCTAAAAAAGTTAAGTCATTTTCAAAATCCACTTTACCGGCTACAGTGTCAAAAGAGGTGTTATACGTAACCGTCAATTTTTCTTTATCGTAATTTAGAATACGTATATTCACATTCTTTACCTCAATTCCTTCATAAATGGCAGAATTACGCTTAACAAAGTCATTTTTGCTAATCATTTTCTTGCTTTCATCTGTTATCATTTCATACATTTCTCCATATCTCTTTTCAGAAATACAGTTCATATATGCAACCAAAACTTGCTCTGGATTTCTTTTTACACTCGTCTTATTTACATCATTTTTTACCATTAAAATCAAACATGCTATAAAAATTGCACTTACTAAGAAAGCGACAGTTTGAATGATTCCTCTTTTCTTGTTGTGCTTATGTTTCATAATTACTCATTTTCCTCCAGTCTATGAATCTTAACACCTTTCCTGCTATATGCCTTAATCAACTTTTCTGTTACCGGAATAATACACATGCGTACGCTTTCTCCATATGCAAAATAGGGATAAACCCCTACACCATTTCTGTAATACAAGTCACTTGGAGGATTATCACTATGAAATCCTTTCTCCGTTTGAAATATATGTTCATATGCCTCTGCATTTGATTTTTCATACAATTTTATTATCTCTTTCTTAGCCATATCCGGGAAAAAAACTTTCAAAGTATAATAACATAATTCTTCATACTGTTTATACATTTTTTCCGTGTAACTATGATCATCAAAATTAAGTGTAATGGTTTCAATACGCTTGCCATTTTTAGGAGTATACACTGCAATCGTTGGAAGAGTAAGTATCTTCTTATCTGCCGTATACTCATAGCACATATCCCCCTTCAGTCTTCCAAAATCCTGTCTATATGAATACCATGTCAAAAGCGGCTTTATATAATCTCTTCCATGATCTTCATAGTAATAACCATTGTAAGCATTCATAAAATCTTCAATCGATACCTCAAAGTACAATTTTCCATCTTTTTTTGCAACACTACTATTCCAATCTATATCGCTTTTCTTATTCGTAAAAGGTGTAACGGAGATTTCCGAGGTTATATCCTTATCCTTTTTTTCTTCAATCACTTTTCTTTTTTCGCAAGCAGTCAAAAAAGCAACGCATAAAATTATATACAAAGCCACTTTTACGAGCCATTTTTGATACAAAATCTCCTCACTCCTTTCGCAAATCTTACTTTTGTAAGATTTTAGAACAAAAAAATATTTGTACTATCTCTTAATATTACACTTGTAGGATTTATGTGTCAAGTTTTTTTTATATCGCCTCTTAGGTCAGTTTACAAGGAACTACACGCAGACCGTGAAACGGGCTGCTGACAACAAACGGCGCTATGCTCCCGGCTGGGTGCATAGCACCTGTTTGTTGCGGGGGTTTCCAAAGGGGGCAGCGCCCCATTTGGCACACGACTTTGCGGAGCAAAGTGTAGTGTGTTATACGCTCTGTCGGCGTTGCCCTGAAAATACCGTTGCCGCCGGGGAGGGCAAGGGCATTTGACGCGGCAGGAAAGCAGGGCTTTGTTTGGGGCTGGTAAGCCGGAAACAAAGGGCTGATTTCAGCAGCAGACAGGGCGTATTATGAAAGCCCCCGTCCCTCGTCCTCCGCCCCCGGCCTATGGGACAAAAAGTCCCAAAGCTCTGGACACCGTGACCAGATGTGTGGCCACACTCCGGGAAAAGTAGCAGGACGGCAGGAAACCGTCAAGGCTGAAATGAATGGGCTGACGCCCGGCCTTGACCGTTCCCCGCCGCCCCGCTGGATGGGTGGACAAGGTGGCCAATCCCTAAAAGTGTTTGGCCGCACTCGTTCATTTTGGGGCCTTTCTTCTCCCAAAATTGAAATGGGCGGGAAAGCCCTAAAATGGCTTTCCCGCCTTGATTACCCATTAGCAAAGACGGGCGAGACTGTCAACGGCGGCGCTGAAAGCGCCGTTCATCTTGACCGTTGACTGGCTCGCCTGGCTTTGCTACTGCCCGTAAGAGATGGAAAAACAAGATGGAAAACAAGGTTAAAAATGGTTGACAAGTCTATCGGATGTGTGTTATACTGTGCGACAGTTTGAGATTGGAAGGAGGCTTACGTGTG
>UQAQ01000004.1 GCA_900539115.1 uncultured Roseburia sp.
ACATGATGCTTTTTTATGTACCGATTCCATCGCGACAGAAAAACTTGTGTCCTCCACGTACAACAATGACTTGTTCCAATTTGCCGCTTCAAACATCCGCAAATTATTAAATCACATTCAGACCGAAGAACAAAACCACGCAGAGATGATTTACAAATATAAAACCGCAAACAACATGGCTTAATTTATCCTATTAAAAGAGGCAGCACAGGCGTGATCTCGTCACTTTCCTGTGCTGCTTTTTTTCTATAATACCTCTTCTTTTAATGTTTCTATGATCGAATCATTTCGCAGTTTATACATGGCATAATACATCGATAATCCCACCAATACAAACACGGCTGCAATGACAATAAGATACGTTTTCCAAGGAATGAAAAACGGAACCGATGCCGCATTGAGATTTACATTCATATTGTAGCATAAAAACAAACTGACAGGGATCGCTGCAATAAGCGCCCGCTCTCCATAAAAGAAACATTCCAGACAGATCATTTTACGAAATCCTTTCGGCGTAATTCCTACGGATTTCAACATGGCAAATTCCTTTCGCCGCAGTGAAATTCCGGTAGAGATAGTATTGATAATGTTGGCGATCGTGATCAATGTGATCAATACAATAAACCCGTAAATAAATACCTGCATAATAAATATTACGGTATTCATCGTCTGAAATGCCTCTGCATTATCAATGACCATACCCTCTTTATAACCACCTTCTTCAATGATCTGCTGTATCTCTTCTGTCACTTTCTCATGCCGGCTTGTTACCACTCCGAGTTTCGCATTGTTCTTGTATTTCTTCACATAAGTGCTCTCCGGCATATAGACAGAAACAGCGCCACTGGCATTGAAGCGGCAGGGAAGCAGATCCGAATCATAAGAAATAAAATTTTCTATTTCTACTCCTTCCTTCCCGTCTTCCGACACAAACTTTTTGTGCAGTATCTGATTGGTAAATACGTTTCCACCATCTTTCGTATGCTGTATATTGTTCATCAATAAGCCCTTACAAGTATCACCATAAAACGGAGCAGGATCCATATGATTTTTCCGGCACATCTCATCAAAAATCTCGTTATCCAAAAGATTGATGTAAACAAAAGCCTGGTCTTTAAAGGCTTTCTGATAACCGGATGTCACTGTATCTTCCGAAAATACACGTTTATCCTCTGCACTCCTGCTCGACATATCATAGATATAACATTTTCCGGAAACGTTGAGCACCTCATCCACATCGTCTAACTGTTCTATTTTTTGTTTCATTTCTTCCTTATCTTTCTGTGAAACAAGTACCACGATCTGATGTGGCTGACTGTCCTGCATGCCATTGGATTCTATCAGCAACTGACAGAAATAGTTGATACACAAAAACAAAATAACGGAAAATCCAATCGATCTTGTGATAATTTTTGATTTCCTGCTGTTTCTCTTTAAACTTTTATGCGCCAGTTCCCCCTCATAACCAAATATTTTACGGATATAAAACGGCGTACGGATTTTCTTTTTGCGGATACGTATTTCTCCCGTCTGTCGTATCGCATCCATGGGTGAAATGGCAGAAGCCCGTCTCGCGGGAACAAGAGCGGATATCAACACCGTGATAAAACTAATGAAAATGATCAGACACACACTCCACCACGGAACAACCGTGCGCATAGAAAATGTGTCCGCTGTAACTCCCTGTACCATTCCGGTCGAAATGATCTTACCTCCAACCAGATTCAGGGTGATCGATATTCCAATGATTCCAACCACGATACCAAGAATAAGTCCTGCCATCGTCTGCAAAAACACTTCAAAATACACGGAATTTCGTTTCTGTCGTTTGGTTGCACCTATACTTGCCAACATGCCGAGATAACGTACTCTCTCTGAAAGTGACATGGCAAATGCATTGTAGATCAATACAATGGACGCAGCCATTACGATTGCCAGTGCAATTCCAATTACCGGAAGCAGATTCTTGAACGTAGAACTATTTTCGTCTACTGCAAATTTTGTTTCCAGAAAGATAGTCTCATAATCCGTATTATGCAGATCGTATTTTTTTACAATCTTCTTTAATTCTTTGAGTGAACTGTGGTCAATTTTTTTTAATGTAATAGAAACATCTGCGTTTTCCTTCTTTTCTGCCTCGCTCATTCCACGAATCATCTTAAAGGAACTTGTCGGCACATTCTGATGCAGAATCGCCGTCACTTTTACCGTCCGTTTTTCCCCTTCGGCAAATTTCTCTCCTGCAATGAATCCTCCGCTATAAGGCATCTCCTGTCCTTCGGATTCAATGGTTCGTTTGCCAAAATTCACCTCTATTATATCTCCCGGTTTTATCTGAAACCGGTTTTGTTTTATCACCTTTTCTTCTAACGCAATCTCATTTTCATTTTGAGGAAGTTCTCCGTCATATTTGCATGTGATAAGCTGCTTCATTGCCGTCGTATCCGCTGCCATGACATCGCCTCTTCCGGTCCGCCGACTCGCTGCCCCGTCAAGCTGAAAGGCATTTTCTTCGGGCAATGCCAGACTGGCACCTGCCATGCTCACACGGTCGTCTTTTCTTAATTCATCTAACTGTTTTGGCGAAACATCTCCCGAAACCGACTGCCGGTTTCCAGACGAGTACAGGCAGATTTCTCCTGTCATATCCAAAAAGGAAGCAAGGCTTACAAATATTGCCGTGATCAACGCTACCGCAGCCGCAATTCCCAATGTCGTTACAATCGTCCTTCCACGGTTTGTTTTCATATGGCGGAGAGTTAATTTATTTACTATATTCATCGTTCTCTCCCCCATTTCTACAGTCTTTTACCAGTTTTCCATCGCGTATTTCTATGATTCGGTCCGCAGACAAAGCAATCTTTTCATCATGCGTGATCATAATTACCGTTTGATGAAATTCTTTGTTAAACAGACGAAGCAGCGAAATGATCTCTACGCTGTTTTTACTATCCAGATTTCCGGTTGGCTCATCGGCCAAAAGCAGTGCCGGATTGTTCATCAAAGCGCGTCCGATGGAAACTCTCTGCTGCTGTCCGCCGGATAACTGATTGGGAAGGTGTTTTAAACGTTCTTCCAGCCCAAGTCGCTCTACCAGATCGGTAAGCAGTCTCGGATCCGGCTTATTTCCATCAAGTAAAAGCGGCAGCGTAAGATTTTCTTCTACTGTCAAAATGGGAATCAAATTATAGAACTGATAGATCAGTCCGATCTGACGACGGCGAAAGATCGCCAATGCGGTTTCATCCAATGTAGAAATATCGGTCCGGTCTACGATCACCCGACCGCTTGTCGGTACATCCACGCCGCCAAGAATATGCAAAAGAGTGGATTTTCCGGAGCCGGAAGGCCCAATGATTGCGACAAATTCTCCCTGTTCTACTTCAAAAGAGACATCATCTAGCGCTTTTACCAGTGTGTTTCCTTTTCCATATGTTTTTGTTAAGTTTTTCACTTCCAAAATATTCATTGTCATTCTCCTTTTCTTTCTGATAATTTAAGTGTAACATCGCATCCTTACATCTCCGTGAAAGAAAAATGACAATTTTGTCACACAATCATTTTATAAAACCGGATTTCAAATTCCGTTCCCTTTCCCACTTCGCTTTTTACAAGTATTTTTCCCTCTTCTTTTTCCACAATGGCTTTTGACAATGCCAGCCCGATCCCCACACTGTCTTTTTTTGCCTTTTTCCCATTGTAAAAACGTTCAAATATGTGTGGTAGTTCGTCTTTTTCGATCCCGCATCCGTCATCTCGCACAATCAATGCTTGATATAGCATATAATCTTTCGTCTCCACATAAAGATGTCCGCCATCTTCCATATGCTCCATACAATTTTTTACAATATTACCGACTGCCTCGCACGTCCAGTTAAAATCTCCCCGGATCATTCCTTCTAATTTTCCTTTTTCCACATGAATATTTCTCAGATCCATCGTCAGTAAATATGGTTCTATACTTGCCTCCAAAACCTCTTCCAATGCGATTTCATCGATATGAAATACAACCGTTCCGGCATCCAATTTTGATAATTTCAGTAAATACGTGATCAGCCATTTCATTTTCTCTAACTGCTTGTCAATGGTTTCGACAAACTGCTTCCGCTTTGCCTCGTCCTGCTCTCTTTCAAGCAGTTCGGTCATTACCATCATAGAAGTAAGCGGCGTTTTTAATTGATGCGAAATATTCGCAAGAGCATCTGCAAGATAAACCTTATCTTTCTCCAACATAGCATTCTGCGAACGAAGCAAAACAATTACTTTATATAAATTGTTTTTTAATATGGAGATTTCCCCTTCCTCGTTGTCTGCGATATCAAGATCGTATTTACCGGCACAGATCAGGGATAAATAGGTGTTAAGCCGTTGCAATTTATCCCGTCGTTTCTTTATTTCCAAGCTGTAAATAGCAATCAACAGAGCAGTAAATACAAAAAAGAGAACAGCACACCATGGGTGAATCCATGCCATGAGTACGGTTCCCAAAACAGTAATTACACTGCCCAAAAGAATCATATGTTTCAGACTTTTATCTTTCATTGTCGATTCGATACCCCCTTCCCCGAACCGTCTGAATGTATTCCGGTTCGGCCGGATCTGTCTCTATTTTTCCGCGCAGCCTCTTGATATACACGGTCAGCGTATTGTCATTGACAAAATCGCCCTCCACATCCCATATATTTTCAAGTAGTTGATTCCGGCTCAGGATCATGCCCTTATGATTCATCAAAATCAACAGCAGCCGATACTCCATCGCCGTAAGTTCAATTTCTTTTCCATTTTTTTCCACTCGTCCTTCATTGGTATAAATGCAAAGCTGTTTGTACCGCAGCACTCCATCTGCTGTTTCTTTCGTATAGCGGCGAAGGACACTTTTCATTCTGGCAAGCAGTTCTCTCACGCGGAAAGGTTTTGTGATATAATCGTCCGCACCAAGCTCCAATCCCATCACGACATTGACCTCCTCTTCCATCACGGTCAGGATGATCACCGGAAAATCGCCCTTTTCTTTGATTTTCCGGCAGACATCGTAACCACTTCCATCGGGCAGAGTAAGATCGAGGATATATAAGGAAAAGGTGCGTTCTGCCATCAAACGCATTGCCTCTTTTACCGTAGAAGCCCGCGTCACCTGGTAGCCTTCCGGTTCAAACGAATAGGTCAATCCCATCGCAATCGCATCATCGTCTTCCAATAAAAAAATGTCCATCGCCTGTCACTCCTTATTTGATCTTTGCTTTTTTTCCTACCCCTCTGGCACGCAGAATTTTCTTATAAGCTGCCTTTTGCTTCTTGGAAAATCCACCTTTTGGCAGTGTGATCTTTGCTTTTTTATAAATTCCTGCAAATGCTTTCTTTCCGACACGCTTCATCGTCAATTTTTTCGTCTTTATCACAATGGTCTTTAATTTTTTACAATTATAAAATGCCTTTGGTTTGATTCTACGGACATTTTTTCCGATTACCACTTTGGTAAGTTTTTTACATTTTGTAAAGGCATTGCTTTGTATCGAAATAACCGGATATTTCTTACCCTTTATCGTAATATAATCCGGAATGGTAATTGTCGTTTTCCGGGAATCAAAATTTGACATTTCGACCCCCTGCACTCCGTCGACTACAGTTGTCGTATAGAAGCTGGCACTTACCGCAACCTCTAACTCTTCGTCCTCTTCCGAAGCTGTATTTTCACCGCGTTCACTCGGAGAAGCACTCATACTAGGAGTGGTACCTTTTCCCGGCGTGGTACTTATCGTTGGTTTTGGTGCTTCACTTGTTCCCGGCGTGGCACTCGCGCTTGGAGATGGTACGGCACCGGTCCCTGGCGTAGCACTGACCCCCGGTGCTGCACTGACGCTTGGCGTGGCACTCGCGCTTGGCGTTACACTCGCACTTGACGTTGGTACTACGCTTGGCGCTGCACTCGCACTTGGCGTTGGCACGGCGCTTGCTCCCGGCGTTACTCCCGGTGTCTGTCCCGGCTGACTGCTTGAAGCCGGCAGATTACTTGCTCCCGGCGCAACACTTGGCGTTGGCACGGCACTCACTCCCGGTGCTGCACTGACACTTGGTGCTGGCGTTTCGCCGCCCCGGCTTCGATATGTATTGATAAGCCATGCTCCGGTTGCGCCAAGATCTGCATTTGTAAAACCATTTACTTTATTGCATTCCGGCGAAAGCATCGAAGCACTTTCATTTTTCTTGCTGAGACTCCAGCAGCAGTAACTGATTCCATTTTCCTCAAAGAAATCGATCCAGCGGTCTGCTTCCTCGAGATCAAAACCGCCGTTTCCTGAGGCATCGCAGACACCAAATTCCGTACAAAATACCGGCGTTCCTGCTTTCAGTGCGGTACGTACTTTTTCGCGAAGACTTTCCCCATGGCTGCCCGAATAAAAATGAATCGTATACATCACGTTCGGATCATCGATTTTTCCGCCATTTGTCGCCACTTCATCGACATCCTGTGACCAGGTATTGGTTCCCACTACAATGATCGCATCCGGGTCATTGGCACGTATCGTATTTACCACATCTACCGCATACGGACGAATCTGGTTCCACGGTGTTCCCGTAGGTTCATTGCAGATTTCGTAGATGATATTGCTCTGGTCTTTGTACATTTTCGAATAAGTATCAAAAAATTCGATTGCCTGGCTTTTGGTATCATTCGGATTTTCCGCATGAACATGCCAGTCAATGATGGCATACATTCCAAGATCTGTCAGATTCGAAACGCCTTCCTGAATGTGCTTGTCCAGTTTGTCCTTGGATCCCTGGGTGTAACCGCCCTGCGTCACATAGCTGACAAGGCGCACCATATTAACGCCCCATTCATCGCGCAGATTCTGAAATGCGGTCTTATTTAAAAAGGTTTCACCATCGCCCCAATGCATTCCGTGGGTACTTGCCCCACGAAGCGTAAATGGCTGATTGTTCTTATCCTTAACCTGCAGTCCATCGACATGTAACGCCCCGTGTTTCCCATATGGTGTATCTTCATATTGTAAATCTTTCGTTTGTCCGGTCAATGTATAATTGCATTGATAGCCTTCCAGATAGGTTGCCCCGGAACCGACACTTCCTTCATTGCCTCCGGTGCTCTGGCTGCCGTACTCATAAGTAATTTCCGCTCCGGTAAAAGAAACCTCTCCTCCAAAACAGACTTTAAAATTGTCGTCCACTTTATATGTACTTCCTGCGGCAACTACTTTTCCGTTTCCCTGACCTTTTACTACAAGTTTATCATTTTTTACTGTCGCCAGACATCCAAAACTTTTACTGTATTTGGAAATATCATTGACAGAAAGTGTCAGCTGCCAGTCACGGATCGATTGGTTCGAATGGTTCGTCACGGCAAGATAATACTCACACCAATACTCATTTACCTTACTCTCGGTAAGCGTGATCTCCACTTCTCCGTTATCCGAGGAAAAACTTTTACTGCTTTCTGCTTTTACTTCTGCCAGCGGCCATGGACCGAGTCCTGCCATCAAAGCAAACACCAAAATACACGCCCATACTTTTCTTACCTTCTGTTTCATTTTTCTTCTCCTTTTCCTTATTTAAGATCTTCGTACTCTTTTCTCGTAAAACGATGATAGGTCAGTCCAAAATCATCGTCTTCGACACAATACACATACCGTTCTGTCGAATCCTTTTCAAAGTAAAATACGGAACCGAGTCCGTCATGCACCATATTTTCCTGATGTAACACATCCTCTTTTTCTTTGGCAAACTGCCGAAAACAATTACAAACATCATCCATATTGCTTGCAGGATTTTGAATCACTTTCAAAAAACGCTCCAAAAACTCAGGATCCGGTATCGTTTCTGCGATATGAATCACACCATCTTCCGGGATTTCGATACCATATCGTTCTTTCTCTTTCCAAAAATAGAGTTTTCCAAATAAACTCTCATTTTCCTTTTGAAATTCTGTCAATGTCTTCTCCAACTCTTCCGTCGAAGCCGCCGGATCCAATTGCAGCAATTCTTTCAATGATTCCAATGGATAAAATAGATCCATTTTCTCCTTCCGCACACCAATTTTACACTGCCATTCCTTTACGGTGTCTACCATATGCTGTGCTAACTCGTTCATTTTCTCTTCCTCCCTTACTGTTCGATGATCTGAAGCGCACGCTGCAGCTGCGTATCTTCTTTCTCGGTATCGGTATCTTTTTTCTCATATTCTATCGTCTCATCCGGGTTAATTCCCTTTTTATGGATGCACTCACCATTTGGGAGATAATATTTGGCTGTCGTTAATTTGATTCCGCCTCCACATGCATTTTTCAATGAAAATACCGTCTGAACAATGCCTTTTCCAAAGCTTTTTGTTCCGATCAGGGTCGCTGCGCCGCGTGTTTTCAATGTGCCGGCAAACACTTCCGAGGCACTGGCACTGTTTCCATTGATCAAAACGACAATTGACTTCTGATAACTCTGTTTGTCATCGGAATGATAGGTCTTATCGCCCTCTTTTTTGCTTTTTTCCGTGATCAGATCTCCTTTTGGCAATAACCGGTTCAGCATATTAATGGCGGAATCCAACGAACCGCCGCCATTATCGCGCAGATCGATCACAAGTCCTTTGATCTCATCGTTATCATATTTATCGACCGCTTTGGAAAATTGATCATCGGTTTCATTGTCAAATTCTGTCACTTTGATATATCCGATCTTCCCTATCTGCTTATCTTGTACAGACACGACGTTGATCTTTTTGCAGACCAGCTGCAGGGTAACCGTCTCCTGCTGATTATCGTCATTGGTACGAAGCACCTTGATCTCCACCGTCTTTCCATCATTGTCATCCACTTTTATCATGGAAACTACATCGTTCAGCGTTTTTCCGGTAATATCTGTTCCGTTTACTTCTTTAAAAATATCACCGGCCTTCATCCCTGCTTTTACAGCCGGCCCGTCCTCTGTGAGTTCCGACACCTGGATATCTCCATTTTCAAGCTGCTTTAATGTGACACCGATGCCGACATAGGAACCGTCGATGCCCTTCATCACTTCATCATATTCACTCTGAGTGTAATACGCAGAATATTTATCTCCCAGCGCCGCGACCATACCTTTGGCTGCACCGTTCGCCAGGTCTTCGTCGGTGTAGTCTCCTTGATAATAGGAATCAATACACTGCTCAATGTATTTATTTTTCGTATATGCCTGTGTTGCTGCATTTCCTGCCGGCAGGATGCGGATACCAAAAAAACGCAATACGGACAGCACACACAAAGTAAATACGATCCCGCAGACCGCTCCTTGAAAAAAACTGCTTGATAAAATCTTTTTTAATCGTTTCATCGTGATCTCTCCTATGCTTCTTATTCTCGCAAAACAGCCTGAAACCGCAATTCGTTCAGGCTGTGTTATCTTTTTCGACTATTGACTTACGTAATTTAACGGATCTACATAACTTCCGTTCACAGTCACTCCAAAATGAAGGTGTGGACCGGTCGAGATTCCGGTCGAGCCGACATTTCCAATGACATCTCCCTGATTTACCGTATCTCCGACCTTGACGCCCAATTTCGAGCAGTGCATGTAAACGGTATACAAACTGTTTCCATGATAGATCATAATGTAATTTCCCGCTGTGGAACTATATGTCGCCGTAACCACGGTTCCGGCTCCGGATGCCACGATCGCCGTTCCGGAAGAAACGGAAATATCGATTCCTTTGTGGTATGTGCTCGCTCCTGCAGTCGGACTTGTACGGGAACCAAATTTGGAAGAAATTCTTCCGGATACCTTTAACGGCCAGCGCAATTCGCCGGTATTTGCCGCATAGGAATCATTGGAAGAAGCCGGATCTGCACCATCCGTCGAAGTATTTCCACCGGATGCCTGTGCCGACTGCTGTGACTTTTTCGCAGCCTCTGCTTCTTTTTTCTGAATTTCCTGCTGTTTTTGAAGCAAAAGTGCCTCTACCTTCTGTTCCTGTTTTGCCACTTCTGCATTATACGTCTGTACACGCTTATCTGTCACAGAAATTGCCGAATTCAATTTTTTCACTTCGTCTTTTTTGCTTGTTTTCAACTTTTTCAAGGAACTTTGGTCAGCAACCGCTTCATCCTGAAGACTGCAGATTTCATCGACTTTAGCTTCCATCAGGCTCTGCGTATGCTCGATTTCTGTCATACGCTCTGAATATTCTTTAAAAATGTTTGCATCATATTCTGAAATTTTTTGTACATACTCTGAGCGGCTCAGAAAATCGGCAAAACTGGCAGCACTGAAAATTGCTTCCACATAACCATCTTCGCCATTTTCATACATATATTTTATTCGCTTTTTCATGATTTCATACTGCTCTTTTTGCTTTTTCTGCATATCAGAGCATTGTTCCTGAATCTTTGCCAGCTCTTTTCGCGAAGTTTCAATCTGCTTTTTCAGCCCGGATATGGTATCCGAAATCTTTTCAATCTTTTTATCCACTTTTTTGATATATTTGAGAATATCACCCTTACTGTCTTCCAATTCTTTCAGATCTTTTTCCAAGCTTTCCAGTCGGCTCTCTGTCTTCTTTTTTTCTTCTTCTGCCTGACGGATCTGCTGGTCATAATCTGTCGTTGCACTTTCTTCTGCCTGCGCCGGCGGCTGCTGCAGCCCGGACAGACAATGGGCAAATACCAATGAAATCACAAAACCAATCGCAAGAATTTTTCGTTTCATCTCTGCCATCCCCCTTTAAATGTCCAAATGTTTACGTACCGTAAAGAAACTGCCGATAAAACCTACGCCGATTCCGATCAGCAGACACAACGGAATCAATGCTTTGAATATCGTTCCGACCGGCAAAAAGGTCATCCAGCTCGAAATCATGTCAAACTTCGTCTTAATGTACTGTATGATGGAGGAATAACTGACCAGAAGAATGACAAGCGGAATCACCGCTCCGATCAATCCGATCACCACTCCTTCTACGATAAACGGCGCACGGATAAAAAAGTCCGACGCTCCCATAAGACGCATAATTCCAATCTCGGCACGTCGTACCGTAATTCCCGTCGAAATCGTCGATTGAATCAGGAAAATTGACACCGCAAGCAGGATCACAATGATCGCGATGGAAATATAACTTACCAGACGGCTCGCATTTGCAAGACTTTTCGCGGCATCCGCTGACTGTTTTACCAAACGCACACCTGCTATTTCACGAATATAAGATGCCAGTTCATCCTGTTTTGAAATATCTTTTACATAGACCTGATACGAGGCAGAATCTGCCAGCGGATTGTCCCCGGCAAAACTGTCTACGAGATCCGGATTATCCTTAAAATTTTCAGCAACAAATTCCTTCCAGGCCTGCTCTGCCGATACAAATTCGATATGATCCACTTCCTCCCGGGATTTAATTGCTTCCCCGATGGAATCCATCTGTTCCTGTGAAGCGCCTTCGTTAAAAAACACCGTAAGTCCGACGGAACTCTCCACTTCTTTGATCATATGACTGAAATTTCCAACAATAAAATAGAACATGCCAAATAAAAACAGGCACGCCGCCATCGTACTAATAGACGCGATCGTAAACATCCTGTTTTTCCGCATGCTCTTCAGCCCCTGACGGATACTATATAAAAATACACTAATCCCTCTCATATTCATAGCCACCTTTTTTATCATCACGAACAACGGTTCCTTCGCTTAACGTTACCACTCTTTTCTGCATCACATCCACAATATCATTATTATGGGTTACTACCACTACCGTCGTTCCCATCTTATTTACTTCCTGTAACAACATCATAATCTCCCACGCATTCTGGGGATCCAGATTTCCCGTCGGCTCATCGGCCAAAAGGATCGTCGGCTGATTCACAAGAGCTCTGGCGATCGCTACACGCTGCTGTTCTCCACCGGATAACTCATTGGGATACGCATCTGCTTTGTCCGTCAGACCGACAATCGTAAGCATCGTCGTCACATTGCGGATCATCTCACGTTTGCTTCTGCCGATGATTCGCTGAGCAAAGGCAATATTTTCAAACACTGTCCGGTCTTTTAACAAACGGAAATCCTGAAATACGACTCCAATATTCCGTCGATACAAGGGAACCTGTTTTCTCTTTAATTTATTTACAAGTCTTCCGGCAATATACAGTTTTCCGGAAGTCGGATCCAATTCCTTCAGCAGCAGTTTAATAAAGGTTGACTTTCCGGAACCACTCTTCCCTACGATAAACACAAACTCGCCATTTTCAATCTGCAGCGTAACGTGCTTTAACGCATCCACACCGGTCTGATACTGCTTGCTTACGTCATCCAGCGCAATAATCGGCAATTGATTTGCTGTCATCTCTTCTCATCCTTTCCCCTGTCACCAGTCTCATACTCTGTCGATCAATAATCTATAGTTTCAAGATAGTTCATATACTTCACAACCATAAGGGCAATTTTAAAAGTAATAGCATCATCAAAGATACGCAGATCCAGTCCTGTACTCTTTTCCAACTTATCCAAACGGTATACCAGAGTATTTCTATGAATGTATAACTGTCTTGACGTTTCCGATACATTCAGGTTGTTTTCAAAGAACTTATTGATCGTCGTCAATGTTTCTTCATCAAACTGATCCGGTGTCTTTTCTTCAAAGATCTCCTTGATAAACATTTTACAAAGAGGCATCGGCAACTGATAGATCAAACGACCGATTCCCAGATTACTGTAAGCGACAACCTTCTTGTCGCTGTAGAAAATCTTTCCGACATCGAGAGCCATCTTCGCTTCTTTGTACGATCTGGAAACTTCTTTGAGTTCTTTTACGATCGTACCGAATGCCACATGGACACGGGACATTGCTTCGGTATTGAGCATGTCTACGATGACATGTGCCGTCTTTTCGAGATCCTCGATCTGATCCTTCTCCCCAATCTCTTTTACAAGAATAATATTTTTTTCATCCACCGCAGTAATAAAATCCTGCGTCTGTGTTGCAAACATACTTCGCACCGTCTCCAGTGCTCCGGAATCCTTTTCTTTATTCGTCTCAATAATAAAGACAACTCTTCGCGCACTCATCTCAATGTGCAGCTTTTTGGCACGGTTATAGATATCCACCAAAAGAAGATTATCTAACAGAAGGTTTTTGATAAAATTATCTTTGTCATAACGCTCTTTGTAAGCCACCAAAAGTCCCTCGATCTGAAGCACGATCATTTTTCCGATCGTATATGCTTCCTCCGAATCTCCCCGAATCACAATTACATATTCTAACTGTCCTTCATCATATACTTTAAAATAATGGCATCCTTTTACCACCTGACTGTCTGCCGGTGACTGAACAAAACTCAAGCCATCTTCATGATTTACCGAAAAATCATCTGATGTCGTCGCCAGTGTATTTCCCTCTGCATCTGACACGCATAGATCATTTTTTATAATCCCCTTAATCCCTTCAATGGTATTTTGTAAAATCTGATTTGATATCATTGCCACACCTCCGAAAATAGTCTACTCTTGTCGCATTATAGTTTATTGTACCATTTTTTTAGAAAAAACGCAAGAAATGATTTAAGGGATGCCTGTTTAGGCATCCCTTATTTTTACTCACATATGTAAGTTGAATCCTAGTTTGTAATTGTAACTTCTGTCTCTTTGTCGAAGAGGTGAATCTTCTCAGCATCCAGAGCGATTTTGATTGTATCACCAGGACGAGCTGTTGTACGAGGGTTAACACGTACTGTGATATCTGTATCTTCAATCGTGAAGTACAAGAATACTTCTGCACCAAGCATCTCGTATACTTTAACAGTAGCTTCCAATGTAGTATCAGGAGAACTGCTGATGAACATTTCCTCATCTTTAATGTCTTCCGGACGAATACCAAAGATGATGTCTTTATCTTCATAACCATTCTCGATCAGTTTCTTAGCTTTGCTCTCTGTCAGTTTTACAGAGTTGTTACCAAATACAAGAAGTACATCGGAACCGGAAACGGTTACTCTTGCTTTGATGAAGTTCATCTGAGGAGATCCGATGAATCCGGCAACAAAGAGGTTGTTTGGTCTCATATACAAATCCAATGGACTGTCTACCTGCTGTACAATACCGTCTTTCATAACAACGATACGAGTACCAAGTGTCAAAGCCTCTGTCTGGTCATGTGTTACGTAGATGATCGTAGTTTCAAGTCTCTGATGAAGTTTGGAAATCTCGATACGCATCTGTACACGAAGTTTTGCATCCAAGTTGGAAAGTGGCTCATCCATAAGGAATACTTTAGGATCACGAACGATCGCACGTCCCATGGCAACACGCTGTCTCTGACCACCGGACAAAGCCTTTGGTTTACGATCAAGCAAATGCTCGATATCGAGAATCTTAGCTGCTTCATGAACAAGACGTTTGATCTGATCTTTAGGAACTTTTCTCAATTTCAAACCAAATGCCATATTATCAAATACGGACATATGTGGATACAATGCGTAGTTCTGGAATACCATGGCGATATCACGGTCTTTTGGTTCTACGTCATTTACGAGTTTGTCTCCGATCCAGAGCTCACCGCTTGAAATCTCTTCCAAACCAGCGATCATACGAAGTGTAGTAGATTTACCACATCCGGATGGCCCTACGAAAATGATAAATTCTTTATCTTCAATTTCAAGATTAAAGTCCTTAACAGCGTGAAAGCCGTTTGGATATACTTTGTTAATGTTTTTTAATGATAAACTTGCCATTGCATGTTCCTCCTGGAAATATTTTTTTCATAACATCTGTAGTTAATACTATACACTATTTTCATAAAAAACTCTATATCCAAATTATATAAATAATAAAAAAATCTTTGTGAAAATTGCATAAGTTTTTTTACTGCATTTCACGCCAAAACCCTTCACCCAGAACTTCTTTTGCTTCAGAAAGAATCAAAAACGCTTCATTATCAGCATTTTTCACAATATCCTTTAGCAAAACCGCTTCTTTTTTAGACACAACGCACATAAGAACCATTTTGTGTTTTTCGGAATACATTCCCTGCCCTTCCAAGCCGGTAAGCCCTCTTCCAAGTTCCCGAAGAATATGCTCTGAGATTTCTTCGGGGTGGTCGCTTATGATATAGGCGATTTTTGCAAACTTCAGTCCATCGAGAATCGCATCCGACACCTTTCCCGTAACAAACACCGCAACGACGGCATATAAGCCGATCTCCAGTCCAAAGATAAATACCCCCGCCGCCACGATTAATGTGTCAATGAGTATCAGACGTTCGGATGCACTAAGTCCCGGCAGTATTTTAGCGGTCAGTACACTCAACAGATCACTTCCGCCGGTAGAAGCTCCCTGTGAAAATACCAATCCGATCCCGGTTCCGTTCAATAACCCTCCGACCAATGCTGCCATCAGATAATCCTGTTTGACGATATCAAACGTCGGAACGATCAGCAGAAAAAACGAGAAACAACTCGCGGCATAAACCGTCTTTTTCACAAAGGCTTTTCCCTTCTGGCAGTACCCCCGGATAAACAATGGGATGTTCAGCAAAAGGGTCGTCATTCCGACCGGAATCCCTGACCACCTTGCCGTCTGCGTTAATTTTTTCACAAGGATTCCTATCCCGGAAAATCCTCCTGTCACCATGGACAGCGGCTCATAGATAACATTGATCCCCACTGCCATAAAAAACGTACCTGCTGTCAAAAGCAGGTACGTCATCCACCATTTGTTATTGGTCGTGTTTTTCATCCTCGGACAACTCCTTTTGGGCATCGGACTGCTCCAACTGCTTTTTGGTATTATAGTTGTCCATTTTCTTCCGGAATATTCGTCTGCGCCAACGCACCGAATACGGAATCCTTGCGGCCGAGGTATAAATTTTACCAAGATGCAGTTTTTTTATGACATCCGGAACGTGAATGTTCTCCCGCAGGATCATGTCCATCACGCCACTGAGCACAACGCCCATTTTCGCATTGATCATATGACGCTTGTGTTTCAGAAAACTCTCTGCCTCATGATTCTCCATTGCCATCAAAATGAGATCCGGAACTTTTGTATTAATCTCATTGACCAGTGCTTCTTCTGTTACACCGGTATCCATCGAATATACACCGACAATGTCCAGATCTTCATAAGCACTTTTTAGATAGCGGTATACAATCTTGGCCTCTTTTTTGCTTCTCAACACAAGAAAACACTTTTTCCCCTTTAACAGATCTTTTTTCAAAAGCCGATGTGCAATCCTATAATCTACCACCATGCCGCCTGTCTCCAGAACATCCACATGATATAAACTAAGAATCGCTTTTTCCCCCGGCAGAACAAGGTCTGCCTCTTCTAATACTTCCTGAACGACTGGCTCTTCTTCATATTTATCAATATAATCCAAAGACACCAAATGCACCACCCGAAATAAATCACCGGAAAGATATTCTGCCATTTTTTTACAAAACGTTTCCTCTGTCAGAAGATCCAGTTCCAAGTCCATAATTTTCAAACTTGTTCCCATGACTACTCCTTTCTCTGTGTTACATTTTGATTCTAATTCAATGCATCTTCTGTTCCCAGAACGATTTCAATATCTGCTCCGTTTGTCAATGCATCTGCTTCCTGAATTGTCGGATTTTTAAAGTAATCTTTCAAATAACGTCCCCATTTCCTGCGACGGACATAGATGGTCGTGGTCTTCTGTACTTCACCGGTAAAATCACCGACTCCCATAACATATAATCCGTCTTTTTCCAGTTTTTCTTTATACGCGGCCGCCAGACCATTGATCTTACTTCCGTTTGTGATCTGAATGCTGCGCGATTTCAATTTATCCATTCCCGTCTGGGCTGCCGTTCCATCTACCGATTTCTGCGGTGATGTACGTACTTCACTTTCCCAAATCTGATCAATCATTTTCTTTGTCTTTTTGCCATCCAGCGTCGCACTGCCTTTGATTTCTTCTGCATACGCACGATGTGCATAAATACAGTCTGCTTTTACTTTAACCAAACCGGATGCATATTGCTGTTTCTGGCTCAATGTGATGTCTGATATGAGACTGTCCCATTCGTCCGAGATAAAATCTTTCATTGAATCCTCACTGCCATCCGCCGGAACCGTCGCCAGATATTCTTCGTTTGGCCGGAACGCCCCGTCTTTCTTTTCGAAACGTTTGTCAAATTCCACGGAATCAAAGGCTGTAAAATACCCAATATCTACATTGAGAGCTTCCTGTAAAAGCAGAATGCCGTATTCATAAGCGACATCTCCTTTAAAATACTGGTTGATATCTCGCAGTGTCACGATCTGCGGCATCGCAGGACTGATCTTCTCATATTCCTCATACACTTTTGCGTCAAGAGAAATCTGGGTTTTATTGGGGATTGTTACATAATCAAGGTTTCCCGTTTCTTTGTCAAACAATTCAAGCACAATTGCCTTCACCGCATTTGTGTCTTTTTCAACACTATAGATCAGGTTGCTTGACTCTGACCCGGCATCCACCGTGATCACATGATCGTATTGCGTGCTTCGTTCTTCCTTTGTCGTCACTTTAAACCATAATGTTGTCAAAAAGTAGCTTGCCACACCAACACCTAGCAGCAATGCCATGATTCCGATGGTTTTTCCAAATACTTTAAAAAATATCTTTGCCATTTTTTATCCCGTCCTTAAAATCTATTTTTTCAAGATTTACATCTTTTTTCTGCATGACATAAATAACAGACCTATTATATCAAAAAAACACACAGGTTACAAGTTTTTTTACATTTTTGTTTTTTATCTTTTCTTTCTTCCGTTTTCGTGCTACACTAAGGTCAATTAAAAAACACATTCAGAAAGGAAAATTTCATGACAAAAACTGCAATTATTACGGGTGCTTCCAAAGGGATCGGTGCAGCTACCGCCCTCTCTCTTGCTAAAAACGGATATGACCTTTTTTTGTGCGGAAATCATTCCACACAGGAACTGACGGAAATCTGCCGCCAATGCAGAACACTGGGATCACAATGTACTACGTATACCGGCGATCTGAGCAATCCTACAGAAGCAGAAAACATTGTGATGCAGACCCTTTCTCTTTATGAGCATATCGATGTACTTGTTAATAATGCCGGCATCTCACATATTGGCCTGATGCAGTCTATGTCGGAACAAGACTGGAATCATCTCCTGTCCGTCAACTTGTCTGCTGCATTTTATCTCTGTAAACAGGTTGTCCCTCATATGGTACAGCAAAAACAGGGAAAGATTTTGAACATTTCATCCATCTGGGGCGAACACGGTGCTTCCTGTGAGGTCGCTTATTCTGCTGCAAAGGGTGGACTAAATACCTTTACGAAGGCCTTGGCAAAAGAACTTGCGCCAAGCGGAATCTCCGTCAATGCGATTTCCTGTGGTATGATCGATACACAGATGAATGCCGGATTTACTCCGGATGAAATCACGGAAATCTGCGAAGAAATCCCTTGTGGACGCATGGCTTCTGCCGAAGAAGTAGGAGATTTTGCTGCCCTTTTATTAAAAGCCTCTCCGTATATGACCGGTCAGATCATCGGTTTTGACGGTGGCTGGGGCGTCTGATTTCAAAAATTCAGGTCACAAAAAAGAGGCTGCTTACACGGGCAGTCTCTTTTTTGTATAATCTACTATTTTCCGTAGTGAACGTGCAGCAATTCATGGGAACGTTCTTTTAACATTCCGGTTTCGTACATGGAAACCAAAGTCGGATTTTCTTCCGCTCTCTTCACGATTGCTGATTTATCCGCTTTATACATTCCGTTTGCTCGTTCTTCTTTTACATGACGGTAACCAAACGGCTGTCCGGCTCCTCCGATACATCCGTAAGGACACGCCATTACTTCTACAAAGTCAAGTTTTTCCTCGCCTTTTTGAAGTTTCTCGATCAATTTTTCTGCATTTCCTAAGCCGTTGACAACGCCCACACGAAGTGTCGTTCCTCCAACTTCTACTTCTGCTACTTTTGTGCCTTCCAGTCCGCGGATTCCGGAATACTGAAGTTCACGCAGTGCTTCGTTGTTTTTATCTGCCACATGGCGAAGGGCAGCTTCCATCACACCGCCGGTAACACCAAAAATCACGCCGGCTCCGGAGTTAATGGAAAATGGCATATCCGGCGCACTTGGCTCGATTTCATCAAACTGAATTCCCAATTCCTTGATCATCAGAATCAATTCTTTGGTTGTAATGACATAATCGACATCCGGTACTTCATTTCGCTTAAACTCTTCCCTGGCAGCCTCATGTTTTTTCGCTACACATGGCATAACGGCTACAGAAACCGTCTCCATTCCGGCTTCTTCGTCTGCCGGTTTGTAATATTCTTTCAACACCGCACCAAACATTTCCATCGGCGATTTGCAGGTAGAAACATACGGAAGAAGTTCCGGATATTTAGTCTCTACAAAACGTACCCAAGCCGGACAACAGGAAGTAAATAACGGAAGACTGTTACCAAGAGGATACTTCTGTTCTCCGTTTTTCAATTTATACAACAGTTCATTCGCCTCTTCAATAACCGTCAGATCGGCACTGAAGCTCGTGTCGAATACCGTGTCAAAGCCAAGCATGCGAAGGGCAGTAAAAATCTTTCCGATCGTGTTTTTTCCTGCCGGAAGACCAAACTCTTCTCCAATCGCCACACGAACCGCCGGTGCAATCTGAGCAACTACCCGTTTTCCCGGTGCATACAGGGCCTGCCACACTTCACGCAAATCATTTTTTATCGTAATGGCTGCTGTCGGGCAGACTGCCGCACATTGTCCACAGTTTACACAGTCCGTCTCCGCAATCTTTTTACCAAACGCCGGACTTACTACCATATTGGCTCCGCGGAACGCAAAATCAATGGCACCGACATGCTGTACTTCATTACACATACGAACGCAGTCACCACATAGGATACATTTACTCGGATCACGCACGATGGACCGTGACGAATCATCGATGCATCGTTCCGGGTGCGTATTTGGAAAACGCACTTTTGAAAGACGGAATCGTGTCGCAAGCATCTGCAGACGGCAGTTACCATCTTTATCACAGATTGTACAATCACGGCAATGCGATGCCAAAAGCAGCTCAAGAATCATCTTTCTGTGCTGATGTAATTTGGATGTATTCGTCTTAATTACCATTTTATCACGCGGTGGTGTCGAACAGGACGCAATTACACTCCCCCGCTCATCTTCTACCACACACATACGGCAGGCTCCATAAATGGACATATCCGAATAATAGCAAAAGGTCGGTACATGAATCCCCGCTTTGCGGATTACCTGCAAAATATTTTTTTCATCCGTAAATTCTGTACGAATTCCGTCAATTATCATATATTTTTTTGACATTGTTTTCACCTGACCTTTCTAAACTTCCTGCACAGCACCAAAATTACAGCCTTCCTTGCAGGCTCCGCATTTGATGCATTTTGTCGTATCAATGACATGAGGTTCTTTTACCGTTCCGGTAATTGCTCCTACCGGACACATTCTCGCACATTTGGTGCATCCTCGACAAAGATCAGGATCTATCTGCAATGTCATCAGCGCCTTGCACTGGCCTGCCGGACATTTTTTATCAACAACATGAGCAATATACTCGTCACGGAAATATTTGAGCGTACTGATAACCGGTGATGCCGCCGTCTTTCCCAGACCGCACAAGGCTGTCGCCGAAATCGTATCGGCAAGTTTTTCCAGCAGCTCAATATGCTCCATCGTACCTCGTCCTTCCGTGATATCTGTGAGAAGTTCAAGCATTCTCTTCGTTCCCTCACGGCAAGGAACACATTTTCCACACGACTCATTCTGCGTAAAGTTCATAAAGAAGCGCGCAACCTCTACCATACAGCTCTTATCATTCATAACAACCAGACCACCGGATCCGATCATGGCTCCTACTTTTTTCAGAGAGTCAAAATCCAGCTTCATATCCAGATGATCTTCCGTCGCACTGATACAGAGACATCCGCCGGAAGGTCCACCGATCTGAACCGCTTTAAAATCTCCGCCTTTGACACCACCGCCGATGTCAAAAATTACCTCTCGCAGCGTCGTACCCATCGGCACTTCGATCAATCCGGTATTGTTTACGTTTCCGGTAAGTGCAAACGCTTTCGTACCATGGTTGTTTTCCGGTCCAAATCCCTGATACCATTTTGCGCCATTTAAAATGATCGGAGGTACATTACAAAATGTCTCAACATTATTCAAAACGGTCGGTTTGTCAAACAATCCGTGTTCTACCGTACGCGGTGGTTTGACACGAGGCATGCCTCGGTTTCCTTCAATCGATGTCGTCAAAGCACTTCCTTCTCCACATACAAAAGCTCCTGCTCCCTGGCTGATGTGAAGGTCAAAATCAAATCCCGAGCCCAAAATATTTTTTCCCAGAAGTCCTTTGTCCATCGCTTTATCGATCGCCGTCTGCAGACGTTCTACCGCAAGCGGATACTCTGCACGCACATAAATATAGCCGTGATGTGCTCCCGTTGCAATCGCTGCGATCAGCATTCCTTCAATGACACGATGTGGTTCTCCCTCCATCATGGAACGATCCATAAATGCCCCGGGATCACCTTCATCACCGTTGCAGACAACGTATTTTTCTTCCACATCCTGGTCCAAGACTTGCTGCCATTTTCTTCCAGCAGGGAATCCGCCGCCTCCACGGCCACGGAGGGATGCCTCGCTCACTTCATCTACGATCTGCTGTGGTGTCATATCAAACAATGCTTTTGCGACAGCACTGTAACCACCGAGAGCTATGTATTCTGCGATGCTTTCCGCATTGATGCGTCCGCAGTACTCCAGGGCAATACGTGTCTGCTGTTTATAAAATGGGATATCTTCCTGTTTTACATAAGATTTCAACGTCTTATCGGTATATACCAGACGCTCTACCACTTCATCCCCAACAATACTTTTTTCTATAATTTCTTCACAGTCTTCTACCCTTACTTTCAAGTAAAGCCAGCCCATCGGTTCGATACGGAGCAATGGACCCATTTCACAAAAACCATGACAGCCGCTTTTCTTTAATCCAATACTTTGATCGTGCGGCTCTTTTTCCAAAGAAAGGGCACAGCGAAGTCCTTTTTCCTCAATGATTTCTTTCATTTTCGCATAAATTTCCAAGGAACCACCTGCAACACATCCGGTTCCTGCACAGATCAAAATCTGCTTTCTCTGACTGTTGAGAGAATCATGATATTCTTTCTGCTTCGCGATCAGCTGTTCTCTTGTCTCAATTTTCATCGCCTGCACCACCTTTCGCTTCTTCCTGCAGGGATTGGATCAATTCCCTCGCTTTTGCCGGCGTCATCGCCGGATGAACATGGTCGTTTACCGTACATACCGGTGCCAGTCCACAGGCACCAAGACAAGATACTGTCTCGACTGTAAAAAGCATATCCTCTGTAGTGGGCTTTTCTTCACTTACTCCAAGAACTTTACGAAATTCTTCCAGAATCGGAACCGATTTACGTACATGACAAGCTGTTCCATCACATATCTTAATCACATATTTTCCCTTTGGCTCCAACGAAAAATTCTCATAAAACGTAGCAACCCCATAAATTTTTGCTTCACTTAGTTTCAATTTTTTTGCAATATAACTCAATGCCTCCTGAGGCAGATAATGATACTCCTTTTGAATGTCCTGCATAATTGCGATCAAAAGGGTTGGATCATAATCGTGTTTTTGCAAAATCTCATCTAATTTTGCAATTTCCTGGTTTGTCAATTGTTCTTCTCCTTTCAAATAACCTATGGCAAAAAAACGCCTTATTGATAAATTATATCATTTATTGGTTATCTTCGCAATGCTTTTTTGTTGACTATTACCAAAGAAATAGCAAAAAGCGCCCCAATCATCGTCAAAATGACGCCAAATCTAAGTCCCGGAGTCTCATATGTTAGTAAAATTGTATGATTTTCTCCCTTTTCCAGATACGCACCTATATACATTTTATTGATTTCCTGAATTTCCGTCTCTTTTCCGTCAACCGTGAGATGGTATCCCCGGCGGTAAGGAACCGCCAGACAAAGAATGCCATCTTCCTTGTTTGTCACCGTGCCGGAGATGCCATTTCTCAGTTTCTTCACCTCAGTCATTGGGTTCTGCATGAGATCCTGTACACTCTCGTGGTAGTTCTCCATGGATACTTCCACGATCTCGATATCCTGCAATGTATAAACCGCCGGTCCATTCATACGGAAACGAAGTTCTTTCGTCTGTTTCTCTGCTACACTCCCCAGTGTAACCATATAATTGTCACGGTCAAGGTGGAAATCATAGGTCTCATCTGAAATCATAAATTCCCGCACAAGATCTCCCATCGTAACATTCGCCCACAAGGCATTTTTTTCTGATTTTTTGATTTTTAATCCGCGGAATCTCAAATAATATTCATACCCCGGCCGCATCGTGATCTGCGTCCGGAAACTGCCATTTTTCTGTTTGATCTTCAGCACACCCTGGTTCCAGTCAAAATTTTTTCGATCTGTCATCGTAAACGAAAGGGACGTCTTTTCTGCTTCCTTTACTTCTTCCTGCAATCCGGCATCTTCTGCTTTTTTTAACAAATTTGAATTTTCAGCAACCATTGCCGCATGAAGAAGCGCATTCTGCAGATCAAGCGCATCCAACTCATCCGCCGTATTTTCCGTCATATAGGCATGATATACATATCCGATCGACACCGGTTCCGTATTTTCATAAAGTGTGTCACTCTTCTTTTCAAACCCATATGGCACCATAGAAGATTCCCGGCATACGACATAGCGGACTCCTGCCAGCTGATCTAATATGCTTCTTCCATCCATTCCGATCAGACGGTGGCTGTACATTAAACCGGAAGAATTTTCCAATGTCAGCATTAGTTTGGAAAATCCACCGCTGACAACACTGTAATACACACTGCATCCCAGATACGGATGTGACGTCGCCCGCATCGTAACCGCGCGGTTCGGATTATACCCTTTGTCCGTCATCACATCAACTCGCTCCATTTTCGTTATATCGCTTGCCTTTGCTGCTTCCCGAACCGGCTTCCTGTCATATTGTTTCTGAACGGTTCCTGCCTTCAGATAGGTATCCTGAATATTGGCTCCAAACGGCTGATACATCAGATTTCCATTGATGATGACATTGCCTACTGTCAAAACCAATAACGCAAGACGCAGCTTCTTTTCTTCCTTTACAAAGGAAAGTAATACACACGCTGCGATCAAAAATAAGATCATGCCTGCACTTTGAATCAATGTTTCTTTTCCTGCGGCAATCCCCGCCGCAATTCCATACAAAACGGCTCCGATCCGGATGCGTTTCTTCTGCGACGGATTCAGCCGATAGATCTCCGGCAGCATTTTTACCACAAGACAAGCCATAAAAAACGCGGAAATAAACATAAAACGATTGGTAATATATCCCATTCCGTTCATGACATATCCCACAAATGGCGAGCATACTGCAAGTATCGTCAGACCAAGACCGAGGATCCACCATTTCTTTTTGGCACGTTCTCCCATAAAAACAACCATCACAGCGATAAATACCAGTGCCCCCATACTAAAATACCATACGGTGCTCGCATCATCTGCAGCTGTTACGGTCAAAAACTGTGTGATCAATTGTTTATAATATGTTCCACTGTATACAAAAAGGGAAGAAAGAGGAACTCTCTCCGTCCCACGGCTGCTTGCTAAAAAGCCAAAGACGGAGGGAATGAGAAGGATTGACGACATCAAAACACCGGAAAGTGCAGGCAAAAATACCGCCAATAAATCTTTCCCTGCCTTTTTCAAACTGCCCGGTTTCCGCTTGATCTCGCCAAGTACAAAATACAAAACCGCGGCAAGTACGATCATATAAAAGAAATAGTAACCACTCAAAGCACAAAAGCATGTGGCAAGAATCATAACACCCGGTTTTCTTTGCTGCCAGATCCGCTCGATTCCAAGAAGAACAAACGGCAGATAGATCATTCCGTTCAAAAAAAACGGGTCTTTGATCGACCACAGCGCAAACCCACAGAACACATAAAGAAAGGCACCTATAAGAGAATCTTTTTTGTTCCATTTTTTCCCATTTGCAAAGCACAAAAAAGCAATTCCGGAGACATACAGACGCAGTGCCACCAAGACCGCATACAGGATTTCCATACTCTTTTTCCCGGTAAAAAATACCGCAAGCAGAGAAAGTGGGTCTCCCAATCCATAATTACAAAATGTGGTAATGATATCTTCGCCCTGTCCAATGCTGTAATCCATCATCGGAATCGAGAAATCCAAATGCAGTATCCCCGAGATCACGGTCCGGTAATATCTTCCTAAATATTGCAAAGCAGGATAATATTGACGAAATCCGTCTCCCTGCCAGACAAAACTTTTTCCATTGAGATACAATCCACAAAAAGTGCCCAGAAATACCGGGATAAAAACTAATGTATAGATCAAAAACTGCTTTCTCTTTTTCACATTGATCTCCTTTCTTATCGTCCCAGATATCGTTCTCTGTCTCTTGCTTCGCGTAATTTATCCTTTGTTGTCAATTTCCAATTGATCTTCCGACTCTCTTTTTTACCTACTACAAGACTTCGAAGGATCACCACAAAGTTCAGTTTCGGGCAGTATTCGCGAATCCAATCTGTCAATCCGTCACATACTGCCTCTTTTTCAAACACATACAGCGTCGTATCTTCTTTTCCCTGAATCTGCGGAAGCCATTTTTCAAACTCCTGAAAATTCTGTATCGACGGCGCATAAAGCCATTCTCTTTTGATACGGCCATTCTTTTTACGTGAAATGCCCGCCACAAAACTCTGCAATTTTTCATTCCACTCTTTCGTATCCACTGCCGGATTTGGCTTTTTCACGGCTTTTTCTGCCTGCTCATGAATCCATTCCAAAACCTCATCCAATGTCGCTTTTTGCTCCCACTGTTCCTTTTTCCATGTCTCTGTTTTTCCCTGTGTCCAGTCTCTTTCGCAGTCAAATGCAGTATAATGGCAAACAGGTTTTCCAAAACTTTCCATAGCCGTTATTTCTCTGCCTGCCTCTCCCACTGCAGCATCACATCCGGCAAGCACTTCATAAGGGTCTGACCCCTTTTTTTCCTGAATGCTTGCAGAAAAACAAATATGTTTCCAGCCTTCGTCTACCAGACGGCGGCGTATCGTACGAGGATAATGTACCAAAATCTTCTCATTGTCGCGCAGATTGGCATCCAGATACAAAAGCTGTCTCTTTAACTCACTTAAAAATAAAAAGTTTTTGCTGTCTTTCAATCCCGGAAAGGCTTTTGGTGCCGGCAGATATGCAGTAACAAATACGGTCTCCTCTTCTTCGCGCACACTTGGAAACGGAAGGTCTTTCAACGAAACAAAAACCCCCTTCTTTTCACAGAGTTCCCGCATATTGTAAGCCTCTAAACATTTTCCAAATATTTCCTTCTTTTCTTTGGGAAACAAGATCACATCTGCCTGTGCAAGACTGAACTGAATTCCCTGCATATTTTTTGCCGAATACGACGCAAACCGTCCTTCTCCATAATATGTCGGAAGGAAATCCATAAAGACAAACTTCTGTCCTTTGCGCTTGCGGTAATACCCCGGAAATGCCTGATTGTTCATAACAATTTCCGCGGTCGCCAGTTTTTCGATATATTCCGGCGATGTAATCTCGATAGCAGAAACCGCTTGTCCCAGTTTTTCTTCAAACTGTTTCTGTTTTGCGGCATCGGCAGCGACAACACAGACTTCATAAGAATCTGACGCACTCAACGCCTTCGCCATATAATATCCGGTCTCAATGCAGTCATTGCCATGATAACTCTCGATCAAAACCAGACCTTTTTGAACCGGCTTTTCTGCCATTATTTCTTCAAACACCTGTGCCTTACGAATCTTCTTTGGTGCCGGTTTATTGATATTTTCTTCTTTTTCCGGCATTTCTTCTATCGTTTTTTCAACCGTTTCTTCTTCAGCCTCTTCGTTTTTCTTTCTCTCCTGATAAGCCTTCGATTCTTTCCATCCTGGGAAATAGGCATCCAACAATGTTTCTGACCGCTCGCGGAACTCTTTTTCAAACGAAAAATCTCCATATTTTTCCATTTCATCAAAACGTGCCTGAATGTGGCGGATATGGAAAAACAGTAAAATTTCCTGAAACTTCTCAAATGCCCCTTTTTCGATAAACTTCTCATCTACTATTTCCAGGGCATCGAGAATCTGCATATGCCTTTGGTCAAACGTACTCATCGTTCCGCCTTTTCGTCCTTTGATATAATAGTACAATTTTTCATGAACGCGGCCGACTTTCTTGGCACTCAAAAAAAGCGGAAATACCGCTGCAAGATCTTCAAATATGATTCCTTCCGGGAACGCAAACCCGGCATTTTCCATCAGTTCTTTCCGGTATAACTTGTTCCAAGGATATGGCGCATTTAACCGCAGGATCTCCGGATTTTCAAAAATACTCTGATCAAATTCTCCGCGGCACCCTGCCTGATAAACCTGAATTTCTCCCGTCTCGTCATCACAGCCATAATAGCCGCACGTAACCAGATCACAATCCTTTTCTTCGGCTTCCTGAACCAAATATTCATACATCCGCGGGCTCACAAAATCGTCCGCATCGACAAACCCGATATAATCCCCTGTCGCATAGGAAATTCCGTTGTTTCTCGCTGCTGCTTGCCCTGCATTTTCCTGCGCATAAAGAAACACTTTCCCCGCAAAGCGGCTGACGTATTCTTCAATGATCCCTCTCGTTCCATCTGTGCTTCCATCATCGATCACAAGGATTTCCAGATGCGGATACGTCTGATACACCAGAGAATCCAGACATCGTCTCAAATACTTTTCTACATTATACGCCGGTACAATGACGCTGATTTTCTTATTCATAGCTACCTCCAACACACATTATTCTGCAGCTTCTGCCAGTGAATTATCAAAAAGGTCCCCAAAAGCAAACCAATACATAAATGCCGGAAACACCTCAAATGGTAAAAACAGACATTCTGTCAACGTTGCAATTACAAATCCCACACATATTGCAGTGATTAAAAACGCATACGTCGCATTTCTTCTCCGATTCGTCCAATAAAACTGAATCGACCGGATCACACTCAATATCGTAATGATCAAGTATAAGAACATCGCCGGCACACCATATGTATACGCAAACTGAAGCCAGTTATTGTGCGCATGTGCCACTTTTTTCCCATTTACTGTCAACGTAATACGCCGGTGTCCCTTCCAATTTAATTTCTTTAAATACGCCTTATAAATTGTAATTCGTCCATTGGAAATTTTATTCAACGTGGAATTTCCATCCAGACTTGCGATCAGACGCCCAATGATACTGTTTTCTTTAAATTCCTTCTTTTCCTTTGGTTCCGGAATCTGCACACTTTCAATCGCATCCGACTCTGCCAGCACTTTATCTCCGATTCCTTCTATTTTCTCTCCATTGGACAAATATAATACGTCTTCCTCAAACAAGATCGGATGTCCTACTAAATTCGGAATATGACGCACACCGGCAAAAAATACCGGATAACATACTACTGTAATCAATGCCAGAAGAAGAAATCCCTTTACCGTCTCTTTCCACTTATGATTTGTTTTTCCGAGACAGATCCGAAGTACTACCCATAAAATCAGAATTCCACAGACTGCCAGCATTGCGGTACGTGCCTGCGAAACAGAAATGTAAAATAATACCAGGGCCAGCTGAATATAGGTCGGCCATGCCTTTCGGAATTTCTTTCCCGTCTCTACATTCCAGTCAAGATCGGACATATAGATAGCAAAAATGACATACAAATAAAGTCCAAACGTATTTGGATTCGTAAATATTCCCGCATATCTCCCCCCTTCAAAAAACGGGCGGAACAAAAAAGAAATGACTGCCATCAAAAGAAACGATATTTTTACGGCATCCTTCAAACTCTTCCACAACAAATCTTTCCGGCTGTTATTCTGCCACACAAAAAACACTCCCGGCAACACAAATGCCAGTATGATCCCAAGTCCGCAGGCTTTCTTACTGACGAGAAAGTCGGAGATCGTAAACATGATACACATTCCAAACCATGCGACACTAAGCCCCTTATGCCACTTTCTCCGCTCCAGTTTCTTATCCAATGAAAAGATCGCAATCACTAACATCAGGAAGATACCGCAAACGGTATTATAAAAATAACTCTCTTTCATTAACACATAACGGACAATGCAAAAAAGCACAAGATCCGCCATAAAACAAGCTGTTAAAACCCGGTATCTCACTTTCGGCTGGATTTTCCGAACAATCGGAATCCACGGAGATAATAAGCGGATAAATAAATCCTGCAGCCAGTTCATTTCATCACTCTCCATTCCTCTTAATGAAGCACAGCAGCCACTGTTTGGATCAAAATTACCAAATCTTTCCAAAAAGAAAAATTGCGTATGTAGTCTAGGTTGTACTTCATTTTCTCCGGTAAAATCTGCTCTATGTAAATTTTATCCGGATCCCCTTCTCCATTTAATAAACGTTCTTCATCCTTATATTCAATGCTCGCCGGTGAAGTCACTCCGGCAGGCATAAGCAGTGTCGCGTACATCTTCTTTGTATACGCATCCACATATTTTTCTACTTCCGGACGGGTTCCCACAAAGGACATCTCCCCTTTTAAAATGTTGATCAGCTGAGGCAGTTCATCTAACCGGACTTTTCGTAGAAAATGCCCGACTCCTGTCACTCTGCTGTCGCCACTGACCGTAACCTGGCTTCCCTTTTGCGGGGCATCCGATACCATCGTACGGAACTTATAAATCTGAAAACGCTTTCCATAGGTTGTCACACGGGTCTGACGAAAAATCACCTCTCCCGGCGATGAACCTTTTACCGCGATGGCAATAATCAGCATAAACGGGCTTAAGACCACAAGAAGGATCAACGACATAACAATATCAAAAACACGCTTTGCCACAAGACTTCCCCGCTTCTGTTTTAAGATATTGTAATATTCTTCCACTTCTTCGCTTCGCATAAAATCCGGAAGATTTTCCCATTTCATGTTATTTGTTCCGTCCTTTCACTGCATTCACCGCTTCGCTAAAGATCTGAATCACATATTCGATCTGCTCATCTGTCAATTTCGTATGGAGCGGCAGTGAGATTTCATTGACAAACTGCGCATGCGCATGCGGATAATTTTCGATATCAAATCCCATATTTTTATAAGCGGTAAGCAGCGGCAGCGGTTTATAATGTACGTTTGCAGCCACTCCTTTTTCTCCCATATACCGGATGATATCATTCCGCATCTGTGCCGTAATGCCCTCCACGCGGAGAAGATACAGATGTCCGCTGGAAACGGCATTGTCTGTCTTATGTGGCAGATAATGCAATTTGATTCCTGTTTCTTTGGTAATTTTATCCATTCCCATATTGTATCTGGCGATAATCTCCTGTCTGCGTTTCAGAAGTCCCTCATAGCGGTCTAATTGCGCCAGACCGATCGCAGCCTGGATGTCTGTCATATTACATTTATATGCCGGGAATAAGATATCATACTCCCAGGCACCTGCTTTCGTCTTTGACAACGCATCTTTCGTCTGTCCATGCAGAGAAAGAAGCATATATTCCCGGTAAATCTCTGCCGAATCAATACCGTCTAACGGTTTCCATACCACGGCACCGCCTTCAGCCGTCGTCAGATTTTTTACCGCATGAAAAGAAAACGAAGTAAAGTCCGCCCACCGGCCACTCTTCTTTCCTTCTTTTTCAGCTCCAAATCCATGCGCGCAGTCTGCCAGCACTAAAATTCTTCCCAGTGCCTTCTGATAAGGATTTTCTGACGGCTGGTACAACTCTTTCTTCTTCTCAACGACCTCATAAATCTTCGAATAATCACACAATACTCCTGCCACATCTACCGGCATAACAGCTTTTGTCGCCGGTGTAATCGCCTGTTCCAGTTTTTCATAATCCATCTCCAAAGAATCTTTCCGGGTATCCACAATCACCAGTTTTGCCCCGGTATGACAGATGGAACTTGCGGTCGCCGTGTAGGTATAGGCTGTCGTGATCACTTCATCTCCCGGTCCGATTCCAAACAAGCGCAGTGTCATCTCCATACACGCTGTCGCAGAATTCAGACAGACGGCTCCGTCTGTTCCGCAATAAGCGGCAATCCTTTTTTCAAATTCTTTTGTTTTCGGTCCGGTTGTAATCCAGCCAGACTGAAGTGTATCTACTACTCCTTTGATCTCCTCTTCACTAATATCCGGCGGGGAAAATGGTACGTTCATTTTTCTTCTTCCTTTCCAAATGATTCCAAATGCAACAAAAGACTCCTGCTGGGCACAGAGGAATCTTTTGTTTTTATTACTACCTAACAAAATCGTTATTTTATTACTTTATCGCCTTATCTTCGTCACCCGGCATCGCACTATCGTCATCCGAAGAACTTTCTGACTTTTCATTTTTTACAGACTCCGGTGTCGCTTCCAGCACTTTATTGATTCTCTTTGTAATTTTCGCTACCGAATTATAATCCGGTACGCAGACATACAATTTTCTTGACTGATAGGAATATGTCGTCTTGCTTGCGCCCTGTCCGGCTGCGTTTGCATATTTGATCGTCCACTGTGACATATCATTCAATTGCATTTTAGCAAGTGCTGTAATCTCTTTTGTCGACATGTTTGTCTGGAAATTCTTGGAAGCCGTCTTCAAGAGATCTGCATAATTTGGCAGGATGTCCGGTGACATTGCCTTATTCAAAATGGCCTCGATCATATGCTGGTGATCTCTTCCTCGCTGATAATCACCATTTGCAAAATGATGTCTCTCACGGCAGAATGCCAATGCCTGTTTTCCATTTACCTGGTTATAACCCTTTTTGAAGCTTGGACCCCAGTCGGAAGTAAAGTCATAATCAGAATATACTTTAACACCGCCCAAAAGGTCTACAATCTTACGTACGCTCGTAAAGTTGACACGCACATAATAATCAATATCAATACCATACAGATTTTCCAAAGTTCCGATGGAACAATCTACTCCATGGATTCCGGCATGTGTAAGTTTATCCGGAATTCCATTTGACACCGTCAGTGGTACATAATAATCACGTGGTGTCGAAGTCAAAAGAATCTGCTTTGTATTTGGATTAACCGTTACGATAACATTTACATCACTTCGACTCGTCGTCTTAATGCTTCCATACACATCAATACCACTCAAGTATACATTAAATGGCGTCTTCGTAATATCATCCAGTTTTTCATCTTCCTGAATTATGGTTTCTACTTTGTGCGTATTCAGTACACGGGTGTCGTCCGAAAATGTCTTATAATATTCTTCAATCGGGCTGCGGTTTGCCTCATTGATGACGATAACATTAACATCTTTCGCATAAAGCGCATCAATCAATGTATCATTGTCCTGATATTCTATCGTTGCCGGCTCTTTTCCGATCGCCGCCTGCACCTCTGCCAATGCTTTATTCGTATTCTCACGGTCATTTGCAGCAAGAATACCAAAAGTATAATCTTTTGTATCATAAATACTTTGAGCCGGATCATCTTTCAATACAATACAGGAAATCTCATCTACTTTTACCTGCTGACCCGCCATCTCATCAATGGCAGAATACGTATTTACACAATAATATCCGCCTCCGATATAGAAAAAACATATCAGCGCACACAGTACACGTCCCACAATATATATCTTGTCTGTCATCTGGCTGAATACCTCATATGCCAGTAAAAACAAGCACAAAACAATAAGTGCCACAATATATTTGAGTGGAATAAAACCAACATAAAATGCAACGCCAACCAATGCCGCACTGATCAAAAACTGTACGATCAGAAAGACAAGGCTCAATTTTCGGCTAAGTAATGTTTTCACGATATACCTCCATTTTTATCTAGTTATGTTTTTTTGTCTAAAACATAATTATTATATACTATCAGTCTGAAAAAATCAATGCAAAAAGTCGAGAAGTTGCATTTCCATCTAAGAATGGAAAATTTTCTCTGACAAAAGATTCTTTTTGCGGATACTTCTGTTCTTTCAGGCAGGAAAGCAGTTCCTCTTCTGTCTCAATGACCGGGCCGGGTACAAAAGAACGATAATCCCGGTAAAAACTTCTTCCCGTTTGTTCAAATTCTTTCAGATCATACGCATAAAACAACATCGGCCGTTCCAGCAGACAGTATTCAAATACAATCGAAGAATAATCCGTGATCAATACTTCTGCCGCTGCAAGAAGTGTAGCAATCTCCGGATATTCAGACACATTGTAAATTCCTTTTTCCTTCCATCCTTCTAATGTCTCCTTCAGATGGGTAGCAATGTGCGGATGAAGGCGAATAAAAAGTACATCCTCTTTTCCCAGACTATCTGCTGTTTTTTGCAGATTCAAATGCAGTTTCGGGTTGGAAACTTCTGTGTCCCGGAATGTCGGTGCATACAAAATACATCGCTTTTCTTTCATCTCCGGATAATCCTGATAAAACTGTTCTACTTTTTTAGTCAGGTATTGTTTATCAAGCATCCGGTCAGTCCGCGGATTTCCAATCACGTAAATCCGGGAAGGATCTACGGCAAATGCACTCGCATACTCTTTTTTTACTGCCTCTGAATTCACAATCAAATGCGTAATCCTCTGATTGGCACGATATTCCAATTTTTTTAATGTTCCGGTATTGACATCCTGTCCAAACCGTTTGATTGTGCCGGTTCCATGCCAAAGCTGAACGACTTTTACATTTTTTCCAAAATGTAAATAAGCCATCGGCAGAAACTCATTATCCAGAAAAACATACGATGCAGTTGCAAGGTGGTAGGCTTTTTTCACGAAAAAATCTACCGGTCTGCGGATCGTATTGTTTCTTGTAAACCAGACCTGTTCATATCCCGGCTTTTCCTCTTTTAACCGCCGGGAAACGATCCCTATGTTTCCATCCGGCCCGGCATCGTGTGTCGCCACCAGAAAAACTTTGTTTTTCTTACGCGGGCAAAGCCGGAACAAATGGAAAAACAATGCAAATAACAGATACCCTGCCTGCTTTATCATGCCTCACTTTTCCCCAATCCGAGATCCTGTTTTATTTTCGATGTAGAAATCCCTTCCGTTCTTGGAAGATACACCACCTCACAGTAATCTTTCAGAAAATCAAATTTTCCCTTCCAGTCATCTCCCATAACAAAAATATCTACATTATTATTTACCACATCATCAATTTTCTGTTCCCACGTGTATTCCGGAAGCACTTCATCTACATATTTGATCGCTTCCAAAATAATCTTGCGGTCTTCATAGGAATGATAGGCTTTTTTTCCTTTGATCGCATTAAATTCATCACTGGACAATACGACGATCAGATAATCGCCAAGTTCCCTTGCCCGGCGCAGCAAATTGATATGTCCAACATGCAGCAAATCATAAGTTCCGTAAGTAATTACTTTTTTCATCTTTTTACCCTCCGTAATTAAAAACTTGATTAATCTTCCCGTTCCATCCCCAGCTTTTCATCATACAGATCGACGATGTCTTCCACTTCGCCCTGTGCGACCAGACGTCCATGTTCCAGTAAAATTCCTTTGTTACACATCCGCAGTACCTGATCCGTCGAGTGAGATACAAACAAAACGGTAACTCCTTTATCAAACATACTCTGTATTCTCGCTTCACATTTTTTCCGGAAGCGTTTATCTCCTACACTAAGAACCTCATCCAGTATGAGTATTTCCGGTTCTACTACTGTAGCAATAGAGAATCCCAGTCTTGCTTTCATACCGGATGAATAGTTTTTGATCGGAACATCGATAAATTTTCCAAGTTCCGAAAACTCTACAATGTCTTTATATTTTTTATCAATAAATTCTTTGCTGTAACCAAGAACGGCTCCATACAGATAAATATTCTCCGCTCCGGTATACTGTTTATCAAATCCGGCACCCAGTTCCAGAAGCGGAACGATCTTTCCGTTGCATTTTACCGTTCCCTCCGTCGGTTTGAGCACGCCGGCAATGACCTTAAGCAGTGTACTTTTTCCCGCACCATTGAGTCCCATGATCCCCACACGGTCTCCGCGCTTAATCTCAAAATTCACATCTTTCAGTGCCCAGAACTCCTGATACATCAACTCTTTTTTCAGCATTTTAATGACATATTCTTTTATATTATCTACTTTCTGTGAGCTCAGATTAAATTTCATACTCACATGTTCCACAGATAATGCGGTCTTCTTACTTGCCATTTTCTTCCATCCTCCATTAACAATTTCAAATTAAATATTAAGTATAAAGGTATCCTGTTTCTTATAAAACATAAACATTCCCAGTAAAAAGGCTACAATACTTACTCCAAACGTATATCCAAGAAGCACCATATCAAAATGCTGTCCAAACAATGCCCGGCGGAAATTATCAATGATCCCGTACAAAGGATTGATCTTGATAAGCATACCGCCTGCCCCTTTCAATCTGCTTGCAAAATAGAAGATCGCACTGCAGTACATGATCAGCATCAGCATAACGCTCCATAAATATTCAATATCACGGAAGAATACACAAAGCGTAGCTAAAATCAGCCCGACACCAATTGACAGGATCAAAAGGTTCAAAAGCGGGATCACAGTCAAAAACATATTTGCATTCATCGGAGCTTTATAGGAGCCGGTTGCCAAAAAGAACAGCATAACACCTACCAGTACCACCAACGAGATCAAAAAGATCACGAAGTTGGATAAAATCCCCGACAAGGGATACATATATTTCGGTACATACACTTTTTTGATCATCGCACTGTTTGCACGGATCGACTTCATCGCACTATTCGTCGAGGAAGAAAAAAAGGAATACAACAGTCGTCCGGTCAGTACATAAACCGGAAACGGAACGCCGGCAAATGCCTTGTCCTGTGCCGTTCTTCCAAGTAAATTTCCAAATACAACGCTCAATACGATCATCGTAAGAAGCGGTTCGATCAAAGTCCATAATATTCCCAGATACGATCTGCGGTATTTTAATTTAATATTTTTCTTAGCCAGTTCTCCTAATAAATATCGATATCTGTTGAAGTTTTTTAAAACCTGCGACATAGTATCCATACCATCCTTTTTTTAATCTTTATCGTTGCTCATTTATATTTTCAATCATTTGATTATATCACTATTCATCCTACTTCGTCAACTACATTATTTTTTAATTAACAAAAGATTGACATATTTGACGCGTATGGTATTATTATATTTGTGAATTTATGCATCTTATGAAAACAAAGAATGGAGAAATGAACATGTATAACATGGAAAAGCAACACAAACTTGGTAAATTACATGCATTAGAGCGGATCTGTCTTCTGCTTGATGAAGATTCTTTCCGCGAAATAGGTTCTAATATTACGAACCTTGAGGATGCCTTCAATATTAAAAAGGGTCAATTCCCATATGATGGTGTAATTACCGGATATGGTACCATTGGTGGAAAAAAAGTCGTTATCTATTCGGAAGACTTTACTGTAATCGGTGGTACTCTTGGAAAGCAGCACGGATTTAAAATTGCAAATGCCATTAAAATGGCAATCGAAAACCGCTGTCCGGTCATCGGTATTAACGATTCCGGCGGAGCCCGTATTCAGGAAGGAGTAAACGCCCTTGCCGGTTATGGTGAGATCTTCTACTATAATACAATGGCTTCCGGTTATATTCCTCAGATTTCTATTATTGCCGGAAACTGTGCCGGTGGTGCTGTATACAGCCCGGGAATCACAGACTTTATCTTTGTGATCGACGACATCAGCCAGATGTTCGTAACCGGACCAAAAGTTATCAAAAGTGTAACCAACGAAGATATCACAGCTTCTGCTCTCGGAGGCGCAAATGTTCACGCACAGCGCAGCGGTGTGGCTCATTTCCACAGTCCTTCCGAAAAAGAATGCTTCAAAAAAGTACGTAAGCTGTTAGACGTGATTCCTCACTGCTACGAAGACGGATGTATTCATACGAAACCGCATACTTCTCTTCTTCCTTATAATAAGGAAATGCAGTTCAATGAATCCCTGGCAGACATTATTCCGGAAAAGAGCAATCAATCCTATGATATCCACGATGTTATCAATGGCATCATTGATGAAAATTCATTCGTAGAAGTACAGGAAGAATTTGCCAAAAACGTTGTTGTTGGATTTGGACGTTTGAAGGGAATCGCCGTAGGTATCGTATCCAACCAGCCAAATTATATGGCCGGCGTTCTGGACTGCGATTCCAGTGATAAGGCTGCCCGCTTTATCCGCTACTGCGACGCTTACAACATTCCGATCATTACATTGACTGACGTTCCCGGATTCCTTCCCGGAAAAGACCAGGAATACAAAGGAATCATCCGTCATGGTGCAAAACTGCTCTACGCTTATTCCGAAGCGACAACGATCAAGATCAATGTCATTCTGCGTAAAGCATACGGTGGTGCCTACATCGCCATGAGCAGCAAACATCTTCGTTCGGATTTTGTTTACGCATGGCCAACTGCTGAAATCGCAGTTATGGGTGCCGATGGTGCCGCTGACATCTTATACGGTAAAAAGATGAAGGGAATGAATCCGGCTGAAAAAGCCGCCTTTCGCCAGGAAAAAATTGATGAATACAATGAGAAATTCATGAATCCTGGAATTGCATCGATGCATGGATATGTGGATGAGATCATCAAGCCGGAAGCGACGAGAGAACGCTTGTATGGTGACATTCTGATGTTGTCCGATAAACGCTCCGTCGATGGCGTTCATAAAAAACACGGCAACATTCCATTGTAAAATACACATTAACCACGTTGATTTAAGGAGTTTATCATGATTTTTTCAACTTACCAATTTGTACTTATTTTCCTGCCAATTACTTTTTGCGGCTATTTTCTCTTGCAGCATTTTAAGTATCAGACATTGGCAAAGATCTGGCTTGTACTGGCTTCCTTCTACTTCTATGCACAGGGAAGTCCGGACTTCTTCCCGTTCTTTCTGGGAAGCGTTGTAGGTAACTACTTAGTCGGAAATGCACTCAGCAAATTACAGGGTCAGGAACATCGTATCGAACGCGGGCTCTTATTTGCTGCCGGTATTCTTGCAAACGTCGGTTTGCTTGGTTACTACAAATACACCGATTTCTTTATCAAGAATGTAAACTTTATCGCAGGAACCCATATTCCTCTGCAGCATATCATTCTTCCAATCGGTATTTCTTTCTTCACGTTCCAGTTAATCGCCTTTTTGGTCGACTCGTTCCGTGGAGAGACAAAGAACTATGATATCATCGATTATCTGCTGTTTATTACCTTTTTCCCACAGTTGATCGTCGGACCGATCATCCACCACGCAGAAATCGTCCCTCAGTTTGAAGATAAGAAAAACCATCGTCTGAATTTTGACAATGTAGCGCTTGGTATCTTCATCTTTTCGATCGGATGTTTCAAAAAAATGATGCTTGCCGATCCCCTTACGACAGACGCACAGGGATTTTTCAATAATGTAAACAATCACCTGCCGTTTATCCAGTCCTGGTTCCATTCCATCGAATATACCGTATCCTACTATTTCGACCTTTCCGGATACGCAGATATGGCGATCGGACTTGGCTGGATGTTTAACATCAAGATTCCGCAGAACTTTAACTCACCATACAAAGCAAAGGATTTCCAGGAATACTGGCAGAGATGGCACATGACACTCTCCCGTTTCCTGAGTTCCTACATTTTCCGAAATGTTTACCGCCGTGGTGTCAAATACCGTAACTACTATGTCGCTTCCATGTGTACTTTCTTTGTTTCCGGTTTCTGGCACGGTGCCGGCTGGACCTTCGTTGTATGGGGAATCGTAAATGGTATTTTGGTTTGTATCGCTTCTTATCGAAACAAACATAATATGAAAACACCATTGTGGCTTGGTATTCCACTCACTTTTATCCTCGCTGTTTTCGTCCGTGTATTGTTTGTATCAAACACATTTACGGATGCCTGGTATGTACTTCGTGGAATGTTTAACTTCTCCACCCTGCATTTGTCAGCGATCAAAGATGCTTTGATGGACAACTGGGATATGTGGCTTTTAAACCTCTTTGGACTTGCCATCTGCTGGTTTGCTCCAACAACAAAGAAAATGACCGAACATTTCAAACCAAACTGGAAATACCTGTTGTATGCTGCTACACTGCTTGTCATTTGTCTTCTCAATATGGACAAAGTGGTACAGTTCCTTTACTTCCAGTTCTAATTTAAAAGAAAGGGTTGACGGAAATGAATTCAAAAAAATGGACAATCCGTTTTGTCATAATAATCCTCATATGCCTTCTCTTTATTGTAAGTGTCAACTTCTTTGTTGACCCTTATGGTTATTTTAGAGCTCAAAAAGGCGAGAACTACACGATGGATGAAGAAGATTATCTGCGCGAGCAAAAAGCAGAACATATCAAATATCATGGCGATGAATACGATGCCTTTTTGGTGGGCGGTTCCAAAGCAGGAGCCATCCACAGCGACAAATTATCCGAGATTGACGGCTACAAGTATTATAACTGCTGGCTTCTGTCCGGAAATTTTGAAGATTATTACAATTATTGTAAATACATTATTCATACGGCACATCCGAAAAAGATTCTCCTTCACATCTCTACTTCTGAGATTGCGCAGTTTGACCGCGAAGCCAAAGGAGATATTTATGAGATTCCTGCCGTAATGAGTGGAAATTCCAAAGTGGCAGAGGTTACAAAATTCTTATTTAAAAACCTCTCTGTCAGCTGGGATACCATTACCAAAAAAGAGGATTCTTACCCGGTTGAAAAAACGGGCGAGAGAAATCTTACCAAATATTATGCATACTACCGTGATCACAAAGACACGACCACCTATTATGACTACTTGATGAAAGCGCAGGTGGATCCTTATCTTCCACGTTTGATCAACGGGACAAAAGACAAAACCGATTTGGTAAATTCCAATATTTCGTATTTGAAAAAGATCAAAAAGCTTTGTGATAAAAACAACGTGGAATTAAATGTATTTCTTGGTTCCCTTTTCATCGGCGAAATGGTTGGATATGAAGGAAATAGTTTTTACAACTGGCTTACACAGATGGTAGAGATTACCGGCGGTCTCTGGTGCTTTAATAATTACAATGACCTTGTATATAACCCATTTAATTATTATAATGCCAGACATTATTATTACGAGATGGGGGATCTGATGATCGACCGTATGAGCGGCAAGCAGACCGGACATGATGATTTTGGTGTCTATCTCACACCGGATAATATCGCTTCCGAAATAGCCACCCGCCGTGCAAAAACCGATGAGATCCGCGAGTATTATAAGAAAACGGGAACCATCCCTCTTCGTGATTACGATGATGTTTCCAATATCACAAGCGACAGCCGGTACCTGAACAACTAATACAGAAAGGTTAGATCTTTTATGACAACAAAAAAATGGTGTATCAGCTTTGTCTGCATCATCCTTGCTGCTCTTCTGTTTATTATGAGTGTCAACTATTTTTATGACCCTTACGGATATTTCCGAAGCCAGAGCGGTGATTGTTATGACTTAGATGAAAATGATTATCTGAGAGAACAAAAAGCAGAGCATATCAAGCATTTCTCCGACCAATACGATGCGTATTTGATCGGAGGTTCGAAAGCCGGTGCTCTCCGTACCGATAAGTTAAAAGAACTCGACGGCTACAATTACTATAACTGCTGGGTTCTCTCCGGTAATTTTCAGGATTACGAAGCTTATACCAAATACATTGTAGAGCACACGAAAGCCAAAAAAGTGCTTCTGCAGATATCCACTTCCGAGATCAAACAGTTTGACCGTGAATCCCGTGGTGCAATCTACGAAACTCCGGCTATGTTAAGTGGATCTTCCAAAACCGAAGAAGTTTTTCAATTTTTGTTTAAAAACCTCAAAGTTTCTTTTGAAGAGTTTTTTGATAAAAGTGAAAAATATCCTTGCATGGCGACAGGCGAACGTAATTTGACAAAATATTACAATTACTTCAATGTAAATAAGGGAACCGATGAATATTACAATTTCCTTATGAAAAAGAAGGTAGACGAATTTTACAAATACATTGTAAAAGGTACTCCGGACCGCTCTTCCGTAGTCAGTCAATGTGTTGCTTCCATCAAACGGATGAAAAAGATGTGCGACAAAAAGGGCGTTGAATTCCAGATCTTTTTCGGTTCTGTCTTTGCCGGTCAGATGATTGGTTACGAGGGCGGCAGTTTTTACGAATTTCTTCGTGAAGTCGTTCAAGTCGGCGGAAATGTATGGTGCTTTAATACCTTTAATGACGTTGCTTTAAACATTTATAACTACTATGACATTTCTCATTATTATTATGAAGTCGGCGATCTGATGATCGATACGATGGCAGGAAAAAGCACTTCACATAATGGCTTTGGCATTCTCCTCACACCGGACAATGTCGATTCCGAGATTGAACACAGACGGACAGAACTTGCCCAATGGAAGGCTTATTACGAAGCCAACGGCACTCTTCCATTCCAGGGAATGGAGGATACCGATAGTCTGATCCCTAAAATTTACGGATAATAAAAATCCCATCCAAGGAAATGCTGTGCTAACACAGATTTCCTTGGACGGGATTTTCTTATATAGGTTGATCTTTCCCTATTTAGTAACATCATCGACGGCATCTTCTACACCATCAACCGTATCTTTCACGCCATCGCCAACACCATCCACGATATCATTCACCGCATTGCCTGCGTTATCGCCATCATCAGAGGCTTTTTCTGTAGCAGATGGTTTGGATGTACCCTCCGCCTCTGCAGACGCTTCCGGAGTGTTTTTTGGTGTTTCTGTAGCATTGTCTGTGGAAGCTGCCGGTGCCGGAGAGGTTGTTGTACCATTTTTATTTCCACCACATCCGGTCAGCATCGCAGCGGTCAGACAAAGAGTTACTGCAAACATACTAATTTTACGTTTCATGAGATTACTCCTTTCTATTTCAAGTCCCTCATTTCCCTCTTAGTATGTCTGTTTGCTTATTCTTTATTCGCAATTTCACAAATTTCATATACAATCTCACGAATGGATTTTCCATCGCAGTCAACCGTATCCTCTGCATATTTTTCATACAATGGAAGACGTTCTTCGTAAAGAGAACGAAGTGTCTGTCCCTCTTTCATGGACACGCCTCTCTCTTCCAGATCTCCCAGTCTGTGTTCCAGTTCTTCATACGATATTTTAAGATATATAATTTTTCCTAATTCTTTCATGTTCTGCATTGCATCTTTGCCATAAACAGCACTTCCGCCGGTGGCAATAATACTGTTTTTGGCAAAAATTTCAGAAAGAATGGCATTTTCCACCTCATTAAATCCATCCTGCCCATATTCTTCCAATATTTCATGTAAAAGCATCTTCTGCTTTTCCTGAATGACAAGATCCGTATCCAAAAAAGAAAACCCTAACCGTTTGGCAAGTACAACTCCAATCGTACTTTTCCCTGCGCCCGGCATTCCTATCAATATAATGTTTGAGATCATCTGTCTTTTCCTCTCTATTTCTTCCATGTACTTGCTGAAAACAATAATAACAATGGGAACAATTCCAAACGCCCGGCTATCATATCCACAATCATAACGACTTTTGACAGCGGCGAGAAAAAGGAAAAGTTCGATACCGGTCCCGCCAGATTTAATCCCGGTCCGACATTGTTGATCGTTGTTGCGACACTGGTAAAATTTGTCTCAAAATTATGTCCGTCTATGCTTATTATCAACAGTGATGCGAAAAAAAGCAGGATATAAGCTACCAGATACACATTAACAGAACGTACTGTCTCGTGCTCTACTTTTCGTCCATCCATACTGATCTTGTATATATTTCTCGGATGGATCATTACCTTTAATTCTTTAAAAAATGTCTTTGCCCAGATGATAAAACGAGATATTTTCATACCACCGCCGGTACTTCCGGCACAGGCTCCGATAAACATCAGACTGATCATGATCGTCTTGGAAAACTCCGGCCACCGGTTAAAATCCACCGTCGAATACCCCGTCGTTGTAATGATCGATGCCACCTGAAAAAAGGCATGTTTTGCTGCATTCGGGTACGAACCCATCTGACCTCGGATATTAAACATGACCAAAAGGGATGCCACGATTATAATACCGATATACACCCGTACTTCCGACAATTTGAGTGCATCTTTCCATGCTTTTTTCAAAATGAGCAGATAGTAAAAGGAAAAGTTAATTCCAAAGGCGATCATAAAAATGGTCACAACAATCTGGGTATAATTGGAAAAGCTTCCCATACTGTCATTCATTATACCAAATCCACCGGTTCCGGCCGTACCAAACGTCGTCGTAATCGCCTGAAACACGTCCATATCCCCGAAAATAAGGAAAATAAACTCAAGCACCGACAAGCCGATATATAGCCCATATAAAATTTTTGCCGTTGATTTCACATGAGGAACCAGCTTACTTACAGAAGGTCCCGGGCTTTCCGCCTTCATCAGATACATATTTCTGCCATCTGCCAGCGATACAACTGCCATCATAAAGACCAGAACTCCCATTCCACCGATCCAGTGGGTAAAGGTACGCCAAAAGTTAATACAATACGGAAGGCTCTGCACTTCAGGAAAAATCGTTGCTCCGGTCGTTGTAAATCCGGATGCGGTTTCGAATACTGCATCGACGTACGAAGGAACCACATTACATAATACAAAAGGAAGGGCCCCAAATAAACTGAGGAGTACCCAGCTGAGTGCCGTGATCACAAAGCCTTCGCGGGCATACATCGTTTTGTCTTTCGGTTTCAATCTTGTTATGACAAATCCAAGACAGAGGCAGACAAGCGCCACGATAGCAAACCAGACAGCCTCCATTTCCTGATATATCAATCCTACAAAACACGGAAGCATCAGAAAGAATCCCTCAAATACAAGAAGCCAGCCAAGGATGTAACCTACGATTCTTTTTTTCACCTTAATCCTCCTTCTCCCTGATGTGTATTACATCACTGATGTCTTTGATCCCGAGCATTGCCGTAACGACAACGACGGAATCCCCAACCTGCATCACATCTTTACCACGGGGAAGAATCACTTTCCGATTTCGGATAATGCAGGCAACCAGTGTATTCTCATCAATCTGAAGTTCCTCAAGCGGAATTCCCAGCAGACTGGAATTATTTTTCACCACAAATTCCAGAGCCTCTGCCTTTTCATCCAAAATACGATACATCGTCTCGACATTACACCCGATGGAATTTTTCATTGCACGTACAAAACGCAGAATATTTTGTGCCGTAATCTTTTTCGGATATACCGTCGTATCCAGATCCAATTCACGGATAACCTGATCGAACTCCATACGATTGATCTTCGTCGCAATCTTTCCTTCCGTCTTTGTTCTCGCAAACAAGGACAACATCACATTTTCTTCATCGTAATTGGTAAGTGTCACAAATGCCTCTGCACTTTCCACACCTTCCTCGATCAAAAGCCTCTGATCCGTTCCTTTTCCCTGTATGATCTGCGCCTTGGGAAGTTTTTCTGCCAATTCTTCACAGCGATCCCTTTTCTGTTCGATCAATTTGATATCGATTCCCATCTGCATAAGCATCTTCGCCAGATAAAACGCGGTCGTATCGCCGCCAATGATCATCGCATCCTTTACCTGATGTGTTTCAATCCCTATCTTTTTGAAGAAATTACTTGCTGTCTTCGGATCCGTGATCATCGAAACAACGTCTTTTTTCTGAAGTGCAAAATCTCCTTTAGGAATATAGATCTCTCCGTCACGTTCTACCGCACAGATCATAACATCTACTTTCAATTTAGGTCCAATTTCTAACATGGTCATACCAATCAAACTTGAATTCTCAGGTATTTTAAATTTCAGCATCTCCACTCTGCCTTTGGCAAATGTATTAATCTTAATCGCTGACGGAAAACGCAATACCCGCGCAATTTCCATTGCGGTAGCATACTCTGGGTTGATCGTCATGGCAAGCCCCAATGCTTCTTTTATCATTCCAACCTCCTGGCTGTATTCCGGATTACATACGCGGGCAATTGTCTGACAATTTCCTGCATGTTTTGCAATCAGACAACTGAGATAATTCAATTCATCCGAATCGGTTACTGCAATAAGCAAATCTGCCTGCTCAATCCCGGCTTCTTTCTGCACTTGGTAACTGGCTCCATTTCCAACGACGCCCATCACATCATACTTATTGGAAATTTCTTCCACCACCGCGTACCGCCGGTCTATGATCGTCACTTCATTGTCCTCCCTGTTCAGCTCGTCTGCCAGAGTTCGTCCAACCTGACCACACCCCACAATAATAATCTTCATTCCTAGTCCTCTTTTCTGCTCATTAAGTTCTGAATTGCTATGTATAATTTTCCCATTCAGATCTCTCCACCGCATAATCAAATTATATTCTCATACCAACAAAGTGTCAATAGAGAGAACGAATCTTAACTATCTTTTAAGTATCTCTCCGGAAAAAGAAAAGAAAGCCGGCATCCCCTTGAAAACGGATATACCGGCTTTCTTTCCAAACATATTTTGTTCTTCTATTACAGGGAAACTTTCTCCAGTTTCCAGATTTCTTTTGCATATTCTTCGATTGTACGGTCAGAAGAAAATTTGCCACTTTTTGCCACATTCAAAAGTGCCATCTTCGCCCATGCCTCATGGTCACGGTAAGCAGTATCCACTTTCTTCTGAGCCTCTGCATACGAGTGGAAGTCTTTCAGGATAAAATACTGATCCGCACGCTCGTAACCATTGGATTCCAGTAAGGAAGAATACAATTCACGGAACAGTTCCGGTTCCCCGTATGTTCCATCAATTAATTGATCTACCACTTTACGGATATCCGCATCATTATTGTAGATTTCACGCGGATTGTACTGGTTATTATGCTCAAAATCAATAACTTCCTGGGAAGAAAGTCCAAAGATAAAGGCATTTTCTTTTCCCACTTCTTCTACGATCTCAACATTGGCACCATCCATTGTACCAAGCGTTGGTGCACCATTAAGCATAAATTTCATATTTCCGGTTCCGGATGCTTCTTTACTTGCCGTAGAAATCTGCTCCGATACATCCGCTGCCGCAAAAATAATCTCAGCATTACTTACACGATAGTTTTCAATAAATACTACTTTAATCTTTCCGCCAATGCTGGCATCATTATTTACTACATCCGCAACACTGTTGATCAATTTGATAATCGCTTTTGCACGACGGTATCCGGCAGAAGCCTTTGCACCAAAGATAAAGGTATGTTTTACCATATCCATCTCCGGATGCTCTTTTAATTGATTATACAGATACATTACATGCAAAATATTAAGCAACTGACGTTTGTACTCATGAAGGCGCTTTACCTGTACATCAAAGATGGAATTTGGATCCACTTCAATGCCGTTGTGCTTCTTGATATAATCTGCTAAACGAACTTTATTCTGATATTTGATATTCATAAACTCTTTCAAAGCACGCTCATCTTCCGCATAAGGTGCAAGTTTATTAATTTCCGACAAATTTGTGATCCAGCTTTTTCCAATTCTCCTTGATACAAAATCTGCCAAAAGCGGATTGGCATGAAGAAGAAATCTTCTCTGCGTGATACCGTTTGTCTTATTGTTGAATTTCTCCGGCATCATCTCATAAAAATCTTTCAATTCCTGATTTTTCAAAATCTCTGTATGCAGTCTTGCCACACCATTGACAGAGAATCCCGCAGCGATGGCAAGATGTGCCATTTTTACCTGACCATCATAAATGATTGCCATTTTCTTAACTTTATCAAAATTACCGGGATATTTCTCAGCAATCTCGTTCTGAAAACGACGATTGATTTCTTCTGTGATTTGGTAAATTCTAGGAAGCAGGCGGGAGAATAAATCAATTGGCCATTTTTCCAAGGCTTCTGACATAATCGTATGATTTGTGTAGGCACAACATTTTGTCGTAATTTCCCACGCTTCATCCCATTCCAAAAAGTATTCATCCAAAAGAATACGCATAAGTTCCGGCACGGTTACGGTCGGATGGGTATCATTTAACTGGAAGCATACTTTATCCGGAAGACCATGAATATCATCATGATTTGCCATATATTTTGCTACCGCACGCTGAACACTGGCGGACACGAAGAAATACTGTTGTTTCAGACGAAGTTCTTTTCCCGCAATATGATTGTCATTTGGATAAAGCACCTCACAGATCGTACGTGCAAGGTTTTGCTGCTCTACTGCTTTCTGATAATCTCCTTTATCAAAGGAATCCAGATTAAAGGTATTGATTGCTTCGGCATCCCAGATACAAAGAGTATTTACAATGCGATTGCCATATCCAACTACCGGAATATCATAAGGAACAGCCTTTACAGACTGGTAATTTTCCTGTACATACTCATCTCTTCCGTTTTCCGCTTTACGTACAGCTACATAACCTCCGAATTTTACTTCCACAGCATACTCCGGACGTTTCATCTCAAACGGATTGCCCTCTTTCAGCCAATCATCCGGTGCTTCTACCTGAAATCCATTCTCAATCTTCTGTTTAAACATACCATACTTATAACGGATTCCACATCCATACGCCGGATATCCCAACGTTGACAGGGAATCCAAAAAGCATGCTGCCAAACGGCCAAGACCACCATTTCCCAGTGCTGCATCCGGTTCTTCATCCTCAATAACATCAAGATCCACGCCAAGTTCCTCTAACACTTCGCGTACAACCTCATCCTGTTTCAGGTTAATGATCATATTACCAAGAGCCCGGCCCATCAAAAATTCCATGGAAAGATAATAAACCGTCTTTACATCTTTCTCTTCGTATTGTTTGTGTGTATCAAACCAGTCATCGACAACAATATCTTTTACCGCATAAGATACAGCCTGGAACAACTGCTGGTTTGTCGCCTGTTCCACCGGTTTACGGAACAACAGTTTCATGTAATTTTCAATGTCTTTTTTCAAATGAGCCTTTTTCTCAGCCTTTGTCAGATACATTACTCTTTCTTCCATCTTTCATCCTCCATATTCATACTGTTACTCTGCAGTCAACGCTTCTTCCTTGTAAAATATTGGATATTTTTAGAAAGAAACTTTTGCAACACCAAGTGTTACATCTTCACCATTGATCTTCCATTCAGCAGTATGTCCCTGCATAGAACCAATGATGATTTTTTGTGCGAGAACCTCCTCTTTGATCTGATCGGCGTTCTTCGCAATGATGTCAGTAATCTTATCGTTACCAACTTCATAAACCTCTATGTGATCCATCACCTCAAATCCAGCATCTTTACGCATTGTCTGGATCTTACTTATGATTTCACGTACAAATCCTTCCTCGATCAGTTCCGCGGTAAGATTCGTATCGATTACTACAGTGATTCCACGGTCGGCCTGAGAAACATAGCCTTCCTTCTGTGCAGATTCGATTAAAAGGTCTTCGGAAGAAAGCACTTCGTCGGCGCCCTCAACCTGAATTGTGATTTCACCTTTTTCGCCAAGTTCTGCTACTACGGCATTGCCATCGAGGTTTGCAAGAACTTCTTTCAAGGCATTAAGACGGCTTCCGAAGCGACGTCCCAGTGTACGAAGCTGCGGTTTGATCGTAAAGGCTGTAAAGTCACTTACATCCTGTGTGAAGATGACTTTCTTTACATTCAACTCATCGGCAATGATCTCCTGATAGAAATCGGACAATTCTTCGTTCTTTTCATCTTTCACATACAACGTACCAATTGGCTGACGGTTTTTGATGTTTGCTTCGTTTCGGCAGGCACGGCCAAGCACTACGATCTGAAGAAGAACATCCATCTTCGCTTCCAGATCTTTATCGATCCATTCTTCTTTGACTTCCGGAAAGTCACACAAATGAATACTTTCCGGTGCTGACTTGTCAAGACTGCATACCAGATTCCGGTAAATGCTCTCGGTCATAAACGGAACCATCGGCGCAGCAGCTTTACTGATCGTTACCAAAGCAGTGTACAATGTCATATACGCATTGATCTTATCCTGCTCCATTCCTTTTGCCCAGAAACGGTCCCGGCAGCGGCGCACATACCAGTTACTCATATCGTCTACAAATTCCTGAAGCGCACGCGCTGTCTCCGGAATACGGTAGTTTTCAAGATTATTATCCACTTCTTTTACTACCGAATTCAATTTACTGAGCAGCCATTTATCCATAACACTTAATTTATCATATTCGAGAGAATACTTTGTGGCATCAAACTCATCAATATTCGCATACAGTACAAAGAAAGCGTACGTATTCCACAACGTACTCATAAACTTACGCTGGCCTTCGACAACCGCTTTTCCATGGAAACGGTTTGGCAGCCATGGTGCACTGTTTACATAGAAATACCAGCGGATCGCATCGGCTCCATACTGATCCAATGCTTCAAACGGATCTACGGCATTTCCCTTACTCTTACTCATCTTCTGTCCATTTTCATCCTGAACATGTCCCAATACAATGACATTTTCATATGGTGCTTTATTGAAAAGCAATGTAGATTCTGCCATCAGAGAATGGAACCATCCACGAGTCTGATCCACGGCCTCGGAAATGAACTGTGCCGGGAACTGGGATTCAAACAATTCTTTGTTTTCAAATGGATAGTGATATTGTGCAAAAGGCATTGCTCCGGAATCAAACCAGCAGTCAATGACTTCCGGCACACGTTTCATCTGCTTGCCGCAATCCGGACAGGTAAATGTCACACCATCGATATATGGGCGGTGAAGTTCCAGTTTTTCTGCGGATGCATCTCCGGAACGCTCTGCCAGTTCTTCCCGGCTTCCGATACACTCCTGGTGTCCACAGCCTTCACACTCCCAGATATTGAGCGGAGTTCCCCAATAACGGTTACGGGAGATCGCCCAATCCTGAATATTCTCTAACCAGTTTCCAAAACGGCCTTTTCCGATGGATTCCGGAATCCAGTTTACCGTATTGTTGTTGCGGATCAAGTCCTCTTTTACTGCGGTCTCGCGGATATACCAGGACTCTCTTGCATAGTAAATAAGCGGTGTATCACATCGCCAGCAGTGTGGGTATTCATGTTCAAATTTCGGTGCCGCAAACAGCTGTCCGCGTGCATCCAGATCTTTTAACACTTCCGGATCTGCCTTTTTGACAAAGATTCCGGCAAAAGGAGTTTCTTCGGTCAGCTCTCCTTTTTCATTTACAAACTGTACAAATGGCAGGTCATAATTACGTCCTACATTGGCATCGTCTTCACCAAATGCCGGTGCGATATGAACGATACCGGTACCATCTGTCATCGTAACATATGTGTCACAAGTTACAAAAAATCCTTTTTTATTCTGCTTGTCGGCACATTCTTTTGCGCAGGCAAACAATGGCTCGTATTCTTTATGCTCAAGTGCAGTTCCCGGGAAAGAATCCAATACTTCATATGCTTTCTCGCCTTCTTCTTTGGCAAGGGAACCAAGTACACTATCCAGTAACTCTTCCGCCATATAATAAACGTAACCGTCTGCTGCTTTTACTTTGCAATAGGTGTCATTTGGGTTTACACAAAGTGCCACGTTACTTGGAAGGGTCCATGGTGTCGTCGTCCACGCGAGGAAATACGCATCCTCTCCTGTCACTTTAAAGCGTACGATCGCAGAACGTTCTTTGACGGTCTTATATCCCTGTGCAACTTCCTGTGCAGAAAGCGGAGTACCACAGCGAGGACAGTAAGGAACGATCTTAAATCCTTTATATAACAGATCTTTGTTCCAGATTTCTTTCAAAGCCCACCATTCGGACTCGATAAAATCATCGTCATAGGTTACATACGGATGATCCATATCTGCCCAGAAACCAACGGTATCGGAAAAATCTTCCCACATTCCTTTGTATTTCCATACAGATTCTTTACATTTTTTGATAAACGGCTCTATTCCATATTCTTCAATCTGCTCTTTTCCATCCAGACCGAGAAGCTTTTCTACTTCCAATTCCACCGGAAGTCCATGAGTATCCCATCCGGCTTTTCTAGGTACGCGGTATCCTTTCATTGTACGGTATCTTGGAATCATATCTTTGATGACACGTGTCAAAACGTGGCCAATGTGTGGTTTACCATTGGCTGTCGGTGGTCCGTCATAAAACATATACGTCGGGCATCCCTCACGCAATTCTATACTCTTCTGAAAAATATCATGATCTTTCCAAAATTTTTCTACTTCTTTTTCGCGGTCAACAAAGTTTAATCCTGTTGAAACTTTCTCGTACATAAATAACCTCTTTTCTGCAACAATATCGTCATTTCGCTGCTTTTATTCTTAATTTTTAAAGAAAACAGCTTCCATCCTCATAAAAAGGACGAAAGCCGTATCGCTGTCATCACATCGCTATCGAAAACTAATCGTCTCTCACTTATCTTTGATTTTCTATTAACTATTTTCTATTAACTATAATAAAGAGTTTCCCCCAAATTGTCAATGGACAATTGTAATAAAAAACCAAAAGAATATATCATTCCGATTGTGAATACTGTTTTAACAGATCCGGATCCAGTTTAATGCGGTTATCCATCGTCTTCATAATATCTATGAGAGAAAGATCTCCACTGTTCTGTGGATTGGACAGATCATAAATCTTATTGTCCCGGAAACTGAGTACCCATGGTTTGAAAATGTTATTCTTATTTTCATGCAGTACGAGTCCCTGTACATGATCGGTAAGCTGTACACAGACACCCGGATACAATACGTTGATCCCGGCGATCAGGGCCTGTACAACGACCGGATCAAATCGTCCCGGATCATCTAACAGTTCCCGCAGAGCCTTCACTTCACTGGTCGGCTCTTCAAAAGATTTCATCGCAGTCCGTCGGTCATACGCATCGGCAACAAATAAAATAGCGGCCTCAACATTGCTTTTTACGGCTTCCGACACACCATCGCCGTTGTTCACATACAACTCCTGCATATGAATGATCGTCCGCAGTACATTTTCATCCATGCCACTGTAATTTCTCAAAATCTCAATCGTTCTCGTTCTGGCTGCCGCACGAAGCTGCAAATCCTCTTCTGCCGCTGTCGCAGGCACCATGCCTACTGCTCCGCAGTCATGAAGAAGTGCCGCTTTTACAAGGGCATTCATTCGCGTCGGCGTCATATTCATTCTTCCGGCGATCACAGCACAAAGAATCGCAACATTGATACTGTGTTTATAAGTAAAATCATCATTGCTTCGCAGATTCTGTATAAAATTAATCTTTTTCGGAAGATTGGCATAATTTTTTATTACCAGACTACACAGCCAGTCCAGACCTTTGTCCTTTTTATCCGCAATGATCAATTGCAAATCCTCTTTTATACTGAACACCGCCATCGTCTGAAAACGCTCGAAATTGATATCCTCTTCCGACATCGGCGGCAGCGGTTCTGCCGGCTCCAATATATACAATCCCATCAATCCGAAATTACGAATACCATATATCGCCTGCATCGTAAGTTTCGTATCACGGTCATAAAGCAACACTCCATTTTTATTATAAATCGGTTTGCCAAGACGCATTCCCGGTTTGAGATCATCAACTTTCACAAATAACATATTTTTCATCCTCCTCGCTTATTTCATTTTTTCGACACAAATCTATATTACTATATATCATAACAGTTATGGGAAAAGAATACAATAAATATTTCATTTTTTTATCGTTTTTTTGATTGGAGGTTTTTTTATATGTTAAAACGCATGATTTCTATTTTATGTCTGTGCAGTCTCCTGCTTGCAGGTGCTGTCCCGGTTTCTTCGTATGCCGCACAGTCTACAAGTTCCTCATCGGCTTCCTCGGTTACGATTACCGGTGAATATGCTGACGGACGTGTCCTTTTATCGTTAATTTCTCCTTCCGAGACTTCTCTCACCAAGGAAGGCACGACCTCCTTTGACAAAAAAATTCGTATCGAGCAGTCGACTTCTCTTGGAAATGCGGGCGAACTTTTTGACACTTCTCTAAGTTCTGACAAATCCGATTTTTTTAAAGATAAAAACTTCTATATCACAGAAGCTGTATCCGATACCTACTCCACCAAAGAGCTCATCCAAAAGCTGGAAAATAAAGCCTATGTGGTAGAAGCTTCACCGGATTATAAACAATATCTGTCCTCGGATGACCCTTATGAATCCGAGCAATGGTATCTTGACGGCGAAGGTTCCTATTCGTCTTCCGGAACCGGCATCTCGCTTTCTTCCAAACCGGAAACATCTTCTACGGAAAATCCGGTTATTGCTATTATGGATACCGGGATCAACGCCTCCCACGAGGATCTTATTGACCATTTATGGACGAATACCACTTCTTCCCTAAAGGGAACGTATGGTTACGATTTTTCTACCGATTCCGCAGACTGCGGCGACACTTCCGGTCACGGGACCCACTGTGCCGGCGTAATTGCCGCCACGACAGATAATCAAAAGGGAATCCATGGAATATCAAACGCAAAACTGATGGCCTTAAAAATATTTGACGACAATAAAGAATGCTATGATTCCTATATCATTAATGCCTTAACCTATCTGCAGCAGGCAAAAGATGCCGGTGTTCCGGTCGCCGCCGTAAACTGCTCATGGGGCGGAGGAAGTTCCAGTACGGCGATGAAAACCCTGATCCGCTCTCTCGGACAGTCCGGTGTATTATTTGTCTTTGCTGCCGGAAACGATGGAAAAAATCAAGATACTGCACAGGCAGAGTGCCCTTATGACCTTTACAATACGGCAGCATATTCGGATCTCCGCAATTATATCCTAACAGTCGGCGCTTCCGATACCAATGACAGTGCAGCTTCCTTTTCTGATTATGGAAAATCCTCTGTCGATCTGTTTGCCCCGGGCGAAAATATTGTGTCTACCTATAACACAGACACTTATTTTCCGGAACTTTATGAAACAGACGACGCAAAGCGCGATACTCTTACTAATTATTACCAGTCATTTGATACTTCCGGCTCTTCTATGGATTTTTACACCGATTCGGACGTTGGATATCAGACTTCAACATTCAGTAAACTGACACAGGATTCTTCCTCCGATTATTATGGACAGGAGAATGGTGGGTGTCTGCTCTGGGACCTTCAGATGGGACTGCCATCTTTGCACCGCAAACAAGCTTACGTATATGTTGATGTAACAGACTACAACCTGGATCCGGCAAAAAATTATTATGTCTCTATGATGTTTGGTGAAAAAGACAGCAGTTCGGATACCATCCAATGGGAACATGTCACCAAACTCTCTTCCGGAAAACTCGGTTCGGAAGGCAACCGTTTTTACCAAGCTTCCGACGGTCACTTGTATTTTCGTGTAATCGGGCTTAACGCCCCTGCTGCTTCTTCAGGAACGACGATACTTTATCTCGATAATATCGGCATCTCAACTGCCGATCCGGATACATCGGAATTTGGTCAATACGAACTTCTCAGCGGTACTTCGATGGCGGCACCTATGGTAACCGGTGCTGCTGCTCTCTGTGCTGCCTATGCACCGAAGGAAGATGCGTATAACCGCAGAAACCGTCTGCTAACCTGTGTTCGTCCCGTCGAATCTCTTACCGATTTGTGTATTACCGGAGGCGTTTTGGATGTCAGCAAAATTTCTTCCTATACCACAGTAAAGACTCCGGATCTTACCCCGGCTCAAACACCGGAAAATATATCGCAGACAACACAGCCAACAGGCAGCACTTCCGAATCTTTCACCGTGGAAGCAGGCAGTTCCTCCTCATCTTCCGGGATTTCCTCGTCTTCCGGAACCGCCTCTTCCTCGTCTGTTGTAAAAGTAAAAAAATTGAAATTTAAAAAGAAAATCAAGGCACTCCGTGCCGGACGGACGTACCGATTAAAAGTGGTCTATACTCCGTCCCGCGTATCCAACAAAAAACTCAAATGGTCCAGTTCGCGGAAAAAATGGGCAAGTGTCTCAAGTTCCGGCGTGGTACGGGCAAAAAAGAAAGGAATCGGACATACCGTACGCATTACCGCGGCTGCAAGAGACGGCAGCCGGAAAAAGGTCAGTCTCCGCATAAAAATCAGGAAGTAGTTTTTTTCCTTGATTTTTTCCCATTTTTTTCATATACTATTATATACTTAGAAAAACATGGAGGAATTTCAATGGTTCATTTTATTTGGGCATGTAACAAAATAAAGAAAATGTTTGTAGAGAATACCATATCCGTTTATGCTTCCAATGTGGTATTCTTTATTATGTTGTCCTTTTTCCCGTTTGCCATGTTCTTTTTTACGATTTTAAAATATATTCCCGGCATTACACAGGGAAACCTGATTCCTATGATCGGTTCTGTTGTTCCCGGGGAACTCGGCGAAACCCTCGTGTCATGGATTCAGGAAGCCTACCGTCACAGTTCCGGAACCGTACTTTCTCTCTCTGCGCTTACCGCTTTGTGGGCAGGCTCCAAGGGATTTATGGGAATTACTTACGGACTAAACCGGATTGGCGGCACAAAGCAGAAGGGAAACTGGTTTTTTAACCGTTTTCTCTCTTTCCTCTATACGTTGATTTTTGCCGCTATGCTGGTTTTATCACTGATCGTCATCGTATTTGGTAATCAGATCCTGCTTATTATCGACTCCTTTTTCTCCATTGGCACTCCACTGTTTATCGGCATTTTTTCCCTGCGTTCAATTGTCGGTTTTGCAATCTTTTTCTTCTATTTTTTACTTTTGTATACCTTTGTTCCACATCACGATGAGCGCCCGCATTTACGAAATTATGTATCCGGTGCTTTATTTACTTCTATTACATGGATCTTATTCAGCAATCTCTACTCGATCTATATCGATTCTTTTTCGAATTATTCATCTCTTTATGGGAGTTTCACTTCGATCGCACTCTTTATGCTGTGGCTGTATGTCTGTGTCAGTCTGCTGTTTGTCGGTGCTTTGATCAACCGGTTCCACATCGACGGATATTCCCTGTTTTCTCCTAAATCCAAAAATAAAATCAAGAACCAATTTGAGACATTGAAAGAATCGATACTCCCGGAAAATAATGACAAATGATCTCCTGTTCATTTTTCCCCATATTGGCAAGCTGTCTTGCTCCCGTCTGACTCATACCGACTCCGTGTCCATATCCTCCTCCCTGTATCTCATATGCTCCTCCGATACGTTTTAATCTAAAAAAGCCACTTGGCAGCATAGATAAGCCGGTTACTTCTTTTCCGTCTTTTCGACGGATCACCGCCTCCCCGGAAAACAAAAGCATTCGGATATTGTATTCGGAAGTCACTCGTATCGTCACTTCACTCCCTACAATAACCGCCGTCTGTGCTACGCCACCGCATCCACGTTTTTTTATGACCACGCGTTTTAATTTTCCTATATTTTCCACTCTTTCTTTTTCATAAAGTCCCTCGCCCTTTCGAACCTCGATCCGGTCCGGCGTTTTGTCACAGCGGTCCGCTAACCGTTCGTTGATATTTTTCTCCATCTGTTCCAACGATATCGTCATGTTCCAACGGAACCACGGCTCCTCTTTTTCTAACAAATCCTGCTCTTTTTCAAGGAACTCACAGAACAGGTCATCTTCCGCATACGTATCGGCCGCAAGCCGGTCTCTTTCTCCCTTTTTCGCATCCGAAATGTCCGTGCTCTGCACTTGTCCCGCAAGATAAGAAATCTCTTTGTTCGTAAACAATACGCTGTCAGAAGACGTCGTCACACCACAGGATGTTGCAAAAAAATACGTCGATGCCAATATATTTCCACTGCACACAACCAGTCCTTTCGTATCATCCACCGCTTTATTCGCCCTCTCATCCTCCGGCTGGCTTTGGTAGACCTGATAGGCCACACTGTCATCTACCTGTGCATCGTATTCTTTCAGCCGGTTATTTTGTTTCTGTTTCTCCGCATAACTTCTGGCACAGACTGCCTGCGCACGAAGAGCCGCCTCCGGGTATTCTGCAGGCATTTCACTGGGAAGAACTCCGTATAAATACTGTTCCAATGGCAGTTCATTGATGACACGTATCTTCTTGCCGTTTTTTTTCAATTCCAATGTTCCGCGGTAGGAAGGGATCCGCTCACCCCTTTTAATGGAAGTTATTTCCAATTTGGCTCCTTCTGCAGAATGAATGGTTATTGTTTCTGCGCTCATATCCACCGCACGGATGCACAATTCTTCTCCCCCTTCGCAACGTTTTTCCGATTCTCCTGCCTTTACTACAAATGGCTTTTCCGATCGCACCTTAACTTCATCATGCTCTTTTTCCGCAAAATCTGTCGTTGTCAGAAGAACACGGATCATTTCGGGCGTCTCTTCCTTTTGTTCCACTCCTTTCGCTTCGTCCGGCTTACAAACGATTTTTCTTACACATTTCCCACGCACTTCAAGATCTGCAATCCCTTCGTATGTTTTCGCCTTTACCGCCCCTTTTACTGTATATTCCGTCCTTTCTTGTCCATTTATTACCCATAGGGTATCTCCTTCCGGTTTTTCTATGTATACCTCTTTCAATGTGGTCGTCTTCCATTTTCCGGACTGCACAAACCACATTGCTCCCGCCGCCAGGCCAAAGATAAGAAAAATTCCCAATACACGTAATACTCGCTTCAAAAAAACAGCCCCTCTCGCATTTTTTACTACCATATGCGAGACAGGCTGTTGTTATTCCTTTGTTTTTATGGAATCGTTATTCTTCTTCCATGATATCTACATTTTCACCACGAAGAATCTTGTTGATGTTACGTACGGCACACATTTTTCCGCACATCGTACAAGTATCTTCTTTTTCCGGTTTGCTCTCTGCACGATAACGACGAGCTTTTTCCGGATCGATAGCGAGATCAAACTGCTTCTCCCAATCCAGATTTCTTCTTGCTTCGCTCATCTCGTAATCCCAGTCTTTTGCTCCCGGAAGTCCTTTGGCCACGTCAGCGGCATGAGCAGCAATCTTAGAAGCGATGATACCCTCTTTTACGTCATCTACGGTTGGAAGACGAAGATGTTCTGCCGGTGTTACATAACACAGGAAGGACGCACCATACGTAGCTGCGATAGCTCCTCCGATGGCACTTGTAATGTGGTCATATCCCGGCGCAATATCCGTAACCAATGGTCCAAGTACATAAAACGGAGCCCCTTTACATACCGTCTGCTGAATCTCCATGTTCGCACGGATCTGATTCAAAGGCATATGTCCCGGTCCTTCAACCATAACCTGTACATTATGATTCCATGCACGCTGGGTTAATTCACCAAGTGCTACCAACTCAGAAATCTGAGAAAGATCTCCTGCATCCTCGATACTTCCCGGACGGCAGGCATCTCCAAGACTGATCGTAACATCGTATTTTTCACAGATGTCAAGAATTTCGTCGTATCTCTCATAAAACGGGTTTTCATTTCCGGTAAGTTCCATCCATGCGAAGATGATCGAACCACCACGGGAAACAATGTTTGTATGACGAAGATGCTGTTTAAAGCGGTCTGCTGTCTGGCGGTTGATACCACAATGAATGGTCATGAAATCCACACCATCTTCTGCATGCATACGAACAACATCAATCCACTCATCCGTCGTAATGTCTTTCAATGCCTTATTGTAATATACAACGGCATCGTAAATCGGAACAGTACCAAGTACAGCCGGACATTCTGCTGTTAATTTGCGGCGAAATTTTTTCGTATCCCCATAGGAACTCAGATCCATGATCGCTTCGGCTCCCATATTGATCGCTGCATTTACTTTTTCCATCTCGACATCCAGATCCAGACAATCTTTACTTGTTCCCAGATTGACATTGATCTTTGTCTTTAATTTACTTCCGATACCAAATGGTTTGAGGCATTTATGATTTTTATTGGCAGGAATTGCCACCTGTCCTTTTGCCACAAGATCCATCAATTCTTCTTTCCGAATATTTTCATATTCACACACGCGCTGCATTTCTTCGGTAAAAATACCTTTTCGTGCGGCATCCATCTGTGTCGTATAACTCATTCAGTTTTCCTCCGTTATTCTTTCTAATATTACATGCGATCCAATGTATCGCGAACTGCTTTAATAAAGTTCTCACTGTTCAATACTGTGACATCTTTCAATTCTGTGATAAGAGCAAGGTCTTTTGTCATCTTTCCTTCTTCGATTGTCTGCAATGTTGCTTTTTCAAGCTTGTCTGCGAATTCCTGAAGTTCTTTGATGCCATCCATCTCTCCACGCTTTCTCAATGCTCCGGTCCAGGCAAAAATCGTAGCTACGGAATTGGTAGAAGTCTCTTCGCCTTTGAGATGTTTATAATAATGTCTCTGAACGGTTCCATGGGCTGCTTCATACTCATATACACCACTTGGTGAAACAAGCACAGATGTCATCATTGCCAGAGAACCACAGGCAGAAGAAACCATATCGCTCATAACGTCGCCGTCGTAGTTCTTGCATGCCCAGATAAATCCGCCCTCTGTCTTCATAACACGAGCTACGGCATCATCGATCAATGTATAGAAATACTCCAATCCGGCCTCTTCGAATTTGTCCTTATATTCGTTCTCATAAACTTCTGCAAAAATATCTTTGAAGTTATGGTCGTATTTTTTCGAAATGGTATCTTTTGTTGCAAACCAAAGGTCCTGTTTGGTATCAAGGGCATAACTAAAGCATGCCTTTGCAAAACTTGTGATCGATTTATCCGTATTATGCACGCCCTGGATAATTCCCGGTCCGTCAAATTCATGAATCGTCTCACGCATCTCAGTCCCATCTTCTGCCGTAAACACCAACTCGGCTTTTCCTTTACCCGGAACTTTAATCTCTACATTTTTATACACATCACCATAGGCATGACGTGCCAATGTGATTGGTTTTTTCCAGTTTTTTACACATGGTTCAATTCCTTTTACTTGAATCGGCGCACGAAATACCGTTCCGTCAAGCATCGCACGAATAGTTCCGTTTGGAGATTTCCACATTTCTTTCAAATCATACTCTGTCATACGTGCTGCATTTGGCGTAATCGTCGCACACTTTACCGCAACACCATATTTTAATGTTGCATTTGCAGAATCTACCGTCACCTGGTCATTTGTCTCATTACGATATTTCAAACCGAGATCATAGTACTCTGTCTTCAGATCAATATAAGGAAGCAAAAGTTCATCTTTGATCATCTGCCACAGAATACGTGTCATCTCGTCTCCATCCATCTCAACTAAGGGGGTCGTCATCTGAATTTTAGCCATTTCTATTTCTCCTTTACAACATATCTATTATTCCTGCTCACCATCATAACATACTCCGGAGCATATTTCAAATAGATTATCCAAAATATACAACTTCTTCCTGCGGTGGCTGTGCCGGTTCTATCTTTTCAGCGTAGAGCACCGGAAATTCTCCGTCGTGTTTTCTGCTCTGCTGCGGTTTTACCGTCACCGTCACCATCACCCAGCTGTCATTTTTATATTGATCCGCATTTTCCGCGTGGCACATATAACCAATGCGCGCGATATCGTCTGCACAGCAGGTCATCGCCTTACGGGATGGCACAAATGCACCGGCCGGGAATGTCTTATTGCGGTATACCTGGCCTTTAAATGTGATTTTTTTACCCACATATTTTCGTGGATTTTCGCCGATGTCCAGATACCACAGTCCAAAATCGTCGTCGTCCAGCGTAATCTCCGATGCATTTACATCATATGGCAGTTCTTCATCAATCTTGCTTTCCACCGTGCCATCTGCGGACTCAAACAATACCTGTGCCTGGCGATTGATGGCTTTGACATTTCGTCTGGCTGCCGGTTTGTCAATATTATCCGATTCACAGCGGTTAAAAATGACAAGATCCGCCATTTTAAAATGTGACATCATAAGGGATTTCATGTTTGCACTGTAAATCTGAAATGTCTGTGCATTTACCGTTGTAAACGTCTGCACCACAATCCAGTTTTCCGGAAATGTCTCGCGGTACATTTTATCCAGATCCCACATTCCGTTGCACTCAACTACAATGCGGTTTGGTTTATATTTATCCTGTAATTTCTTACAGCATTCTTCGGTAAGTTCATCCTCGTCTTCCAACACGACACAGGAGATCCGATTTTTCATCAAAAGCTGATCGTCGATCTCATGCTCGCCTTCCTCGCATAGGATAAGCAGCGTTTTCGCTCCATCGGAAAAGTTTCCCTCTTCGATCACTTCTTCGATACAGGTACTTTTTCCACTCTCCAAAAAACCGGTAAAAAGATAAACCGGAATTTCTTTTTTCCCAAACATATCCAGCGTCCTCCTTTATTTTCCGGCAAACAGATCACGAAGACCGTCTTCGTCCAGTTTTGATCCGATCACACAAATTCTTCCGGTGTAATCTGCTGCACCACGGCGTACTTCATATTCTCCCGGAACCAGGTCAAAGTGATACCATTCGCCTTCTTCCGACGCCACGATACCTTTGGACCGAAGAATGGTTCCCAGCTGTACTTTGTCGTTAGCAAGCTTGTCCAAAATGTCTTTCAGTTCTGCTTCCGTATATTTGTGCGCAGTCTCAATGCCAATGCTTGAGAACACTTCATCTGCGTGATGATGGTGATGATGATGGTCATGATCATGGCAGCCACAAGTGCAGTTTTCGTCATGTTCATGATGGTGCTCATGCTCATGGTCGTGATCATGGTGATGCTCGTGATTGTGGTCATGCTCATGCTCGTGATTGTGGTCATGCTCGTGGTCATGGTGATGGTCATGCTCGTGATCGCACTCTTCGCCATGCTCATGATGATGTCCGCATTCCGGACAAACATCCTCTTCTTCAAGCAGTTCTTTCACAAGATCGTTTTTCTTTTCCATGGCATCCAGAATCTGTTTTCCATTGATTTGATCCCATGGAGTCGTAATAATCGATGCCTCTGTATTCTGGGTACGGATCAGGTCGATGCACGCCTGTAATTTGTCTTCTTTCATATTGCCGGTACGGCTGAGTACGATGGTTCCCGCATGTTCTACCTGGTTATTGTAAAACTCGCCAAAGTTCTTCATATACATTTTGCACTTTGTTGCATCGGCAACCGTCGTAAAGCTGTTAAGTACCACACTGTCCTCTGCCACTTTTTCCTTCACACCGAGAACGGCTTTGATGACATCGGAAAGTTTTCCAACTCCTGATGGCTCGATGATGATACGGTCCGGCGCATATTTTTCAAGCACTTCTGCCAATGCGGTACCAAAATCTCCTACGAGGGAACAGCAGATACAGCCGGAATTCATCTCTGTAATATTAATTCCGGAATCTTTCAAAAATCCTCCGTCGATTCCGATTTCTCCAAATTCATTTTCAATTAATACAAGTTTTTCTCCTGTAAATGCTTCTTCAATTAATTTTTTGATCAATGTTGTCTTTCCGGCTCCTAAAAAGCCTGAAATAATGTCGATTTTTGTCATTTTAATAATCTCCTTTCAACTGATAATTGTTTCCATGTATATCGGTAAAACAACAACGAAATAATTGCTGATATACTCCATCCAACCGGCCAGGACATCCAGATTCCGGTACTTCCAAATATGCCGGCAAAAACATAAGCCAAAATCACGCGAAGGATCAGATCGGTAAAGGTAGAAACCATAAATCCGATCATCGCACTGCTTCCACGCAGTAATCCGTCCGCCAGCAGTTTTAATGAAATAATAAAATAAAACGGCGATACGATCTTCAAAAATTCCATCCCCGCTTTCATCGCGCCACCGGTCGGATTTTCCATAAAAATCCGAAGCATCTCATTTCCAAAAAAGAAAAATAAGACAAAAAACGGTACCGCAATAATCCAGGCAAGCATCGTGCCCGCCCGAAACCCTTTCCGCACACGGTCTATTTTTGCCGCCCCGATATTTTGGGCAGAAAAACTCGACAGCGCATTTCCTAACGTCGAAAAGGATGTGATCGTAAACGTATTCAACTTAATCGCCGCCGAATATCCGGCGATCACTGCAGATCCAAAGGAATTTACAAGGCTTTGGATAAAAATATTTCCTACCGAGACAAAACTCTGCTGTAAGATGCTCGGCACCGCAATTTTTGCGATACGGCGAAGCATGGATTTCGAATACAGCATTACTTTTCCATGCCCGGTCGGCAGTTTTGCCACCCGCCTTAACAGCGTGATCACTGCCAAAATGCCGGCGATTCCCTGTGCGAGAAACGTCGCCCAGCCGACGCCGGATACCCCGAAATGAAACACTGCCACAAACAGATAATCGAGCACCACATTTCCGACGGAAGAACCGATCAAAAAATAAAGCGGTGTTTTCGAATCTCCAAGTGCCGTAAAGATTCCGGTCGCCACATTGTAGCAGAAAAGGAATACCATGCCTCCGATATATATTTTAAGATAAATATCCCCCGCATCAAATATATTATGCGGTGTATTCATCATCTGCATCAAATAAGAAGATGTCAATAATCCAAATATTGTCAAAGTCACTGCAAGCACAGTACTTGCAATCAATGTCGTAGATATGGCGGTCTTCATCCGTCGGATGTCACCGGCTCCAAAATACGACGAGATTACGACCGCACAACCGACATTGCAGCCGATGGCAATTGCCATAAAGATCATTGTAATCGGATACGACGCCCCGACAGCCGCCAGCGCATCTTCTCCCGCAAACCGGCCGGCGATCGCGCTGTCCGCAATATTATATAACTGCTGAAATACAACACTGATAAACATCGGTATCGTAAAGCTCCACAAAACCGGTCGAACGTTTCCTTTGGTAAGATCTTTTACCACAAGGATACACCTTCTTTCTAAGACTTCTTATCTTTCAAAATGCTGGTAATCTTTGGAATATTTCCAATCGCCGCCCCAGGAGAAACCATTCTTTTTAAAAATACGGTATACCTCGTCTCCCCGGTGTATCATATAATCCCGGTATTTGCCTCGGCATGTCGCCACATTTCTGTTCCGGTACACTTTACTGTTTGCCGGCGCAATGCCATACTTCGTAATATAAGGATTGATCCTTGGATTGATGTCGATTGCAAGTCCCTGGCTGTGCTTGGACATTTTGGAAGAATTTGCTACCTTGCGGTAATTAAAAGAAGACGTATTGTTTGCTGCCATAGACACCTCATCGTCCGCATCGTATTCATCCACCAGCTGCATTCCGGCAATCGGATATTTTATCCGGTACAATTCATAAAACACTTTGCATGTCCGTTTGGCAATCTTTTTATGAACGACCATCTCCCCTTCCTGTTCCATTCCATCAAAATCAATGTAGCGGAGCCGAAGGTAACGAAGCCTGCTAAGCGGAATTTTGGCTCCTTTTTTATAGGATTTTCCACGCATCCGCGCGATCGTTTCCGAATCCAGTTTCTGATAGGTAAATCCTTCTTTATAGGTATGCACTTTCGTCGTTTTCGCCGCCGTCTTTGCACGGCAGATCTCACTACAGAAAAAAATCGAACAACTGACACAGACAACCGCAACCGTAAATGCCCTCTGCATCCATCGTTTTGAAATCATATCCCAATCCTTCCTTTCCCGGGCTTTGTGTTACAAAAAGAGAAGCCAATCGGCAGCTGATGTGACATCTGCCGCTTCGTAGCTTCTCCTTCCTAATCATCGGGGTAACAGGATTCGAACCTGCGACCTCATCGTCCCGAACGATGCGCTCTAGCCAAGCTGAGCCATACCCCGTCTCTTATCCTCCATCCAGTCAAAATCAATAACAGGCGTTACATCTCGTCATCGTCTTTTAATGAATCTTTTGCAGCAGCTACAATCGCAGAAACTGCCCCAACAACAATTACCACTGCTATAATCGCAACACCTACGCCGACTCCAAGTAATACCATGCCCCTCATCCTTTCTCTTGGATTTTGAACTTGCACTATTTATTATATCGCATTTTCAAAAAAAATCAAGACCTTTTCTACGAAAATATCATTGCATGCATTCCGGCCGTTTGAGACTTCCTTTTTCAAACGTATACTCCGGTGTCTGGAGCGGATAGGTAAGTTCATCCACATAATACCACGGATCGTCTTCATGCAGCGGATTTTTTAACACATGAAACTGCTGCGCCGGCATAAATCCCTGTCCAAGCAAAAATGCTTTCCGTCCGCTGTCATCCGTACACACATCCAATACCATAACAGCATGTCCGGGACTTCCTCCCTGTACAAAGATATCTCCGGCCTGAATCTCTGCTTTCTTTATCTTCTTTGACTCATCACTCAATGAAATCGTGCTGGCATATGCAAAAACAAAACGAAGATATTTTTCAAACACAGTCTCGTCGTCATTGGCAGCCGCACTCTGCGTCCATGTCGTCGAAGAGCCGGAAACCGATACACGCATGCCCTCAGCCCATTTGCTGAACTCGCACGCAAATCCGTTGACAAGATGGAAATTCATCTTATCATACATTTTATTTTGATAAAAATATTCTGCATATAAGCGGATGATCGAATCGGCACACTGCTGTAAATCGCCCTCTACGAGTTTCATTTTTAATACCGCAACATGCGCATCTTGATTCTGCTTCAAAGTCTTATCATATAACTTGACTTTTTTTCCATCTTTATACAATGCATAATTTTCCATAAACGCTGCAAAGCTGTCCGTTTCCACTTCTTCCCGATGGAAGCCTTCCGGCGTATGAATCCGCTCTTTTAACGTCATCGCCTCCGTATCATAAAATCCGGTAAACGGCTCTTCTGTCGGTTTTGGTGTCGCTGTCTGCGTCGGCTGTGGCGTCGCCTGTTCTTTCGCCGTCTCAAAACTACTGCGATAGCCTTCCGGCGCCGGATTCATATACCGCATTCCTGCGATCGCTGCGATCAGAAGCACCGCGCCAAGCGCAATGGATAAAAATACTGTGGTTTTATAATTCATAGGTAATAGTCCCCTTTTTTCGTCATTTTCCTACTTGTGATTATACCTATTGGGGAAGGAAAAGTCAATGGGGTTTGCATTTACAATTCCGCATTTATTTCAAATTTGCCAACCGAAAAAACAGATTTTTTTCGAATTTGCCAAGCGGAAAACCGTGTTTTTTTTAAAATTGCCAAGCGGAAACAAAGTATGTAGCAGTCAAGTGTAGCAAACTCACTCCAGTCCAAAATCTTTTTCATAAATTCTTACTTCTAATTCTTCCAGCAATTCATAAAAATTCATGAGATATTCTTCCGGTTTTGATGCATTATCAAAAATTCTCTCGTACAAAACTTCTACACCACCAAGTACATAGGAATTGTATAATTCATCATAAGCTTTGCGCTCTCTGTCTTTGTCATCCATACGGAAAGCAATGTCCATACGTTCTTCAGAATCCCATTTTTTTCCATTTAACAGCATTAAATTACGATAATTAAACAATAATTGCGGCCTGTCGTCCAGCATCTTATCTCGAAAAATACGGGTTTTGTTATCTTCATCGCGTTCGACTTCTGCCTTTCGATTATAAATCCATCCGATAATCGGTGCAATTTCATATACATCCAGATTCCGTTCAAAAACAGATGCCCCAATCTTATCATTCCAATTTGTCGTTAATTTTCTTACCATATCGGCGTGTTTTCCATAAAAATAGTATTCTCGATCAAACATCATTTTCAGCCCCTTTCCACAATTCTTGAGTGCAGTTTACTGTCATTTACCAGTTCAATCATATAGCGGCATCCTATCTTATCGCGCATATGCTCCTCTGCCACCTCTCCGTCTGTATCTTTAATAAATATAATGACTTGGTCGGCAATGCGAGGAATCTCGGTACAGATTTTTTCGATTCTGGTCTTATCAAATGCCGACAACGGAGCATCCATAACCAAAGGATATCCTTCATTTTCTTCATCGATCAGTTCGTTTTCTGTAAGCGCCTCGTCATTAACCTTTTTCTTTGCCAGATCAATAATGGCCGAGATAAATGTAAAAATCAATGCATATCCTTGCGCGGTATTACGTTCTACTTCATCCGTAGAAGCCAATTCTTCTTCAATACGAACGGTAATCCGATAACGCGGATCAATCGTAATCGATATATTCTGACCGTATATCGATGCAAATATCTCATTCATACGATTCTGCAGTTTAATACGATAAGAATCTTCTTTCTCTTTGTACTCTTTTCTTAATGACTCATACAATTCTTTCGCATACGCCATATAAAGCCTGTTCTTTACAACGTCATCGTTATTTACGATCATGGAATCCTTTTCTTGTTCCAGAATTCGTATTTTTGTTTCCGCATCTTGGATCTGCTGCTTTATTCGTCCAATCTGCTGATCGATTTTTGGCATTTCTCTCTCAATTTCTCTATTTTCCTGCAATGCCTTTTCCGCAGAGGAAGTATCTGCCATCCTTTGCTGTTTATCATCACGCTCTGTCATTTTCCCCTCTAATTGGGCTACACAGGTTTCATAATTTTCTAATTTTTCTTTCCAATGTTTTGCAAAATCCGTATAACGTTTTGCTTCACGCAGTTTTGTCTGGTAATCTGCTTTTAATGAGGCAATTGTTTTGGGGTAGGTGGTCTCCCGTAATTTCATCACCTGTTCATATGGCAGTTGATTTTCACATAATGTCGTTCCACAGAGACATTTTCCCCGTTTTAAAAGAGCATCAATTGTGCGCGTTGTAAGATCCGGAATTACCATCTCTTCTGTCTGCTCCTGTTCGATCAAACCGGCCGCCGTTTTCGCCACACCGTATACACAAAACGAATAAAATTCTTTGGAAATCATCTGAAGCATATCTTTGGTCTTCGTGTTCTTCTCCCTCTCCAGATTTGCAATGTCCTTCTCAAGTGCAGCATACTCTTTTTTCACCTGCATATCTTTCTGCCCATCAATAATCAGTCTATTATTGCTTCTTCGTTTTTCCTCCATCCTAGTTCTTGCCTGTTGTAATTTTTCAAGTTCTGTTGTATTATTCTGTATTTTTTCATCCAGCTCTGTAATCTGTGTATTCTTTTGTTCCATTTTTTCTGCCGATTTTGAATTGTTATCAATCTCTCTTTGAATCTCCTTGACAACGCATTTTTTATTACTTTTCAAATGTTCAATCGTATTTTGCGTAGCCGTAAGTCCTACCAGACTATATACAGCATTTTGGAAATCCGAGCTTTTTCCACTCTGTATTTCCTTGGACATTTCTTCAATTTTCTCTCCGTCAAAGAAGAAAAAATTTGACAGATCTTTTGGCAAAAACTGTTTTACAATATAATCTTTCTGATACTCCGGGACATACTGAACATTTCCCAAATCATCAATCCTCGAAACAACAAATTTCCCCTGTCTTTCTTCTATCTTCTGGTTGGCATTTTTAAAATACCCTTGAATACGTCTCACGGTATACTCAGTATTGTTATACATAATATCCAATAGTACTGAAACCTCTTTTTTCTCTCCTGTTCCCATTTTCTCCCTGACAGTACGATTTAACAATTCATGAATCTAAAAATTGGTTTTCCCGTATAAGGCCCATTGAAATGCCTGTGCAAGCGTTGTCTTTCCTGTTCCGTTGTCTCCCATGATAACAGTTACATTTTTGTCTTCATCTACCGCAAATTTAATTTCGTCGTCAATATATTGACGAAAATTCTGCAATTTCATTTTCTTAATAATCATATTCTCTTCCGCCTCACTTTTCTAATGTACGATCCACTTCTGACTGTATGATTTTTACAATCTCAGAAACCATATCTGCATCTTTCTTTTCATGTGACTTTGCATTCTTTTTTTCGATCTGTAATATACGAAATCGAATCGTCTTCATCACACTTTCATTAATTTGTTCTTCATTCATCATCTTTCTCGCCCTCCTCATATATTTGATAAGCATCCCGAATGGCTAAAATTTCATCCATCGATTCATAAGAATTGTCTGCCAGCCTTCGAAAATCTTCGATTCGCTGTAATTCTCTCTGAATCAGGGATTTATCATATTTCAATTCCTTTTCATTTAAAAAGCAAACGATTTCTAATTCTCTTGGTAATGTAATAAAATCATAAATCTCCGCATATTCTTTTCCGGGAGAAAGCCTAAGCACACGACCACGTCTCTGAATATATTCTTTCGGATTTGTCGTACTTGCTAATATAAATGCGGTTTTGATCGCCGGTATATTTACTCCTTCATCCAGGCACTTGATTGCTACCAAAGATTGGATTTCTTCCCCTTCCGTAAATTTTTCAATCAGCACCTGCCGTTCTTTCCGATTTTCTCCTGACGTAAATCTTGCTACTTTCATATGCAGTTTTTTTGCCAGGCATTTTGTGATCAGGTCAATTTGCCGGCATTCTTCCTGCAATTCCGTATCTTCGGTCTTAGTAGAGCCACAATATACCAAAATATGTTTATCTTCTTTATATTTCTCCATATACTCAAGCAGCAACGGTATTTTATTTTGCGCTCCCGCGACTACTCTTGCCCGGCTGATCATTAAACTTTTTACATATTCTGTAAGTTTTGGTTTCCCGTTTTTATCAAATACCATTCCGGATTCTATTTTCTCACTTAACTCCCGGTATCTCTCCAATTCATCCTCCGTAAGATAAACCGGAATCGGATAATAACGGTAATGTGTCAGAAATCCATTTTCAATCGCCATCTCCAGCGTATATTCAATGCATTTTTTCCCAAAATAGGAAAATAAACTCAGAGTTCCTTCTTCATCGTGGTGCCGATCAATTGTCGCCGACAAACCAAGGCGGTATTCAAATGTTTCATCCAAATATCTGCGATACGTCGCCGCCCCCATATTATGTACTTCATCCACGATAAGAAGCCTGTTTTTCTTTATTTTTTCTAACTGCTTCTGCACCTTATCTTTACAAAAAGTATCCTTTGTCGTAAGCAGACAAAAAAACTTTTTGGTTCCCAGATTATATCGAAATACTGCCTGTCTTAACCGACTTTCATAATCTTTATATTTGGGATCTCCATAGGCAATGATTGGCTCTATCCCAAACACTAATAAATCTTCCTTCCACTGCTCTACAAGGTGAGTATAAGGACATACGATCACCGCCGCTAAAACTCCGTTTAGTGTCTCCTTCAACCGACAAAGAGCTCCCAATCCGGTAAATGTTTTTCCGGTTCCTGTTGCCATGTCAAATATCCCTCGAAATGACTGTTCTTCCCATTTTCGAATTGCTTCTTTCTGATACTCCCGCAAAGAAACTTCCTCCGGAACCACACCTTCCTTTTTCTTCCGGATAACACTTTTATCTTTTATAAACTGCTCATAATCTGCAGTAAATTCCAAATCCTCTTTCGCATAGGATTTCAATTTATCAATCACAACCTGCGGAAAATCGACTACACATACCCTCTGGGTATCATCCTTCCACAACTGATCAAAATCATGAATCACTGCATCGAGATGTTCTTTTGCACTATCTTCCGTATAAACAGAAATGGATTCAAAATTTTCATAAAAAGCATTATAAGAATCATTCATTGAGCCTTCAAAGGCAATTCTTTTTCCCTCTTCATCTTCAAACACCGCTATTTTTTCATGATAAATAGCCTGATTGCTCTTACTTAATGTAAATGCCAGTTTAAACTCAATCACACCTTGTACGATCAGATTTGCAACCAGATTCAGCCGTTGTGTTTCAAATCCCTCCACCGGTTCAATTTTTTCTCTTGCCAGAGCATTTTCTAATACCTTATCTCTTTCCTCGTACCCAAGCTCAATTGCTTCGATATCTTCATTCGAAAGTCTCGGGGAACAGATTACCTGAATATGTCCTCCGTTTTTTTGCAATGCCTCAATTCCTACCGATAATTCCTGCAGAGAACTGCTTGAAAAAAATCCCACAGACCTTTTATATGTTTTTGCCTCTTTCAATACCGGAATCAAAAAATCACCGGCAATATCATCTTCATTGCTCCGATACCGTATTTTAAGATCCAAATCCTGAAATCCCATATCCTATTCCTCCATTAGTTCCTTTACTGCTTCTACCAACGCCTGCACTTCCGTTTCGGTCGTAAACCGTCCCATGCTTACCCGCACCGTACCGCCATACTCCACGCTTCCGATAAGATCATGGACAAGTGGTGCACAATGATATCCGGTCCGCACTGCGATATCAAAATCTTCGTCTAAGATCATTCCCAGTTCCTCCGACCGGTATCTGTCACAGACAAACGACAAGATTCCCGCACTGTTTTCCAGGGGCTGTGCTCCCAAAATCCTTACACCTTCGATATTTGAAAGACCGCCTCGAAGTTTTTCCAACAATTGCCTTTCATGCAGCAAATCTTCTTTGGCACGAGGCTGGGTCAGTTCAATGGCCTTTCCCAAAGCCGCGATGGATGCCGTATCCGGGCTTCCCACTTCGAAACGGCTGCTTCCTTTTTCCGGGAGTGACAGATTACGCGAATCACTTCCCGTCCCGCCATAATATAGCGGCTGCAATGGAAACCGGCTGACATTGACAAAACCACCGGTTCCAAACATTCCGTACAAATTTTTGTGACCGGCAAAGATCAGAAAATCAATTTCCTCTTCGATCACATGAACCGGACAGATGCCAAGCCCCTGGGCGCTGTCTAAAAAGGTCATTGCCCCTGCTTGTTTTGCCAAATGAAAAACATCTGCATAGGGAAGCAGGTAGCCTGTCACATTGCTTACCTGTGTCACACAGACAAGCCGAGGAGATTCTGCCTTGAATTGATTTCCTGTTTTTTCCAGATCAATCTGTCCGTCTGACTGAACCGGAAGAACTTTTATCTGTATCCCCTTTTGCTCTTCCATTGCATGAAGCGTGCGCATGACCGCATTGTGCTCGTAAGGCGACACAAATACAATATCCCCTTTTTTCCATGGAAATCCCTGTAAGATCACATTTGCCGCCATCGTCGCCGAGGCCGTAAAATACACATCCTCATCCGAAAGAGCATGAACATATTTTGCCAGTTTTCCACGGGTTTCCCGTATCTGCTGCTCCGCCTGTGCTGCCAGACGGTAACTTCCTCTGCCGGCATTGACCGGCATTTCACATCCCCACTGCGTATAGACATCCGTCACCTCCTTCGGCTTCGGAAATGTCGTCGCTGCATTATCCAGATATATCAAATGATCACTCCAATTCCTGCTGCAATAAATCCAGCAAAATCTTTGCCTTCTGTTCCTTTTCAAGACTGTCTCCAAATTCGGAAATCGCCTCTTCTACCGCCGCCTTAGCAAATACCATGACAGAATCCGTCTCAACCGCTTTTAAGTATTTATCCATCTGGATTCCCTGTGGATCCGTGTAGATAAGATGACAGGCTTCTTCCGGTGCTGTCTGCTCCGCAGCATTTTCCAATTCCTTACAGATATTTTGCAATGCCTTTTTGTATTCCTGTACCGTATCCTGGCGAAAATCTTCCGGATATCTCCCTGTGATCTGCTTAGCAAGCCCGGCGATCACTTCCTCTTCCGACTCCTCCGACAGCGACAGCATATATTCTAACAACGAAGCCGCTGACGCAGATAAAACGCTGGTCTTTGTCTGCGTGCGTTTCTTTCGCGCCCATTCTTTCAGTGCCGGCTTGATTGTCTCGTCAGTGACTTCCAGGCAGGTCATGGTAACCTGACGAAGTTCCCCCATCAGATTTTCATAAAAGGAATCGATCTCCTGCTTTGCCTGTACCAATTTTTTACAAAAGAGGACATAATTAATGTTGGTTTTCTTTTGCGGGATCAAAAACGGTAATTTTTCAAATATAAGCTCCCTTGGGTTTTCATCGTTGTGTGCGAGCAGTTTACACAATTTTTCATTTATTTCTTCCGGATAGGTCGCCATACGGCTGGAAGCCGGCAGATGGGTAAACCAGTATTGCAGTCCATTTACGATTTTTTCCAATCTGGTAGACGGTTGTCCCGGATTTTGATATTCCTTTGGAAGCGGAAAAACTTTTTCCAGTTTCTTTAAATAATCTTCTTTTTTAAAGCTGCCCCGTTCTATATACAGATCATATTTTTCCGGATGCTCATTGACAAGTTCCACCGTTTCTGCCTGAAATGGGATTTCCTTCTTTCCCTCATAGAAAACAGCGCTGATTCCCCAGCCTATGATACAATGAGCAAGGTAAATCGGCACCACCCCTTCGCGAAGTCCAATCTCCGTTCCCCGTAGTTTTTCATACAGCGATGTCATTGGCACCCGTTTTCCCGCCGCTTCAAACATTGTGTTATAGATGACGGACAGCATATGATTGACACCGGGTTTACAGTCACCGGTCATAACGCCGGTGTGAAATAACGTGGCGCGGCAGATCGTCGCCTCGGCACTGTTTCCTTCTGCCATTTCATACAGATCCCCTCGTTCAAGAATACAGCGGACTACTTCTTTTCGTGCCTTTTTGATCTGCGCCGACACGAAACGGCGATTGATCAGCTCATGGTTGATTCTTGGCACCTTTCCATAACACTGCTCGCAGATTTCGCTCAGAAGCTGGTTAAACGTAAGGGATTTGTTTTTGTTATTGGTAAATACGTTGCAGTTTGCCCGTCCGGGTACAAAATGCGTCTCAAACATCCAATTGAGCTTATACAAGCAGTCTTCTTCCATCATCAAAAGTTCTTCCACAAGCACATCGTCGTGGTTCAGATAGTCTTCCTGCTGAAGAATCATGCGGATGCCTCGGATCCGGCGCAGCAGCCCTTCCGCCTCAAATGGTTTTTCCGGATAGATCACTACCAATTTATCGTCTTTCAGCGCATTGAGATGTTGTTTCACACTTTTTTTATATTTGACATAAGGGTCAATGAGCAAAAGAATCTTTCCATCTGCAAATGCCCCGCCCTGAGCTTCTTCATACAGACCGTCCGTAGATTTCAGTTCCAAAAAACGCTCTGTCTCCATAAAAACGGTATCGAAAAAACGAGTCATCCCATGAACATGATTGTATTTTTTTGGCAGTTCATAACGATGTCCCATCACGTGATCCAATTCTTTCGTCAACGAAAAATTCGTAATTTCCTGCTCACATTGTGTCAGTTTTTCCTCCAGATCCACATCGATCTTCTGGCGCAGTACATACGAATTCAATTTATCGCGAAACAGCACGGCTTCCTTTTTCTCAAGTGTCTGCAGACTCTCCTTTACCTCATTCAGTTTTCGCCCGGTTGCCAGCGAAAGCGTCTGTGCCGTCGCCTCCATTTTTTCGGAAAGACCGACGATTCGCATCAGACAGATGGTTTTCACGATTTCCGCCTCTTCTTCTGTCAGATCCTTTTCGAGTACCATCATCGCCTTGCTCCACTCCAGATGACTTCGACGGTTCCAGAGATCCCGCTTTAACAATGGCGAAAAATAATCAAACACTCTGCCCGGTGTCATGCACTGTTTCGCATCCCGCTCGGAATTTACATAATCTGACAACGTTCCTTTTTCGTTTCCGGCGAGAAATGTCACAAGCGACCTCTCATTCTGGCCTACGCGTTCGCTGACTTTTAAAAGGAGAAACGTCGTTAAAGGGTGCATTGGATAACATCCCTTCACAATGATCTCTTCAAATTCTTCTTTCGTAAAATCCCGGTCAAAACCGGCTGCGCCATAATTTGCCGAGGCGATTTGCTTCCAATCCAGCGGAATTTTTTCAAACAACTCCTTCCGGATCATATTCTTGATCAATTCGTAATTGTCCTTTTGTGTCGTAACAAAATACCGCTCAGAAAGCCGTCCTTCTACGCCGGTAAACGTATTAATCACCTCTTGGGACAAATATCCGCTATACTCTTTGATACTCTTGTGCGCCACGAAAATCTGAATCATCCGCGCAGCATCCGACGACTGGTTCGCCAGTTCACACATCTGCTGCACCAGATTCATATCTTTGGAAACGCTTTCCTTCGTCTCGCTCTCCATAAACTTGCTGAATTCATCAAAAATGACTACCATTCCCGCGTAGTGATAGGGTTTCCGACAGATCCGCGCAAGAATTTCCTCGTACAACGTAGCAATGTCGGTCTGAATCATTGGCATAAACTGACTTCCGGCTGTCAAGGAAGGATAAATTTCCTGAAACCGGCGCATCGTCGATTCCTTTTCTTCCTGTAGTTCTTTTACAAATGACCGCACCTTGCTCTTTCCGATTTTTGCCAAAAACTTTTCATACGTTTCCGGATACTCTTTTTTCCATGTCTGTATCGTGTGAACCGCTTCCGTATAATAGCTGTCCGGAATGCAGTCTTCCAGCCCAAATCGCTTTAAAGCACCTAGCAGTCCCCTTCGATAGGACCGTTCCAGGGACTCGCTGCCAAAAGACACAACCACCGGCAGATATTTCTTTCCCCGCTCCATATATTCCTGTATGTTTTTTCCTGTTTTTTCCTCCGCCTGCCTAAAGTGCTCCACCAGATGCGCACTCAATTTCTCGTCAAACGGGTTCAGCAGATACATCAAAATGAGAAGCAGATGGGATTTCCCCTTTCCATAGGGACCGATCAGCATCGTGGATGCCTCTTTTTTCTTTCCGGTTAATTCTCCCAGATATTCACAAAGAATCTTCATAGACGCCTGCGTCGGAATATAATTTTCAATTGGTTCTTTCCGCATCTGATCCAGTTTCAGATTGATCGAATGCTGAAATTTTTCATCAATTCGGATTACTTCCTTTAATTTCATACTGTCCTCCCCCGGGTACTCTGTTCCTGTCTTTTTTCGTAATACTGCTGTATGATCTCCAATTCTTCCGGCACTTCTTCCGAAAGATATACCATGTCTAATCCTGCGGTACGGTTGATCCGTAAACATCCATCATTTTCCAATTCATCCAAATATTCATTGAACAGAATTCGATCCAATGACAATAATTTTCCCGGACCGTTTTCACACGTCAGCAGATTTTCAATACTTTCTCCCTGCTTTCCACGAATTTTCCGGCGCAGCACCAAAAGAACGATTTCTTTCGGAAGTCTTTCCGGCACGATACGCTCTCTGCGGTATCCCCGGTAATTTTTCTGGATCAGACGAAGTCTGGCAAACACACTGCGCTTTTTATCTTCCGGATCTTCCTTCTCTTCTTTCGAATCCACGTACATCTGCAAAAAGGTATTGCAGTCGTCTGTAAAGGAACGTTCGGAAACTTCGCTCTCTCCACTGTATCGAAGCAGTTCCTCGTATAATTTTTCCTGCATCTGCTCTCTGGTAAATTCTCCCAGTGGCATTGTTTCAAAAAACAAATACCATATTGTCGCCTTTTCCGCGCTGGATACGGCATGGATATGCAGAAGCCAGACAGAAAACAGATCCTCCAGGTACAGATCTTCCCCGGCGATCAATTGTCCCATCTCAGTAAGAACGGTTCCGGTTCCTCTGACTTCTTTGATCAGACCGCATACGCCCATCCAGTACCGGATCGCCTTTGCCATCGCACTTCCGACTCCCAGAGCATCGGCTCCCGAATAATTTTCCTTTGTAAATAAACGCGGATTTTCCGACACTTCTGTCATGCCTTTGGCAAACCAGCCTTCGCGCATAAAAAATCCACCATGTCCTTTTAAACGATATTTACGCATTCGTTGTTCCTTCCTTATCTTCCCGCTTGATCGTCAGCACTTTCCGCATATAACATCCCACGGAAAAATGACTGACGCACTCGGTGCATTTTACACATTTCGCTTCATTAATGGTATAGGATGTCGATTTATCCGGCATCTCCTTAACCGTGATCGCATTAAACCGGCACACACTCTCACAAGCCTTGCATCCCATGCACATTTGATATTTGGTGATCTGGCAGTCAATCTTTTCACGGACTTTCGACATTCCCTTTACGTGAAAGGCATCCTCTCTATGTACAATGACTTTGCACCGGGTCTGCCCCGGTCTTCCCTGCAATACAAAAACGACATTGTTATCTGCATCCGTAAAATAAGCTTCTCCCAGTCTTTTATTGCCAAGTTCCGGCTGATATGTACCAAATGGCTTAAACAATTCATACAGCTCTTCCGTAATCGGCCTGGTCAATTCATAATTGAAAGCATTTTCTTCTTTTACACAAGGTTCATAAGAAACAATCGATTTTCGTGCATAGTCTAACCCGTTTCCTCCCTGTCTTGCCTTCCATTTTCCTTCTTTCACATACACTTCGGCATCTTTTTTCCCCACCTTTTTCGCAAAATTAATTAACAGATTTTGGAAACTATCGTATTTGTCCGGGATAAAAATGCTGGATAAAAATTCAGACCACAGGCTGTTGTTTGGACAGCAATAACATCCCACGCGCGCATAACCAAGACGGTACGCCGAATTGAAAGCGATACCCGTCGTCATCAGATACAGCCACACATCAAAATCAAACCACTCGATGATCGGGCACAATGTCAACTGCTTCGCAATCTTGGAATTGGTACTCGTTCTTTCATATTTACTGCGGCTCGCCGACTCGCTGTGACGGATTCCCTGAAAAGCTACGATCCGCTTTTTCCCGCGGAACAAAGCCGATATCTTCTGATTGATCGCACCGGTCTTAAATATCGTACAGCACCAGCGCATGACCCGGCTTGGCGGCCCTACGATCTCACAAAGTTCTTCAAAATTCTTCTCTTTATTACGGGATGAGATCATCGGCGTCTTCGGATTTTCCTTTTTATACTGCGCGACATATTGTTCTGTCATCGGAAATTCCAATGTCGTGTCCCCAAAAATATGAAGGATTTTCTTTCCCGGTCCGTCCAGTGCACGCTTGCAAAGATCTGCCACCACCGTCGAATCCTTTCCTCCGCTGAACGAGACAAACATATCGCCGATTTCCATTCCCTGCGTTTCCTCCCAGATGTAAGACAGGGCTTCCTGCGAAATCTCCTGATATCGGTTTGCATTTGCCTTTACAAACCGTTCTATCATCTGTTTGAAAAAGGTGTCATCCATATTTTTCCTGTTTTCATCATATGTTTTCCGGATCTTCCCGGCGTCCATTTCCCGCAGCCGCTGAATGGACAATGGCATGCGGACTCCGTCGAGATAATATACATTTCCGGCCGCATTCCATAAGGATTTCTCGTTTAATTCTCCCGCCTTCAATCCCAGCAGAATCTCAAGAAGCACTTTTTCTTCCGGAAATACCACGCGCACATCTTTTACAAATCGTCTTCCTTTTGCTCCACAGCACCCACACACCGGCTCATACAGCGGAATCTTACACTCTTCGCACCAATACAGCTGCGACTCAGAACAATGTATCATCTTTTGCAATCTCCTCCGGCTGAATTTTTAGATACGCACACACTTCACAAAGTTCCGTAGCGTTTAACGGCCGAACCGGCTGCTTTTGAAAGATTTTCCGGTCAATTCCGGTTTCTTTTGAAACTTTCTGTATGTCGATCTGATGTATTTTCATATAACAATAAATCTTCTTTGTCATTTTCATATCCTTCGTCCCCTCATTCTCGCTTTTTAAGAATTTTGTCGTACTATTTTTATTTTATTCTTTGCAAGTCATAATGTCAATTTATTTTTCCCTTTTTCTCTTTTTTTCTTCTTGACACGTATGTCGTCATTCTTTATGATGGTATTAGATATCGTGAATTGGAGGTTTTACAAATCTTATGAAGAACCCTAACATTGCACGCGCACTGCGTTATTACCGGAAGCTGAACAACCTCTCCGTCGACGAAGTGAGCGACTATTTGAATGCCCAAAATATTCCGGCAAAATCAAAAACGATCTATGGCTGGGAAAATGGAAACAGTCAGCCCAATGCTGACACATTGATGACCTTGTGCGGCTATTATCATATTGAAAATATACTTGAGACGTTCGGCTACTGTCCTGCTCCATCTAAGGATCCAGACGCTGCATCGATTTTGACAAAAGAAGAACGGATGCTTTTGGACGCCTATCACGCACATCCGGACATGAAAAAAGCAGTCTTTCGACTGCTTGAGTTAGAATATAATGATATTTGATCCCTGCTTTTATCCAAGCAGTTTACGAATTCCATCTATAATACGGTTTACAAGTGCCACCCGGTGGAATGGTGTCATGAGATAAAAACCATCTGCCACTTCCAGCAGCTGTTCTGCTACTTTCAGGGAAATCTTCACGGCCACTTCCTCGGCATCCTGTTTCGACATATCCGGCTGGTACCGGCTTACAATCTCGTCGGATACATGGATCCCCGGCATCTCATTTTTCATAAACATTGCATTGCGGTAGCTTACAAGTGGCATGATTCCACAAAGGATTCTTGCTCCTGTCATTTCTTTTAATTCCCGGATGCGGTCAATGTCTTCCTCCGTAAAGATCGGCTGTGTCAAAAAGTACTCACATCCGGCTTCCATTTTCTTTTTCATCCTGCCCGCGATCGCTGCGGGATTGACTCCCGCATAATTCAGCGCACCGCCATAATAAACCGGCTCTTCCTGCAATACTTCTTCATTCATATGTTTCAGATATTCCATAAAGCGAATGGAGTTTACGTCAAATACACCGGTAATCTTTCCGCGGTCATTGCTTCCGACCGGATCTCCCGTAATCACAAGAAAATCGCGGATTCCATTCACATGCGCTCCCAAGATCTCCGAACGCAGTCCGATCAGGTTGCGGTCCCTCATCGCCACATGCGGCATAATCTCCACATCTGCGCATTTTTTTGCATATACGGCAAGAAGGGAAGCATCTGCTCTCGCGCGAGCCATCGGAGAATCCGAAACGGTAATAATGTCCACTCCGTTTTCCTGCAGGGCACATACTCCTTTGCGGAATTTATCACTCGAAGCATCAAACGGCGCATCCAGTTCCACGACAAATACTTTTTTCCCACCGCGCAGTTTACGGATAAACGGCGTCGGATTGTCTTTCACCTCATCCAAATTTTCATTTTCTTTGGCCAGTTTCTTAGGCCGCACCTGCTCCTGGTTCTGCACCACTTTTTTCAAGGCACGGATATGCCCCGGAGTCGTTCCGCAGCATCCTCCGACAAGATTGGCTCCCAGTGCCAAAATCTCTTTCATCTGCCCTGCATAGTAAGCGGTATCATGGAACACCAGAGTTCTTCCCTGCATCTCCTGCTGATATCCGGCATTGGGAAATACACTCAATAAAAATTCTTTTGGAAATTTCCGGCTTTGCAAAAGTTTTTTCATGTGAAGTGCACCGACTCCGCAATTAAATCCTACGATATCAAAATTCTCATCGGATGTCAGTTCCTGCAGAACCTCTGTCATTCCAAAACCATGCTGTGTATATCCCATCGGATTCAGTGCCAGTTCGGCAATGACCACCGTCTGTTCTTCCTTATTTTTACAATATTTTGCCAATTTCGGAAGCCAGCGAAGCTCCGAAAATGTTTCAAACAAAAAAACACGAATCCCGAGAGTATAAAATACATCCAGCATCTGTGCATATTCTTTCCAAATTTCTCCATCTTCCTCTTCGGCTGACTGACGGATCGGTCCCACTGACGCAGCGACCACGACTTCTTTTCTGCTCTGGCGTACCGCTTCTCTTGCATTGGCAACTGCCGCTTCGATCACTTCTTTTCGTCTTTCTGCCTCGGCAAATAATCCGTGGTTTACGGCAAATGTATTGGTTCGGATCAGTTCTGCTCCGGCCTCAATATATTCTTTATGAATGGCGATGATTCGCTCCGGGGTTGCGATATTGGCTTCTTCTGCCTCCATCTCTGTCATATATTTCTGGCTGAAATAGGTCCCCATGGCGCCATCTGCCAACACTACCTTTTTCTCTAACTTTTCTACTAATGAATCGATCACTTGGGTCCTCCATTCTAACTGTCTTTTGTCACTTTTTTCATTGTAAATTTTACCTCGGAAAATGTCAAGAAATACTAAGAATTTTTATGATTTTTTTATTTGACACTCGGATATAATGCGTATATAATGAGTAAAGTTAGTGAACAGCAAGACTTATTGATAATTTTTTAGAAAGAAGCGATTTTTTTGAAATTTGTAAAACAATTTTTAATTATTCTTGGCATTTCTTTTGCCGGCGAAGCACTGAAATTTCTGCTTCCCTTTCCGATTCCTGCCAGTATATATGGAATGGTGATCCTGCTGATCGGCTTATTATCAGGATTTATTCCGCTTTCTTCCGTGAAGGAAGCCGGTACATTTCTCATTGAGATCATGCCTGTTATGTTTATCCCGGCCGGCGTTGGTCTGATGGCCTCCTGGCATATTTTACAGCCGGTTTTGGTTCCGGTCAGTATTATTACCGTCGCCGCTCTGATCACCGTCATGATCGTAACCGGACGCTGTACACAATGGATTCTGCATAAAGATAGAAAGAAGGCATCTACCAATGAATGATTTTTTTGACACTTCCCTTTTTGCCGGAGTGACGATCAGTCTGCTCGCCTATCTCCTCGGCATGGTTTTAAAGAAAAAATTTAAGTTAGGGATCTTTAACCCCTTACTGATATCGATCTGTTTAACGATCGTTGTGCTGATTGTCGCCAACATCGACTATGACGCCTACAATCAAGGTGCCGTCTATCTCAGCTGGTTTTTGACCCCGGCGACCGTTTGTCTCGCCATCCCGCTCTACGAGCAATGGCAGCTTTTGAAAAACAATTTAAAGGCCATTCTCCTCGGGATTACCGCCGGCGTTCTCACAAGCCTCTGCACCGTATTTGTACTGGCTAAGATCCTGCACCTGTCACACAAAGAATATGTAACACTTTTGCCAAAATCGATCACTACCGCGATCGGAATGGGCGTTTCCGAGGAACTTGGCGGCTATGTGACGATCACGGTAGCTGTGATCGTTGTTACCGGAGTGCTTGGCAATATCTTTGGTGAACTCATCTGCAAGATTTTCCGCATCACACACCCGATTGCAAAAGGTCTCGCCCTTGGCTCTTCTTCCCATGCGATCGGAACCGCCAAAGCGATGGAACTCGGCGAAATCGAAGGTGCTATGAGCAGTCTTGCCATCGCCGTCACCGGGATTATGACGGTATTACTGGCTTCATTATTTTCGCCGCTTCTCTGATCTTTCTAAAATGCAAAGGTATCCTTGATGCCGAGCCACAGCTTATCTTTGTCACTGAGATTCAATGGCGTACCATCTGCAAGGGCATACCCTTCGTTTGAAGCCGTTCCGTTATATTCTCCGGTCAATTCCGGCCATTCTACACCGATCTCCGGGTCATTCCATGCCAGACCGCCCTCATCATCCGGATGATAAAAGTCGGTGCATTTATAACAAAACTCTGCCTGCTCTGACAACACCAAAAATCCATGTGCAAATCCTTTCGGAATATAAAACTGTTTAAAATTGTCAGCGCTCAATTCCACACCAAACCATTTTCCGTAAGTCTTGCTTTCCTTACGAAGATCGACAGCCACATCAAACACGCGTCCTCTGGTGACACGCACAAGTTTTCCCTGCGGATACTGTTTCTGAAAATGCAATCCGCGGAGAACTCCTTTCGAAGAAGAAGATTGATTGTCCTGCACAAATTCCAAATCAAGTCCTTCTTCCAGCATATCATTTTTATTATACGTCTCTACAAAATATCCGCGGCTGTCGCCAAATACTTTTGGTTCGATCACACAGAGGCCTTCAATGCCGCCGACATTTTTCTGTACTTTGATCTTTCCCATCGTTTCTTTCCTTTCGCATCATTCTACCGTTACACTTTTTGCCAGATTTCTCGGCTTATCTACATCCAGTCCGCGCGCCACCGATACATAATATCCAAGCAGCTGCAATGGAATCACAGCAAGACTTGCCGCAAAATGCGGATCTGTCTTTGGCACATATACAACAAAATCTGCGGTGTCTTCGATGGAGTAATTGCCAAAATTTGTAAGCCCCATCAAGGATGCGCCACGGCTCTTACATTCTACCATGTTACTGATTGTCTTCTCATACAGATTATCCTGCGTCAATGAACCAATTACCAATATATTGTCCTCGATCAAACTGATCGTACCATGTTTCAATTCGCCTGCCGCATATGCTTCCGAATGAATATAGCTGATTTCTTTTAATTTCAAACTTCCTTCCAGACAAATGGCATAATCGATACCACGTCCAACAAAGAAAATATCACGCGCATTTGCCTGCTTTGCGGCAAACCATTGAATCCGCTCTTTATCTTCAATGATCTTATTGATCTTCTCCGGCAGGGTCTGCATCTCTGTCAAGAGCGCATCGTACTGTTCTTTCGATATCTTTTCACGCACGCGTGCAAATTCGACAGCCAGCAGATATCCGGCGATCAACTGAGCACTATAGGCTTTTGTCGTAGCCACAGAAATCTCAGGACCTGCCATGGTATAAAAGACATTGTCTGCTTCTCTTGCAATCGAGGAACCAACGACATTTACAATACCAAGTGTCTTTACGCCCTGCTCTTTTGCCAGGCGAAGTCCTGCCAATGTATCTGCCGTCTCACCAGACTGGCTGACCACGATCACAAGATCGGTCGGCTGCAAAATCGGATTGCGATACCGGAATTCCGATGCCAATTCCACACGGACCGGTACTCTTGCAAGATCTTCCATCACATACTGCGTTACTACACCGGTATGATAAGCAGAACCACATGCCACGATGTAAATCTGCGTAATCTTTTTTATATCTTCCTCGCTTAATCCCACATCCGACAAATCAATTTTCCCCTCTTTGATCTTCGAATTCATCGTATCCAAAATTGCTTTTGGCTGCTCGTGGATCTCTTTCATCATAAAATGCTCAAAGCCGCCCTTTTCTGCTGCTTCCGCATCCCATTTGATCTCTACAAGTTCTTTTTGAATCTCATCGCCATCCAGATTGTAAAAGGTCGCTTTTCCATCCACCAATCTTCCAATCTCCATATTTCCAATATAGTAGACACTTCTTGTATACTTAAGAATTGCCGGCACATCGGAGGCAACAAAACAATCTCCGTCTGCCACTCCGATGATCATCGGGCTGTCTTTTCGCGCCACATAAATTTCTTCCGGATATTCTTCAAACATCAATGCCAATGCGTAAGAACCACGAATACGCACCATCGCATGGTTAATCGCATCCACCGGTGTATGCTCATATTTTTTATAATAATAGTCCACCAGTTTCACTGCCACTTCGGTATCCGTCGAAGAATAAAAACTATATCCTTTTTTCAAAAGCTTCGCCTTTAATTCCTGGTAATTTTCAATAATTCCATTGTGAACACCCACTACATTTCCGTCATCACTTACATGTGGATGTGCATTTACCTCCGATGGTTCGCCATGTGTCGCCCATCTCGTATGTCCGATGCCACAATCTCCCTTAAGGGCACGTCCGTTATCTGTCTTTTCCATCAACCCTTTCAAACGTCCCTTCGCCTTTACTACTTTCACTTCCTGTTTATTATCCCGAACAGCAATTCCTGCTGAGTCATATCCACGATATTCCAACTTTGACAATCCATCCAAAAGGATCGGCGCCGCCTGCTGTTTACCTACAAATCCAACGATTCCGCACATATCATTACCTCGCTTTTTCTAATCATCCTCCAAGGGCAGCTGCCACCCGGAGAGAAATAAGTATTCTATCTTATTATATGTGTATTGGGGGAATTTTGCAACTGGTTTTTGCCTTCCATTCCATCAAACTTTTTATAAAAATAGTTTTCTGCATATAAATTTTAGGGAACTTTTCTTGCTTATTTTTCTAAAAAAGTTCCCTAAAACATATTGACTTTTAAACAACTTTTAAGTTACTATATAGAAAAAGATTCCCTTAGCAAGGAGGAAAAACATGAATGCATTAAATGAAATCCAAACATTGTTACAGGAAAAAGCGGATTGCCAAGCCAGAATTAACTTAATTCCCTATGATGGCAATCCTGAAATAAAAGAAAACAAAAGTGGTAAATATCTTTATATCCGAAAAAGAGTAGGCAGCCGATTGACGTCAACCTATGTCGATGTTTACTCTGACGATCTATATCAACTTTTGCTGCGCAATGCAAAGGAGTTAAAGGAACTAAGAAAAAATTTACGTAAAATAGAAAAAAAGCTGGCAGAATTAGGATACAAATCAACAGAATTAGATAAACGCATCCTTCAAAATTTAGACTTTGCCCGCGCAAATATGAAAGCAAATATATATGATCAGGCTGTATTGGAAGGTGTGGCAACCTCCTTTCCACAGACGGAGAATATTATTGATAACGGAACTGTAACTGGCATGACAGCAAATGATATTCAAAAAATACTAAATTTAAAACATGCCTGGGAATTTATTTTGGATTCTGATGTAATTCAAGCCAAAACTGATTATTATTTGTTATGTCATATCGCAAAACTAGTGAATGAGGGGTTCTTTACCGATGGAGACCGAATCCGGGGTGTGCCGGTTACAATTGGGGGCAGTTCGTATAAACCACCTATCCCAATAGAATCCATCGTAAAAGAAAATATTACAGAGATTCTTGAATCTGAAACAACTGAAATTGATACAGCCATCAAACTTTGTATGTACTGTATGAAAACTCAAGTATTTATCGATGGCAATAAACGAGCCTCTGTGATCTTTGCAAATCACTATCTTATCGCCCATGGACAAGGTTTCTTGGTCATACCGGAAAAACATGTTCCGGAATTCAAAAAGAAACTTGTAGCTTATTATGAGGGTGAAGATCTCGCAGTTATAAGCGAATTTCTAAAGAAATACTGCTGGAAAACCTTTTAACCATATAATAATTAATTTGCAAAAACAGGACCTGCCCAAAAGCAGATCCTGTTTTCATTTCTAAATATATCAATTTACTTATAAGCCAAATTAGAATTTGCCGTTATCAGCAGCTTCCTGAATGGATACAGCTACTGCAACTGTCATACCAACCATAGGGTTGTTTCCTGCACCGATAAGTCCCATCATTTCTACGTGGGCCGGTACAGAAGAAGATCCTGCAAACTGTGCATCACTGTGCATACGTCCGAGAGTATCTGTCATACCGTAAGAAGCCGGGCCTGCAGCCATGTTATCCGGATGAAGTGTACGTCCTGTACCACCACCGGATGCTACAGAAAAGTATTTCTTGCCCTGCTCAAGGCATTCTTTCTTATAAGTACCTGCTACCGGATGCTGGAAACGTGTAGGATTTGTAGAGTTACCTGTGATAGATACGTCTACGCCCTCTTTGTGCATGATGGCAACACCTTCCTGAACATCGTTCGCACCATAGCAGTTTACTTTGGAACGAAGTCCATCGGAGTAAGAGATTCTTTCGATTTCTTTTACTGTGTTTGTATATGGATCATACTCTGTCTCAACAAAAGTAAATCCGTTGATACGGGAAATGATCTGTGCAGCATCTTTTCCAAGACCGTTCAGGATAACGCGGAGAGGTTTTTTACGAACTTTGTTCGCTTTCTCAGCGATACCGATAGCTCCTTCTGCTGCTGCGAATGACTCATGTCCTGCGAGGAAACAGAAGCACTCTGTCTCTTCCTCAAGAAGCATTTTACCAAGGTTACCATGTCCAAGACCTACTTTACGTGTGTCTGCAACAGAACCCGGGATACAGAAAGCCTGAAGGCCTTCTCCGATGGCAGCGGCAGCGTCTGCTGCTCTTCTACATCCTTTTTTAATTGCAATTGCTGCTCCTACTGTGTAAGCCCAGCAAGCGTTTTCAAAACAAATTGGCTGAATGCCTTTAATCTGGTCGTATACATTTAAGCCAGCATCTTTTGTGATTTTCTCAGCCTCTTCAATGGAGGAGATACCGTACTCATTCAATACGCTATTGATTTTATCAATTCTTCTTTCATATGATTCAAATAAAGCCATTATTTCGTTACCTCCTTATATTATTTTGCAACTTCTTCATCGGTTCTTGGGTCGATGAGTTTCACAGCATCGTCAACACGTCCATACTGACCACATGCTTTTTCGTAAGCTGTATTCGGGTCATCGCCTTTTTTGATGAAGTCAGTCATCTTACCAAGGCTAACGAATTTATAACCGATAATCAAATCATTTTCATCGAGAGCGATTGCAGTTACATAACCTTCTGCCATCTCAAGATAGCGAGGTCCTTTTTTCAATGTACCATACATGGTACCAACCTGGGAACGAAGTCCTTTTCCAAGATCTTCCAATCCTGCTCCGATTGCCAGTCCGTCTTCCGAGAAAGCACTCTGGGAACGTCCGTAAACGATCTGAAGGAACAGTTCTCTCATTGCTGTATTGATGGCATCACATACAAGGTCGGTATTCAATGCTTCCATCACAGTACGTCCCGGAAGAATCTCAGCTGCCATAGCTGCGGAATGAGTCATACCGGAACATCCGATCGTCTCTACCAAAGCTTCCTGGATAATACCTTCTTTTACATTCAAGGTAAGTTTACAAGCTCCCTGCTGTGGAGCACACCAGCCTACACCATGTGTAAAACCGGAAATATCTTTTACTTCTTTTGCTTTTACCCATTTTGCTTCTTCTGGAATTGGGGCACAACCGTGATTAACACCCTGAGCAACCGGGCACATGTTTTCTACTTCTTGTGAATAAATCATGTCGATAGAATCTCCTTTCTTTTTGCGTCACATTCTTACAAAAGTGTACAATATTTTTCAATAAATGTCAACCTCCCCGAGGATTCGTTGGCACAAAAATTTTTTATTCGTGTTTTTTTATCACTTCGTTCTGGTTTTTATAAATGCTTCTGCCCGGAACATAACCGCGGACGGAGGACAATGGGTATACATTGGAATGGCTTCCGATGACCGTTCCCGGATTCAAAATGCTGCCACAGCCTACTTCCACAAAACTTCCCAGAATGGCACCCACTTTTTTGCGTCCGGTAGGGATTTTCTTGTCTCCTACGCGGATCTCCACCAATGTTTTGTCGGATTTTACATTGGAAGTGATCGAACCGGCCCCCATATGTGATTTATACCCCAAAATGGAGTCGCCTACATAATTGTAATGTGGCACCTGAACGCCATCAAAAAGAATCACATTTTTAAGTTCGGTCGAATTGCCGACGACAGCTCCTTTTCCCACGATCACATTACCACGGATAAACGCACAATGGCGGATCTCCGCTTCCTCATCAATGATAAGAGGTCCATTCAGGCAGGCGGTCGGCGCAACTGTCGCATTTTTTGCCACCCAGATATCTCCTTCGCGCTTTTCAAAGCGGTCTGCCGGCAGAGCGGCTCCAATCTTTTTTATGATATCTCCGATGTCCGCAAGCACTTCATATGGATATTCATATGCTGCAATTTGCTCCCATGCAAGGGAAAGATGATCTTCAAATAATTGTTTGATTGTAATTTCCTGAGCCATTTTACTTTTCTCCTTTTTTCTTATTCTTATAGTATACGGCTGCAACCTGGTAATAGGAACGAAGCTGCGCAATATTGTTAGTTTGCTTAACCTTTCCTACCTGATTTTTAACAAAGCCGGTCAGTTTGTCCATATATTCATTTTCGCTGATTCCGCCATCGGACACGCCGGTGAGACCTTTTTCCCAGCTTGCCGTAAGTTTCGGACTTAACATCGCGGGGATGGAATACCGCACGATACCGCAAACCAGCTCTCCTTTCAGCGTCGGCGTGATGATCTGCGTCTTTTTATTCAGATCAAGATAGGAAATATTTACTAGTTTTTTCAAAATCTCCGCTCTTGTCGCACTCGTACCGATCCCGCTTCCTTTGATCATGGCGCGCAGTTCCTCATCTTCGATCAGCTGTCCGGCATTCTCCATTGCAAGGATCATGGAACCGGAGTTATAACGTTTTGGCGGAGATGTCTCTCCCTCTTTGATCTTCATGTCATGCAAAGACAGCTTCATTCCCTTTTTCAGGGATGGGAGGATCTTCTCCAATGCCGCGCTGTCTGTCTCCTCTTCGTTTTCAGGATTCTCTTCCTTTTTCTTTTTGGCAAACGAATACTGTGACACCGGTAGAAATCCTTCTTCCACCAAAACCTTTGCAGTCGTCACAAAATTTTCCATATATGTAGTCTCTTCGGACGGATTTTCCATCATCAGAGAAACATTCATTTTCTGGTATACCGCCGGCGGGTAAAAAATACACAAAAAACGCCGTACGATGACTTCATACATTTTGGCACTGAGCGGTTTCAACGACGCCAGCGCGCCCAATCCCTGTCCGGTCGGGATAATGGCATAATGGTCAGTAATCTTTTTATCGTCCACATACCTTGTCTTTTCCAGCCCAAGAAAACTCTTTCGCTCCGCGATATCTCTCAGATACGGAAGTACCATCTCATACCCCTGAAGTCCTTTGAGATTCTTTATGATCTCTTTTGCGACAGCACTGCTCAGCACACGGGCATCCGTTCTCGGATAGGTAACCAGCTTTTTTTCATATAATTCCTGAACGATCTGCAATGTCTCGTCCGGACTGATCTTAAACAATTTCGACGACAAGTTCTGTAATTCCGCCAGATTGAAAAGCAATGGGGGATTTTTCTTTTCCTTCTTCTTTTCTACTTTTTCGACGATTGCCTGCTTTTCTCCCGCCATAAGGGTATCGATCAATTCTTTGGCAAAACTCTCCTCAGTAAATCCATTTTCCTTATAGAGTTTTGGAGACTGGAAATATTTGGATTTTTCATTCACGCGCCATTCGCTCTCAAAAAAAGCCGCCTCTTCTTCCTCTGTCTGCTCTCTTCCAAACGAACCGATCACTCGGTAAAATGGCGTTTTCACAAACTTACGGATCTCCCATTCGCGGCTCACTACCATGCCAAGCACGCAGGTCATCACTCTGCCGACAGACACCGATGTCCATTTTTTTCCGGACACATTGTCGTTAAGCCAGCCACCGTATTTGAGTGACAGCGCTCTTGAAAAATTAATTCCCATCAGATAATCTTCTTTGGCACGCAGATACGCGGACGCGCTCAGATTATCATAAGCGGATAATGGCTTTGCCTCGCGGATTCCACGCAGGATCTCGTCCTCTGTCTGTGAGTCGATCCATACACGAAACTTTGCCTTGGTATCCGGCACCGCGGCCATCTGGTCCACCAGACGGTAAATGTACTCTCCTTCGCGTCCGGAGTCGGTGCAGACATAAATTGCCTCCACATCGTCCCGGTTCAGGAGATTTTTTACCGTTTCAAACTGTTTTTTTACATTTCCAATAACTTCGTATTTATATGTTTCGGGAATAAACGGCAGCGTCTCAAATGCCCATTTTGCATAGGCAGGATCGTAACTTTCCGGATAACTCATCGTCACAAGATGACCGACACACCATGTCACGACATGATCGGACGATTCGATAAAACCGTCTCCCCGCCGTCCATTTACTTTAAGAACCCTGGCAAATTCCTGTGCCACACTTGGTTTTTCTGCTATAAATAACTTTTTTCCCATGTTTTACCTAACTTTCTTCTTTTTATTCATTACCTCATCTACTATACAACATTTCCGTATTTTTTTCCACCCTTTCTGATCTTCGTTTTCAGAAATTGCAGAAAATACAAAACGCAGATATGTTTCGCACCGCGCAAAATCCTGCTCTGTCATGCTCTCATTGCCATAGCGGGCAGTAAAGCAGCATTTTACGTAGAATTCCGTATTTTTCTGAAATTCTGCAAATTTTTTCGATGGAATATATTGCTGCAGTCCCATTTCAAATGCTTCGATCATTTTCTCGTAACTGCCATAGGTACAAGGAATCTCCAGTTTAATCATACATTCTTCCCATTCGGAATGCAGCCACAAAAATTTATCCTTCCATTCCTTTTGTTTCCTGAAATCATCAATTTTGCGCCGATATTCTCTCTTTCGCCTTACCTCTCTGAAAATCAGAATGGCCGCCAGCAGGAACAAAAGCAGGAAAACTCCCAGAACAATTCGTTTCTGAAACCGGCTGCGTGCCGGCAGATCCGTACTTTTCTTTTGCTTCGGACTGTCTGTCCCTGTCACCTGCGGGGTCTCTTCTTCCACTTGTTCAAAGATTCTTTCCTCCGGCTCCGGGGTATGTGTCACAACCGGGAGCGGCGTAGGTGTCGCTAAGGGATTGTCTTCCAATGGTCCCATTTCACCGGGCTGTGCGATCACACCGTTTGTCGCATCAAAGGGATACCAGCCGGCCTCCGGAATATAAATTTCCACCCAGGCATGGGCATTGCGGTCGTACACGGGCGTCCACTTAGTCGGTTTGACATAATCACCCCGGATCATATACCCCTGTGCCAGTCGTGCCGGAACTCCAAGCGAGCGAAACATCATGATCGCCGCTGTGGCATAATGGGTACAATACCCGGTTTTTGTATCAAAAAGAAAGGTCTCCAGTTCCGAACTCCCCCCGCTTTTCCCAGGATGAAGCGTGTAGTGAAACTCCTTTTGGAGAACGGTATGAATTTTCTCTGCCGCCTTTCCGATCGTACTCTGTACATCAGGGTCCAAGTTCATAGAATTCATCAAATTGTCTTTCATCCAAGGATCCACCGCCAAATAAAGCTGTCGGATTTTCTGTTTTTCTTCCCCGCTGTATGAAATCTTCTTTTTTCCATACTTTTTTGGCATCTCCTGATCCATGACATACCCATAATAAATATCCTGATCCGCCGCCTGCTGGATTTCCAAAATCCCCTGCTGAACCATCGCCAATCCCATCGGATCCCCCAGTTTCTGCTTCTCTCCATTCCACTGATCATCCACATAATCATTTCCGACAAATCCGCGGAGATATACGATACTGTGACGAAGATCCGTACGGGTATAAATATTCACTGCATTCAATCCTTCGTATTCGATAAAACCGTCCTTATCATATTTTCCAAAGTCAATTTCCTGTATTTTTTGTTCTTCCTCCTGTCGATTGGAAGCCAGCTGAAATGTCGTATGCATTTGCTCCCGATATTCGCGGACATAGGGTCTGACTGCCGCCCATCCATTTCCAAATATTGCCACCATCAGAATAATTGCGATAAGTCCTACTGCCAAAACAAATTTTGAAAAAGTCCCCCGCTTTCCTACGCATAAAAGCAGAAGAAATGACACCCCGTATCCCACGATACTCCATTCTTCCGGGACTCCATCTAACGCAAGCGGAATACAAAACAGGCAGAGTGATGGCAGTGCCGAAATCCACATTTTTTCTTCCTTTTCATAAAGCCACAGAGATAGAACCGCAATGACACCGGTAATGGCAAACAACGCCAGTGCTGCATATTCCTCCTGTTTATCAGAAACTACGATCAATCCAAGGGAATAACAATTGTTTGCCAATTTTAACATATGATTTCCGATACTTTGAAATCCGGATAGAATGAATTTTAAAAACAAAAGAAAAAAAGAAGCACATGCACCCATTGATATCAAAAAGCTGTAATTTTGACGTTTTTTGTCATTGGCTGCCTTGATAAAATGATACACTGCATAATATAACAAAACATGAAAAACAATGGGTACCACAAAAAGGAGACTGCGAGTATAATAATCTAACCCACTGGATAAACTTACCATACCGCATAAGATCATCCCCGCCAGCGGAAATATTCCTATTTTTTTCACGACACAGTCCCCCTTACACGTCCATCCAAACCACTTTTTCTGCACACAATTTTTCCGCTGCTTCTTCTGCATTCCCTTGTTTCTTCCGGTCACTGATGAAATATACTCTTGAAAAACAGGCATCCTCAAATCGGCTCGTATACAGATCCTCCAGCTTTACGCTGTGTTCTCCGATGGAACCGGCAAGTCGATAGAGCGTCTCATGAATATCGAATTTCCATTTCAATTCTTTCCGCTCTAACTGCTCGGATTTTCTATTTTCCCATGTTACATACCAATTTCTGTCCTGCTCTTTCATCGCAATACAAAGAGCATAAACAAGTTCCAAGACCCGTTCTGTCTTTTTGTCATCCACCTGCTCCAGATCCACAAAAATCCCCACATCACAAGCCACAGGAAAACCATATTGTGGCACCATAAGTTCTCCTGTCTTAATCGTTGCACGCCAATCAATTCGGTTTTTTTTATCCCCCGGGCGATATTCGCGAAATCCAAGTAGTTCACTTGGATCATTGCCTTCTTTTCCCTGGATAAATGTATCGCCGTCTCCCTCACGCTGTGCAGGCAGCGGCTCAACCTGCACCAGTCCTTCCCGGTATTTTGGCATAATAAAAAAAGAATCTGATAAATCTTTGACAAGATTTTTATAAAACAACGAAAAACCACTGTAAATTGTGATTCTTTCAATGCAAATAGTATACTTTCCGGCATATTTTGTCTGATATGTCATCTCATACTCTTTATCATTTTCCAAAAAAACAATCTGCTTTTTCCTGGCACATATTTTTCCTTGTGCAGTACAGATCTTATAACGTATGGATAAGCGATTTCCCTGGATGAGCCTACTTCCATCCTGGAATTCGAACATCCAGCATCTTGCATTTTCCTTTTGACACTTGGCCCCGTCGAGGCGCAATCGAATCCCCATCCGGGAAGCCAAAATAATCGTAAGAGCAGCATAAATTAACGGAAGCAAGACTATGAGCAGACATAGTAAAAAACCGCTTTGTTTTCCATATAATATTGTAAATACAAAAACTACTCCTACTGTCAAGATATAAAGAATCCAACTTCGAATCATATAACTACCACCTTTATCGTATCTTTACTTTTGCTAAAATTTCTTCCATCACTTCATTTTTCATATGATTTTCCACCTTTGCTTTTGCCGTAAGATATATCCTGTGTTTGGCAATAAATGGAAACGCACAGATTACATCTTCCGGAAATACACAAGTTCGCTCATTCATAAATGCAATGGCTTTGCTGATTTCCATCAGGGCAACGGTTCCTCTCGGACTGATTCCCAGCGAAAGCATCGGATGATTTCGCGTCTGTTCTGAAAGAGTCACCATATAATCATATATTTTTTCATCTACATGTACACACTTCACCTGATGCTGCATTGCCAGCAGTTCGTCCACTGAAACAACCGGTTCTACCCGCTGCAACGGATTTTCTCCCTGTCGTTCCTGCAATAAAAGGATCTCTTCTTCATGAGAAGGATAGCCTAATGTCAGACAGATCATAAAACGATCCACCTGCGACTCGGGAAGCAGCTGGGTTCCTACAAATCCTACCGGATTCTGGGTTGCCATCACGACAAACGGTTCCGGTGCCGGATACGCCGTCCCTTCAATCGTTACCTTTCCTTCTTCCATCACTTCCAAAAGAGCCGACTGCGTCTTGGAAGACGCCCGGTTAATCTCATCTGCCATAAAAAGGTTACACAAAATAACCCCCTTTTGATATTCTTTGGTTCCATCCGGATAAATCATCTGAAAGCCCAAAACATCCGATGGCAAAACATCCGAAGTAAACTGCATTCGGTTAGCCTCTAACTGCATAGTACGGGAAAATGCCATCGTAAGTGTTGTCTTCCCCACTCCCGGTATATCATCCAGCAAAATATGCCCCTTTGCCAGTATTGCCGCCAATATCAGCTTCTTTTCCTGCTCTTTTCCTTTAATTACCTTCTCAACTTCCTGTAAAATTCTGCTACACTCTTTTTGCATATCGTTCCCCCTATTTATTTGTTATCTGCCAATCAATCGGTGTCTCCCCATGAGCTTCCAAAAATTCATTTGTCTGGCTGAACGGCTTACTTCCAAAAAAGCCGCGGTATGCAGACAATGGGCTTGGATGTGGTGCTTTTAAGATCAGATGCTTTGGATTATTGAGCATCTTTGCCTTTTCCTGTGCCGGCTTTCCCCACAAAATGAACACGATTGGCCGGTCAATCTCATTTACTTTCTTTATTACGGCATCCGTAAACTGTTCCCAGCCAACGCCGCGGTGTGACATAGCACGATGTGCCTGCACCGTAAGTACGGTGTTTAGCAAAAGTACACCCTGCTCTGCCCATTGTTCCAGATTGCCATGATTTGGAATATAGCATCCCAGATCATCGTGAAGTTCTTTATAAATATTAACAAGCGACGGCGGAATCTCCACCCCCGGTTTTACGGAAAAACTGAGTCCGTGTGCCTGTCCGGTATTGTGATAAGGATCTTGTCCTAAAATTACCACTTTTACCTTTTCAAAAGGAGTCAGATGAAAGGCATTGAACAACTCTTCCGCTGGCGGATACACAGGCACTTTACTATACTGTTCCTTTACAAATAAAAATAATTTCTGATAATATTCCTTATGAAATTCTTCTGACAACTGCTCCTGCCATTGTCCTGTTAATCCAGCCATACTCTTTCCTCCGCATTTCTTATCTTCTTACACTGATCCCACGTCCTGCCAGATACTCTTTCAGATCGCTGATCTGCAGTTCATTGAAGTGGAAAAGGGAAGCTGCCAGTACGGCATCTGCTTTTCCCTCGGTAAGAGCATCATAAAAATGTTCTTTTTTTCCTGCTCCCCCGGATGCAATGACCGGAATAGATACATTTTCGGAAATGGTACGTGTGAGTTCTATATCATATCCGTCTTTCGTTCCATCGCAGTCCATACTTGTTAACAGGATCTCTCCGGCACCTAGTTTTTCGGCTTTCATCGCCCATTCTACTGCGTCGATACCCATATCCACGCGACCGCCGTTTTTATAAATAGTCCATCCTTGTGCATCTTTCCGGCGTTTGGCATCTATAGCAACCACCACACACTGGCTTCCAAATTTGTCTGCGGCTTCCGACACAAGTTCCGGATTTAGGATTGCCGCCGAATTAACGGAAACTTTATCGGCACCTTCGCGCAAGATCATTTTAAAATCATCGATGGTACGAATCCCTCCACCGACAGTAAACGGAATAAATACGGTTTCAGCCACTTTCCGCACCATATTTACTTTTATGTCTCTGGCATCACTGGATGCCGTGATATCCAAAAATACAAGTTCATCTGCCCCTGCCTTATCATACGCCGAAGCAACGGATACCGGATCTCCGGCATCGCGCAGATTTACAAAATTAATACCTTTTACTACTCTTCCGGCATTTACATCTAAACAAGGAATAATTCGCTTTGTAAACATTGTCTCTTCGTTCCTTTCTTCTATAATTCAATGAAATTTTTCAATATCTGCAATCCAATCTCTCCACTTTTTTCCGGGTGAAACTGCGTTGCAAATATATTCTCATGTTCCGCTGCTGCATGAATGTTTACGACATAATCTGTCGTCGCCGCAACATCCGCTTCGTTTTCAGCCTGAAGATAATACGAATGGACAAAATAAACGTATGCTCCCTCTTCTATGCCTTTCAACAGGCGGGAAGCCGGATTGATCTGAATGGAGTTCCAGCCCATATGCGGAATCTTAAAGCCTTCTTTGTCCGGAATTCTTACAATTTTTCCCGGTAACAAACCAAGACCTTCTACCCCCGGTGTCTCTTCACTGCTCTCAAAAAACAGCTGCAGTCCCAGACAGATACCAAGAAGCGGAGTACCTTTGGCGGCAATCTCTCGAAGGACTTCCACCAGTCCGTATTGATGCATCTTTCCCATCGCATCTCCAAAAGCACCTACTCCGGGAACGATCACTTTTTCCGCTTGAAGAAGTGTTTCTTTGTCTCTTGTTACAACGGGTTCTTGTCCCAAAAACTGCAATGCTTTTTCCACACTCTTAATATTTCCTGCATCATAATCCACTATGGCTATCATAATTTCCTCCACTCATCTGTTCCTCACTATTTTGCTGTCGTTACAATATCCTGTAAACGATGTGTATACTCTGCTTCATCGGTAATTGCATTGATTTCATTTGCCTGTGCCTCATCCAGGCTGTAGTCCTGTGCAAGATAGGTTATGATCTGCGTTTTCATCTGCAGAAATTCTTTCTGAATCTTCAACGCCTTTACTTCGTCTTGTTTTTTATTGTACAGATCCAGTCCTTGAAGCAGTGCATGAAGGGCTTCCAGTGTTTTGTCCATAGAAACATTTGTCTGGTAAGACTGAATCTGTCTTTCCAATTTAGAACAAAGAACGATTTTATCGTACAATGCCTGCTCATCTTCTTTGATAGAGACAGCAGAAATCGTCTGATATGCATCAATATACTTTTCATTTGCATATTCATTTGCTGCTTCTTTTATGTTGGCACGCCGCGGCAGAAGCCATACGCCGACCATGATCAATACACCGATCGTAGCAAAAAGAATAAACACAATGGTAGCACCGATCGGGTTTATTTTTCCGACCACTTCTGTTTCTGCCATCGCTGCCTGTTCTTCTTTTAAGCGCTTCTTTTCTGCTTTTTTCTCTGCTTTCTGTGCTTCCTTTTCTGCTTTGATCTGCTGCTTACGCTCTTTGTCTTCCTGATTTTTCTTTTCCTTTTCTTCCTTATCTGCCTCAGACTGTTTTTTCTTCTCGATCAATGCCGCCTGTTTTTTCAAGAACGCCTCTTCTTCCTCTTCACGCTCCTTTTCTTCCAAAGCGGCTGTCTCATCCGTAATGACATTGCCAAAAAGGCGTTTCCACAGACTTGTTTTTTTCTTCTTTTCTTTCTTTTGTTTCCGCACAGGAACAGACTGAACCCCTTCTGCAGGCTCTTCTTCCACGCCGGATGCATTCTGCATGATATCATCCAAAGCAAGAATATCATCAAACTGCGAACCTTGGTTTTCGTTCTGTGTCTCCGATGACATGTTGAGTTTCTGTTCGAGATCTTCTTCGTCTCCACTATAACCTACAGCAGAAAGAGCATCCTGGAAAATATCATCAACTGCCACCGGCTCTTTTGACACTTCCGGCTCGGGCTCTTTCATCTCCTCTGGGACTTCTGTCGTGTCCTGTTTTTCCTGCTCAGCTTCCTCATCCGGCTGCTGCAACAGATCAAGCATCGCCTCCATATCTTCAAACGCAGGCTCCTGCTCTTCTTCCATGTTCGTTGTCTCTTCTGTTTCTTCCGGCATCACCGCGTCGTCCTTCGGCATTTCCGGTTCTTCCGGCACGAACGGCTCTTCTGGCATAACCGGCTCTTCCAAACTTTCCGTCTGTGATTCTTCCTCCGGCTGTTCCGCTTCTTCCGGCATCTCCAAGTCTACCGCCGGCATTTCCAAGTCTACCGCCGGCATTTCCGGTTCTTCCGGCCGAGCCTCTTCCTCCGGCACCTCCGGCTCCGTTTCCACTTCTTCCGGCTCGGGCTCCGGTTGTGGTGCTTCCTCCGGTATTACTTCATTTCCAAATTCCTCATATAAATTTTTTAAATCTTCTAACTCTTCTTTTGGATCTGCCTTCGCCGGAATCCCGGTCTCATCCGGTAGATCATTTAAAACAGCCAATGCCTCCTGCAATCCGACATTATCAAGTTCTGCTTTTCTGGCATTTTCTTTTACCTGCTCCACACCCGCTTCCTGTGAGGATGTCGATGCATTATTCAGCAATTGATCCAGATAAGATTCTCCTTCTTTTCCCGCCATGATCTATCATTTCCCTCCATTCAATCACAATGACAGACCAGTCTACTCATGTAGTCCGGTCTGTCGTCATTTTATCAAATTCAACTAGTTTAAAAGCAGATCCAACTGTCGTACAAGTTTACCGATCTCCGGCTTTGACAACTGTGCATCTACACCAAGAGCTTCTCCCTTTCTCTTCATCTCATCGTTGACCAATGAGGAAAAGATTACCACCGGCATACCATCAAACCGTGGATCATCTTTGATCAGTTTTGTCAAATGATGCCCGTCCATCTGTGGCATTTCAATATCGGTGATCACCAGTGCGATATCGGTTCCCACTTTTCCACCATCAGCAAGAATCTTCTGCAGTGTATCCCATGCTTCCTGCCCATTGGTCGTTGGGATCAAATGCGTATAACCTGCACGGCTCAGACACTTTTTCAACATCTCCAGCAAAAGCGGGGAATCTTCTGCCAAAAGGATCGGACATTCATGACGGGAACGTTCGCCCATCGCATCGATATCAGATAGTTTCAAACCGGTTTCCGGATTGATCTCCGATACAATCTTCTCGAAATCAAGTACGATAATAATTCTTCCGTCAACTTTTGCGATTCCTGTCGCAGCACTCTTTCCTGCAGCACTGATCGTCGAATCGGGTTTTGCAATATCTTCCCAGGAAATACGATGGATTCCGAGCACTTTCTGTACATGAAATGCCGTATGTAAGTTGTTAAAATTGGTAATAATATACATATCCTGTGAGGCATCTCCCGATTCTGCGATTCCCAATGCCTTTGACAGATTAATAACTGTGATAAGCATATCACGCGGCATAAAGATTCCTTCAATAAACGGATGCGCATTCGGTACCGGTGTCGGTGTCTGATACTGGCACAATTCACGGATTTTCGCCACATTGATACCATAATGCTGTGTTCCTACCACAAATTCCAACAATTCCAGTTCATTTGTCCCACTCTCTAACAAGATTTCTGTCTGTTTTTCTGCCACGATAATCTCCTCCTTTTCCATCGGGTATCTCTCTTTAAATTAATCATCTACATCCTGAAACAGATCGTCCGCTCCGTCTAATCCCATTGTATGCAGAGTACGGACTTTTCTTCGCTCTTCTTCTGCCGTTTCAAGAATATATTCTTTGATCTCAGAAGAATTTTTTATATGTGTGAGCATCAACTTTGCATCCGTAACATCTCCGGAATAGCATATCACGGTACCCAGTTTAAAAATTCTTTCCCACAAACTGCGGACCAATTTTACATCCTGAATCTTATACATCAATGTATCATCCTCTTCTGTCCGAAGCAGTCCTTTTTTAATATTAATCTTTTTCTGGCTTACTGTATACGTCGTAAAAGACAATGGCAGTCCAAAGAACCAACTGCGTTTCTTTTCTTTATATTCATATTCCATGTTCTGTCCTCCATTACTCATTGCTGCTCGCTTTTAATACAATCGTGTGTGCTTTTTTATCCCCATCTTTTATTGTAAGCGTCAATGTCTCTGCATTTGTTTCTGCCTTGGGAACATTGTACACCAATACTGCTTTTTGCTTTTCTTTGGGATTCAATGTCGTCTTAAAATTGTTAAGACCACCATTCATCAGCATTGCGATTGTTGGATTGTAAGACTTCTCACCAACCATCAGTTCATAATCAATCTTTCGTTTGATCAGATCCACCTTTGTCTTCGAAGAACTTTTATTCTCCGCCATAAACTTAACTATAACAAAAGCCTCGCCCTTTTTAGCAATCATTGAATACTCCGATTTTTTCGGATATTTACTGCAGATCTCATAGGACTGATATGAGATGGACACATCTTTTAATTGGTATAACTCTTCCATCGACACTTCCGGTATCGCTGTCTTTTCCGGCTGCTGTCCATCCTCTGTCACTGCCGTTTCCGGAGCTGCCGTCGGCTCGGGTGTTGTTTCCGGCGACTGACTCACCTCGGGACTTGATGTCGCTGCTGCCTCCGTATTAATCCGTTTTTTATCATAATTTGCATCATGCTTCAGCACCACTTCTGATGCATATTCCGCCACTTTATCCTGGTTTTCCTCACTCAGATCAGCAGAGGAGCAGCCAGCGAGTAATACTATACTCAGGCAGAAACAGAACACCAGGCATCCGTTTCTTTTCATAAATGCACTCATCCCCTTTTCATATCATATAACTGTAATTATTATTTTAACATATTTTTGCCGGAACTGCAATTACAGATTTTTAGTTTTCTGTCTTTTCATCAAGTTCAAACCAAAATTCCACACCATTATCATAATTTTTCACACCATATGCCTGATTGTGTGCTTCCATAATTGCCTTGACAATCGACAAACCAATCCCGTTTCCTCCATATTCCCGGGTTCTCGCCTTATCTACCTTATAAAATTTGCTCCAGATCTTGTCGATATCTTCTTCCGGGATCGGTTTCCCGGTATTAAACACACTCACGCGGGCCTTTCCATCGCAGCTTACAATTTTTACCTCGATGATTTTCTCTCCATCGATATGATTTAAGGCATTGCTGACATAGTTCATAACAACTTCTTCTGTCATATACTCATCTGCCCACACATAAACCGGATGATCTCCATTATAGGACAATGTGACTTCCTTCTGGCGGAACAATATTTCCGACGAGGACAATACCGACTGTACTACCTGCTGCAAGTCAAAATGTTCCAGATGCACCTGCCCATTTCCAAATTCCAGCTGATTCAGGCTCAGCAGTTTCTTTACCATTTTATTCATCTTATCTGCTTCATCTACGATAACTTCGCAATAAAATTCACGACTCTCCGGATCATCATTCACGTTATCCTGAAGTCCTTCTGCGTAACCCTGAATTAAAGCGATCGGCGTCTTCAGTTCGTGAGACACATTTGCTAAAAATTCCTGCCGCATCTGTTCCTGCTCCGACCGTCTCTGCAAATCCAGCTCCAATTCGTTGTTTGCCGTCTTGAGTTCCGAGATTGTCTGTTCCAGTTTGTCTGACAGGGAATTCATGCTGTGTCCAAGTACTCCAATCTCGTCGTGACGGTTTTCTTTATAGCGGACATCGAAATCCAGATTTTCCATCTTTTTGGCAATCTGAGCCAGTTTCAGGATTGGCTTCGTATAGTGATTGCTCAGAAAGATCATAATGATCACACACAATATCGTTACGAGGATTCCGACATACGTCAGAAATTCATTGGAGATAGCCGCACTCTCGCGGATACTTTGGTAATTAGACCGCAGATAAACCCAGTAATCTCCTGTAATTCCACCGACAAGTTCGATATAATTGGAATCAATTCGCTGGTCAAACACATTAAATAATTCGTAGTTGTCCGTTTCTTCCAATAATTTGTAATTTTCATCAAACACATTGCCCAGCTGTTTAAACATAACATATTTTGCCAATTGTTGTGTATTCAGCTGCTGAGTACGATTTCCCATGCTCGGATACAGATAATCCACCTTGCTTACCATTCCGCTGGATGAATCTACGTTGATACTCATAATATACACACTTACACTGCTGTTTGCACTAATCTTATCCAAAGAATCGTATACTTTATCCTTCTGTGTATCAGAAATGTTTTTCCAGTCATTTTCACCAAACAATGCTGCCACTTCTCCATACACATCATTCATTTGCTTTTTCTTGGAATTTTCATAATATCCCGGAAGCAAAAACAAGTTCATGATCCAGCAGATCACAATACACAATATAATCATAAGCGCCGTTAACACGACTAGTCTGATTCGCATAGATTGCTTCATCCATCCTCACGTCCTTTCCTATAAAGACTATCATATCAAAGATCTTTGAACATATTGTGAACCATAAAACAACCGCCAGACAACATCTTATTTACACAAGATATCATCCGGCGGTCAACTCTATTTGATCCTCTTTGTTTGTAAATAACTATTCAGGGCACTCTATCGCTCACATTTAATCTTGAATAGTTACGTTTGTAATTTTATTTCATTTTTTTCTTTACCACTTTACTCCATCCACTATACACTGTTTTCCCGCTCTTCTGTTGATAAGCACGCACACGAAGAAAACATATTTTCTTTTTCCATTTTTTCATTTGCAGCACTGGTTTTTTTGTTTTTTTCTTCACTGCCTTTTTAAACTTTTTGTTTGCAGCAATCTGTATTTCATAGCCACTTGCTTTTTCTATTTTTTTCCAACTCAAAAGCAGCTTGCCCTTTTTCTTTTGGATTTTGATCTTTGTTGGTTTCTGTAATTTTGTTTTGACATCTGTTTTGGCAAATTCTCCGTTAAAATCAATCTGATTTCCTGTAATAATTGATTGATTTTCCTTTGCCCCCGGGTTAGTTGCCGCGTTTCCACCTATGCTTCCTCCCGGTATCGGTGTTCTTCCTCCCGGTATCGGTGTACTTCCTCCCGGTATCGGCGTACTTCCTCCCGGAGCCGGCGTACTTCCTCCCGGAGCCGGTGTACTTCCTCCCGGGGTTGGTGTCGGCACAATCTCACCAATCTTTGGTATTCTCTCTAGAACTTTTCTATGGCAAACACTACATTCCCTATGTTTTGATCCGGAAGCAGTTTTTGTTGCCTCTTTATCAATAATCCACGTTCCAAACGTATGCTCCTCCGTCTCATACTGCTTATCGCAACCGGATTCATAACAAGTAAACCAATGACTTGTATCATCACTTCCGTATGTTGTCTGCTTCTCATGAGCATGAGAAAACATGATATTACAGCCCATCAATCCAACAGAAGGATCTTCCATGAACATTCCAGATCGATTGCCATTACATATAATCCGACTCGCATAGGACTTTCCATCCGAAGTCCATGCAAGTACCAACTGATATTCTTTTCCTTTTTCAAACGTCCCCATAAGCGGCTCATCATCCGTTATGTTATACCAGGTTGCAAGCTTAGCTCCCGTCGGTGTAATTCCTTCAATCGACGGATATTCTCCCACTTCCGGCTCTTTCACTCCGTTTACACTCAAAATTTCTTCATAACGGATCAAAGCATTATCCATCAGTTTATATACATCCGTATCTCCATACTGTCCTACTGTGATTTGCAGTCCAATATATGTTTTGTCTTCAAACTCTTTAGGAACAAAATATGTGTCTTTTGTCGCCTCAGGTATCGCTGTGTAATTTTTACCGTCTGTACTCTTCATCCATTGATATACAATTTTTCCGGTATCATATGCTTTTTGGAAGGATACGTCTTTCGCCGCCCAGTTTGTTAATGTTGTTTGATTTACTGACAACTTGGAAGCATTTTTAAACTGCCCCTGTATCATTTTATCTAACACTATGGTTTCTTTATCCTCCGGCTTTAACTCCTCGGCAGTTTTATCAAAAGTATAAGCAGCTTTTACTTCTTGCACATCTTTCTCCAGTGGGGAAGGTGAAATAATTTTCATCTCTTTTTGATTCAAAGTAATTTTTGTGTCTTTTGTAAAGCAATACCCATCTTTACTCTTTAACGTAACAGTCAGCGTATATGACGTAGCCGGTGCAAACACCGTATCCGTCGGACTCCACTCAACCGCCTCAATGGTTGTTTCGTTTTTCCCAACGAAACTGCCGGCAAATTCTTTATATTCTACCAAGCCTTTTTCATGTCCTCGAGCCGGCTCTTCTACACCTAAAGCAATTAATTGCACTTCTTCTAATTTACTTGCTTTATATACTCGGTGAATCGTGTGCAATTTTGTATTTCGATCGTACGTCACCTCTGCGCTTTTTGCCCACGTCTCTTTGTTCAGACTTTTATTTGTAGCATCCAGGTCCGCTGTATCCTCAAATAAATTTTCTTCTTGTGTATCAACTTCTACATTCATCACGTAAAACTGTCCACTTTCGAATATTTGAGAATCGTTCATTTGCTTGCCGGTTGCTTTATCATACCACTTAACACTCTTAATCACACCATAATTCACCTGAAGATTATCCGTCTTTGGAAAACTTTCTCCTGCATTCACTTTTATCGCATTATCTCCCGTAAGCTTCATCTTTCGCAATTCAGGTATCTTAATAGAAGCAAAATACGCTTCTTCTCCTGCACTCGTTTCATACCACACTTTAGCCGCCAGATATTTACCCGCCAGTTTTTTATCAAGCGTAATGGTGTCTCCGGCGTATTCCGTTTCTTGAAGTGCCGTAAACGTTTTGTTATTTTCACTCTCGTACCACTGAATATATATCTCTTCATCTTGGTACTTTGTCATCCACTCTTCATCGTTATCTGCCAAATTTTCTATAAAACCAAGCACCGACACCTCTTCACCAAAGAGAATATTTCCTCGGATCATCTCCGGAGCATTTTTACAAGAGGCTGGCAGCTGCAACTCATTTTTCAGTCCTGTCGCCGGAAATGTACACGCAATTGTTACTTTTTGAATCTTATCTGTGATCACCTCCGGAGCAACACGCACCGCGTTCTGATTTGCTATTTTATACGTTGTAGTTTTGGAAAAAAATGAAGTTTTCCCATATATGGTAATCTCCGCACGGTATGCCATCCCTTCCCAAAATTTTACATCACAAGGCTGTTCAACATGAATTGTTTTACCGTCTGTCCCTTTCATCTCACGATACCATTTAACATCACCAACAACATATGACTCATTTGCCGCAACATAGGTAGATGGTGTCTTTTCCGTTTCCGGTGCTTTCACCGGCACAGATACATTGGTAAATGTCGTCTTATCACTTGAAGTATCCTCAAGTTTTGCTGTAATCTTGACATCTTCTGTCCCCATCACTATAGACGTTGCCGGATTCATCACATTTCCTACAGAAGTATTCTCACCCTCCACTTCCCAGCCGGCAAACTGTTTTCCTTCAGGAATATCATCTACACAAAGCTGATATTTTCTTCCGGTTATCGAACTTGTTACTTTTAAGCCTTTCGCATCTTTAACACTTGCATTTGTAGTCTGAATCTTATAAGACGCAGGTTCCCCCTCAAACCTCGGCAGATAATGATAAATACGCATCGATGCACCATCGGAAGACGGTGCTTTATAATAACTTGGTTTTTTACCATCTATCGTTATCTCTTCCCTTCCAATTCCATCGATACTATATCCGCTTTTAACTTTTGCAAAGATTTCTAATGTATATTGTATTCCTTGTTGAATATTTCCTTTTGCTTTAGGATTGCTCCCATTATTGCTTCCATGATATATATAAAACGTTGCACTGACAATTTCTATTCCGGGTTCGGTCGTAGTCAATTTAACATTACTTATATCATTTCCACATGTAAATCCCTCTAACGCAAAAGGAATACTTGTCACCGCCGTTACCGCATCCGCTTTTATATGTACCGGCAACACAGTTATCACCATTGCCATACACAAAAACAATGCTATTATTTGTCTTCTTATTTTTTTCATTTAACTACCTCCCTAAATAATCAAGTCTTTTTTCCCTTAATATAAGGGATTTTTTTAATTGTTTCTCAGCAGAATGAGCCTTC
>UQAQ01000005.1 GCA_900539115.1 uncultured Roseburia sp.
CCTTATTTTTTTGCAATTTTTTTAAATCTGTGGATAAGTTAAGTGGGTTTGCAGGAAGAAATGCGGAAACTCAAGAATTCTACCTATTGAATTATATTTTTTATTGTGCTATACTTATATTCAAATACTTTCGGGGAGGAATCGAGATGACCTTAAATGAATCTTCAGAGAATTACCTTGAGATGATTCTTATGTTAAGCAAAAAACTTCCGGTCGTCCGTTCTGTTGATATTGCGGAAAACATGGGCTTTAAGAAATCCAGCGTCAGTGTGGCGATGAAACATCTGAGGGAGGATGACTATATCACAGTCACAAAGCCGGGGTTTATTTATCTGACAGATAAGGGACGGGAAGTGGCAGAAATGATTTATGAACGCCATGAGCTTTTGACGTCCTGGCTCATTCAGTTAGGAGTAGATGAAAATGTTGCGGCAGAAGACGCCTGCCGGATGGAGCATGACATCAGCAAAGAAAGTTTTCAGGCAATCAAAAAATATATATTGGACAACAATTAATTTTTGTATTATTTTCATACTTCAACTCTCAGCAAAGGAGCTGATAGGATTGCGGTGACCCCGTTTCCCTGTCAGCTCCTTGCTAGTTTTCATGGTTGTTATCCTGCCTGCTCCATCTCTTTCACAATAAGGAGAATCTGGCCCGGCGTAAGTGTTTCTTCCTCTAATTGATTGGTCTCGGCGATAGCATTGCTCGTCGTGTAAAATTGTTTGGCGATGTCCCACAGCTGCTCGCCCGGCTTTACCACATAACCGACCATCCCCGGTTCTTTGGCACGCGCCGCCATATCCATCTCCTGTTCTTCCACTCCCGAGATAATCGGCTCCTCGTGATTTTCAAACGCAAGTACATCGAGGACAAGCACCGCCTTAATGTCCGCTTCATTTTCTCCCAGAAGCGTCCCGCTGATCTGCTCTACACTGACATCAAGACGAATGTCGCTGTCTTTACTGACTCCCGGAATCTGCACTTCCTGCTCAAACGGCAGCATTCCCTTGGCCGCCGCCAGAGGTGCCTGCGCATCCGAAGACTGATACAATATATTGATATCCAAAATCCCTTCTACCACCACGCTGTCTTTCCCTACACGCTTTTCGTCCACACGCGCTTCACCGTTTACTTTCCAGATCTGAAGCGGCTGCCGGCTCTCATCCAGTAAAATTTTTCCATCGACGCGCGACTTATTTTTATTTTTCAATAACAGATTTTCAAAATACGACATTTCGTATACCGGAGTACACCGTTTTGAGGTGGAGTAAAAATCTGTCAAAACTTCCATTTGTTCCTGTCCGTATGCCGAGATGGCGAACGCAATGACCACTTCTACATCCAAAATCCGGTCTTCGCCGTCTTCATCCGGCTTTACTTCCATTTCATAGCTGTGAATGTGTGATTTGACCTGAAGGACACTGGTTTCGTCGCAGCCTCCGCACGGAATTTCTCCCTGAACCGGCACCTGACATTCGTGATATCCAAGGCCGGCCGGCTCTTCCGCATTGAGATACAGCACAAAAATATCCACTTCTCCCGTCACGATCATTTTATCCTCTTCGCATCTTGTCTCGATTTCATTGAGCGACACATCTTCATATAAAATGCGCCCGATCGTGTCTTTGGTTCCCGGCAGCCGGCACTCGTCACGCACACGCAGCGTATCTTTTTTGGTCAAAAGCAGTTTTGTGATGTCCATCGTCTTTTTCTTCGTATACACATCGTCTTCTGCCACAACATCCACCGCACCTTCTCCGTCGTAAATCGTCTCCGCTGCCACAGAAAAAACGATTACGGCACGAATCCCCAGTTTTCGTGAGTTGATCAAATCGGCGCGAAAATCTTCAATGCTTGCCTGAATGGAAATTTCTTCCTCCTGCACACCCTCGCAGTCCATTTTCACCGTTTCGTAAAATGGCGTATTGCCGGCGAGATCGCATACCGGAACGTCCTCCTCTCCCGCATACAACACAGTAAAATGCAAGGCTCCGCGGATTTCCAGTTCGCCATCCCGCAGATGCATTTCCTCGATGACTACATTTCCCTTTTCCTGCATGATACTCCGCGCATCCGGCTTGATATCCGGCACATTGTAATCGGTATCTATTGTCGTCGTAACTTCTTTTCTACTGTTACAATGGTTCATATGAACCTTTTGTTTTATAAGTTCCATAGCCCCTCCACTGTCCAAAGTTTTTCTCTCTTTTTTATACCTATTCACGACGTCCCGGAAATATGCCATTTGCCTTTATGAAAAGAAAACCTTTTTTATGCATATTTCCTAATTTTTGGCATATAATAGTGTTAGGAGACTTGACAAGCACAATATTATGTAGTACAATGAACATGTATTTCTATATATCGTGGTTATACACTTGGGATATTTATTGATTAAAGAGTTCCTGTGAAAGCAGGGGAAAGGCCGGTTGATTATGATTAAGGCAGATGTAGGTTCTGTAAGAAGAGCCGTAAGCAAACACATCGGTAGCAAAGTGGTGATTCGTTCCAACCTTGGCAGACACCGCGTAGATGTTACAGAGGGAATCATTATGGATACGTATCCCAGTATATTTTTGATTTCCGTTAAAAATGGATTTGAAGATACATTTCAGACAGTATCTTTCAGCTACACCGATGTACTGACACATGACGTCCAGATTAAGCTTTGTAAAGCATAATAACTTTATATTACTTTTCTCACGAAAATGGGCAGCCGCAAGGCTGCCCGTTTTCCTTTTATAATCATTTTATTGCATCTTATGCGTTCTGGATCGCATCCAATACCGCCTCTGCCACTTCTTCTTTGGACATACAAGGAAGTTCTACAATTCCTTCTTCCATCACAAGGGTAACCACATTGGTATCGGTTCCAAATCCCGCACCCTCATCGCGCAGGTTATTGGCAACGATCAAATCTGCATTTTTCTTCTGCAATTTCTTTTTCGAATTTTCTACCAGATTTTCCGTTTCCATCGAAAATCCACAGATAAATTGCCCCGGCTTGCGGTGTTCTCCAAGATACGCAAGGATATCCGTCGTCCGCCTCATCGGCAGCGACAGGTCGCCGTCCTTTTTCTTGATTTTCTCATCGCTTACGGAAACCGGCGTATAATCTGCGACTGCTGCCGCTTTGATAATAATGTCCATCTGCGGTGCACGTTCTTTGACTGCATCAAACATTTCCTGCGCACTTACGACAGGCACGACATCGGCAAACAACGGTGCCGGGAGATTCGTCGGAGCTGTTATCAGCGTCACGTCCGCGCCTCTTCTCATGGCAATTTTTGCCAGCGCATATCCCATCTTTCCCGTAGAATGATTGGTGATATAGCGCACCGGATCAATCGCTTCCTGCGTCGCGCCCGCTGTCACGAGCACTTTCTTTCCTGTCATGTCTTTCTCAAACTGGATTTCACGCAATATATATTCCAAAAGAACCTCTTCGGAAGGAAGTTTTCCTTTGCCTTCCACACGGCATGCAAGCATACCGGATGCCGGCTCAATCACTTCCATGCCAAATTCCTTTAATTTCTTCAAATTTGCCTGTACGACCGAATTTTCGTACATATTGGTATTCATCGCCGGTGCCACGATTTTCTTGCATTTGCAGGCAAGAATCGTCGTCGTAAGCATATCGTCTGCAATTCCTGCTGCCATTTTTCCGATAACATTGGCAGATGCCGGTGCCACAAGAACCACATCGGCTTTTTCGCCGAGTGCCACATGCTCGATATTGTAATTGAAATTGCGGTCAAATGTATCCACGAGACATTTGTGCGCCGTCAGCGTCTCAAATGTGATCGGATTAATAATATTGGTCGCATTTTTTGTCATAATTACATGCACATCACAGTGTAGTTTTGTCAGCATGCTGGTAAGATTTGCTATTTTGTAAGCAGCGATACTTCCGGTCACGCCAAGAACCACCGTTTTTCCTTTTAACATAACGGCCTCCTGTCTACATCAATTGTCCGTGTTTTTCATACGTCGAAATCTGTTTGATCTTATTGTCGTCATCCACAAAAACGACTTTCGGCTTGTGCGTCTTTGCTTCTTCCGGAGTCATATCCGCGTATGCCATCAAAATGATATGGTCGCCGACCTGCACCATGCGTGCTGCTGCCCCATTGAGGCAGATCATGCCGGAGTTTTCTTCGCCTGCGATCGTGTACGTCTCAAAACGGCTTCCATTTTCCACGTCGACAATCTGTACTTTTTCATATTCCAAAATACCGGCAGCCTCCATCAAAACGGGATCTACCGTAATACTTCCTACATAATTTAATTCTGCCTGTACTACTGTTGCACGATGAATTTTCCCTTTCAACATCGAAATATTCATAATACTGTATCCTTCTTTCTCTTCAACTCAACGTTACTGTACTGCCACCTCACGGTGTTCTACTGATGTAGAGAACACAATCAGTGTCTTTGTTCTCCCATACACCTGCAGTTCTCCGATAAACTGGTCGAGTTCGTCGGTGCTTTTAAATTGAACTTCTAAAAGCATCGAATAATCGCCTGTCACACAATTGCACTCGATCACATTCGGCCAATTTTCGATATAAGGATAAAACTCCTTTTTATCTTTCGGCGCAACTTCAAGATTAATGAATGCTTTAATGTGATATCCCAGCAGTTCCGGATTCAGACTGGCATGAAATCCGGTGATATAATTCTGCTTCACGAGGTGATTGATCCTCGCAGACACAGCAGGTGCAGTCAGGAAGACTTCCTGCGCAATATCCTTTACAGGTGTTCTAGCATCTTTTTGTAAAATTGTCAATATCTTTTTATCAATTGTATCTAATTGATCGTTTTTCATATCTGACGCCCTCTTCTATTTCTGGTAACAGAGTCGTTACATTCCTCAGTTTTTATTCACTGCCTTAGTATAACATAATTTTCGCATTTCGTCCATAGCCACTTTATTAAATAAATCAAAACTCTTCTTTAACTTCGTTTAATAATGTTTTTTATTTAATAATTTATAGTTATTAGTTCTTGTTCTCCCAGTATTGACTTTTCCCTTTACTTATACTATGATGTCACTTGTTCAAATCGCTATTTGCGAAACCTTTATAATAATATCAAATAGTTACTTAAAAAGAGATTCCGTTTCCGGAATCTCTTTTTTCGGGGCAGGAATCCTTCCCCTTTATATATGCACTCTTTCTTCTACCAGATCATACAATTCGATCTCTTCGTCGCATTCCTGCGGCATCTGCGCAAATGCATAACGAATTTTGACCGGCTCTCTTCTATGACGGTTTTTGTTATGTATGATGGCTTCTATATTTTTCAGGCACTCTTCTACCTGAACAGTTTTAACATATTTAAGAACAACCATAAATTCCCTGTCATTGAGACGATAACATTTTCCACGAGATCCAAATATCGTTTGAATGGAATCCGACACATCAAAAATCAGCTGCTCATATCTCCATGCTTCCTTTTGCACGTAGTCTATATCATTTTCAATTACAAATCGAACATAAGTCAGTTCCCCGGATGCCTCCTCGGCATTTCGAAATCTTTGGAACGCTTCCCCATTTTCCATCCCGGAAAGTGGATCAAACTGTTCTGTCTTTTCATTTTCTGCTATTTGGCGATCCATTTCAAGACGATAAAACAACCCGGAAATTCCCACTCGCCACATTACAACGATAAAAATGAGCATACCCAAACAAAACCAGATGGCATATCCTGAGTCATGGTCAATGTGAAATTCGACAATCGCAATAAAGGAAAATACAAAGAGAAGTCCAATCCCTTTTACCAGCGTCCGCATCATTTTTTTTTGATACATCTGCAATTCCTGAATCGCATATTTTATGACAACCCCGATGGAAACAAGAACCAGCGCATGCTCTGCATACACCAGGCGGTACATTGGAATACCTATGGTTTTATTAATAAACACGGACACGACAAGAAGCAATTCAAAGCCAAATGCCAGATATCCAAGCACCGGATAGTTCTTGCTGAGCATTTCTTTCATAAACATCAGGCAGAATACCGGCATCAGATACAGGCTAAGAAAATACACCAGTGCAATCACAATAGCCTGACCGGTAAAAAACTGCAGCAGTCTGGAATTTACAACGATCCATACTCCTGCCGTCAGGATAAACAGGCCTAAATTCGTAAATGCAGACACTAATACAGCCGGTATTTTCCTGCGAAAAAGAATCAATGTAAAAAACAAAGTAACCGATGTCAAAAATGTAATGATGGCAAATATCACAACGTACCCATTTCTAAGAAGCATACGTGTTAATATCGCATCTTTCTGCCCCAGACAGCATGTTCCAATTAATTTCAAATCCAATGCCTTTTCATCATTTAATGTACGAATGCGTATCGTTTTTCCGGCAACGTCATCCGGAAGGTCGATCCAACGCACGATAATTCCTCTGTTACGGTTGTCATCTTTACACTCGAATACTTTATTTTCGCCGACAAATACTTCCATCATCATCCAATAACTTTCGATAGCAAGAACCTGGTGACGAGGCTCTTCATTTTTTGTCGTATAGGAATATACCAGATAAGAATCCTTATCCCCGGATTCACTAACATCCGGCGTCTTTGTCCAAACATCATTGAGAACCGTTACTTCTGACTGGCTGAACGCCCCTTCATATTTTCCCAAATGATATGAACGCACACTGAAAAAGATTGTCATAAAAACAAGCAGGATTAAGCTTATTACATAACCATATCTTACACAATGTTTTTTCATTCAAGCACCTCTTCATTATAATTTTTTTTGCTTTTTCAATCCAAATATCCCGGCAACATACTTATCCGGTACTTTTTCAATCTGCCCGTTATATCGGTTCACACAGCTGTTATATTCTGCTTCTGCTTCATGATAGCGGTATGACTCATCTTTTAATTTCAAGCAGATATTTCGAATCTTCTCTTCACATTGAAGATTACCATGTTTTTTGATCTCCTCGATGAGATTTCCAAGAATTTCCTCCATCTTATGGTACAAAACACTCTTCTCTTCTTCTCCCATTACCATATAATCTTGATCCAAAACAACATGGGCTTCCGCAAAAGTCTTTTCCTCTTCATGATAACTCTCCACATACTCCGCAAGCCTTTTCACCATATTCCATTTTTCCATGCGGTAACTATCGAATTTAAGATATGCTTCCCGCGTCTCTTCCTGCAATTTTGTCAATTTATAAAAAATAGCAACAACGGCAATGCATATAAAAACAATGCTTGCCGTTATCACCCAAACGATTCCGCTCATTTTATTCTCCATTCACATTTTATTTATAGGGAGATTATAACATATTAATGTTTTCTTTTCAAGATAAAACGCCAAAACTTGACACAAATTTGCTTTCCGCTATAATGAATGTGTGGAAGGAAGCTGAATAGTTACAATCATTCGTAAATAAAAAGAAAGGGGGATACTTATGTTTCAGATTCCCAGCCGGACAGCACTTGATTTTTTATGGCTTGGCAAAGAAGCGACGATGTCTCCGGATTGGATTCACTACAGCCGGGCATTGCATGAATATGAATTAATGATTATCGATGAGGGCGTTCTCTACATCGCCGACGAATTTGGAAAATATACGGTTTCTAAGGGAGAATATATCCTGATGGCACCCTGCCGCCACCAATACGGATGGAAGCCTTCCTGCTGTGCCTTTCATTGGCTCCATTTCCGTCTGCCGGATATCACCTGTCCATCAGAAGCCGCCGTTTTCCCGCTCCCAGCGCAAGCGAAAATACCAGATTTTTCCAAGGTTCAGGCGCTTTTATCTCAGATTTACCACAATGAACAAACTTGTGTTAATCTGACACAATCTTCTTTTTTACTGAGCGCTCTGCTGCTTGAACTTCACAATCAGCTTTATCTAAACCGAAAGGTTCTGCAAAATGAACAAAGTGCAGAAGGTTTTTCGCGCCACAATATCGAACTTTGTGAAAAAATCAAGACCTATGTGCACTGGAACCGCGATCACGGCATAAAAGTTCAGGAAATTGCCTCGTACCTTCAATATTCCCCGCGCCATCTTTCCGGTATTTTTTCGAAAATAATGGGAATGCACTTAAAGACATACATTAACATTCAACAGATGGAAGCCGCCAAAGAACTGCTTTCCGGCTCTCCATTGAGCATCACGGAAATCGCATACCAGCTTGGTTTTTCCGACAACCACAATTTTTCACGGACATTTAAACGCATTACCGGCCAGACTCCCGGAGATTACCGATGCAAATCCGGCCATGCCATGCGTACTCGTTTTTCAGATACCGGCGACCGGTAAAAAGACTTTCATCTCGCCGACACCGCGGTTACACCAAGTATAATACGGAACAAATGTAATATCTGTCTCTTCATATCGGTAACCGCAAAATGGCTGATACAGTTTCCCTTCCTGCGGAAGGATCCGACGCCCTCTGCCTCGCAGCCGGACGACATCCTCTGCCCCGGCAAGATTCCATTTTTCATCGATGATTTGAGGTTCGTAAGAGGCATTGACTTGGAGAAGTGACAATTCTTTTCCGTTATCGGCTTCTTCTACGCAATACACGATCGGCCCTCGCATCAGCACTGCTTTCCCGATATCATCACGCACTCTGGTATCTGCCTGATAATACGTCGCTTTCATCGGGAATGTGCATTCTATACGGTCTCCATTTTCCCATTTTCTGGAAATGTATAAATAGCCGTCTTTTTCTTCTCCATCGGCTTTCTCTCCATTTACAAGCACTTGTGTTTCCGGACACCAGCTCGGCAGACGAACCGCATACGTAAAAGGCACCGCCTCTTTCATCTCAAATGCAATCTGAACATTTTCCTCCCATGGATACGCAGATATCACCCGTACCTTTACTTTTTTCCCCGAAAATTCGGTGTCAATATCCGCTCCGCAATACAAATGCATAAACAGTGTGTCTTCGTTTTCGCTGTACGCGTACTGCGCCACCGAGTTCAAAATACGATTGATATTTGGCGGACAGCAAGCGCACCCAAACCATTTTTGCCGCGGAAGTACCACATGCTTTAACTGCGCATCGTGACGGATTCCCTCCGGATAAGCCTCCATCGGATTCACATAAAAGAAACTTTTTCCGTCCAACGCCATCCCGCCCAAAACTGTATTATATATCGCACGCTCCATTGCGTCCGCATACTTATTTTTCGGGGACATTTCCAGCATTCTTCTGGCAAAAAATGCCAGCCCGATTGCCGCACAGCTCTCGTTATACATGCGGTCGTTCGGCAAATGAAATGGATAAGAAAATGCCTCGCCTTCCGGTGTGCCACCGATTCCGCCGGTGACATACATTTTTTCATTTGTCATACTGTCCCACAATCGCTCGCAGGCAGATTTCAATGATTCATCGTTTGTATATTTGGCAATAATTGCCATCCCCGTATAGAGATAAACAGCACGCACCGCATGTCCGACTGCCTCTTTCTGCTCACGCACCGGAAGGTGTGCCTGATGATAGTAATCATCATTGTCCTCGCCCGGATTTCTCACAATTCCATGTTCTTTGTCAAAATAATACGGCTTTTTGCCACGCTCATTTACAAAAAATGCTGCCAGCTTCAGATAGCGGTCTTCGTCCGTAAGTTCATACAATCTCCCCAATGCCATCTCCGCGATCTCGTGCCCCGGATAGCCTTTGCATTTTTCCGGCTCTTCTCCAAAATGCGCTTCGACATAGTCCGCAAACCGCATCGCCGCTTTCAATAATTTGTCTTTACCCGTTCCCTCATAATAAGCGACCGCACCCTCTGTCAGATGCCCAAAACAATACAATTCGTGGTGGTCACGCAGGTTGGTAAGCCGCTTGGACGGATCATTGATAATATAAAATGTGTCAAGATACCCATCCTCGTACTGTGCCGCACACACAATGTCAATCGCGTGGTCCGCCAATTTTTCAAGTTCCGGATCCGGGTGCGCCGCCAAAGAATAGCCGACCGCCTCGATCCATTTGGAAAAATCGGTATCCTGAAATACAAATCCATAAAACCGGTCTTCCATCGGTTTTCCTTTTTCCGGCACGAGATTAAACTCCTCCGTCGTCCATACCGGCAGACTTTCCTGCCCCAAGGCTCTCCGTTTTTCACCGAGTTTTGCCGCCAGTTTGAAATTCCGCATGCAGAAGCTCGGTTCTGCCCCCTCGACGTTGTCATTGAGTGCCTCCCATTGATACGGGATCACTTCTGTCCTCGCGAGTTCCATCTCACGTTTCAAAAAGCGATCTGTCACGTTTATCTTTTTTAATGAAATACCTTTGCTCTGTCGATTCATTTATTTTCCTTCCCTCCGTTTTTTTTACTATTTTAATTATACCGTAAGGAGCGTTTTCGGGAAATATCGAAACAAGATAAAAGGTGTCAAAAAATCCGATTTTGAGTCTTCTGACGCAGCTTCTTTCGAAGTGCCGCAGTGATAGGTGCCAGAAGTTGCTATACTCATAATCGGATTTTTTGCTTTGGATTCTATCAAAATGGTGACGATTCAGAATCAATGTGACGCTGAATCTGAAGCGTCAATGAAAGGAGATTTATGCCAATGCCTTTCCAAGAGCCTTTAATTCTTCGATGATATCATCGTCAGGCTCTCCGTTTACTATGATGCCTTCTCCGTTTACAACGGTTGCGCCGGCACTCTGAATACGTGCTTCCCAGTCACGCATCCATTCACCGCCGCCCCATCCGTAAGAACCGAATAAAGCGATCTTTTTCCCGGAAATCTTGCTTTCCAATTCAGCCATGAATGGCTCCATTTCAGCATCTTCCAGTTCCTCTGCTCCCATGGAAGGGCAGCCAAGGGCAAATGCCGGTTCAGCAGCAAGTTCATCTACTGTTGCAGCAGATACAAATTTCAAATCTGCCTCTGCTCCGGCTTCTTTTACACCTTCTGCAACAGCCTCTGCCATTTTTTGTGTATTTCCAGTTCCACTCCAGTAAACAATACTAACTTTGCTCATCTTTTTACCTCCATTTTCTGTGCATTGCACATTTCATTTATGATTATACAGCAAGCTCGTAAAACATTTTGCCAGCCATAACATCCGCAATCGCTTGTTCTCTCACCTGATCATACTTCTTAAAGGTCTCCTTCGCTTTTTCCAAGTTGTCGTATACTTTCCAGTATCCGGTCATCAAGGAGTTCTGCCCCTGATTTTTAATGTACATTTCTACATCGCGCAGTGGATATTCCAAAATGTATCCCAATTCATGTGGGAACCCGGCTCTTCCAGCGTAATATTCAGACATCGCCTGTGCAATCCCAAACAGCGCTCGTATCATGTTTTCCTCCGGACTTTTTTCTTCCGACAATTCGTAGCCAAATACATCCAACGCCTTTATAATCTCTTTTTGCAAAATATACCGGCAAAATCTTTCGATGTGGTACAACATGACAAGACATTTTTTCTTTCCCCGGTTTAAGATCAGATAACCATACGGTGTCTCTTGTAATTGGCATATCATCTCTTTCATCAACCGATTTTCCACAGACAAGATCACTTCATTTCGAAGTCCGCGCAGCATCGGCCCGCAATGCATCGCCATCAGTATATTGACGGATTCTTTAATTCCTCTGCTGTGATATTCTTTCATCTGTTCATACGGCATGACCTAATCCCTCCTGCTCACAGCTGCAAGGATGTAAAATGATTCCTGTGACTTCGCGTCCCTGCAGATATCCACATGCCTCAAGTCCGGCGTGCAGCACCTCGTTCCACCTTTTCGCTGACAGTCGACACGTCGAATCATCACTCAGTTCTACGATACACGCCTCTTCCAGCGAACAATTGTTGGGATAGGAGATTTTATACATATTTTTGCGGTCAATTGCCCCAATCTCTTCCAGCAAGTTTACCATGCGGTATACCGTCGCGGTTCCGATCCCATTGTCACGGCGTGATGCTTCAAAAAAGATTTCTTTGCAGCTGGAACACTCATTGGCAAGAATGACATCCAAAAGCATTCTTCGCTGTCTGGTAATACGAAATCCCTTTTCTTTCAATTTTTTTATAATAAATTCACGTTTTTCGTTTTCCATGATCAAGTCCTCCATATCTCTTGATTATGCACAACTACTTTATGTATTATGCGTGTAACTCTTGTTAGTTATTACTAACTCATTATATAAAAAAAATCCTGCAAATGCAAGACTTTTTTTAATTTTTCTATTGTATTTTTGAAAAACGTCCTTATTTCACTGGTTTGATGGTCAAAGTTTCACCAATTTCCGACTCATAATATTCTTTTTCTGTCACACTTAATCCTCTCTTTTATTGTACATTGGTAATATGGTAACCATATTTGCTCTTTTTATCTTTTACTATCGTAAGTTTGAATTTTTTCCATGTTCCATTTGACGGATCGTACGTCTTTACGATCCCCGCCTTAATCTCTGCTTCATACGTGTCTGCTGCCACCTGCGTCACTTTCGTAACTTTGGCATCGCATTTTTCCGAGCGGAGTTCTTCGCCGGCGTACTCAATCTTTTTATTCTGCTTGCGGAACAAATAATATGGGAAGGTATCACCGTAACTTAGATCAAACGCATAAGCATCTCCATAACGTGCTTTCATCTCTTTTTTCACACGTTTGGCAATTCCCGCATAAGAGTTATCATAACCTCTTACATGCATCTCGCCGGTACCCGACGCCGGATCGCCATAAAGTATATCATACAATACTGCTTGGGTTGCTACCTGATTATCCCAGGTAAACTTACCGCCGCCCAAATCTTTCCAGCGAACGCACAGTGACAAAAACGGTGCTGTCTGCTCCGTCAGATCCTTCAGTTTTGGTTTTATTTCTTTTGTCTTATCCACGGCAACAAAGTCCGAAGCCGCCGTATCTTTTGTCGTCTGGCCCGGTGCTGCTGTTTGTGCAGAACTATCCTCTGTTTTACTTTCCTTTTTCGATGGTGCCTGTGTCTGCGCCGGCTGCTCTGCCACCGTATCTTTTTTCGCATTAAATGCACCATTCCTATAAAGAGTCACTCCGGTAATCGTTCCACCGGCGAGCACGATCATAACAACCGCCGCCGCGATCAAATGTGTCTTAAAACGCCAAAACCAATTAATTCTTGTGCCACATTGATAACAGTAAACATCATCCTGCTTCAATTCTGTCTTACAATTTGGACAACGCATCTCTATCCCCTCCTTGTGTATATGCCTCTAATTATAGGAAAAATGTCTGCTTTTGTCAATAAATACTGTATAAAGTCATAATGAATTGCTTGAAAAACGAACATAATTGTAGTAAGATACCAATTATCGGGTTATACAAAGTGAGGTTATCCACAATTATGAATATAAAAAATACATCTGTAGAAACACAAAATCCACTTGGATTCAAAAAAGAATCCCGTCTTCTGGTCGAATTTGCCATTCCCTGCGTGATCTCCATGCTGGTAACGGCTCTTTATAATATCGTCGATCAGATTTTTATCGGACAGGGTGTCGGTATGCTGGGAAATGCCGCGACCAACATCGCTTTCCCACTCTCCACGACCTGTACCGCCATTTCACTTCTGCTTGGCATCGGAAGTGCCACCAATGTTTCCCTGAAACTTGGAGCGGGAAGAGAAAAGGAATCTGCAAGTTATGCCGGCTGTGGCATCCTTCTTATGGCACTATCGGGAATTGCTTTATTTGCCATCACGACTCTCTTTCTCACACCAATGCTTACGTTTTTCGGAGCAACTAAAGAGGTTCTTCCTTATGCAAAACAATATACACGAATTACTGCGATCGGATTTCCTTTCCTGATCATGAACACCGGTATGAGTAAACTGATTCTTGCCGACGGAAGTCCGCGCTATTCGATGATCTCGATGCTGGTAGGTGCCATCGTAAATACAATTCTCGACCCGATTTTTATCTTTTCCCTTCATATGGGAATGACCGGTGCTGCACTGGCTACAATTCTCGGTCAGATCGTCTCTTTCTGCATCAGCCTTCGTTATATGTTTCATTTTAAGACGATTCATCTGAAGCGGAGCAGTTTCCGAATCACGGCATCCCACGTCGCAAATATAATGAAACTTGGGGCCTGCGCCTGCTTTAACCAGATTGCTATGACCGTCGTACAGATCGTCATGAATAATACGCTGGCGCATTATGGTGCACTTTCGGTTTATGGCGGCGACATCCCTCTTGCCTGCGCCGGTATTATCACGAAAGTAAACATGATCTTTATGTCCTTTGTCATCGGCATTTCGCAGGGAATCCAGCCGATCATTGGTTTTAATTACGGAGCCGCAAAGTACACCCGCGTGCGGAAAACTTATCTGCTCGCCCTTGCCACCGCGACGGCATTATCCTTTGTCGCCTTCGGATGTTTCCAATTATTTCCAAGGCAAATCATCAGTGTCTTTGGAAAAGGAAGCGAATTGTATTTTCAGTTTTCGGAACGCTACTTCCGTATCTATATGTTTTTAACATTAATAAATGGAATTCAGCCGGTCACATCAAACTTTTTCAATTCCATCGGAAAATCCTCTCTTGGTGTGTTTATGTCTTTGACAAGACAAATCCTGTTCTTACTTCCACTCATTATCGTTTTCCCTATTTTTATGGGAATCGATGGTGTCATGTATGCCGGTCCGATCGCCGACGCCGCTACCGGAATCGTCTGCGGTATCTTTACGATCCGTGAACTGAAAGAACTTAAAACTCTTTCATATACTTCCGAAAACGCAATGGCAGCATCTGGTTCTGCAAACTAATATTTTCGCGGGCTTTGATCCCCACAGAATCAATATAGCGTTTCCACAGTTTTTGGAAAACTTCCTCTTCTTCCGAATAAGAGAGTAACAGCCGGTCAAAATCCTCGTCTTTAGCGTGAATATAGGAACAGCCTTTTCCTCGTTCATGTATCATCATACTTCCATGTGTCGTATCTGCAATGACCCAGTTTTCCTCCGGGAAACGGTCCGCAAAATGATACGCAAGATAAGGCAGGATGGCATTTTTCGGATTAATTCTCGCAAACAAAACGCCGCTTGCCAATTCTTCAAATCGTAAGAATCCCTGTTCATGCAGGATCTCATTATTGGCATTTCTTTCCATTTTAAACAGCAGTGCAACATTCGGATCTGTCAGGTGGTCCAGCACTTGATTTCCCATTTGCAGCGCAAGAATGATAACGCGATAGATGACATCTGCTTTTTCCGGCATATAGGAAAGGGACGCCATCTGTAAGGCATCATAAACCTGCCACGACACTTTTTTCTGCATCGTGCGGGCAACTTTCGCCGCTTTTTCCATGTCTGTCTCAACCGGTATATACGTCGTAAAAAGTTCTGTCGTATATGTACTTTCTTTTAGGCAGAGAGCGGTGTCTTCTTTTCGATGTCCTTCTGCAAAAGCATCATAAACCGCAGTAAAAATCCCTTCGGTGCTGTCTTCACACAAATATACATATCTGCCGCGAAATTCGGATACTTCTTCCATCAGCTGCTCCTCCTTTGCTGCCCCATTTCCACCTCTCTCTGTGGATAAATATCCAAAAGAGAGAGCTGTTCATAGCGGTCTTCCCCGGTAACTGCTGCCGGAAGGCGTTCCCGCAAACCAAGAAGATTCGTGAGAATAAAGCGCTCATTCATCCGCAGAGGAACCATGGTTTTACCCCCGCATGTAACAAAGTACATCGCCCGCTTTAAAACAACACCAAATTTCTTAAGAGAAGTGTAATCCAGTTTCCCAAGCCGCCTCGCTGCCATAATGCGCCGTGCCGACTTTACCCCGACTCCCGGAATACGGAGCAAGGTATGATAATCCGCCGTCTGCACTTCTACCGGGAAATATTCAAGATGGTTCAATGCCCAATTACATTTTGGATCTACCTGCACATTCAAAAACGGATTTTCTTCGGTAATAATCTCATCTGCCTTAAACTGATAAAATCGAAGCAGAAAATCTGCCTGATACAACCGGTGTTCCCGCAAAAGCGGCGGTCCTTCTTTGCTTAACGGAAGCAGGGGATCCCCTGTCGTATTTACAAAAGCCGAATAAAATACCCTTTTCAGATCAAAATTTTTATACAATGCTTCCGCCACATGAACAATCTCATAATCGCTTTCCCCGGTCGCCCCCACGATCATCTGGGTGGTGTGTGTAAAATGGCGGTAAATCTCTCCCTCTCTTTTGAGTTATAGCCTTACCATGTCTTTCTAGCTGGGTGGTGTGTGTAAAATGGCGGTAAATCTCTCCCTCTCTTTTGAGTTATAGCCTTACCATGTCTTTCTAGCTGTGTACTCTGCCCCGCCGGCACAAACGTACTCCCTTTTTTTACCTCCTGCAATGCAAAATCTTTTCGCATTTTATCCGGAAGTAAGGTCATCGCAGACTTTCTTCCATCGCTTAGCATAAGTGCATTTTCCTGCCGTCCCACCTGAATCTGACGGAGTGGTGTCAAAATCTTTTTTCGCGATTTCTGCGGTGCAAGCATCTTTAACCCATCTGCTGTAGGAAGTTCGAGATTTGCACTCATACGGTCCACAAGCCATCCCGTTTTTTCGATCAAAAGCGGATCTGCCCCCGGAATCGCCTTCACATGAATATAACCGTTAAATTTGTATTTTGTGCGCAGTAAATATACCACCTGATACATCTGCTCCAGCGTATAATCGGGATTTTTCCGTATCCCGGAACTTAAAAACAAACCTTCGATATAATTTCTCCGATAAAAAGAAATCGTAAGTTCTGCAATTTCTCCCGGCGTAAAGGATGCTCGCGGAATATCATTAGAGCAGCGATTCTGGCAGTATTTGCAGTCATAGACGCATTCATTTGTCTGTAAAATTTTGAGCAGGGAAATACATCTTCCATCCGCCGCAAAACAATGGCAGATTCCCCCGGCAACTGCGTTTCCCATCATCCCCTTTTTTCCATTTCGACTTGACCCGCTCGAAGTACAGGCAACATCATACTTCGCTGCATCCGCTAAAATCTCCAGTTTTTGAAAAATATCTGCTGACAGATCCATAAAAAAGCCCCCTTGCACTATCGAACGTTTGTTTTGTGTTAGTATAGCACATATGTTCGACAAATGCAAGAGGGAAAATAAATTTTTTTGATCCTGAATCGTTGCCTATTTTTAATCAGTCTGCTGAGCATCAGGATAGATTCTCTCCATCAGGGCATCATCAAAATGCTCATCCATCGACTGCTGCCAACCGCTTTGCGCCGGGATGCCGTGCGCCCTTTGATCATGACGGACAAGCGCCATACAGGTTACAGTCACATTGACGCACATAAATACGATAAGTACCCACGTCACGGCCTTTCCGACCTTAATCGGAATTTTTTGAATGGCATCGGAAATCCGCACATAAATAATTTTAAACCAGACTACGGAAGCAATGCCCCAAAACAGGCAGTATAGCAGATTAATACGACCGCCAAGGTTAAACGGCATATTGCTATAGTCCCAGAACACCTTGCCGAATACAATTTCTGTAAATACGCTGCAAAGATATTCATACGCACCCCCGAGAAATACACCAAGTGTAAAGAGGAATCCGTCGCTTCGGTCTTTGTAGCGGACAAGCATTGCCGTAATCACTGCGATGGCAAGTCCCCATACGATGCTGAATGGTCCCCAGACGACACTGCTTCGGCTCATCCACACACCGGCTTTCAGGCGACAGAAAATTGTCTCCACAATGTCTCCCAAAAAGGAACCGATAAAAAACAATAAAACAACTTTATAAAATCCGCAGCCATACGCAAATACGTCTGTCCGCTTTTCAATCTTTTCTACTTTTTCAGATTTTGGATACGCTTTGCGGATACGTTTGGTCATGCGCATGGTAATCCAATGGCGCAGACGTTTGCTCACTTCCGTAAATTTTCCATCGGCCTCTTTGACAAGCTCGACACCTTCGCCTTTGTAAAAAATTGGGATCAGCGAAAAAAGTACATCTGCCAAAAGCAGTCCGGCTATCACCCAAAGGATCACGCGCATCACCACAAGCGGACACACTCGAAACAAATCAAGCAGCAACCGGTTTCCTACTGTTACCGCGAAAAAGCCGAGAGCACCCCACAAAATGGATGCAGGAAGGCAAACGTAACCTCCAAGATTCCATTTTACATCCGAATAATTCCACCATCGTTCATGATATATTTTTTCAATCAAATGTCCGGCAATCCATTCTACCACTGTAGCATAGACCGCCGCGAACAAAAATAAGGCTACTCCAGTCAATTCCTGCACGGTAATCGTAATCAACACCGCACTGATTCCGTAAATGATACAAAATGGTCCGTTAATCAGACCGCGGTTTGTAATTCGTCGCTGCCGCAGTGTCGCCACCACAGTCTCCAATATCCATCCGGCGAAAGAGTAGCATAAAAACAGCCATAAAATCTGATATCCTGTCATTGTGTCTTTGGTTCCTTTCTGTTCGTTGCATTTTCTTAAAGTAAGTGTATCATGTTTTGAGAGTTTTGGCAATTTTGATCTGAGTGGTGATTTGCGACGTTTGAGGCATACAATAGGGGTTTCTTTGGTTCACTCAGCGATTTTGCCCCGACAGACCACACTCCGCCGACAAGCCTCTTGACCCACTCGCCATACTTGTCCCGACAGACCACACCCGCCGACAGGCCACACTCCGCCGACTGGCCCCTTGACCCACGCAGCGATTTCGACCCGACAGACCACATACCGCCGACAATTCCCTTGACCCTCGCAGCGATTTCGCCCCGACAGGTCACACTCCGTCGCCAAAGCAAACACTAAAAGCCCCTAAAGCACACTCTCAACTCTTCTGCGCCATTTGCAGGCGGTAATATTCGCCCCGTTTCGCCATCAGTTCGTCATGATTTCCACGTTCCACGATGCCGCCTTTGTCGACGTACAAAATTTCATCCGCATTTTTAATCGTCGAAAGGCGATGCGCGATAATAAACGAAGTTCTTCCTTCCAGAAGGCGGTTTAGGCCTTTTTGCAGAAGGATTTCCGTCTCGGTATCGATACTCGATGTCGCCTCGTCCATGATGAGAATATTCGGACACGCAAGAAGTGCTCTCGCAAAGGAAATCAACTGGCGCTGTCCGGCGGAAAGACGGCTTCCCCGTTCATTTACGGCCGTCTGGTAGCCATTTTCCATTTCCATGATAAAATCATGCGCGCAGACCACTTTCGCCGCCTCGATCACTTCCTCATCCGTTGCGTCCTGATTGCCATAGCGGATATTGTCCATAATAGTTCCGGAAAAGATAAAACTATCCTGCATCATAATTCCCATCTGGCTTCGAAGACTTTTCAATGTCACGCCGCTGATGTCGATGCCATCGATCAGCACTTTTCCGCTGTCCACATCGTAAAAACGACTGATAAGATTCACAATCGTCGACTTTCCGGCTCCTGTCGGTCCGACGATCGCGATACATTTTCCCGGCTCCGCCTTCAGATTTACATGCTGAAGAATCTCGACTCCCGGTTCGTAACTAAAAGTAACATCCTGAAACTCGACTTCTCCACGGATCGGAGGCATCGGGACCGCGTCTTCACGGTCTTTGACATCGACCGGCTCATCAATTGTCTCAAAAATTCTCTCCAGATACGAAATCGCCGTGAGGAGCGAATTGTAAAAAGATGCCAGCGTATTGATCGGGTTCCAGAAGCGGCTGATATACGCGGTAAATGCTACCAACACACCGACCGTAATACCGGAATCCGGCTGAAACATCCATTGGATTCCAAGTACGTAGATAAACGCTGTCGTGATATTGGAAATAATATCCACCATCGGTGACATCAGGAAATTGTAACGTACTGCGCGCATCCACGCTTTTCGATAACTTCGTGACAGCCCATTAAAAATGTCAATATTTTCCTCTTCTCGTACAAACGACTGCGTCACGCGCACACCATTGATACTCTCGGCGATGTAGGCGTTCAGGTTGGACTGCTTATTGGACTGGATCTGCCAGGATTTATGCTGTTTGCGCTTAATTAACACCACAACAAACACAAGCACCGGCAGTCCGCACATACAAAGCAGCGTAAGTTTCCCATTGATCGCAATCATAAAACCTACGATAAAAAACAAGTTGCAGAGATCCGTAATCGTATTGATGATACCATTTGACAGCAGATCGCTCAGATTATTTACATAATTTACCACTCGAACTTGGATTTTTCCATGCGGTCTTTCATCGTAATACGAAAATGGTAATTCCTGTAAATGATTAAAAATATCGCTTCGTATCTCATGCACGATATTCTGCCCGATGCGGCTCATATAACGAATTTTCAATTTTAAGCTGATCATGCCGTACACCGTAATGAGAAGGATTGCGGCAACGTAACCTAAAATCGGCTTCATTCCAGCCATTCCCATCGGAATACAGTCGTCCATCACTTTCATAAAAAATGTCGGAATCAACATCGAAAGTCCGGAGGAACTCAGCATCAATACAGCGATCAGCGCAATCTGGGCACGATATGGTTTCACATAATGAAACAGGCGCTTTACCTGATTGATGTCAAATTTTTCTTCGTAAATTTCATCCTCGGAAAACGTATTTCGCTTCGCCATTTTTATCCCTCCATTCCATTTTGATGTTTGTAAACGGTTGCATAATAGCCATTCTGCTTCAAAAGGCTCTCGTGATTACCGCGCTCGACGATCCGCCCTTCGTCCATAACAAAGATCACATCGGCATCTTTAATCGAAGAAATGCGGTAAGCAATGACAAACACGGTATGTTTTCTGCCAAGTTTTTTCAACTGTTCCTGAATATAACTTTCCGTCTCCATATCGACGGCAGAAGTCGTATCATCGAGGATCAGAATTGACGGCTTTTTCAAAAGCGCTCTCGCAAGAGAAATACGCTGCTTCTGACCGCCGCTCAGTCCTACTCCACGCTCGCCGACAATCGTTTCATAGCCGTCCGGCATCGCCTTGATAAACAAATTCGCATCCGACATAACCGCTGCCTCTTTGACCTCTTCAAAAGTGCAGTCCGGCTTTCCGTAGGCAATATTTCCCTCAATCGTATCAGAAAACAAAAAGACATCCTGCATCGCCATACCGATATTGTCGCGCAGATCATGCAGATCCCAATTTTTTACATCAATTCCATCGACCAGAACTTCTCCTTCCGTCACATCGTAAAAACGACAAAGAAGATTCATAATTGTCGATTTTCCGGCACCTGTAGAACCAAGGATTCCCACGGTCTGACCTTTTTCCACCGAAAAACTGATATTGTGGATAATGTCCTCGCCTTCCACTTCATAAGAAACATTGCGGAACTCAATATTTCCCTGCATTTCCTTGCGCTTGATGCCCTTTTTCGGCTTCTTAACGTCGGGTTCTTTGGAATACGTGTCGTATATTTTTTCCACCGATGTGATAAAACGTTGCACGTCATTGACCCACCAGCCCGCGAAGCGAAGCGGATTGGAGAGCATCCACAGATACCCGTTGACTGTGACAAGATTTCCCAATGTCATCTCGCCGCAGATCACCTGGTATCCGCCATACAAAATAAGTACAACCATCAAAAGATTGGAAAGCAGCTCAAAAATCGGTACAAAACGACACCAGATCGAAGCGGCGCCAAGCTCCGCCTCGCGATATTTATCGTTTTCTTTTTCAAATTTTTCTTTCTCGTATTCTTCTTTTGCAAATGCCTTTACCACGCGGTTTCCGCTGATATTTTCCTGCACAAACGCATTGAGGCCGGAAAAACTCTGGCGGCATTCGTGAAATCTTGGCTTTACATATTTTGACTGTAAATATGTAGTAAATAAGCAGAATGGCAATACGGCCATCATGCAGAGCGCCAGCTTCACATTTACCATAAATATCATCACAAGCGCAAAAATAAACATCAGTATATTTTCGTATACCGTGTAAATGACAAAGGCAACAAAATGACGGATTGCGTCCATATCTCCGGTCTGGCGGCTCATCAGATCCCCCGTCCTGTTGCGGTTGTAAAAGGCAAAATCTTCCTGCAGCAATTTGCGGTACACCGCGTCACGCATGCGGTAAAGTACCCCCTGCGAACAGGTTTCAAACATCATCTGCGTGGCATAACGAAGGATCGCACGCACTGCCGTCACTGCGAGCATAATGCCGATCAATTTCGGCAAAAGGTCGTACGCACCTCCTTGAATCACATCATCGACGATCATTCCGGAAATGTACGGATTTACAATCGCGCATGCGACAATGACCGTCATCAGCACGAGTCCGATCACGATCGCCAGCCGGTATTTTTTCAAAAATCCGGAAAACCATTTTAATGGTGTCATAGTGTCTCTCCTCTCTATCGGGAAGTCACTTTCTGCGAAAGCACTTTCTCGTAATCATAGCCCGCATCCTGACTGCATTCCACCGGGCGCAGTTCGAATGCAAGGATTCCATTTTTTCCCAATGTAACAGGCAGGGTCAACGTACCTTCTGATGCCTCAAGCTGCCGCGTCGCCACAAAAGGATGTGCTGCCTCGCGAAGCAGCGCATTTTCCCCACGCGTCGGATTCGCCGGCTCGCCGAGGTCATGCCAGACTTTCAGCGGATTTCCATGCGTTTCATCCACAAGTCTTGTCACTGCACAATATTTTCCATTTTCTACCATATCAATATTAATGTCAAGTTCCAATGTGCCACCGTTTCCGTCATTATCCGGGTTCCAGACCACGCCATAATACGAACCATCTTCTCTTTTTACGACGAGCATTTCCTCCGAGCGGTGCATGCAGACGCCGTCCAAGCCCTTATAAAAAGCAAATGTCCAAAATGTCGGCTTCGGAATGCAGCCGTTGGCAACCAGACCGAATCCTCCGTGAAATGGCGTAAACGGCACGCCCCATTCCTCAAACACGTCGCCAAACGTCCAATACGAATACGACGCATGGCAGTCGCCCAGCCTTGACAACATGTGCGCGACATAAGCCGCATTGTAACACGTATCGTGCACCGGCGCATTTGGCACATACGAGGTATTAAACTCGGTAATATGAATCTCTTTTCCGGCAAATTCTTCGTAGTTATCCACAATTTCTCTGGACTTTTCCAACACCTCAAATGCCTCTTCCGGCTGATGCAATGCAACATAGCTGTAATGTCCGCATTTTTCCGGCACTTCGCTGGTATAATGATGTCTCGTCACAAAGTCTAGCGGCAGTTTCTTTTCCTTGACAAATTCAAGAAAATCGGTCAGCCATGCCACATCATCGACACCACAGATTGCCGGTCCTCCGACACGCAGCGACGCATTGACTTCTTTCACCGCCTTCACGCTGACTTCATAAAGATGGAAATATTCCGCTTTGTCCGCATTTTTCCAAAATACCGCAAGGTTCGGCTCATTCCACACTTCAATCGGCCATGTCAACACTTCCTCTTCCCCATAACGACGGATCAAATGACGAAGCGTGTTCTGCACAAGTCTGGTCCATTTGTCATAATCTGCCGGCGGCGTGATATTTCCCTTCCAATAAAATACCGTTTCTTCGCCACTTGCCATCTTTTCCGGCATAAATCCCAACTCGATAAACGGCTTCAGATTGAGATCCCGGTACGCATCCATCACCTGATCAAGGTACGTAAAATTGTACTCCTCGACGATACTTCCGTCCGCCTCTTCGCGCTCCTGATAAATTGCCATATCTTTACAAAACAATCCATGACCGCGGATATACTCAAATCCGATCTCTTTTTGCACAAGGGCAAGCTGATCCAGATATTCTTTATGTAATGCCAGATCCATACGCCCTGTACCAATACAGGAAAATGTATTATTAGTAAAATTTACCACGTTTTTTGTATTTACATCTATCTTTTTCATGATTCTTCTCCTCCATAAAAACATTGCAGTTTTGCGATAAAATCTTCTAATATAAAACGCGGATCAATCGACGTATACACGCGGATTTTCGGCCTTCCGCTCTCAAAACGGTTGGTCGTATCTTCGTTGATGAGCGGCGCTTCCGTCTCGTGATATTTTCCGCAAAATTCATCCATGACAACACCTACCGCCGGCGAATCGCCCAATGTCCAGCTCTCGCCCGGGGTCCATCCGGCACGCTCTGACCGGTTATAAGCCTCCATTTGCTCAAACAAATGCTTCCCAATCTCACCACACGGTGCGATCCGCATCTGAATCTCGGCGAGACTGATGCGCATACTGCCATACACATCGTTTGGAATCTGCCAAAACCGGACACCGCTTCCCAGCACAAGATTGGCGGCCTCGATATCATTTCCGGCATTGAATTCCCGCACTTCGCCGGTGCTGTGCTCGTGGCTCTGTCCCCCGATCCACACAACCGTCATACGCGGAACAATGTCCGGGCACGCCTGTATCGCCGAGGCAATATTCGTAATCGCCCCAATGCAGAGAACATACAGCGGTTTGTCATCTTCCCGCAATGCCTCGCGGATCAAAAATGACGAAGCCTCCGAAATCTCCCCGGTTCCTTTTTCTGACAATTTTCCGATTTCTCCCATAAGAACCGGAACTTCTTTTTTCATCGCCTTCACGACTCTCTGAATCTCTTCAAAACTCTGCTTCATACTTCCTTCGCAGTTAAAATGTTCCGCAAAAATTGCCTTCACAATAAACTTATCGCACAGTAACGCATGTGCGATCGCAAACGGATCATCCGCCTCGCACGCCGCATCGCTGTCCACGATAACACGGACTTTTTTATCATCCGGAACCTGATATTTCAATGGCATAAAACCGCCTCCTTTGTCTGTCTTTGTATAGTATACAAAAAACGAACGGAAAAGAAATGGATTTTCTTGTCCGTTCACATGTATTATTCTGCAAAAGGGAAATGTATGGGCGGGGAAGTTCGGAATAGTTCTATGAACCCCGGAATTTCCCTTACCCCTTTCTATTCCGATACTTCAATGGTGACATCCCATATGTCTTTTTAAACAATTTACTAAAATGATACGCATCGTCGTACCCCACTTTTTCCGCGATCTCCGCGACGCCAAAATCCTCCTTCTGTTCCAGCAGTTCTTTGGCATGTTCCAGTCGCACGCGGATCAGGTAATGAATCGGCGATTCTCCTATTTCCGACTTAAATATCTTGGAAATATAATACGGACTCAGATACATATTTTCCGCAATCTGATCGAGCGAAATCTTCTCCGCATAATGTTCATCGAGATAATCTGCGATCTGAGCAGCGACGTATTTTTTTCCGGTAGACTCGAATTCACGGCCTTTCATGGCTGGAACCGGTTCTATTTCTTCGCGCACGATATGCAGCAGAAGCTGTGTTAAATACGCCTTCAGCATAAAATAACTTCCCGGTTTTCTCTCAGTATTTTCCTTTTCCATTTTCTCACAAAGTTGGAAAATTTCACGCCTCATTTTCCCGGAAGTATGCAGCACATTGCTACCGTCCTTCAGCTCAATCTGATTTTCGCGCATATTGCAAAACGATACATCCGTAAGTCCGACAAAATATTCCAGCCGGCCTTCTTCACCTTCACGGATAATGCTCTCGTGGCCGATTCCCGGATTGAAGATCAGAACATCTCCCTGTTTGACCGGCACATATTCATCATTCAGATGATAAATACCTTTCCCTTTTAGTATAATTCCGATCTCAATAAAATCGTGCTTATGATAATTATTTTCGTTCTCTTTCCGGTCAACCTGACAAGAAAAGAGAAATGTCGGATTCAAATCCTGATTGACAATGTCAAATTGTATGTTGTCCATAATCATCGTCCTCTACAAATTCAAAAATCTCTTAATAAAAATGGTACAAAATAAACCGGAAGAAATTTTAAATTTCCTTTTTTTCCCACATCTTTCTGAGATATAATATAAGTGTCCTTTACATTTTTTGAATACTTCTCACGAAATTTCAAAATGGACTCATGCTTGCCTGTTCCCGATGATTTTATTTCCAATGCCCGTATTTTATCTTTTATTGACAGCAAAAAGTCAATCTCATAATAATGGGAAGTATCTTTCTTTTTCCAAGTATGATAATACAATTCTCTATCCATACTTGCTATCATCTGTGCAACCGCATTTTCATATAAATACCCCAGATTTGCCGGTAATTTATCCGATAATAATTTTGCATAAATATCATTTTCTGCTGCCGGCCGATCCATAAACATCAATGTTACAAATAAGCCTGTATCACAAAGATACATTTTATAACTTTTTAAATCTTTTGTCATAGCTAAACTTACTCTTGGATCTGTCGAATTATAGGTCAAAAGCACCGTTTTGGAATCCGCTAAATCATACAATAATTCCTCGTCTTTTTTGCTTTTCCGTTTGCCGGTTGCAGAAGATATTACATATCTTTTCGTATCCTTTGACAACTGTGCCGGTATCGAATGAAACATTGCCGTAATTTTCCCGGAAGCATCAATCTTTTTAAAGTCGTCTTCATAAAGAGAAAGTATTGTCCTCTTCACAGCATCTATTTCCGTAAAGTTTTTGCCTTTTACATAGGCATCCACTGCCTGCGGCATACCGCCAACTGCCATGTAAATACGAAAATCCCGCATTAATTTGCGGTTCAGCTGCTGCCCTACTTCTTTTTTTCTCTCATACAATTTTTGAAGTAATTCATAGTTCGGATTTTCAGCCGCCCACAAAAATTCTTCATAATCCATCGGATAAACCTGCAATTTCATTTCTTCAGAAGGGATCAAAATATTCTTTACATTCTTTTTAATAGATATCAATGATCCTGTTTCAATATAATGATATCTTCCATCTTTTACCAGATATTTAATCGCCTGCCTTACTTTCGGAAATAACTGAATTTCATCAAATATAATAACCGACTTTTTCTCCACTAATTTCTTTCCGGTAACCGTCTGCAATCTCAAAAAAAATACATCCAAGTCATTAATATCATCAAAACAAGCCAGCAACGTATTTGAAATATTGGCAAAATCAATTAAAATATAAGTTTCATATTCATTTTTTGCAAACTGCTCTGCAATCGTCGATTTTCCCACTCGTCTGGGACCTTCCAACAGGATACTGTAACAATCTGCATACTTTTCTTTCCATTCACGCAGTTTTTCATATGCTTTTCGCTTAAAAAACATACTCATACCTCCCTTTTTTCGCAAAAATGCATTTGTTCAAAATTATTATACACTAAAATGTGCATTTGTTCAAAACTTTTTTATGCTAAAACGTGCATTTGTTCAAAACTTTTTTCGCTAAAACGTGCATTTATTCAAAATTTTCAGTTATTCCAAAAAATCATCCGGATTAAACTCTTCCAATGTCTGCTTTTTCTTTTCTACATTTGCAAGGCCGGCGAGTTTTGTATTCTGCATAAATTTTTCCGTATTAAACATCACAAGCACATCTGTGATATCCTCGTATTTGTCAAGAATCTGGCCGATTGGAAGTTTCCCATAACGATAATCGATCAGGATAATTCGGTCATAATTTTCCGTCAAAAACGGGACAAAACAATTGGCAAAGGAATCCTTGATCAGGAGCAGTGTTTTTCCGGTTTTTGCCTTTGTCGTTATCTCTATCTGAAAGGTATTCTTGGATAAAAATACATTGTAGCGGTTAAATCCTTCTTTTGCTTCTTTGGGAAAATACAACGTGTCTGCTTCTACATCGCCGTCATCCATATTGACGTGAACGGCCTCCTGCGATGCATTTTTAAAAAGTGTAACCTGGTCTTTTGGGACATTTACATGTACTTTATTGTATGTCGTTCCGTAAAAATCATCAAATACCGTTTCCTGCGTATACTCCGTAATTGGCTTCGCGGCTGCCTGTCCGCTCTTTTCTGCCCATTCTTTGTACGCATAATAAGCACCGAGCGTCGTCCAATGATGATCGGTCCGATAATAGATATATTCATTCTGGTGGCTTTGCATAACATCTTTCAGATAAATCATCCGTTCCGGATGTGACAGAGATTTTTGCAATGCATCTAACACCTCGGTATGCTCGGAAACCTGCGAATATGCCGGCAAATATTTCGAAAGTGCAAGTGTCTTCGATGGAATCATCAGACAGCTTACCTGCTTCTCGCCAAACATTTCACACATATCATTCAGAAAGGAAGACAACGTTTTTACATTTTCTTCCACTTGCTCTTTATCATACTCATTTTCGTCGTCTTTTTCTAAAAGATAACCTTCTTTTCCCAGATAAACATTGTTGATATCCCTTTTTCCCATTTGTTTTTGGAGGGTCACCGCCAGATCCACCCATCGATCCCGCAGGAAAAACTGGTCGCTCAGATAAGCTTCGTATTTTTCCTGATATTTTCCCTGTAAAAACTGCTCTTTGGTGAGCTGCGGTTTCTGTTCCAAATTTCTATTTTCCAAATCGGAATACGCTTTTTTCGGTAAAACCGCCGTAATGACTGCGCCCCCAAACAGCATAACACAAAAGACAATAATCGACAATATTTTTAGCTTTTTCACTTTGCCACCTCCTTAAAACCGAAAATACAAAAACGGATTGTAAGACGAATTCACAAGCAATGCGACGCAGGCAATAAACAATACGATAGTAAATAGAATTGCTGCACTCTCTCTACGTGCCGTATCTTCGGGGAAAGCTCTGCAAATTAGAAACCGTTTTACAACGGACAGCGATCCGATGACGGCAATGACAAGCAAAGCCGCATGGGATACCAGAAGATACATCGTCTGCTGATTCACAACTCCCGCTCCGGTCCGGAAAAACATCGCACGCATATAATTTGCACTGTCTGTCATGTCCTGCCACGAAAACAAACTCCATCCAATCATGACAAATAACATCGTATAAATATGTCCAAACGCCGCAGGTAATTTATCTAACACCTTTTTTAATACAAATTTCTCAAGCACAAGAAGCACGCCATAGTACACTCCCCACAATATGAAATTATAGTATGCGCCATGCCACAATCCGGTTAAAAACCACACGATTGCCAGATTTAATATCTGACGTCCGACACCATGGCGGTTTCCTCCCAGCGGAATATACACATATTCCCGGAACCACGTCCCCAGCGAAATATGCCAGCGGCGCCAGAATTCCGTAATGCTTTTTGATTCATATGGATAATTGAAGTTTTCCGGAAAGGTAAAACCGAACATTGCGCCCAAACCGATTGCCATATCCGAATATCCCGAAAAATCAAAATAAATCTGCAATGTAAACGCCACTACACCAAGCCATGCCATCGCAGTCGTCAGCTCACTGTCCGGCATCGCCGCAATCTGGCTCCAAAGGGCCCCCACTTGATTCGCGATCAACACTTTCTTTCCGAGTCCCACCATAAATCGAAGGATTCCTTTGCTAAACTGCGAAATCGTCTCTTTTCGATGATCCAATTGTTCTGCGACATCCTTAAAACGGACGATCGGCCCCGCGATCAACTGTGGAAACAGCGCAACATAGGCTCCAAACGTAATAAAATTCTTTTGCATTTTAGCATCCCCGCGATACACATCGATCGTATAGGACATCGTCTGAAAGGTATAAAAAGAAATACCGATTGGCAATGCAAGATGCAGCTCAGGCATCGCCAAACCGGTCAATTGATGAACGATCTGAAGAAAAAAACCGGCATATTTAAAAAAGCCAAGAAGTGCCAGATTTATGACTGCCGAACAGGCAACCATAACTTTGGCACCACTCATTTTCCCCTTTTCTTTAAAATAATGCACCGCAAGCCCCGCCGCATAGTCTACGCATGTAGAAAGCAGGATGAGTACCACATATACCGGTTCGCCCCACGCATAAAAAACAAGACTCGACAAAAATAATACGAAATTCCGGCATTTCTTTGGCAGGATGTAGTATGCCAAAAGAACAATCGGCAGGAAGCGGAACAAAAACAATAAACTGCTGAAAACCATGTCTTAACTCCTCTTATAACTTCTTCTTAAGAGCAGTCTGACCTTTCATATTCACATCTTTTTTCGGTGACATGGCAATGTACCAGACATACTTCCCTTTTTGACCGCAAACTGCATTTTGAAATACCTGCTTTTCTGCCGCCGTATAATCACTGAGATAATCGCTCTTGCAATTTCTCTTTTTATAGCTCTTCAATGTGCCAAGAAGGCTCTTTGCCTGAGACGCATTTTTTGCTTGCATCACACACAAACTATAAGCTTCTTTTGCATCAAATACATACTGCATTGTCTTTACTTTCTTTCTGGCTGCGGAAGAAAGTGCGCCAAAATCCAATGCACTTTTCGACGCATATTTCAAATTTGCACTGCCGCCTGTCGCCTTTAATGCCGCAGAGCAGAGTGACTTGCAATTTGCCTTTGGCTTCGCCTGCGCCGGCTCTGCCACCAGTCCGATCAAAAGTGTCATTGCTAATATAGTACAAATTATTTTTCTGAATTTCGTCATTTTTCAATCTCCTTTTACTGATCCAATGATTTATCATATTTCCCAATTACCGTTCCAAATTTAGCATACGCAGGCGGCTTCCAATGATAACCATCGCCTGTCGCATATCCGGCTTTCAAAAATCCGCCGGAGTCTTTTAAAAAGTCTGTATAATCGAGATATTTCAATCCCATTTTTTTCGCAAGTTTTTTCAGACGCCGATTAAAAATAGGAATCTGTTTCATGCCCGGATGCCTTGCTTTTTCGGCTCTTGTGACAGGTGAAACAGCGCACAATACAATATCCGTATTCGGATCTGCCTGCTGAATCGCCTCGATCATATCTTTGTATTCCGAGATCATCTGCGATGCCGGCCGATAATGAATTTCGTTCATTCCAAGCATCATATAAACGCGGTACGGATTCTCTGCGATCAGCTTCTGCAGTCCCGTTCTTCCCTTAAAAATCCTTTTGGTATGGAACGTCACGGTATTCAGGCCACGGTAAGCAACTACTTTTTTCTTTGCGTCCAGATGCATCGTCGGAAATCCGCCCTCATAAGCAATGCCCTCGCAGATGGAATCTCCGGCAAATACCACTTTCCGCTGATACTTTTTCATCGTCATTTTCTTTTTTTCCGAAGGCTGGCTGTCCGATGACGATTCTTTTTTTGTTTTTCCCGCCGTCACATAAAATGAATACGTTTTCTTATTCTTCAGTTTTTTCACAAGAAAATGATCGTTCTGTGTCGTCCCGGCAAGTTTGTATTTTCCATTTTTTCCCAATTTATAATAGACGTGATAATATTCTGCCTGCTTCGTCTGCTTCCAGGAAACCTTGACAGCGGTCGTCGAATACCGCACAGCCTTAACTTTGGTAACTTTTTTCAATGGTTTCACATGCGGCGTCGGCGTTGGTGTGACCGGTGTCACCGTCGGTGCCGGTGTAACAACTGTCGGCACTGCACTAACTTCCGGCGTAACCTGCGGAGCTGCACTTTCAATCGGGGGAACCGTTTCCGGTGTCCCTTCCGCTTTCACCGAAGTCTCTGCAAATATTCCGCACGCAAATACTGCAACACCCATAATCAAGGCGTTGCAGCAATATCTTATCGTTGCTTTTTTCATCTTGATCCTTCTTTCATCTTTACTTTACATACCCATGAAATCAGTATATAGTTTTTGACGAAAAAAGTCAAGATTTGTCGGTGGAATTAGCAGTTAAGATCAGCCCTCATGCAGTGATATTTCCTCAAATCCTCCGTTGCCAAGTTTTACATCAAAAATGGCTTTTTCCCCGACTACACTTTGTACCGTTATAACTTTATGGGAATTCATTGCTTTCGCGGGTTCTTCGATATCCAGGTAGATCCAGGCCTTCTTTCCGTTGTCCATCTCCCTATCTTCCACGATGATCAAATGTCCAAGATTGATCTTGCGGTAATCCTCAAGCGACATATTAATTCCCTTCTGCCAGACACCACCAAGCGAATCTGCTGTCTTTTGGAGTTTTGTCAGAAAGTCCTCGGACATTTTTTCTGCCTGTTGTGGCTCTGGTGTTAATTGACTGCGGATTCCCCAAATCTGGTCCTCCACCGACTCTGTTTTGTCAATTTCCAAAGTCCATGTCCGCGACTGTTTTTCTCCATTTTCACCATTGCAATCTATGTCAATCACCTTTACCGTATGATCCTTATCTCCCTGTGTCTCAGATTCGTATGCCGAATCTTTGTCGTGATACGACATTCTGAAATCGCCATTCTCTTTTACTTCGTTTTCCACGTGCTTTTTCTCGCCATTCACATAATATTCCGCTTTGTATTTATGCCCGGCAGAATTGAAAATGTAGCCATTGGATGCTGCATAACCAACTCCTCCAAGCCCAACTGCACAAATGGCAAATAGAATTACCGCTGCACGGCGCAAGTTGTGTTTGCTGCCATTTTTTTCCACATTCGGCAGGTCAAACAATTTTTGTTTTGCCTCTTCCGACATCTTAATTTCCGGATAATTTTTCTTAAATAAATCTCTTTCTCTCATAAGTCATTCCTCCCTCGAGTTTTTCTTTTAACATTTTTCTCGCCCTCATCAGGCGGGTCTGAATTGTAGAAACATTCATCTTTAATATATCCGCGATCTCTTTAACGGAGTAATCTTCATAATAGTACAGATCGATCAAAACCCGGTATTTTGCCGGCAGTTCCATCACCGCATCATACAGATCACTCGGTTCTTCCATACTCGTTTGTGTACTGCATTCAATCTGTTCCATCGGCTGTACCCTGCTCTTCCAGACCGAACGGAATAACGTATGACATTCATTTACCGTCACCCGGATAAGCCAGCTTTTCTTGTGTTCCTCAGAAGTAAACGGCTTTTTATGCTGAAATAATTTGATAAATACATTTTGCACCATATCTTCCGCATCCATTTGATTTCCACAAGCATGCAGCGCAACTCGGTATATGAGATCCGAATACTCATTTACGCTTTGGATATATTCGTTATTGTCCAAATCTGTTTCCCCTTTCTGTTGTATTTGAAAAGCCTTTCACTTATTACACGCTTTTAACTATAAAAATATCTCATATGTGTACAAAAAGAAGAGGTTTTGTCCCTATTTGGTTCAACCTCTTCTCTCTCTCTCATAAATTCGAAATCGTTGCCGTTATCGGATAAAGTTGTCGATCAGTCTCGTCTTTCCAATGTATACAGCGACCGCACAAAGCACTTCTCCGCTGACAGTTTCTACCGGTTTCAGTGTATTCCAGTCTACTAATTCGACATAATCAATCTTCGCCAATGGCTCATTTTCGATAACTTTGCGAATCTCTGCCACTACTTTTGCTGCGTTTTTTTCGCCGGATCTGAGAAGTTCTTCTCCCGCTGTCAAGCCTTTGTGGAGTACCGTTGCGGCCGTTCTTTCTTCTGTGCTCAGATAGGTGTTTCTGGAACTTTTTGCCAGTCCGTCTGCCTCACGCACGATCGGGCAGCCGACGATCTCAATGTCAAAATTCAGGTCGCGCACCATGCGGCGGATAACTGCTAACTGCTGGGCATCTTTCTGTCCAAAATAGGCGCGGTCCGGCGCAACAATATGGAACAATTTGGAAACCACCGTACATACTCCGCGGAAATGTGTCGGTCTTGTCTTTCCGCAAAGTCCCTTGGTCAGATCGTCCATATCCACATAGGTGCAGAAATCATCAAAGTACATTTCGCTGTCTTCCGGATGGAAAATGACATTTGCGCCGGCCTTCTCACAAAGCTCAGCATCGCGGTCAAGATCTCTTGGATAACTTGCCAGATCCTCTGTCGGTCCAAACTGGATCGGATTGACAAATACACTGACAACCACGCGGTCATTTTCAGCAACCGCCTTATCGATCAAACTTTTATGTCCTTCGTGAAGGTAGCCCATCGTAGGTACAAGTCCTACACTAAGTCCCTCTTTTCTCCACTCTTTTACCTGTTTTCTTACTCCGTCTACCGTTGTTATAATTTCCATTTTTCTTCCTCCAATTTGGTTCGGTAACCAGTTAATTTTTTAAGCAGCCGATTGGCACGATGTAAATACCATCCTGTCTGCGGTATGCATAATCACCAACTCCTATGACAATCATCATAAATGCCGGTGCCTTCATTTTTGTAGTGTCTATTTTCTCAGCCAACGCCTTCAAATTTTTTGCGCCTTCTTCTATCAATTTATCTCCACCAAGTTTTATTTCTGCCAATCCGTATGTGCCATTTTTTAAATGGATCACGGTATCACATTCCAGACCACTTTTATCACGATAATGCAGCACTTGACCACCTAATGCATCTGCATATACACGCAAATCCCGAACACAGAGTGTTTCAAACAGCAGACCGAACGTGTTTAAATCATTGAGCAAATCGTTTGGTCCTACGCCCAATGCTGCTGTCGCAATGGATGGATCAGCATAATATCGGGTATCTGAACTTCGTATCGCTGTTTTTGACCTAAGATTCGGATTCCACGAAGGCATATCTTCTATCACAAAAATTTTCTTCAGTGCATTCACATAAGATAGAACCGTATCTTCGCTAATCGTCTCTGTTTCATTGGCAAATATATCATCACGCAATGCAGTCCCTGTTATCTGTGCTCCTTGATATCTCGCATAAGAACGCATCAACCGCTTTACTCGCTCTGGATTTTTATTTACACCATCTGCCCGGTTTATATCTGATTTCACCACCGCATCAAAATAATCCTCCGCCTGTGACAATGCTGCCTTGCGTTTCATCCCGATTGCATGTGGCCAGCCGCCTCGACAGATAAGGAACGCCAATGAATCAATATCATGTGCATTACTTCCGGATATTTTATCCGGGGAATCAAACAAGTCTTCTAAACTTACTTCCCCTGAAGATTCCTGCGACTCATATAATGACATCGTACGCATCGTCAGCCAAGTAAATCTTCCGGCTCCAGAATGAGTAATCTCTTTCGTTTCTACCGGAACCGCTGATCCAGTCAAAATAAACTGCCCTTCTTCGCCTCTGCAATCCACTTCATAGCGAACAGCATCCCATATTTTGGGGGCAATCTGCCATTCATCGATCAATCGCGGCGTAACACCTTGTAATAAACGGCTCGGATCTATTTCTGACATTTTCAGATTACTTTCTCTTTTCGAAGGTTCGTCCATACGAAGAACACTATTGGCCACCTGCAATGCTGTTGTCGTTTTTCCGCACCATTTTGGTCCCTCGATAAGAATCGCCCCCTTGGCTTCCAATTTATCTTTTAAAATCTCATCAACAATTCTTGCTCTATACTCTCTCACAATCATTCACCTCGTATATAGCATACCTCTTTTTCGGCGTGTTGGCAAGATTTTTTTCGGCGTATTGGCAAAAATTTTTTCGGCGTGTTGGCAAGATTTTTTTCGGCGTGTTGGCATCACAATTCTTTTTCATAACACAAAAATGTCTGCTCATACAATTCGCATTCGCCGACGACGTGAAAATGAAATGGTGCGTAAGACCGTATCGCCTTTTGGTTGGCTTTGTTTACAAGAAAATGAATGCTCTTTTTCCCGCGTTTCCGCAGTTCGTCCATTCCAAAACGAATCATTTCGCGGGCAATGCCTCCATTTTGAAGATCAAGTCGCACCGCAAGCCGCGACAATTCGGCTCCCGGCTGTAATTCCGGGGTCCAGCAGGTGAGATTTTCGACATTTTCGTCCTGATCCACTGAAATCGCTGCCAAAATATCGCCGTTTCCATCTTTCATAATAAACAGCGACTCTCTGGAAAGGTCTTCCGCAATGTTTTCCTCGCACGGATACCCGTCATCCCAGGCACAAAACGGCTCGCCAAGCTGGGATTTGTATAATTTCAAAATGCTTTCCACATCTTCTTTTTTGGCTTTACCAATATTTCTCATACGATCACCCCTCGCCACACATTTTCATCAATACAGTTTCTCAATGACACTGTCGTCCACTTTGTACGTATTTTCTTCTGCCGGAAATACGCCGTCCTGCACTTCCTTGATGTAATTCTGAAATGCTTCCTTCATCACTTCGCCGATGTTCGCATAGCGTTTGACAAATTTTGGTGTAAAATCAGAGAACATTCCAAGCATATCCTGATACACGAGAACCTGTCCATCACAATCTTTTCCGGCTCCGATTCCAATAGTTGGGATATGAAGCTGCTCCGTGATAAGCGCTGCAATCTTCGCCGGCACACCTTCGATCACGACAGCAAATGCACCCGCTTCTTCCACTGCTTTCGCATCTTCCAGAAGTTTTTTTGCTGCTGCCTCGCTCTTTCCCTGCACTTTAAATCCACCAAACGCATTGATGGACTGTGGGGTCAGACCAATGTGTGCACATACCGGAATTCCGGCATCTACGATCGCTTTGATCTGCGGACATACTTCCACGCCGCCTTCCAGTTTGACCGCATCGCCGCGTCCTTCTTTCATCAAACGTCCGGCATTGACAAGGGCATCATAAACGGAAGTCTGATAAGACATAAACGGCATATCAATGACAACCAGCGCATTTTTAGCCCCACGCGCTACCGCTGCGCCGTGATGGATCATGTCTTCCATCGTAACGGAAATCGTGTCCTCGTATCCAAGGATTACATTTCCCAGCGAATCACCGACCAATATGCTGTTTACGCCTGCTTCGTCAATCAATTTTGCCGTAGAATAATCATAAGCGGTCAACATTGTCAATTTTTCGCCATTTTCCTTTGCCTGCTGAAATGTTAATACTGTATTTTTCATGCTGTTTTCCTTCTTTCTATAATAGTGTCTCTAATTCCTCATAATTTTCATCCGGATTGCGCAATTTCGCAACTTCCAGAACCTTTTTCCCCACAAGCCGATACAACTGCGCGTCTTCTTCGCCGAGCGCCTGTAAATGTTTGGAAATGACTGACACGTCATTTCGCTCAATCGGTCCGGAAAGCGCCTGCGCCGGTCCTTTTTCAAGCAGCGCATGGATATTTCCGCGCACCAGAGGACCAAGCAGCAATTCGGCTTCTTCTTTCGCCAGTCCGCAGTCTTCCATGCAGTCGAGTCCCATTTGATACAGCCCGATCATAAAATTGCTGACAAGCGAAGCGCTGCAATGATAAAGTACTTTCTTGTCCGAATCGATCTGCAGCACCCGGTTTCCCATTTGCTCAAAAAGCGGACGCATGACAGCAAGTGCTTTGTCGTCGCCTTCCATTGTAAATACTACGTCATTCAATTGTCGGTAACTTGTGGATTTGTCGCTGAACGCACACATAGGATGAATCGAGCAGGCAAACGCCTTTTTTTCGTCGATTCCTTGAAAAACCGCAGATGAATATGAGCCACTAAAATGGCAAATTATTTTGTCCTTTAAATCCTGTTTTTGCAACTCGTTCCATACATTTTCGATTTCCCGATCGGTCGTCGTAATGCACAGAATGTCACAACTTTCTGTCATTTCTTGTAAATTTTCAAATGCCTTCGTATCTGTGAAAGTCCCAGCAAATTCCGAGCTTTCGATATGTCGGCTAACGTACCCGGCAACCGGTCTGCCATGTTCTTTCAAATATTTTCCGATCGAACATCCGACTTTTCCCGCGCCGATAAAACCTATCTGCATGTCACCGCCTCCTTACTTCCGTGGTGTGGTGACGCATAATCATCTGATGCAGTTTCCTACGAATACCGCTCATCGTATAGAATAGCACATTGTGAGAGAAAATGCAAATAGATTGTTAAATTTTAAACAATTACATATACCTGCAATTGGATCGAATTGTCATTTTTCTTTTCTCCCCCGTCTATCACTTTCGGTCCAATTAAATAGCTTTTACTTTCTGTATCCGAATTTACATAGTCCGTAAAAGCCACCGGTAACTTTTCATTCGGAAACACCTTTTCCAATTCCTTGGATTCCTTGACTATATACAACTCTCCTTTGTCAAAGAAATATAGTTTTTCATCCAAATCCCCAAAAATCTTCCACATTTGTGCATTTTCTTCCATTTCAAAAGGTGTACTTGATTGCTTTTCAACCTTTCCCTCTGCATAACTATACCGAGTTATTGCCTTCGTTTCCTTTGACAAAGTCCAAATATCGTCTCCATTAAACTGTGCCACCCCGCTAAAAGAGTTTTTCATATCAAACTCAGCTTTTGCTTCGCCTTGACTATTATAATTTACTATTTTTTGCTGTTGCCCAAAATACAACATAAAATCACCGACATCTGTTATCCCAAAGTCGGTCACTCCTGCATTTGCATCTTTTTCATCCATATCATTTGTCCAAAGCATTTTCATTTCCCAGGTTTGAACATCGATCTTCACGACTCCAAATTTGATATAGGTACGCGTCAAACTATCATCGTCTTCATTATTCACTAATTTACACTGTTGCCAAAGAGCAAATAGCGTATCTTCCGATTCCTTATGAATTTTGGTAATATATGCTACATCGTCATCTGAAATTCCAATGTGTTTCTTAATTTCCCCATCCAGTTCTTCTTTGTGCTCCTCCCACACCCCAACTTCACTCATCACGCTTCTTTTTAAAACAAAATCATCATTTTCCATTGCCAGACTCAAAACTTGTAATTTATCCTGTAAGTATACACTATCTATATACATCTCCTTGTCACCATCATACGGCAACTCACAACTTTGTATTCTTACCCCGTTATCATTTTGTGTAGCGCTGCTCTCTGTTTTTATGCTTTCCTCCAGAGTTCGTCCACATCCACACAAAATAATACCAATTATGGCAATAACCAAAAAAACTTTTTTCATATCATTTTCCTTCCGTTTATAATGTTGTTTCATTTCTTTTAAATTTTCGCAAAACAAAGGTAAGCAGCATCGGAATGACTCAACTCATTTCGTATCGCCTTATTTCCCTTCTACTCTACACGGTAACTTTCCACCGGTCCGAGATAAGATTTCTTCTTCTCACAGCCTTCTTTTGTAAATACAACTTTTTCCAGAACCACTGCCGGATCCAATGCGAAAATCGTCACTTCATTTTCGCCTTTCTGCAATTCCACCGTGCAGGCTGCTTTATGAATCTGGTCAAGGACACCGCGCTCCCAGCTGTGGCTGAGCCAAGGCACAAATCCTTCGTTCGGAATTGTATTTAATTCCTCTGTTTCTGCGTTGTTGACTTTATAAGCCACACACATTTTTCCTTGATAAACAACCGGATTGTTTGGTGCCGTAAAAAGTTCCATCTCGTATTTTCCTGCTGTTTTTGCATAAATGCGGTAGGTTACACTCGGTGCCTCTTCCGCCTTTTCAAAAGTGGCTGTCGAAGGCACCACTTTCAAACTGCCAATGGTTTTTCCATAACCGTAAATATGCTGCCAATGTGCCTCTTCCGTCTTTTTTGCCTCCGCATAATCCATCGCTTCCACGCAGATACAGCCATCATTTTCAATCAATGTATCCGGTTTCACATCGGAAAGATTCAAACATTCTGCATGCACTGCGATATCAACACGGGTTTCCTGCGTATTATTTTCCGATAATTCCGCAGTCTCTTCTGCATTGTCGGCATAGATACAAATAGAAGTATCAAATGTCTCAAACTCAGCGTCATTTGGCTGATAGCTAACTTGAAATTGCAGGATATCCTCTGTCTTTGCAACGATTTCATAGGTGTTTTCCCCGACCTTTTTTGTGTCTATTTGTGCACCTATTTGGATGATTTGAATACGAGGATCACTCCAACGGATACGGAAGGAAAGTTCCCCTTCTCCACCATTTGCCACATCGATGCATTTGCTTGCTGCAATAGGAGACACCAGATTTATCGGCAATGTCGTTCTTCGCCAATGATTGCCGCCGGTTGTTTTTTCTTCATCTGAAATACTCACAAGAAGACGCGGTGCATTGACCGGATGCAGAATGTGGCAGTCCGGATACTGCCATTCTTCGTCGTTCCAACCGATGTAACCCACGTGAAATACCGACTGCATATGATTCCATTTTCCACCGAGCAATGTATGATATTCTTCTGTCAGCTTCTTATCCTTGTCAATACATTGCTGAACTTTCGGTGCAAAACGATTTCCCAGTTTTTTCCTCTGTTTGACATAAAATTGGTTCAGCCCCGCATACAGATTCATTTTTAAAATATTTGCCGAAGCCATGACCGGATAATAAATCAACTCGTAAAAACAGTCTGCAAGCGGATCACCGGCAAGCTTTCCGCGGAGTTCCGTCACAATTTTTTCCGCGCGGCCGGCACGCTCGATCATTCTCGCCGCCTCATTATAATGAACCGCATGATACGTATCGGCTTTAAGAACTTCCGGCCGGCACATACCATTCCAGCGTGTATATTCCTCCACTACCTGCTCAAGTCCCTCGTATTTTTCTTCGGTAAATCCGAGGTTCTGCAGCCATTGTTTTGTATAGTGCAGCGTCGTATTTGGTGCCGCACTTCCCCAGCTGTCGAAATCATAGGCAAGATCCAAAAAGTAACTTAGCGGCAATTCCTGATTTTTGATATCGCCGACGTTGACGATCCACGCATCGCGGACGCCGTATTCATAACACATTGTCATCTGTTCCCAAATTTTGGTAAGCGGTGTCGAGTTGATCCAAAGATACGATACCGGGCCACCATAATAATCAAAATGATAATACATACCAAAGCCACCCGGATGCTTGCGTTCCTCTTCATTTGGCAGAGTTCTCACATGCCCAAAATTGTCGTCGCAAAGCATCATAATATCATCACGAATAACATCCCAGTCCTTCAATCCCGGAGTATTTTCATCCCCTTGGTAATAGTCCTCTACCTCTTTATAAATCGCCAGAAGCTGCGGATGTTTTGCCTCCACACATTCCGCGATCAATTTTTTCTGCTCCGTGATCGCCGCTTTCAGTACATTGATATTGTCTTCCAACGTCGCATCTTCCGGCATTAAATAGGAATCAAACTCGCCCCGCATCCCAATTGTAATAAGGCTTTCACAGTCTTTATTACGAAGAAGTCCGTCGCGCCAGAATTTGCTGATTCCCTCTGCATTCGACAGAAAACTCCACTCTGTTCCATACTCCGGATGCGTTTTTCGCAGTGTCTGAAATTCTCCGCCGGAACGGCAGCACGGCTCATGGTGGGAAGCACCCACGATCACTCCCATTTCGTCTGCAAGCAGCGCATTTTCAAAATGATCCATCGAAAAATCCGAACGCCACATCGCCGGCCAGATATAGTTACCCTTCAAGCGCAGCAACAATTCAAAAATATGTTCGTAAAGTTCCGGTGTCGGCTTGGAACTTCCAAATTTTTCCTTCGCCCAATTTCCGAAACACGGCTGTTCATCGTTAATGAAAAATCCACGGTAGCGCATACTTGGCTCTTTGGAAATTGTCTCTATCTTTTGATCAAATACAATTTCTTCTTTCTTTTTCGGCACAGCATCAGCCCAGAACACCCACGGCGAGACACCGATTTTCTGAGAAATGTAAAACATTCCATATATTGCACCGCGCTTATCACTTCCCGCGATCACAAGTACATTTTTCCCTTGTTCCGGCATATTTTCAAGGCAGAAAATCCCATACACTTCTCTTTTGCCTCGAATTTGGCTCAGATCCACTTTTTTCTGCGTTTCCAATCCTGCCAATATTTTACTGTTATCACACGTCGCCACCAAGATGTGGTCTGACGCATTTTCCTGCCAGCCTTCTACGCACTCCGGCTGATGTCCGGTCACCTTTTCGATATCTCCGCAGAAAATCCGCGCCAATTTTTGCAATCCCGCAACCGCTTCTGCCTCCACGATCACCGGTGCTGTGTTTTCCTTTGCATATACATTCATTGTTATCATTCTTTCCTCCCTGTCGTTTTGCTGCCAACAAATAGTATTTCGCAATGCTTTATTGTTTTAAGTGTAGCATTTTTCGGGACATTTGACAATTGCAAAAAGGCACTAGAAGTTGGCAGAAGTGATTGTTAATTATGTTACAGATTTTCCCTAAATCCTAATAGGATTGCTCCATGGCGATTTGGAATCTTCATCTCTGGTTCGAAATTGTACATAGTATTTCTTTCCCTTTTTCAGATTTTTAATTGTAAAACTTCCTTTCCAAAGATTGTCACACCAAAGCGTTTTTGCTTTTTTCATTCCTTTATCCGCGGAGTAACGAATCTGAGCTGTCCTGCTATAGAAATAATCATATTTTTTCTCTATAGAATAAGAAAATCTTCTGGTGGTAGCATTCATTTTCTTAACCTTGTATCGAATCCAGATTGGCATTAATGTAATATTTCCCCGCAGATCACATAGATCACTCAGCCAATAATATCCATTATCACTCCATCCATAGAAAAAATATCCTTTTCGCTTTCCTTTTGTCGGCAGGTATTTATCCTCTGCATATCGGTAAGTTTTCGGAAGTTTTCCCTCAAACGTTCCTTTCAAATCTTTGTACTTTACCTTAAACAGCCGTCCTTTACATTTTGCTGTCTTTCCGGGAGAAATCGTTGTAACTTTCTTCCCCTCCTGATACCAAGTCAGATCTTTATCTAATTTTCCAAGCGGTATGGAGCTTTCCGAATGATTTATAATCACTTTCAGAAAGCGGTCATCTTTAAATGCATTTTTTGCTATCTTGGGTGCCCCCCTTGAAACTCAACTTCTTTTAAAGAAAGGCATCCTTCAAAAGCACTTTTTGATATCTTTTTTAGATTTTTACCAAAAGTCACTTTCTCCAAGTGTGTAAAGCCTTCAAATGCACACTCCCCTACTTCTTCGACATTTTTTAAATTTAATTCCTTTAATCTGCCACCGGAATTAAAAGCAGATTCACCAATTTTTTTTACGGAATCACCAAGCTCCAATTTTTCGATATAAGTATCACTAAATGCGGATTGTTCAATTTCAACCACATCAGGACCTATACTTACATTTCCAAACCACTCAAACACAAATATGTTTTTACCGATTGAAGTAATCCCTTTTTCTATTACCAGATTCACCCCAATCTGCCCTTCGTCAAAATAATCACGCCATGGATTGGAAGTTATTTTTCCGTTTCCAGATATCGTTAACGTAAACGTAGCTTCATCATAATTCCAATAGACATCTTCTCCGCATTTACCGCTCGTCACATCTGGCTTTGCATAGGATGCTTTTGCAGGAATGCAAAACAATATAAAAAGCATTACAAATAACATTAACTTTCGCATGATTTCAACCTCCTATTTGTCAATAACGCATATATATTGCCTTTTAATCTTAACTTTTTTCCCACTGCTATTTTTTTCATCGTAAAACACGTTTTAAACTGAAGTAGCTTTTTATTTGTAAAAGATACCTTTTTCTTTTCCACTAATTTTTGTTTAATCTTATTATCAAACGCAAATGTAGATACCTGGACTGCCGAATCAGATTTTCTTCGTTTCCAAATAACAATCCGGCTATCATCTTTTAAACCTATATCTACCCGATTCAGTCTGCCAAATTTAGTCCGCTTTTTATTAGAATACGTAACTCCAACCAATCTTCCACAATTCTTTATATCTATTTCCTGACCAGCATTATATTTTATACATGCAATTTGTATACAAAAATATGGAATAACCTGACTTAATTTTTTATTCTGTTTTTTAGCAGTTTGTTTTGCTTTCTTTAATTCATCAACAGTAAGTTTATACGTTTTTCCAGTTAATAAGAAATATTCTTTTCCTTTATAAACAAACTTAAAACTTTCATAAATCAATCTCCTTTGTTTTGAATTTTTTATTCATCATATCATTCATTTACATATTATTACAACTCATTTGCGACAAACGGTCGTTTTTTGCGACAAACGGTCGGAGATAGATAGTGGCTTTGGTCTGGGTGGCGTTTTCTCGCCTCAGACCACACAACTAGGACTTGCCTTTTGACCCAGACAACGATTTCTCTTTTTAAACCATATAACAATGACTTTACCTTTGGTTCAGACGGCGGTTTCTCGCCTCAGACCACACAACTAGGACTTTCCTTTTGACCCAGACAACGATTTCTCTTTTTAAACCATATAACAATGACTTTACCTTTGGTTCAGACGGCGGTTTCTCGCCTCAGACCACACAACTAGGACTTTCCTTTTGGTCTGAGCAACGATTTTTCTTTTTAAACCACACAACTAGGACTTGCACCTTGACCTAGTTGATAATTTTCGTCTCGCAGACCACAATCTCCCCCCTAAAAATAAGCAGCCACCAGGGTTTCCCCCGGCGGCTGTATGATTTTCCGACTGTGAAATCTCGACCGCCTTTTTCGCCTTCACTTTAACCGTAACAACCCCGATTTTGCGCTTTTTCTTTTTCAATTTTTCCGTTACGGTTACTTTGGCTTTTCCCGCTTTGACCGCAGTCACTTTTCCTTTTTTCGTAACTTTAAATTTCTATATATTATAAAAGTTTATCATAGGTTATAGGCATTTGCAACAATAAACATGCTCTCCCATAAGTTTTTTTTGCTTTTTTTGCCAATAATGTAACTATTAATCACAGGCGTCTGAAAATCAAGCAATTCCACTTCCCGCAGTTTCTTCTCTTTTATATAGGAAACCGCTGTATCTTTGGGAAGAAATGTGTAGTTCTGCTGGCCGATCAAAAATGGGATGATTTTCGAACAGTCGTCAATTTCCAGCGAAAATTGGTGGTATTTCGGGAAAAGATTTCGAATAAACTGGCCGACATTCTGGAGGGCAAAATTGCACATCAGATAATTTTCCTGCAAAAGTTCTTCCTGCCGGATCCCTTTTTGATACTTGCGGTTATTCCAGTCCGTGACAAGGATCATCGGGTCTTCTTTGTAAATTTCACAGTGAAATTTAGGATTCCGAAGCGGAATATACGAAAATACGACGTCAAAAATATCGCTTTGCAGCTGCTCCAAAAGCTGGCTCGACAATCCGATCGATATTTTGAGGGCATCTTCCGGGTGATTTCTTTGATGCGCCTGAATAATCGGTGCTAAATGTGCTTCGTAAACGGAGTCCGACGAACCGATACGCAGTGTATTTTCAAACTTATGAATGGAACTGATCTCTGCCATCGCCGTGTCCGTCAGCCGGATCACGCTCGCCGCGTACAGCGAAAACCGCTCGCCCGCCGGCGTCAATTCGACGCTTCGGTTATTTCTCTCAAATAAGGTTACATTTAACTCCTTTTCCAATTCCAAAATGCGGTTTGTCACCGTCGACTGCGCGATAAAAAGCTGGTGCGCCGTCCTCGTAAAATTCTTTGTATCCGCAAGAACCAGAAACGTTTTCATTGTCTCAATATCCATACTGCTTCTCCTTTTATCGACATTTTCGATTATTACTATCAAAATAATTTATTTTACATATAATATACACCTGTTCTATAATATTTGCAAGACAGGAGGGTTATTATGCCAGATATCAATTTAAGCCAAAAAACCAATTTACTCGAGCAGGATCCGTATTCCTATGAACTTCAGGACGTAAAAGAACCTGCGTTATTTCACGAAATGTTTCCTTATAATGAAACGCCTAAAATTGCGTTCAACTACCGCCGCGTGCCGCAGAATATGCCGGATGACATTTTCATCACCGACACGACATTCCGCGATGGCCAGCAGTCGCGTACTCCGTATACGACAGAGCAGATGATTCATCTGTACAAACTGCTTCACAAGCTCGGCGGCGACAATGGCATGATACGCCAGACCGAATTTTTTGTCTATTCGAAAAAAGACCGTGATGCCTTGGAAAAATGCATGGAGCTCGGTTATCGTTTTCCGGAAATCACCACATGGATTCGGGCATCGAAAAAAGATTTTGAGCTGGTGCGCTCGATCGGAGTAAAAGAAACCGGTGTGCTCGTCAGCTGCTCGGATTACCATATTTTCCATAAAATGGGACTTACCAGAAAAGAAGCCCTCGACAAATACATTGGCATCGTAAGCGACTGTATCGAAGCCGGACTTCGCCCACGCTGCCATTTTGAGGATATTACACGCGCCGATTTTTACGGCTTTGTCGTACCATTTGCCAGCCGCTTGATGGAAATATCTCGCGAAAGCGGCGTTCCGATTAAAATCCGTGCCTGCGACACCCTTGGTCTCGGTGTTCCTTATCCCGGCGTTGCGCTGCCGCGAAGTGTTTCCGGCATCATCTACGGATTGCAGCATTATGCCGGCGTGCCTTCGGATATGATCGAATGGCACGGCCACAATGATTTCTACAAAGGTGTCGTCAATGCCACGACAGCCTGGATGTATGGCGCAAGTGCCGTCAACTGCTCCCTGCTCGGTATCGGCGAACGTACCGGAAATGTGCCGGTTGAGGCAATGATCTTCGAATATGCGTCCCTCCGCGGAACAATGAATGGCATGCATCCGGAGTACATCACCGAAATCGCACGTTACATCGAAAATGATACGAATTATCCGATCCCGCCGATGACCCCGTTTGCCGGCCAGAACTTTAACCTCACGCGTGCCGGCATCCACGCCGACGGGCTGATGAAAAATCCGGAAATTTACAATATTTTTGACACGGAATCGATCTTAAACCGCCCACCGAAAGTTTCCATTACAAGCACTTCCGGAACTGCCGGCATTGTATTTTGGCTGAATCATTCGTATTCACGCCGCGGTGAAAAAGAATATACAAAAAAGGACCCGACTCGTAGCAAAATTATACGAATGGGTCACCGACCAATTTGACAACGGCCGTATTACCATGATCAGCGATGCTGAGATGGAAGAGCAGATCACAACTCTTTGTGAAGCGCAGGACTTGTAATTTCTATCGTTTTTCGCTATAATTGAGAAAAAGTTACTTATTGGAGGTATTAAAATTATGAGCAAAACAAAGAAAGGGGCAGCCCTGCTTCTGGCATTTACGCTCTGCGCAGCGATTCTCACACCGAATTCCGTCGATGCCGCTAAGGTAAAAAAGCCGGTGCTGTCAAAAAAGAAACTGACACTGGTTCGTGACAAATCTGCGACCATCCGCTTAAAAAAAGCCGGAAAATGCAAAGTCACCTGGTCTTCTTCAGACAAAAACGTCTGCAAGATTACAAAAAAGAAAAAAACTTCCTGCAAATTCAAAGCGGTCGGAAACGGTTCCGCCAAAATCAATTGCAAGGTAAAAAAGGGCAAAAAGACGTTCAAACTTTCCTGTAAAGTGAAAGTAAAACCGAAAGTTGTCACGAATCTGCCAAGTATCCTGAAAACCTATGAAAGCCAGATTCCATACATGGGAACCTGCCTGAATTACGGAAGTTCTACATATAAGCGCGAACTTCAAAATACAAAAACATTGAATTTTGTAAAAAACCAATTCAATAGTTTTACCCTTGAAAATGAAATGAAGCCGGATAACATCCTCGGCTCCCGCCCAACGACAATGACCGTCGCAGAGGCAAAGGCAAAAGGCTACTATATCCCGGATAATTACAAGGAAAGTACCGTTCCTTCCTTGAATTTCCGCGAAGTGGATGGTGCACTTGAAGTTGCTGCGAAAAACGGCTTGAAAATGCGTGCCCATACCCTCGTATGGCACAGCCAGACACCCGCTTGGTTCTTCTCGGACAAGTACGAAAACGACAAAGATACCAATGTGGCGACGATGGATGCCCGCGAAGATTTCTACATCCACAACGTAATGGCTCATGTCATGGAGAAAGAAAAAGAACTTACCGGTTCTGCCGGAAGTATCGTCTATGCGTGGGACGTCGTAAACGAATACCTGCACCGCCAGGGATTTACAAGAACTTGGACAAACATTTATAAAAACAGCGGTGATACCCCAAGTTATGTAAAGAAAGCATTTGAACTTGCTTATGGAATGTTAAAAACCTATAATGTGCAGGATAAAGTAACATTATTCTACAACGACTACAATACCTACTTTGGCATTCAGCAGACGCTCAATCTTGTGAACTTCATCAACAAAGATGAACCGGAAAAAATCTGCGGCGGTATCGGTATGCAGAGCCATGTCGACATCAAAGTGCCTACGATTGAACTTTATGGCACTGCATTGGAAAAATTCCTCGCAGCTGGCTACGAAGTTCAGATTACAGAACTGGATGTAACGATCAACTACGATACAAACGGCTCCTATTCTTACGCAGACGAAAAGGAGACCAATGCCGACCAAGCCAAATACGTCGGCCAGCTGATGAAAACGATTTTGGAGAAAAACCGCAGCCGCGATAAAAATGTAAATCCAAAAGGCGTAACCGGCATCACTTTATGGGGATTATACGACACGATCTCCTGGCGTGCTTCCTGCTCCCCATTGCTTTTTGACACGGGAATCACGGATCCGAAAGCTTCTTTCTATGAATTTATCAACGCCGCAAAATCAATGGGTTAATATCATAACTTAATTTACACCATGTCAAAAAAGTTCTGTAGCACAAACAAATGCTACAGAACTTTTTAATGTATTCATTTACACTCCCGGCACCTCTCGTTCTTGATGCCATCCACAAAATCTTCCATAGGATTCAAAATCATCTCCTTCCCGCAAAAACCATCGGAAGGAAATCTCATAATAATATGTTTTATCCGCCGCAAGATCTTCACAACGCACCGTCTTACCACGATTCACCTCAAGATATTGTGCGGCTTTGTAGTCTTTGTCACGCCCTTTATAAGGTTCTGTCGGTCGCTCTGTGTAAACTCTTATGCAATATTGTGGCACATATAATACTTCATCCGGTGGATTCATATCTTCTTCTCTCCAAGACACGGAATCCTTTACCGTAAACTCCGCCGTCGTCTCAGACAAGCGCGTAACATCGACTTTTACAAGCATTGCTGTTAATTCAATGTTTTTCCCAGTTTTTGCCGGAAACTTTTCCGGAATACCGCTTTTGTCACACTGAAGCCAGTACCACCCCAAAAAGTCATACCCTTCTTTTGTCACTTGCGGCAACTTTGGTGTAGTCCCATAATAATAGTACTTTGGCAGTTTTCCACTAACTTTACCACCCCTTACAGAATACGTCAATCGATAACGCACTCCTTTTGTTACCGCGGTCTTACCGGGTGCAAGTTTGGTAACCTTTTTTCCATTTACCGTCCATACACGCTTTCCATCACAAGAATCCAGCAGTATTGTCTTTTTTGAACGATTTACCACTTTGCGAAGGCTTTTGGTTTTGGAAAAATCCGCGTCCATTTTTTTCAATCGCTTGGGTAACACAAGTGTCTCCAAAGAACTACAATTGTCAAAAGCACCTTTTCCAATTCGGGTAACCGAATCCGGAATTTTTAATGTTTGCAAACTTTTACAGTTTTTAAACGCATCCGCACCTATAGTTTTAAGTTTTGATGGAAGCTGAATCGTTTGAAGGCTTTTACAAGATTGTATCGCTCTTTCGTGAATTGCACTAACTTTTTGTGGAATTACAAGTTTTTTCAAAGACTCATTATCACTCAAAGCACTTATCCCAATATCGGATATTGTTGATGGTAATTGGATACATTTTGCTTTGCCAAACCCAGAAACCATTTGTATATTAGTTATTCCTTTATTAATCACTATTTTTTTCACTCCTGTCCAGTATCGAGCAAATTTTTTTCCTCCGATATTGACAGCACCTTTTCCTTCAACAGTCATATTACCTTCTGTATCCAGACTCCATGTAGCATTTTTTCCGGCTTTGGCATGATTTACCAAGTATTTAGCGTGTATATCCGGGCAATTAGAAAAAGTCAATAATAACACAGTTATAATAGCTATAGCATATTTCTTCATTTTTATCACCCCGTGCTACTGTAATAATTTGTAAAAACATACCAATTATACTTTATATTATTTCATTTGTCAATGTATAAGTTTTTCTTTTTATTTTACATTTTTATAAAAATATTTATAAAGTAAAAATTTTACCCCTTAAAGTAAAATTAATCCGTTCAAATCCTCTTGCTTTTTCCTTATAATGGCTATATCATTATTTGAACAAGGAGGGTTTTTTATGTTACTTAAAAAACGAATTCTTCCTCTGGCTTTATCTGTCATTATGGCTGTGTCCGCGTTGACCGGCTGTGGCAGCAGTTCAGAGAAAGACAGCTCATCAGGGGCTGAGACAACCCTGACCATGTGGACGATCGCCACAGAAAGCGACTCTTTCCACAAACCGTATCTTCAGGCAATCGAGGAGTTTGAGAAAAATCATCCCGGTGTAAAGATTAATATGGAAACATTTGAAAATGAATCCTATAAAACGAAGATCAAAGCGGCTGTCGCTGCCAATGAACTTCCTGACATTTTCTTTACCTGGGCGGGTGGATTTTCCGAATCATTCGTATCTTCCGGAAAAGTAATGTGTCTGGATGATTATTACAAAAATTACGAAAAAGAAATCAGCAAAACTGCTCTTGCCAACGATATCTACGATGGCAAATTGTATGGTTCCGTAACTTGTACACCGGTATCCGTAATGTGGTACAACAAAGAAATGTTCAAAAAACAAGGTGTCGAAGTACCAGCCACATGGGATGATTTCAAAGCTGTCTGCAAGAAATTCATTGATGCAGGCATTAAACCGATTGGAACCAGTGTAAAAGACACTTGGGTACTTGCTATGCTTCATGACGGATTAGCACTTAAATCTGCCGGAGCAGACAAAGTCACCAAGGCTTTGACAAAACAGGGTCAGTCCTACAACGATCCGGACTTTGTAAAAGCTGCTAACTGCATCAAAGAATTGGTTGATATGGGCGCTTTCATCGACGGTGCAACCGGTCTTTCCAATGATGAAGCAAGTGCTTCTTTCTATGCAGAACAGGTTCCAATGTACTTCACCGGAAGCTGGATGGGTGGTTCCATCGTTACCGATGCCGAGAAACCGGATAACTTCGCTGTTGCACCAATTCCTGTTGTCAACAGCGAAAACGCAAGTGTAACCGACTTCATGGGCGGAGGTTCCGATACTTTGATGGTATCCGCCGGCACGAAGAACAAAGATCTTGCCGCTGCCGCTGCTTTTGAGATTACAAGAGGAGTTTCCAAATATGCTTACTTAAGCGGTGCCGGAATTCCGGCTTGGACCGTAGATTATGATGCTTCTTCCGTCCCTGCCTTAACACAGCAGGTAGCAGATATTGCCGGAAAAGCAACTTCCTATACGTTGTGGTTTGATACGTTGATGTCTTCCGATGATGCTGGAGAATATCTGACACTTCTTCAGTCCCTCTTCGCAGGCGATCTGAAACCGGAAGAATTTGCTGCCGGCATGGATAAGCAGTTAAGTAAAAAATAATCACACGTTAGTTTTGTGAATGGGGTTTGATCCGGGCGGCTCCCAGACAGCAGCATTGCTGCAGTCCGGGAGCCGCTCGTCATTATAACGATTCGTTTAAAGGAGGATTTCATGGATAAAGTAAGAAAAAACAAAACAGCAATCTTCGTTTTTCTCTTTCCTTCTGCATTGCTGTTTTTAGCCATTATTATCTTACCAATCTTTATGTCAGGATATTATAGTCTTTTAGACTGGGACGGCATCACTTCCGGCACATTTGTTGGTATACAAAATTACATTGAATTATTTACAGAAAAAAGTCTTGGCTTCGGCCCTACGGTGCGAAATGCATTCATTTTTGCCGGACTTTCGGTTTTTATACAGCTTCCCCTCGCTCTGCTTCTTGCTTTAACTCTGGCAAAAGGCATCAAGGGTGAACGATTTTTTGTGGCGGTGTTCTTCATTCCGGTTTTGTTATCCACAACCGTCATCGGACAATTGTGGATGAAAATATACAATCCACAATACGGTATTGTCAATTCCTTTTTGCGTGCCGTCGGTCTTGACACATGGTGCAAGACCTGGCTCGGCGACCAAAAATATGCACTTGCCGCCTGCTTCATCCCGATGCTTTGGCAATACGTCGGCTACCACATGCTCCTCATGTACGCAGGCATTAAAAGTCTGTCACCGGATATCCGTGAAGCAGCTAAGATTGACGGTGCCAATGACCACCAATTATCACGTTATATTACAATTCCTATGATCAAGCCGGTTTTGCGTATGTGTGTGATCTTTGCGGTAACCGGTTCTTTGAAGGCCTTTGACCTGATCTATGTATTGACCGGCGGCGGTCCGGCTCACGCAAGTGAAGTACCAAGTACCTTGATGATTAACATGATCTTCGACCGAAGCCGCTATGGACTCGGAAGCTCGATTGCCATGTTTATCATTTTCCTGTGCTTCTTTTTCGCAATACTGATCAAACGCTGTTTTCGAACGGAGGTGGACTAAATGAAAAAAGTAAAAACCAGTGTAATGTACATTTTACTGTCTCTTTGGGCATTGGTAAACCTATTTCCGCTGTATTGGATGTTTACCTTCTCCCTAAAGACAAATAAAGAAATCTTTGGTGACAACATCATCGGCCTGCCAAAAGAATGGCTGTGGAGCAACTATTCGGAGGCTCTCGATACCGGAAATATGGCACTTTACTTTGCCAATAGTGCCATTGTCACCTTTGTTACGATTGCATTGACTGTCATCTTTTCCCTGATGGCGACTTATGCACTTTCCCGCATGGAATGGCGCGGCCGCAAACTTGTCAACAGCATTTTTATGCTCGGCTTAACGGTACCGATTCACGCAGCAATCCTTCCAATTTTTATCATCTTACGCGAATTAAAGATGACAAACTCCTATCAGGCGCTCATAATTCCTTACACCGCATTTGCATTGGCGATGGCGATTATGATCTGCCAAAGTTTCATTGAAAATATTCCACGTGAACTTGAAGAGTCTGCCTGTATCGACGGCTGTGGTGTCTATGGTATTTTCTTCCGCATTGTGCTTCCGCTCATGAAACCGGCACTTTCTACCATTGGCATTTTTACGTTTCTACAAGCGTGGAATGAGCTTATGTTTGCCGTCATTTTCATCAGCGACAGTAAATATCGTACATTGTCGGTAGGTATCCAGGCACTTTCCGGGGCTTACACAACCAAATGGGGACCGATTGGCGCCGCTCTTGTCATTGCCACGTTCCCGACTCTCATCATTTACTGCTTTATGAGTAAAAAAATTCAAGAAAGTTTAATGGCAGGTGCAATTAAAGGATAAATGTGCTATAATAAATTTATTATAGTTATTTTGGGGGATATAACGCACTATGAAGAAATGTTTTTTGTCATTGGGGCTTCGGAAAAAAATTCAGCTTTTGTTTCTTTGTACAATGATTGTGTGCATTTTATTCTGCTCAGGTATCTTCTATCTGATTTTGGAAAATCAAATGCAGCAAGCGATCGCCGACAAAGAAATCCGTAATCGAACTGCTATTTCCAATAACTTGGACAGCACCATGAAGTCCATTAACAGCATCAGCCGCCTTACCATGCTTCGCAGCACTGTACGCACTTTTTTGCTTGCAGAGAGTAATTCTACTCCCCGCACACGAAATGCTATCCAGGAGATCCACGACATTCTAAATACATTTAATCTTTCCTGCAATGTCGTGATTCTCCGCATGGACGGCCAATACCTTAACACCGGTCCGGGAATCACCTATGTCAATACCGGCAAGATTTTTGAAACAGAATGGCTGGACGAAGTCATGGCTCAAAAGGGAAATTACGTTATTAAAGCAGGCACTCGCGATGCCTTTCGCTCAAACATTGGCGAAATGGTGTCTTTTGTCCGTGTCATCAATGACATAAACACCCAAAAACCTATCGGCATCCTGGCAATCAATCTCCCAAGCCGCTTCTTTGAACAGGCATATGAAGGGCTTTCCGGCGAAACCAGCCATTTTGCTCTTTATGACACAGCCGGCAGATTAATCTGCAAGGATAATGAAAGCACATTTTCCTCCTTAAAGCCGGAAAATTTACTTCAAAACACGCGCGAAGAAACGGACAAACTATTTTACAAAAGTATATTTACCTGCGACACATTGGGAGACTCTCATTTCATCCTTGCTTCCCGTCTGGAAGTACGGATTTTAGACGGGCTCCCTGCCAAATTACTGGCCGCTTTGATCATCGGCGCTTTTATACTTCTCGCATTTATGTGGCTGATCAATACTTATATTGCCAAAAATGTCATCTACCCAATCCAGCGTTTGGTCGACAGTATGGCCGAAGTGCAAAACGGCTGGCTGCACCGCGTTAGTATGAATGTAAACGATGACGAGATCGGTCTTTTAAAAAACAGCTACAATGCTATGCTGATTGAGATCAATCAATTGATCGAAGAACTTCTTCAAAAAGAAAAAACACTGCGGATGGCTGAATTAAATGCTCTTCAGGAGCAAATGAAGCCCCACTTTTTGTATAACACTCTGGATATGATCCGTTATATGGCTTTGGAAAACCGAACCGATGAAGTATATAATATGTTGGAAACTCTTGGAAATTTTTACCGTCGTTTCTTAAGTAAAGGAAGCACGGACTTGTCTCTGGGAGAAGAAATAGAAATTGTAAAAAGTTATCTTACACTGCAGAGAACACGTTTTGAGGATATTTTTACGGATGAATATGAAATTGAAGAAGGTCTGTCTTCCATCCGTGTTCCGCGCCTGATTCTGCAGCCGCTCGTAGAAAATTCCATTTATCACGGAATTCGCCCAAAAGGCGAACATGGGGTTATCCGTGTCACGGTAAAACGTCAGGAAGATTTTCTTTCTCTTAGCGTTTACGACAATGGAATCGGTATGTCCGCACACCAGCGGGAACTTCTATTTTCCGGCAAAGACAGCCGAAGTTTTGGATTTCAGGGAACCATTGAAAGAATCCGTTATTATTATAAAACGGAAGATGTCTTTGAGATACACAGCGTCGAGGGGGAATATTGTGAGATTATTTTGAAACTGCCACTTTCAAATGGCTATTAGATATTTTTGTTATAATGTAAAGGAGCGTGTAGTTTTATGTATCGTGTCATGATCATTGACGATGAAAAGGCTCTTCGCAGCCTTCTAAAAGCATCTGTCAATTGGAAAGAAATGGGGTTAGAAATCGCCGGCGAAGCTGCCAGCGGAATCGAAGCCATCAATACAATTGATAAGTTTCACCCGGACATTATTTTTGTAGATATCCGAATGCCCTTTATGGACGGCATCGAATTTTCCAAGATTGCATTAAAGCGTTACCCTGGAGTGAGGATCATTATACTAACCGCTTTTGATGAATTTGAATATGCAAAGCAGTGCATCGGCCTTGGAATCACTGATTATCTGCTAAAACCGATTGTACGTGCTGATATTCAGTCGGCTTGCAAAAAAGCAATTCACGAACTGGATTCACAGCCAATTCGTGCAGAACAATCTTCTCCCATAGATATGCCATCCGATATGGACCGCATCAAACAATATATTATGGAAAATTACCACGATTCATCCTTGAATCTTACCGCCATTGCACAGGAATTTGGCTATAATCCAAGTTATCTCAGCCGGCGTTTTAAAGCTGACTGCGGACAAAACATTTCCGATTATATCACAACCTGCCGCATGGAAAAAGCAAAAAAATGCCTGGCATCCCGGATGCTTATGTATATGACCGCAAAAGAAGTCGGCATCCCGGACCCCAATTATTTTGGAAAATGTTTCAAAAAATATACCGGAAGTTCGTACTCTGAACTTCTGAAACGGCAGCTATAGTTTTAGCAGAACCATTCCATTTTAGTATAGGTAATTCCATTACAGGAGGTTTTACGATATGAATTCTTTCTTTCAAAACAGATTATATGACTGGCTCACGACCGCGTGCCAGCTTATTGTCCTTGGTTTTTTATTTCTATTTACAAGCATTCCGCTTGTAACTTTTGGTGCTTCTTTTACCGCACTCTATCATTGCATCTCACGGGAACACACAAAAACTTCCGCTCATATCTGCCGGGAATATTTTTCCGCATTCAAATCCAATTTTTTACAATGTCTTGCGCCGACAATCCTATTTCTTTTTTACGGTGCTGCGATGGCCGTAGATCTTTCCCAGGTCTTTACCGGCAAAGCCACCAATCTCCTGCCACCCTTTTTATGGATGGTAATCTGCCTCGTTCTCTGGGTCCTCGCCAATTATATCTTTGCCGTGATATCGCATCTGCGCGCTTCATTTCTTGCCGTCCTTCTGCTCTCCGTACGACTGATAACAGGCCACATCAAAGAAACTTTCATCCTATTATTTACAATGGCCGGCGCCTGCGTCATCGTTTTCCTGGTTCCCGGACTTTTCGTCCTTCTTCCCGGAATCCTCTGCTGCATCGCCAGCCATCTGATTGAGCCCGGTTTAAAAAAGGCTCTTTCGTAATTATTCAGCCAATTCTTTATAATCAAAACTGCGGAATTCTGCAGTCTGATCGTATCCGGAATAATCCACGCATGCCATGCCGACAAATGCTCCGGTGAAGAATCCACCGTAAGACTGAAGTACATAATCGTCGGACAATACAGCTGCATCCAATGTACCCGGAATCTCAGTATAATTCTTTCCATCAAAGGAATATTCGTAACTGTAAGACTGTTTTCTTACCTTTGTGCGAAGCCATACATATTCTACATCATCCGGTACCGGAATCGCATCGTCGCGAAGGAAAGAACGATATCCGCCACGATTGCACTCTGCTACTTCGATCACACGGCCATTTTTCTCATTCCATGTAACAAATGCAAAGGACCAATGCTTGTCATTGTAAAAGTTTGTCAATCCTGCCATCTGCTGATAGTTGAACGGATTAAATTTCACTTTCACTTCGGCATCAAAGTTAAATGCCTGCCAGCGTTTTGCCACGAGGGAAAGCTCATGCTTATTGCTAAGAGATCCTCTTCCGATCAATGTCAGCTTGCCATCCCCTGTCGTACCCATTTCCTCTGTAAATGGTACGCGAAGGGTGTTCCACTCGTCTTGAAGTTTTGGTGTGTCAAATTCATCATGCATTGAATGATCTGCCGGTGCTTCTGTCAAAATCGCATCTTTCGGTGCATCCACGAGCACCTTTCCACCGTGTCCACCCTCGATACGAGGCCAGCCTTCTTCATCCCAATACACTTTTTGAATCGCAGTCTCACGGCCAAGCGTACACCAGCCACGTGGGTCGATCGAACTTTCATTTTCACGTTTCCATGGTCTTCCACACAAACTTGCATAATACCATTCACCGCCAGGCGTCTCTACAAGCGCACCATGACCCTGTTTCTGAATCTCAAGTTCCGGTGTATCAAAGTTCGTGATAAATGGATCGCCAGGCTCTGTCTCAAAACTAAGCGCATCCAACGTCTTTGAACGAGCTACTACTTCCTGATGTGTCCAAACGGTTCCACCCTGTGCAGCAAACAGATAATAATATCCGTTGATCTTATACAAATGTGGTCCCTCAACCAGTTTTACATCCGTTCCGGCGTAAATCGTACGCGCCGTCTCCGGTTTCAACTTCATCGTCTCTGTGTCAAATTCTGTCAATGTAATACCGTTAAATCCATGATGGTACTCACGATGATCCCATGTCTGCTGTACAAGGTATTTGCGTCCGTCATCATCATGGAACAATGACGCATCAAATCCCACACCATTCACACGAATCGGATCCGACCAAGGTCCACGGATATCTTCCGCTGTCGTCAGATAATTGATCATGTCTTTGAATGGTCCCTCAGTTACTTTCACATCCGTATAAACAAGCCAGAATTTTCCATCTGCATACGAAAGATCCGGTGCCCAGATACCGCCCGATGACGGATTTCCTTTCATATCAAGCAATGTCGTCGTGGACAATGCGGATGGAAGAAGATTCCAATGTACTAAATCTTTTGACTCGTGCAGACGAACTCCCGGAAACCACTCAAACGTGGAGTTCGCAATGTAATATGTATCATCCACACGGATAATGGATGGATCTGCATTAAATCCCGGCAAAACCGGATTCTTAATCTGCAACATAAATGTGTGCCTCCTTATTGTTTATCTTTCTTCTATCATACAGGAAAATGAGGGGTTTTGCAATGGGAAAAAGAAGAATTTATTCCTCCCCTTGACAAGCCTCTCCAACTATTGTATGATAGTCAGCACAAAGAAAATCTTTTTTTCTTTATATTCCGAAGAATTGTGCACACTTATATTTAATTTCCCTTAATTATTTTGATTTTGACTTAATTTAACACATTTATCAAACTGCATTAAAGGAGGCATTTTTATGCACAAAAAAACACTAAAAAATTTATTTTCTTACCGCAAACGCGAAGAAGTTTTAGCGGAGATCCAAAGCAGCTGGAAATTAAACGACCTTTTCATAAGCTGGAGCGAAGAGCAAAAAGAAGCATTTCTTGACATCTGCACCGGGCAGCGTGGTGTCAAAATCCTTTTTGATAGTTTTTTCAACCCGGAATACAATCCGCAGCGGCTCAGCCAGCTTCTATCGCTCTTACTAAAAAAGAAGGTCCGAGTTTTAAAAGTTCTGCCAAATGACACCACCCGTATCACCGTCGAACCGTCTTTTTTGATCACCGACATCGTCGTCGAATTTGAAGACGGAAGCATCGCAAATATCGAGGTGCAAAAGATTGGTTACCGCTTCCCCGGTGAACGCGCCGCCTGTTACTCTGCAGACCTTCTGCTTCGCCAGTACAAGCGCATCAAAGACCGTGATTCCAAAAACTTCAATTACAAAAACATCCGACCGGTTCATGTCATTGTTTTCTTTGAACACAGTCCAAAAGAATTTCATGCGTTTCCGGATACCTACCTGCATTCGTTTCACGCGGTTTCCGACACAAAACTGGAAATGAATCTTTTGCAGAATTTTTTGTTTGTACCCCTTGACATTTTTCATAAAACCATGGAAAATAAAGATATCAACACAGAGTTGGAAGCTTGGCTTACTTTTTTAAGCACAGATGACCCGGAACAGATTTATAATCTCATCCGGAAATTTCCAATGTTTAAGGAAATGTATGAAGACATCTTCCAGCTCTGCCAAAACACGGAAAGGGTGATGAACATGTATTCCAAAGAATTAGCCCAGTTGGACCACAATACCGCTGAATATATGGTTGATGAAATGCAGAAAGATTTGGATGAAGCAAGGAGCATCATCCGGGAAAAGGATGACGAACTGAAACTTAAAAGTGACGAGCTGAAACTTAAGGAAGACACCATTCAGAACCAAAGTGACGAGTTGAAACTTAAGGAGGACACCATCCAAAGTCAAAGTGATGCGTTAAAACTTAAGGAGGACACCATCCAAAGCCAAAGTGATGAACTTGCAAAAGCTTATGCTCTGATTGAAGAGCTCCAAAAAAATCAACGTAACTAATACTATATTAGCCTATACAGAAGAGCCATTGTTTACCTAATTAGTAAGCAATGGCTCTTCTGATTTGTACATATCCTTTACATCAAACCGCTTCACGCAAATTGAATGGAATTATGCAAATTACTGCAACAATGAAAGAACACCCTGGTTTGCCTGATTTGCCTGAGCAAGCATTGAAGTAGCTGCCTGCTGCAAGATACTTTCTTTGGAGAATCTTGTCATCTCATCTGCCATATCAGTATCACGGATACGGGACTCAGCAGACTGCAGGTTCTCAGATGTGTTGTCATCAACCTTAACGGTGTACTCCAGACGGTTCTGAACAGCACCAAGTTTAGAACGTTCTGTTGTAACACTCTTGATCATAGTGTCAACATTGTCGAGAAGACCGGAGATTGCTTCACCATCAACATCTGTAACAGATGTCTTTTTGTTCTTTGCATCTGCAATATCTGCTTTAAATGCTTGTCCGCCAGTCTTGTCCGCTGTATAACCATATTTCTTCAAAATTGCTTCATCAGCAGGAGTTGGGTCATCAGCAGTGAAATCTGTTTTTACTGCATCTGCATCTGCTTTTGTAATCATAGATTTGTTACCTTTTGCAGCCACATAAGATTCTGTAACTGTAAAGATTTTACTGTTATACTCATACTGTGTTGTTTCTTCAACAACAGTTCCGTTTGTACCACCAGCTTTGTCACTTGCGCTACCAGCGGTTCCTTTTGCAACTTCTGTTGTCTTACTTAAATACAAATCAGGATCCCAAGCAGTTGTTTTGATTGTTACATCAATACCCTGAGCATTGTTTGCACCCAACTGCAAGTACTGATCTTTATAAGAACCATCCAGCAATTTCTTACGGTTGAACTCTGTATCTGTATTGATTCTCTCATACTCAGATTTCAAAGTATCAATTTCATCCTGAATTTTCTGGAAATCGTTCTCAGCTTTCCCATCCAGTACACCGGAGTTAGAAGCCTGAACAAGAAGTTCACGGGTTCTCTGCAAAATAGCATGCTGCTGATCCATAGCACCTTCAGCTGTCTGAATAAGAGAAATACCATCCTGTGCGTTGTCCGATGCACGGTTCAAGCCACGAACCTGAGCTCTCATTTTCTCAGAAATAGCAAGACCTGCTGCATCATCAGCGGCACGATTGATTCTGTATCCACTGGAAAGTTTCTCAGTAGATTTTGAAAGGTTGTTTCCTACGATTCCCAACTGTCTGTTGGCATTCATTGATGTAATGTTGTGTTGTACTATCATAATAATTACCTCCTTGTTTTACGCCTTACGGCTTATGTCCTTCCCAAATCCGTTTGGGTAGAAATTTCATATTTTCTATTTATAATATCCGGTGCCGGTGCCAGCCTTGGGCCCTCCGGCCAGCACACATACACCGATTATTATCCGGTTACTTTGTCTCGCCTTTTTTCTTGCAATAGCGTTCCGGCAGATCCGGCTCCGCATAATATTTTGGATGTTTTTCCTTGATCTCCGGATGTGCTTTTTCAAGCACTTTGCTTCGAACGATGTCAACCTCTTTTGGAGCATCCACCATAATTCGAAGATGATTGTTGCTTCCTCCCAGGAACACAATCTTGATATCATCGCCAAGCATCAGATATTCTTCTGTGCTAAGTGTGAGTCGCAGCATCCTTGCCACCTCCCTCTGCTGTGCCGCTGGAACTAGAAAAATTTGCCAGCCACAACAATTGTTACTATAATGTTGCATGTAAGCTATGTTTGGATGAAGCATCTAAACAAATAGGACGAAGTGCATCATGCACTTTAGAATGGAGGAAAAAATGAGCAAAACACAACCAATCAAAGATGAAGAAATGTTGAAAAAATTTCGAAATTACTATCGAGACATCGAACCAAGCCCTCGAAATTATGCACTTATTGTGTTCGGATTGAATTCAGCGCTTCGCATTAGTGACATCTTAGGGCTCTGTTGGAACGATGTTTATTCTGATCAAAATCATTGCTATCGTGAACACATAGCCGTATGGGAACAAAAAACAGGGAAGGAGAATATTCTTATTGTGAATCAACATGCAAAAGAAGCGTTAGAATATTATCGAAAAACTCTTTTGCATTATCATAAAAATGACTATATCTTTCAGGGACAAAAAAGCGGGCCGGAACCTTTAAGCCGGTCGCAGGCATTCCGAATCATAAAAAAGGCGGCAAATTATTATGGCTTTGAGCAAAACATCAGCTGTCACTCCCTTCGGAAAACGTTTGGCTACTTTGCCTGGAAGAACGGAACACCGCCGGCTCTCCTGATGAGCATATACAATCATTCGTCGTATGAAATTACCAAAAGATACCTTGGTATAGATCAATTAGAAAAAGATAAAGTTTTTTTAGATACTTTTTTGTAAAAAACACTAAAGTATTTTTTTGACCTGTCGATATATATGGTACAAAGAAAATGCAACATTATAGTAACAAATGTTGCATTTTTCTTATTTTTTTTAACACAACCCACCATCCTAAAATACATTTACCGGAATAGTTACGTTTGTGCTAAAAAAAGAAGCGATATCTTCTTTCCCGAATTATCGCTTCTTCCTTTATTATTCTGCACATTTTTTCAAAAATTATTCTTATTTCTGTCCACCGCGTCCACTGATGATCCACGGTGCCGGCTGCTGCTTAAATGAATTGCGGCTTGACAAAGTCGATACCGCGATCTGAATCACTTCGACATCTTCGATACCATGAGATTCCAGCATTGCTTTTGCGCCTGCTGCCACCTGGAAATCCAAAGTATAGACAACTACATTAATTTGTGGATTTTTTGTCGTCAAATACGCAAGTTCCTGATCCATGCTTGCAGAAGCTACCATAAATACGGTGTCCGGAACCGGGCAGTCCTTCATGCTCTCTTCATCTACATGATCGACGATCTGCACATTGCTGAGACCAAAATGCTCCACATTGTCCTCCATCGTCTCACGGTCGGCACGGCTGTATTCCACAGCGACCACCGTTCCCTCTGCTGCCGTCAATGCTGCCTCGATGGCAATACTTTCTCCGCTGATCACGCAGAGATTATCCTGTGTATCCACCATCATTTTATTGAGAATGACAGCTCGGATCTCACTTCCCACATAATGAATCGAACCCTTTTGGAACATTTCATTTCCCATACCGATTTTCGCCGTATTGCGGGCGTTCGGATTGATAATGAGCATTCCGGCGGAAGCATTGATTCCGCGGTCGATCATATCCTTTACTTTGCTGTTTAAGATCTTGCCTTCCGGTTTGGAACCCTCATTGTACCAAACGTCACATTCTCCAAGACCAGCATTCCAAAGTCGATAAAAAATATCATCTACGCCCGCATTGGTAAACACCAAAGTCGTCTTGTGTGCCTCCACGGTCGGGATCACATTTTTATTCTTTTTCGTGATATCTATCATCTTAACATGTTCAAGGTCAATCGCCGTATTTTGGGCATAATACTGCAACCACGACAAGATCACCTCGTTACTAAAAAGCGGTTCCTTCATAAACCATTTCCTCCGTTCCTTTTAATACTATTATTATATCTCAAACCGCACGACAAAACAACCGCTTTTATAATTTCGTAGCATTCTTTTACAACTTGTGCTATACTGTAACTATTCTAGCAAAGATTTTGGAGGTAGTTGCATGAATACCATAGGATTGATTGGCGCGATGGACGAAGAAGTCGCCATTTTGAAGGAACAAATGACCGACACAAAAGAAATGACCAAAGCGGGAATGACCTTTGTCGAGGGAACTCTGTGGGGACTGAAAACTGTCGTTGTCGTAAGCGGCATTGGTAAAGTAAATATGGCAGTCTGTACGCAGATCCTGATTGACATTTTTTCAGTCGATACCGTAATAAATACAGGCGTTGCTGGCTCGCTCAATAATACATTGGAAATTGGTGATATTGTGCTTTCGCGCTGTGCCCAGCAGCATGACATGGATGTTTCGCCACTTGGAGATCCGGTCGGCATCATCCCGCGAATGGATGAATCTATTTTTGCCGCGGATGAAACTCTTGTTAAACTGGCAAAAGAGGCCTGTGAAAAAGCAAACTCTGACATAATCTGCCATGTCGGAAAAGTAGTAAGCGGTGACCAGTTCATCGCCGACGGCGAGAAAAAGCAATACTTGATCGATACTTTTGAAGGTGACTGTGCTGAGATGGAAGGGGCTGCGATGGCACAAGTAGCTTACTTGAATCACGTTCCATTTCTGATCATACGCGCGATCTCCGACAAAGCAGATAACTCCGGCCACATGGATTATCCAACATTTGCCAAACAGGCAATTACTCATACAGTAGCTCTTTTAAAAGAAATGTATACATTATTAATAGAAAGAAGATGACAGAATCGTGAAATTAGGTAGAAATGAAACTTGCTGGTGTGGCAGCGGCAGAAAATATAAAAGCTGCCATATGGCATTTGACGAAAAAATTGAACATTATATGCTGACATATCCGCACGCAGAGGAACCACCTCGCAGTATCATCAAGACGCCGGCGCAGATTGAAGGCATACGTAAAGCCGGCGAAATCAACTCCATGGTACTTGATTCCGTCGCGGAAATGATCGGCGAAGGTGTGTCGACACAGGAAATCGACGATCTTGTAGCCAAACGAACCGCTGAACTTGGCGGCATCTGCGCCTGCCTCGGTTATCAGGGATATCCCAAAAATGTTTGTACTTCCATTGATGACGTTGTCTGTCACGGAATCCCGGATCCAAAACGGATTTTGCAGAGCGGCGATATTGTAAATGTGGATTGCACTACAATTGTAGATGGATTTTATGGCGATGCTTCCCGTATGTTTTTGATTGGCGAAGTAAGCGAAGAAAAGAAAAAACTGGTTCGGGTAACGAAAGAATGTCTCGACGAAGCGGTCGGCATCGCGAAACCTTGGACGACATTGGGTGATTTTGGATATGCGATCAATAAACGCGCCAAAGAAAATGGCTACAGCGTTGTCGTAGAAATCGGCGGACACGGCGTCGGCGTAGAATTTCACGAAGAGCCATGGGTTCCGCATATCGGCGAACCGGGAACCGGAATGCTTCTTGTCCCGGGTATGACGATCACCATTGAACCAATGATTAATATGGGAACTTCCGATGTTTACTGTGATGAAGATGACGGATGGACGATTTACACCGATGACGGGAAACCTTCTGCCCAATGGGAATATACACTGGTTATTACAGAAACCGGAAATGAAATTCTTTCCCGTTAAGGAATTTGATTGTACTGCAAAATACCTATGTAGTAAAAGGAGCTGCGTATCATTTACACAGCTCCTTTGTTGTCTTTTGTAAGGAAAACCTATAATTTTGAAAAAGATTAGGGGTAAGAGTCTTGCCCTTTTTTATTTATCGAATTTCCAACTATCTGTCAAAACGTTCGTCTTCTCAAATACAAAGTATACCGTATGCTTACCGGTTGCTTTCTTATTGAGAGTTGCGACACATTCTTTGTATTCCGTCATAGATGTGTCACTCAGTTTCATACTTACTGTAGAAGCTCCGTCGTCGCCAAAGTCTACATCTGCCACTCCGATATAACTTCCTACTTCTGTATTGTAAAGAGAATAGTTTGCGCCATTCCACAATGCATTTGAACTTGCTTCACTATTGGCAATCGTTCCTACCTGGTTTGCAATTGCGAAAGACTCTGCTTCTATCGTGTTATACGGATTTACGGTTCCAACTGCGGTTACACCTGCTGCCGTCATTTTTGTATCTGCCACAGAACCATCTTTGTTTGTAAAGTTTCCATTTTCTCCCAAATTCAAGATGTCTGCATATGTTGTTCTGTAATCGCCTTTGGTTCCCAATGCCAGTGTATCTTTCTTCGTATGATAGAACGCATACCAGGTTCCTTTGAACTCTGCAAAACAGTGATGATTATTTCCGCTTGCTCCGAAATAAGTTCCCGGATTTTTCAATACACAGCCGACAAATTTGAATCCTGTCATTGGATTATCACTTTCCATTACGGCGATATTTGCTGTCGGTACATTTTCATCACGTCCGGAGAAGTTTGTCCAGTTTGTACAGTAACTATAATAATATTTGTCTCCGATTTTGTTGATTCCGGAATCCTCAAACATATATGGTGCGTCGATTGTGACAGGGTCACCATCCAGACTTATCATGTCGTCTGCAAGTTTTACAACTCGTCCGCATTTTGGATTCTTGATAAAATCTTCCGGCTTGTCTGTTGTGTCGCCAATTCCTCCAAAGTACAGATATCCGGTTCCGTCATCATCAACCAATACAGCCGGGTCAAACAGCCATCCAATCTCAGATCCGGAACATCCCGGGGTATTGCGGCTGATCAACTGTTTTCCAATTGGATCTCTCCATGGACCTGTCGGACTGTCTGCTTCCAATACTCCAATTCCACTTCCATTGTCAGCAAAATACAAGAAGAATTTTTCTTTTCCATTAATTGTCTTATGACATGCTGCCGGCGCCCAGGAATTTGATGCCCATTTCGCTGCTCCTTTTGAACCAGCTACCGGAATCGCACCATGATCTGTCCAGTTTACCATGTCAGCGGATGAATATACATTAATTGTATTAATCTTTGAATAATTATTGTCCGCATCCGGTGTTTTCTCGTACTGCTGGGAATCGTTTGTACCATATACATAGATTCTTCCATTGTATTCCATCGCGTATGGATCCGCAGTCAGACGGGAAGTCATAATCGGATTGCTTACGGATGTTTTTCCCAATCCAAGAGAAAGATCCGGATAATCAACACCTGCAGCCGCTTTTGCCACACCGCTGATCGTCACTTCATCCAGGCAGAAATCCATAAAATTGTTTGAATTGTATACCGACTGCCAGTAAATTATAATCTGTCCGTTATGTTCCGGAACATTCATTTTTGCTTCACATTTTGTCCAAGTATCGTTTGGCAGATCAAATGTCTTGATGCCACTGTATTTTGTCTCACCACTTCCGTTGACGTACTGCATAGAAAGATCGATTTTACTGTCTTCTCCTGTAGACTGTTTCGCATAGAATGTGATTTCATAATCATTATCGGTCTCTGCAAACGACGTTACATCGATAGATGCTCCATGCCAGTCTGCCGAACGGCCAGTAATCTTGGCACTCTTGCCTGTACCATTTGCGCCATCTTCTACGATAGAGACCGAAGCATCTCCACGTTTTTCGATTGGTTCTGTAGCGTCATCTTCCATCGTGGCATTTACAAGAACTGCCGGTGTCGGTTCCGGTGTCGCCTCTCCTGCAGGTGCTTCTGTCGGAGCTGCCGTCGGATCCAATCCCGGACCATTTACTTCCGCAATTTTATTTGCTTCTGTAATCTCATCCAAATATACAGATACCGATTTTGTTCCTTTTGTCGGCTCTTTGGATTCCTGTGGTGCTACAGATGGTGATGCTGTCGGTACCAAAGATGAATTTGGTGGTGTTACGTTTGTCCCTCCTGGTGTCGTAGACGTCTGTGGTACTGTTGATGCCTGTGGGGTCACTGATGTCTGTGGTGTAACCGTTGTCTGGCTGTTCTTTTTTACCCGAACCTTAACCACACCTATTTTCCGTTTTTTACCTTTTTTTGATACTTCTTTGACAGTAATTTTCGCTGTACCAGCTGCCACTGCCTTTACTTTCCCCTTTTTGTTTACCGTTGCCACCTTCTTCTTACCGGAAGAAAAGGTATAGCGGCAGCCTTTCTTCTTGTTCTTCACTTTGATCACTTTACTTTTGCCTTGTGTCAATGTCATTTTCTTTGTTCCAAGCTTTGCTTTCTTTGCTGCCATCGCATCTTCTCCGCCCGCTCCGGCTACTAAAGAAACAACAAGTGCTGTGGATAACATGATACAACTCAGTTTTCTCTTCATAAAGTAAACCTCCTTATTTTCTTCAAATTGTTATCTCTATCTTACTGTGTTCTCGCCTTCAATACAATGATCTATCCGCTTTGATTTTTGATATATCCGGCACACATTAAATTACATTGCTCAAAATATTTATTGTATTTGTATAAATTTATTGATATAATACGTATATAAGGCAGTCAAAGGAGGTAGTTATATGATAAAAGTAATCTATGCGATGGTCAACAATAAGATGCCCGAAGATTTTGTTGACGATCTGTTTTTTGCAGAGGGGGAGTATGAAATTATGTTATTTGATTCTCCGATCATCGCTGAAGTAAACGGCGAAATGCAGGAATTTCCGAAGCACCACTGCATTTTATACAAGCCCGGGCAGCACATTTATTATCGTGCAAAATCCGGAAAACTTCTATATACATGGATTCGTTTTAACTGCGATGAAGCACTTTTTACGGAAGGGTACATTCCGTTTGGCGTACCTGTTTTCTGCCCGGATTTCGGCTGTTACCGAGAATATTTTATAGCTGTCGCCAATGAAAATTATTGGAATCATGACAGCCGCCAGCTGGTTTTGGAAGCACTGATGCACATTATCTTCCACCGGCTTCACGATTATGCTTTTTTGAATACGGATTTATCGCGATACCGCAATCGTTTGATTGATCTTAGAAATAATATTTATGCCCATCCGGAATTTGACTGGACGTTAGAATATATGGCGGAATATGTAAATTTAAGTGTGCGCGCCCTGCAAAAACAATACAAGGCATTCGCACACATCTCCTGCATAAATGAAGTAATTAAAAGTCGTATTGAGCACTCAAAAACGCTTCTCAGCCGCACCTCCGACAGCATACAGGAAATTAGTTTTGCCTGTGGCTATCGAAATGTGGAGCATTTCTGCCGTCAATTTAAGCAGCATGAAAATATGACTCCAAATCAATATCGAAAAGAACACCGTTCTCTTTAACAGTTAGGCTTCAAATCCGCGGTTTTTTCCGATATCGACGCCGATCGTCTCGTTCAGGCTTCCTCTGCCATACGTAAGTCCGGCGTAAATCTGCTGTACGTTTTTCATAACCGCCTCCGACGTATCCTGCTTTGCGACCTCTTGGAATGACGGAAGAAGTCTTTCCATCACATGCGTGGCATGCGCAAACCGTTCGCTGTCACGACGTGCCATTCCCTGGCACAATTCGTGATACGAATAGATGTACAGCCGACGAAGATAAAAGGAGATTTCGTATTGAAAATCAAGACTCCCCATCAATTCCGTCAAAAGTCCTCTGGCGCGCTCGATCTCACGGCGGCATGCCGGCATGTCGCCCTGTTTCATCTGCGCATCCCCTTCTTTTACACTATCTAAAAATGCTTCGTACATGATCACTACCAGCTCACTGCGGTTTGCCTGGGATACACGTGCTGCGTAAGCATTCAATTTTTCTTTTTCCATCGCACTCACCATTTTCTTTCGCTATCTATCAAAATCAGCCCTGAAGCAGCTGCAAAATTGTCTGTGGACGGTTATTTGCCTGTGCTAACATAGAGGTTCCTGCCTGGCTGAGCACAGTAAGCTGCGTATACTCCGTCATTTCTTCCGCCATATCCACATCCTCGATACGGGAACATGCTTCTGTCAGATTCTGGGAAGTAGTATCCAAACTTGATGTAGCAGAATCCAAACGGTTTTCGTACGCACCCAGTTTTGCACGCACTGCCGATACCTGTCTAATCGCCTCATCAAAAAGAGTAATGCATTCCTGTGCACCATCGTGTGTACAAACATTACAATATTGAATGTTCAATGATTCACAAGTAACTGCCGGAATCGAAATGTCGATATCCTGTCCCTCATTGGAACCGATCTGAATGGCTACAAATCCGGCATCAAGCACCGTCACATCGGCGTCTGTTCCTGCCTCTGCCCCGGCTACATCAAAGATCATTTGAAAGCCCCCGCGGTCCGATACGGTCACACGATTTCCTTCTATAAATGTGGTCGCTGTTTTGGAAAATCCGGAAGTCGTATCCAATGCCACAACGGCATCCTTTCCCTGGGTGATCACAGCGCCATCTACACCAAGTTTTTTCGCAAGTTCAGGGGTGTCTGTTGTAATTTCAATATTTCTGGATGCACCATAAATTTTTGACTCGAAATACAAACTGGAAGCGGCATTGAGTGGTACTTCCTGCGGATTTCCATCTGAATCGGTTCCATTGACCGGAAGCACATCAATATTCATTTTCTCGCAGCAATCTCGAATTCTGGCATAGGCTTCTTCCAACGTCTCACCCTTTTTAATTTCAATGCTTTGCCCATTGATCTGCACTTTTCCATTTTCTGTAAATGCATCTGTCGCAGCCATTGTAAGCGCGCCCGAAGTTACGCTGGTCTTGGTCGCTTCCTGTGTAATTGACAGGCTGTATGTTGTCAATGCGACATCATCTGTCATGGAAATAACGCTTACGCCTGTATTGCTGGAAGAAGTCTGGCGACAGCAGGTTCCATCCAATATGCTCTTTGTATTGAATTCTGTATCTGAAGCAAGCCGGTCAATCTCTCTCATCAATGCCTCAATTTCCTGTTGAATCGCCTCTTTATCTTCCAATGTTGTCACATCGTTTGCTGCCTGCACGGAAAGTTCACGGCATCGCTGCAACATAGCTTCGACTTCCGTCAATGCTCCCTCTGCCGTCTGAATAAATGAAATTCCATCAGATCCATTACGGGACGCGCGCTGAAGTCCGCGGATCTGCGCATGCATTTTCTGGGAAATCGCCATTCCTGCGGCATCGTCAGCCGCCTTGTTGATGCGGTATCCCGAGGAAAGTCTAGTCAGGCTTGTCGTTATTTTATCCTCTGTCCGATGTAAATTTCCTGTCGCTGTAAGAGCCGATATGTTTGTATTTATTTTCATAAAGTTACTTCCTTTCTCTGCACATTGGTAACTACAATTTTTGCCACCTGATACAGTCTGCTATTTGCTGTTTTTTCTTTATCTCCTACATGAAATGAATGTCTGGTGCCCCTTGCCACATCCATGCGCTCCATCGCAAATCCATTCATTTCCAAGTCCTTTTCAATATTCTGCGTGAGTTCGCTGACATCCTGCCCGTCTTCACAAGTCACAAATCCACTGACCCGGTCGCCGGTCACTTTAAATGTCGCCTGCATTTTTCCGAAAGTATCCGAATGCAGTGAGATCTCAACCGTTCCTTTTTCCGCTTCGCTGCCCTGCAAAACCGTTACATTACAGGATGTAACTCCCTTTTCTGTCACAATCGGCACGGAAAATGTATTTGTCTGCTGCCGCATCTGATGGTAAAATGAAATGCTTCCCGCCATCTGTATCAAATTCTGCAGCGTGTCATAGGTAATGTCTTCTGCTTGTTTCTGACTCTCGACCTTTGCCAAATGTTCATTGTCCAGTGTATCTAGCAACCCTTCCAATTCTTCCGGCTGATCGAGTGCCTCAATGACTGCTTCACTTTCTTCCCGGGTAAACAAGGCATCGTTTTCCGGCATTTCTCTTGCCAGATACCGCTTCATCTCGCGGATGTTCTGCAACGTAGCAGGAATCCCTGCCGCCTCCAGACACGCTTGTATGCTGTCGTCGCTCAATGCTGCCGTCTCGCGGATATTTTGTGCCAATGCCTCATAATATGCCGCGTCTTCTGCCTGACTTTCCGGTGTCTCACAAGCTTCGAGAATCTGCTCACATGTCACATCTTCGCCCGTCTGACGCAATGCCTCCGGCGACAATTCTTTTTTCAACCGGCGTACCACTTGATTTCCAAATGCTGCGCCGATCTGTTCACTGATTGTCTCACCCCGGCTTTGCTGACTTTCCAGACTTCCGAAGTCGTCATCAATTGCAAATTCTTTTCCTTCTGCCCGTCTGGTGCGAACTGCCGACAAAAGCGAGGAAAATGTCAATTCTCTTCCTTCTTTTACCAACTGTCCGATCACGGCTCCATCACTTTTTTCCACTTTATCGATCAATCGGTAAATACCGATCATACTTTTTCGCTCTTCCGGCGTAATGTCACCTTTATGATCAAGTTTCCACAAATATTTCCGCAATGTCATGTCGTCATCCGGCTGTTCTTCCTGAATTTTCTGAATCGCCGCCTCGATCTCATCCATTGTCATTTCCAATGGATTTTCCTGCTTTTCGATCATTTTCGCCACAGCTGCCGGTTTCATCTGCTCCAGCACGGAAGTTACTTTGGCATCGTAATCTTTCATCGAAAGCACGGACTCTTTTGTAATCTCCATCTGATTGTACGCAAGGATACGAACTGCCCGCTGATTTGCCGATGTCCGGTCAAGTCCGAGATCGTCCAATATCGCATCGACATTTTGAAATGCCTTTGTCATCGAATCTCCCAGATCTCTCCGTACCTGCGTTCCCACAGCCTCATAATTCTTTGCCATCTGCTCATTCGCTTCCACATTGGAAATTTCCGACATCCCCTGCAATGTGGTCTGATCTGCCTGGCCGATCGTTTTTCCCAGTACACTTGCCGGTGCCTGCCAAATCTGGTCTTTTGCCCGCAATGTCTCTGCCATTTGGTCAAGTTGATCCTGTCCGCACGCAATTCCCTGCTTATCAAATATTTTCTGGCAGGCTTCCTGCTCCATCTTCTTCAGTTCTTCCACTACCTGTGCAAGATTCGAAATATCAACATGAATGCCCTTGCGCTCCATCGTTCCGGCTGCTTCCACTGTCATTTTCAACCGGATTTCTTCCATCTGACGTTTTGCCGTGATAAAGGCGGCCTCTTCCGGATAAAATGCCCGAATCTCTTCGTCTGTTACCTTTTTCAGATTCTCCCATTTCTCAGCAGCTTCCACATACGAGATTTTGCTGATATCTGCCTGCTGTGGAACGGTTCCTTCCCGCACGGCATCCTGAATACGCTCTTGAATTGTCTCCTCCGGCAGATCTTTTGTCTCCTGCCATTTGGTATATTTTTCTATATTTTCCGCCGTCACCGGAATATCCTTTTCATATAGAAATTTGGCTGCTTCTTCGGCGCTGTCATTTCCCTGCAGCCCATTTTCTTCCAATATATGGTTAATCTGCGGCTTCATTTCTTCGTAAGAAGCCCTCTGCTGCGCCACCGCCGGCATGGAAGTCACACTGGCACTATTTCCGACTGCTGCCGGTGTCAGATCCGCTTCCTGTTCTATGTAATATTTTATCGCTTCATCGCTAAGTTCCGGAGCCCTTACCGCCATCTGCGCCGCAAGTTCAATCTGGGCTTGCAGTTCATCGGAAAATTCCTGCTTTTCTTTTTCCTTTTCTACCTGCTTATCCAGCGCCTCCGAATTGGTTTTACGCTCCGTCTTTACCTTTTCTATCGCCCGCTCCAATGTCGAGTCGACGTACTCTTCCAAAATTGTCCCTTCATCCTCGATATCTTTGGCATCCTCGCCATTGATACTCTGGCTGATAAAGTCTGCCGGATCAAAATTATTTTCCGGAAGATTCTTCGCCACATCACTCACGATCTCATTTTGAGTTGTGCCGGTATATATCATATTGGAGTCCATTTCCTTTTGTACCGCACAATCCTTTGTATACTCAATTCCATAATTGGAAATGCTGCCGTCCCTGGCAATCTGTACCGACGCCCCGCTTTCCTTTGCATAAGGGGTGTCTTTAAAGTCAATGGAAATCTTGTTTGGATTAATCACCATGGATTTCTCACTCACTTTCGTTTTTTATAGTTACCTATCTGGTAACTATTCAGGGGTTTCCCACTGTTGTATTATATATTTCGTCCCTTTTCCTGTTTTTCTTGAGAACTTCTTGCTTTTTTCTTTTCTGACGTGTGCCGAACTCCTTTCGATCCGGCGACTACCTCCCGACCGCCTCCGCTCACAAATCTCCCCTTTACTCTATAATTCAAGGGTAGTTCCTGTGCGAAAAACTACCTTGAATACCTATCGAAACCACTCCCACAGCCAAAACCCGTACTCCACATTTTCGCCACCTTCAAGCAGCATATCGTACTCCTCTTCGGTAAGATTTTCTTTCAATTTCTCTTTCGACTCGTCCGGAACCGTCTGGTACGTACTATCTACAAAACACAACGTAGGATACAAGATACACCACCAGTTTTTTCCATCCGACTTGCCAATCCGCACATTTAGTGCATTATAATTTCCCGCCGGAAACACCATATCGCCATACTGTTTTACCGGAAAATAGCAGTTTTCCAGTTTTGCTGTAACCGGATAATCATACCCTTTTTTCTCTATGTAATTTGCCGCACATTGCTCAATCTCCGGGATCTGCGCCTGAAGTACATGAGCTGCTGCCTCCACCGAATCACTCTCCTTCATTTTTTTTCGCAGCATTTTTACAATTTCTTCCTTTACTTCCAATTTCAGTTTTTGATCCGCCTCGAGATCACTGTTTGCCACGACATGAAGGCGGATTACCTCTTTGGCGATATCTTCCTGCATTTCCCTTGCCGCCGTAGCTTCTCCATAAAAGTGCATCAGCACACACACTCCCAAAACCACCGCTCCAAACAAAAAACATTTTAAAGTTTTCATAACAGCCTCCTATTTTGTTACTCAAACAATAGTATTTCCAAATTTTTTCTCGTTATACAAGGAAACCATAACGTTATAAATTGCGAAAACAACTTTTCCGTGTTATAATAGTTACACAACAACAAGCAAAAGGGGGATACACATGGATTCCACATGGATCAATGCGCCAGCCAAGATCAATCTCGGTCTGGACGTTATTCGCCGCCGCGATGACGGCTATCATGAAGTAAAAATGATCATGCAAAGCATACGGCTCTTTGACCGTTTGACATTAAAAAAGACAAAAACGCCAGACATCAGTCTGACCACAAATCTCCATTTTCTTCCCGTCAACGAAGACAACCTTGTCTACAAAAGCGCAAAAATGCTTATGGAAGAATTTGGAATTTCCGAAGGAGTGTCGATCACGCTCGATAAACGGATTCCGGTTGCCGCCGGTATGGCGGGTGGAAGTACCGATGCCGCTTCGTGCATGATCGCAATGAACCAACTCTTTGACCTTGGTCTCTCCGACGAAGATCTGAAAGAACGCGGAGTGAAACTCGGTGCCGACATTCCTTACTGTATTCAAAAGGGAACGGCACTTTCCGAGGGAATCGGCGAAATATTGTCGCCTCTTCCGGCTGCGCCGTCTTGTCATGTACTGATTGCCAAACCAGCCTTTCATGTGTCGACAAAATTTGTCTATTCCAATCTTGTGCTCGACGAAACGACCAAACATCCGGACATCGACACAATGATCGAGTGCATTCGGAAAAGAGACCTGCAGGGGCTCTGCAACAATATGGCAAACATACTGGAAACCGTTACCATTCCGGCGCATCCCGACATTGCCCTCATCAAACAGACCATGATGGAAAATGGCGCAATGGGTGCTCTGATGAGCGGAAGCGGTCCGACCGTCTTTGGCATTTACGATAACGAGAAAGAAGCCATGCGCGCCAAAGAAATCTGCCGGGCTCTCCCTTGCCGATGCTTTGTTTATGTAACCGACTTATACCGCTAAAGGAGGAAAAAGAAAAATGAAACGATTCACAAAATTACTGGGCAGCATTACCCTTTCAACCGCCCTTGTCATCAGCTCACTCGCTGTCACGCCGGATAGCAGCGTTGCCGTTCAAGCTGCGGAAAGCAACGATTCCTTTGAAATGACAGACAGCGCTCTGTTTCAGGCAGAATATGTAAATGGAGTTTATACGATCACAGGATTTGACGGCCTCTACAATGCTTCTTCCATCGTCGTTCCTTATGAACTCAATGGAATCCCGGTCCGCGCAATTGATGCCGCATTTTGCGGAAAAACAAACTGCTTGACCGTATACCTTCCCGACAGCATCTCGATCATTGGATCCAAGACCTTTGCTGCTTCATCGGTAGAATATGTAAAAAGTTATTCGAATTCCAAAATCAAGGAAATTATTGCACAGCCAATTGCGGGTGAAATTGAAACCGGTTCCTTTGATGTACCGATACCGGAAACTTCGAAACTTGAAACCGGAAACACTGATATATATCAAGAAAAACCGGAACTTTCCGATACTCTGCCGATTTCTTTGAAAACCATTGAAGACAATGCATTTAAAGATTCCAAAATCAAGAGTATTACTATCGTAAGCAAGATGGATAAAATTGGGAAATACGCATTTGCCAATACACCAAACTTCCTCGACTTTACACTTGCTGTCGGAGCTTCCGTCGATAACATGGATGACTACGCATTTTCCTGCACCCAGATTCATTCGATCACGATCAACGGAACCATCAACCGACTTGGAAATTATGCGATAGAAAAAACAGCAAATATCAATGACTTTACCGTAAGTGACACCGGTTCGATCTCCACGATCGGAGACCACGCATTTTACAATAGCGGTATTCACTACATCGTATTGAAGGGTTCCGTCACAAGCATAGGTTCCTATGCCTTCGCAAGTTGTGGAAATATTTTACAGGTAGAAGTTTCCTCAAACACAAATTACACGTTGGGCGAATATGCATTCAACTGTGCGCAGATTCACAATGTATACCTCTCCGAGGGACTTACTGCCATCGAAAAAGGAACGTTTGAAAAATGTGGAAACCTCGAAAAAGTGCAGCTTCCACAATCATTAAAAACCATAGGGGAAGATGCTTTTAAAAATGTACCAAACTTGAAAGAGATCAATATTCCGGCAGATACCACCATCGCTTCTTCTGCATTTGAAGGCGTCGGTGATTCCACAAAAAAAGCACTTGCCGCAAGCGGAAATACAAATGCACTCGTACTTTTAGGCATGTCCGTTGTACCGACAAGCACCCCGGCACCGGTTCCTGTTGCAACTGTTGTTGCACCTTCTGCACCGGCACCTGCCAAAGTCAGTGTAGGAAAAGCCAGACTTACTTCCGTTAAGAAGAAAAAAGGAAAAGCTACTCTTAAATGGAAAAAAGTAAAAGGTGCTTCCGGTTATACCATTTACAAAAGGGTAGTGAAAAATGGTACAAAGGCGAAAAAAGCCAAAAAGATCAAATTTGTGAAAGTGAAAAATGTCTCCGCTAAGACGACGAAATTAACGATCAAATTAAAGAAAAAGGCGACAACGTCCTTCTATATCAAAGCATTCATAAAAACAAAAGTGAATGGAAAGACGAAAACCGTATACGGCAAAGCCTCAAATACAAAAAAAGTAAAAATCAAGTAGGCGGCGGTGCGGTACTATATACCACAGAGTTATACACCCGAATAAAAAAGAAATTTGTTTTAAAAAACCATGCAGAACTATACAATCATAGTTCTGCATGGTCAAAGTGTTGTCGCCAGCATAACAGATCGGCATATCACAAGTGATCTTGCAATTCGTACTCTGAAGAGAGCACTGATTTGTCAATGACATCCACTACAGCCTCCGCAACCTCCGCTGCAGCCTCCTCCTGAAATTTGTCCGTGATTACAATTTGGTGTATTGTCCGTCGCAAGCACGCCCTGCAGGAACTGCGCTACCGCAAAATCCGCATCGCCATTCACTCCCGGCACAACAAGGATTCCTTCTTCACTGAGTGCCAGCATCGCGCCCTCGCCGACGCCTCCGCAGATCAGTACTTTAACATCACCTTTTGCCAAAAAAGATGCCATCGCCTCATGTCCGTTGATTGCGGATGTATTGAGCACCATAGCTCCCGTCAGTCCGCTCTCGCCAAATTCATAAATCTTAAACGCATCGGAGTGTCCAAAATGTTGGAACACTTCTCCCGTCTGCTCATCGTATGTTACTGCTATTTTCATTCTCTATTTCCTCCATATTCCCGCATCGTTCTGATATATGATGCTTCCTTCGTCAATCTCTTGCTGATAAAGATAGCCATCGGCAATCTCTGCCATTGTCATCACACCGTCCTTTACACTACGCAATGTAACTTTTGCCATCGGAACCGCTTCATCCGGCCTTCCTTCGCAGCCAAAATCCGGTTCTTCAATCTCTATCACTTCATATTTTATCATGTAGGACTCTCCTCTCGACACAAGATTCCGAAAAGCAGGATACGGGAATCGAACCCGCCTATCCAGCTTGGGAAGCTGGCGCCCTACCGATAGACTAATCCTGCCTAAGTTCATCCGCTACCGCATGAATGCTCCACTACGCCTACGCAATCGAAAAAAGAGTCATGGGTAATACAGCAACTGCCGCACTCGCTCTGAACGGATAAACTAATTTTATTATAACATTATTATATGCAAAAAGCCAGCACCAAATCAGCAAATCTCATCGCTGTCAAGAATCACGGTAAATGGTCCGTCATTCAGAAGTTCCACTTTCATGTCTGCACCAAATTCTCCCTGCTCAACGACCGGAATCTCCTTTTTGCACTCCTCAATGATATATTCGACCAGCGACTCTGCCATCGCCGGCGCACCCGCCTTTGTAAATGACGGACGGTTGCCCTTCTTGCAGTCCGCATAAAGGGTAAACTGGGAAATAAGCAAAAGTTCGCCTTCCACATCTTTCAATCCAAGATTGGTCCGCCCATCAGCATCCTCAAAAATCCGCATATTAACAAGTTTTCTTACCAATTTATCTGCTATTTCTTTGGTATCGTCCGCTCCGATTCCGATCAGAACCATAAAACCTTTTCCTATTTTTCCGCGCACCTCACCATCGATCGTAACCGATGCGTGACGCACTCTCTGTATAATAAAACGCACTTCTTTTTCTCCTTCCTATTGATCCTTAATAGTTTCAATAAAAATATAATTGATGTTCTACCAGCGTTTCTCCCTCATAAACCAGCCTCAGGGAAAAGAACCGCTTTTCATCTTCCACAAGCAGTTTCAGGAAAATGGCATCGCCTTCCCACGTCGGCAGTCTGAGAACCGTCTCTTTATCAATCCAAGCAAGATTGCCCTCCGTGCACTCTTTCAATTCACCTTCGAATCCGTCGGCCGTATAAAGGCACATCATCTCCGGCTCCATCCGGTCACACACAAAGGTAATCACGCCGCGGAACCGGTATTTTGTCAATGTCAGTCCCGTTTCTTCCTTTACTTCGCGCAACAGACAGTCCTCAGGGCCTTCCGTCCCTTCTGCATGTCCTCCGACACCGATCCATTTATTTTTATTGATATCTTTCTTCTTTTTCGTGCGGTGAAGCATCAGATATTTTCCCTCTTTTTCTATATAACAGAGCGTCGTAAGTTTCATGCTCTGCGCCTGCTTCTCGCCGAAATTCCGGTTAAATTCTTTAAAATTGTACGTCTCGTAAGAACGGCACAACACAGCAAAATGAATCTTTTTAAAATAATTTTCTGCCTTTTTACCCGCAATGTCCATCTCCGTAATTGCCTTATAAAACAAGTCTGAGACAAGCCGCGCATCATTTCCGAATGCCCCACATCCAAATGCTCCAAGCACCAGATTTTCATATCCGGCATACGCCGCCGCCAAAAGCATCCCTTCGATGCGGTGATACAAAATATCCTCGTATTCTTTCGCACTAACCGGAATACCGCCGTGTGAGATCATCGGCGCCGCACAAGTCAGAACCGACACGATCGTACTCTCCGGCAAAAGCCGTCCCCGCTCATCTTTGATAATTTCCACCTGCGGAGTAATCATCAGCGCATCCGTCGCCAGGTAACTCTGTCTCTCCCTATTATAAATATAGTACGGCGAAGCCTCCTCCGATTCCAGCGAACACAACAGCGAACTCTTGCGGCAGAGATCTTCTTCCTGCGCTCTCGCTCCTTTGCGCACACCACCTCCCGGGTGTACCGGATTGGCAAGATTTAACACAAGCACCTTCTGTTCATTCATCTCACGTGCCACCGAAAACGAATCTTTATTTACACACTTAAATTCTATTTTCCGTGCCTCGTGAAAGTGGCGCATTTTGCCCGGAGTTACGCGGAGTTTTTCCAATTCCTCCGGTAAAAACACCCGGATTTTCTCCCGTTCTTCCTTCGAAAGTTTTACCGAAATCTGCTTGTCGCCGATTTCATAAACTCCCCGCTCAAAAATCCCCAATGTATCCAATAACATCTCTATATTCTCTATTCTCATTGTCCGCTCCCCTTCTCTTATATTGATACTTCTATTATAATCGAAATACCCATATTTTCAATAGCCATCTCATTCTTTTTCGCGAATCATTTTAAACATCTGTACACGATTGCGGATGCCGAGCTTCCGGTAAATATTTAACACGTGTTTTTTCAGGGTGTTGACACTAATTACCAATTTTTCACATATTTCATCGTTGGAGAGACCGGCGAGAAGCAAACGCAGAATCGTCTCTTCTCGCTTCGTCAGTCCATATTCCTGCACAGCTGCCGTAATCGTCATTTTCCCGCCATCTTCACCAAATTCCATCCGCGACTGCTCCAGTCGGTAAGCCATATGATCTTTCAACATATCAACAATCGTAATATCATCATAGCGAAAATCCTCTTTCCCGATCGTTCGGTAAAATGTGATCATCCCCAGGAAATGCCCATTCCGGCACACTACCATTTGCATCGAATACTGCCAGTTATTTTTCTGGTATACTTCCCGATACAATTTTGTCTGCCGCCATTCGCCTTCCGGAATCATATCTGTAAGTCGGTACACAAGACTCTTCCCACCTTCGATCACCCGCCTGCAGTATTCGTACTGCTCATAAGCCACCTTGTCCTGCACCTCACAATTGTACGCCACCGGCTGTACCATTTCATCCTTCTCATCATGTCCGGCAAGATAAAAATCCGCACTGTCAAAATCAACCACCAGCCGCAGCTGTTCCAAAAATTCGCGGCGCATCTCATCCAGATCTTCTGTTGTGTAAATTTTATAAATAATACTGTTTAATAACATCCAATCGCAAGTTTCCAAATTTTTCATAAGCACACTCCGTTTCTAAAGTCCTGTTTTCCTACTTCTATCATGCGAACCAATCTGTCTCCATATAACACAAAAGAGCCAATGCAAACTATGCATCGGCCCTTCCCGTATATCTATATTATACTCCTGTTTAAGTAATTGTCAAGAGACAACCTGCAAAAGATAGAGCGGTCACGCCTTTCGCGCAGCCGCCCATATCATTTAATTTCCTTATTTTGACCTTTCCGATGTCGTTCCAGATTCAAGAATTGTGCACTTTTGTCGGAAAAAGCAGTAGTTATACAAGATCCTCTTCGCTCAGCCTGTTAAAGCACAGTCCGATAATCTTGCCATTGTCATCACTCAAATAGTCTAACATGTATGGTTCTTCCTCCAGTACATAAAAGAATTCTTCCGGATTTTGGTATTGACAGATCTTGTCGTCGATTTGTACCGTAAGTCCCATCTCCTTAGCTCGTTTGAGTTCGTCCCGAAGCCATGAAGTCCTTTGTTGCATCTTTAATCCCTCCTTGCTGTATTGTAAAGGAAGTGTACTCCGTAATGTAAAAACCCCATATACTGCAAGTTTTTTATAGATAAGAGACATTGTTCTCAATCAATTGCTTATAACATGTCATTGGAAAATTTTTGGCGATTCGTGCCAAAGAAACTGCTTAGACTTATTTCTGGGAAAGACACTTGACTTCTCTTGTCCCCGGTAAATACAGTCCCCCCTTTCTTCTCTGTAACACATATCCCTTGTCTATGTTTCTATTATACCAAGCCCTAATATAAAAAAACAAGTGTCGTATGTACGTAAAAATGGTCGTTCATACGTGAAAATTTGCGTTTCGTTGAATTTTTCGCATTTATCCCAATGCTAACAGAAATTTTACACACTTTTTTCATACTAGCGGTTGACTTTATTTGTTTAATAACTTATACTTTTCATACACCATCAAAATAATTCGGAAAGGATGTGGGATTATGCGGATTGAACGTATCAATGATAATCAGATTCGTTGCACATTAAATAAACGTGACTTAGCTGAAAGACATTTAAAGATTAGTGAACTAGCTTATGGTTCAGATAAAGCAAAAAAACTTTTTCGAGACATGATGGAACAAGCGCATATGGATTATGGATTTGAGGCAGATGATATTCCTCTTATGATAGAAGCAATTCCGACTTCAAGAGACTCTATCGTACTGGTTATTACCAAAGTAGACAACCCGGAGGAGCTGGAAGAACGTTTTTCTCCGTTCCGGAACTTCTCCCGCGACGAAGATGACACGGATGAAGAAGATGACGACGAATTTTACGATTCCGACACGGAAGACTATGACGATGAGGACGACGATTCTGCTTTCGATGACGAGGAAGACGATGAAGAATTTGACAATGACCTGTTTCATTCTTTTGAGCAGCTCCATGAAATCCTGGAAGGTGAGTCCACCAAAAAGGACGATAATGATGATAATTCCGACTTTGTTCCTCTGCACGAAATGCTGAAAAAGGACAAAAAGGTGCAACCGGCGAAGAAAAAAACGAGAGATTATGCTTATTCTTTTTCCGCTTTTTCACTTATGGCAAATGCTTCCTGTGCGGTATACCCGCTCTATCAAGGCGAAAGCTGTGTCTGGAAAGACGAGAAAAATAAGACCTTTTATCTTGTCTTGTCAAAGCCGGAAATGCCGGACAGCATGAGACATATCTGCTCGATTTTAAACGAATTTGGTACAAAAGAATTTTACACACAGGCACGAAAGGAATATTTCAAAGAACATTATTCTCTTTTCATTCCTTCGGGTGCGATTGAAAAATTATCCAAATTATAAAAAGAAAAGAAGAAACTCTATCAGCTTGTCTGATATGGGTTTCTTCTTTTTTAATGCTCATTTTTCAGATCATCATTAAGCATTGGCCTTATTTGCCAAATACTCATTTATTTTTGTAACCAGCTCATCACAGTCCATACCATGAACCATAGCGGCTTCTTCCAGACTTTCACCCTGTGAAGCTGGACATCCTACACAATGCATACCTGATGCCATAAGAATTGCAGCGATTGTCTGATCCTTCTTCAAGATCTCACCAATCAACATATCCTTTGTCACTTCCATCTAATGCATCCTCCTTTCAAAAGATATCATTAAAATTATAGGCAACCTTTGTGTAAATGTCAAGCAGGTTACGAAATTTACTTAGCTTTTATAAAAAGATATTGAAATTTTTTTTCATATTTCACTTGTGTTTTTAATTGTTTTGTATTAAAATGAAAATAGCCTATAGGATAAAAAGGAGGATAACGATTATGGCATACACGATTACAGACGCTTGCATCAGTTGTGGATCATGCGCTGCTGATTGTCCAGCAGGAGCAATCTCTGAAGGCGATGCACATTTCGAAATCGACCCAGACGCTTGTATGGATTGTGGTTCTTGTGCTGCAGCTTGCCCAACAGGTGCTATTGAAAGCTAATTAAAACATGTAACATTAAGAAGAGATCATCATCAGATGATCTCTTTTTTTTGGTAAATAAGTCCGTCTCAAAAAGAGGAATTTCCATTCTGTTTACAGAAAATGGGAGTTCCTCTTTTTAGAGACACAAACCCCAATGAGCATGCAGCGCTTTGCGCGAAATGCGAATGGGGGTTAGAATTGCGGGAGTGCAGAGCACGAAGCAATTCGTAGGACTTATTTACGTGTAGCACAAACCCGGCAAGCAGCATCGGGCTTGCACGAAATGCTATTTGCCGGGTGTAAGAACATGAGCACGTTAGTGCGAATGTTCGGTGTGCTGTATCGAGTGAGCACCAGCGAACTCGATGCTTTAAGTCCGTCTCAAAAAGAAATCACATTCCGCTTGCGGAAAATGGGATTTCTTTTTTAGAGACACAAACCCCAATGAGCATGCAGCGCATTGCGCTTGCCTATGCCATATACTCTTTCAACACTTCTTCAATCACTTTCTGCTCTTCTTTTGTAAACTGAATCTGCTCCGGCTGCAGCAACTTGTCCAATTGTTTTCTCTCTTTGTCAAAATATTCTTTCCGGTATTCCTGCATTTCTTCCTGATGGAAAAACTCATTTTCCATCCGTGGCTGACATACATTTTCCAAATAATCCACAATTTCCACTTTTCCGCGTTCCCGTCGTTCCGTCAGATTAAGCACCATGTCCTGCATATATAGCACAAAACAGGGAAGCAATGTGGCACAAAACACCGACACGCTACTCCATTCCTCGGCGCCTGCCCACTGCACACTCGTCTTCGACCAAATCAAATATGCATTTACCCCGATGCACCCCAGCACAACGGCAGCAAACAAAGCCTCGCCCCACGTCTCCCACGCAGCAAGCGACATTCCGGCTTTCTTATAAGACCGCAGATATTTCTCCACATAAATATCCACATTTTTAATTTCCATTTTCAACTCATAACTTGTCTGAAATCTTTTCATCAATGTTTTCAAAAGAGAATGCGAAGATTTTCCCATATTTTCCGCTTCTTTGTTGATTTTACAATAATTTACAAATAGCATGCTTCGCACCGCAAAACACAAAACTGCCACCCCTATCATTACACATATTATATAACTCATAATATCCCGTCCTTTCTTTTACCTCAATGTAACTATTCAGGATCAATGTATGGAAATCAATGAATCGTCGTGCTTGCACGTAAGAGGCTTTGATTCTCATACATTTAGATCCTAATAGGGCTCCCCTCCCCATATGAGCATTTTTAGCCTTGTCAAAGGCGGGAAAAGAACACGAAGTGTTCGAAATGCGAATGTGGGGAAGGAATGTCCTGAATAGTTACACCTCAATTATAACAGAGTCCGTTTCCAAAAGTATAGGGGATATGCAAAAGAGATGTCAGAATCGTTCGACCAATTCCGACATCTCTCCAAATCATTCTACAATTTCATTCCTGTATCGCCACTTCATCGATAATATCGACAACTTTTTTTACCGCATCATGCTGATTGCTGTCTTCCATCGCCTTAATGTAAGTGTCGCGGTTTTCAAATACATTTGCAATTGCTTCCGACAATCTTGCACTCGTCAGATCCTCTTCTTTGATCACATAACTAAAGCCCTGCTTCTCAAACGAATTGGCATTAAGAATCTGATCTCCTCGGCTTGCCTCCAGCGACAACGGGATCAATATATTCGGTTTATGCAATGCAAGAAGTTCGCAAATTGCATTTGCACCGGCTCTCGAAATTACGATATCTGCCGCATCCAAAAGGTCGCACAGTTCTTTCTGAATATATTCAAACTGTACATATCCTTCTGTTCCTTTTAAACTCTCATCCACTTTGTCCTTCCCGCAAAGATGTATGATCTGATATTTTTCCAATAATTGTGGAAGGATTTCACGCACCGCTTCATTTACACGAACCGATCCCAAACTTCCACCGATTACCAAGATAACCGGCTTCTGCGTAGAAAACCCGCAAAAATCCAATCCTTTCAAGCGATTTCCGGAAAATAACTCTTTCCGGATCGGAGAACCGGTAAGGTACGATTTCTCTTCCGGCAGATGTGACAATGTCTCTGGAAAATTCGCGCAAACTGCTGCTGCCGAAGGAATACACAGACGATTGGCAAGTCCCGGCGAAATATCCGACTCATGAAGCACACAAGGTACTTTTTTCCGTTTTGCCGCAAAAACTACCGGAACCGTTACAAAACCACCTTTTGAAAAAATAACATGCGGTTTCACTTTCTTGATAATTTTTCCCGCTTCTGCGTAACCTTTTAATATTCTCGCAGGATCCGTAAAATTCTTTACATCAAAATACCGACGCAGCTTACCGGAAGAAATTCCATAATAAGGAATGTCAAATTCTTCCATCAGTTTTTTTTCAATTCCATCTTTTGATCCGACATAATGAATCTCATATCCCCGCTTTTGTAATTCGGGAATCAACGCAATATTGGGTGTAACATGTCCTGCTGTCCCACCACCAGTCAATATGATTCGTTTCAATATCTCGCCCTCGTTTCTTTACAAATTCTTTTTGATTTCTGCTGCGACTGCTTCCAAATCCGGTGTCTCACCCTGTTTCCATTTGATATTAACGTCATCATCACAATATCTTGGAATCACATGCACATGAAGATGGAAAACCGTCTGTCCTGCTGCCTCTCCATTATTCTGCAGAATATTCACACCATCACACTGGTATGTCTTTTTCAATGCTGTTGCGATTTTCTTTGCTACCGGAAAAATTTTCTCTGCCTGTGAATCCTCCAGACTAAAAACATCATCTGCATGATGTTTTGGAAGAATGATCACATGTCCGCGTGCTGCTGGATTTACATCTAAAATTGCCTTAAAATCTTCGTCCTCATATACCGTAGTTGACGGAATTTCTCCCGCAATAATTTTACAAAAAATACAATTCTCTGCCATAATTGCCTCCATTCTTTTGCGTTATAGCGCAACTCTTTGTATTGTTATTTCCTTGCTTTTCTTTTTTATGAAAAGCGGAAAACAGCATCAAAATTACGAAGTGCCTTAAAATTTCCCTGCGCTGACAGGTCTCCGGACATAAATGCATTTTGGAATGGTTTTTCGCCATTTAAGATCTGTTCAAGCACTGACGTCGCAACTTTTGCGATCACATCCGGATTTTCCATCGTTCCATAATAGCAATCCAGTTTTGCTCCTTTGACATCAACGATCAGACTCTTTCCTGCATCCGTCAGATCCAATCGGAACGAAGCATCCATTCCTTCTTTCGGCACAAAATGTTCCTGTAACTTAGCGATGTATTTATCTGTCTCTGTTTCTTCCTCATCGCCCAGCATGTCCTTAAATAAACTTGCCAGCTCCTCGATATCTTCTTTCTGCTTTTTCACATAATTATCATCCGATACATAGGCCGACAACTGTTCACTTTCCTGCGGAGTAAGCGCCATTCTGGTACTTCTCAGAACCGTTTTCTTCACCTGCGAACTGCTATTTGGAAATGCCACCGTTCGTTTTGAAATAGCACGATAAAAGTTTTCCGCACATTTTTCAATCATCAGACCATACTCGGAATTTGTCTCAAACTCGACATGGTTATCGACATATGCACAAATCCCCTCACAAGGGAGGCCTCCCAGCATTTCCCAAGCACGAATCAAACTCGCCTGTGCTTCCCTTTCGCCATACGTCGTAGCCATGACAACCGGGAGCATATAAATATGCTGTATTTTTTCTTTATCACCATACAGCCAGCAGGCATCCAAAAACTGCTGGAGATATCCACCAATTCCATACCATTCTACAGAGGCCGCCAATATCACACCATCGGCATCCTTCAATGTTTTCGGCAAAACAGATATTCCACTTTTGTCTTCATACAAATTATATCGTTCCACCGTTACACGTAATTCATCCAAAACCTGTGCAATCTTTTCAATTGTATATAACGTAGGGTCATCGATCAGCCCTCTTCCACCGTAATAAATATTTACCTGCATCCGTAGCCTCCAATTCTAATATCTGTTTTGTTCTTTCTTCGATACAATACACTGCATAGTATAAATCCAATCACAGCTCCGCTGAGATGTGCCGTATTATCGATTCCGGTGTCCTGCATTCCGGAATACAGACTCAGCACCAAATAGATGCCAAAGCGAACGATGTCTCCTCGAACAATCTGCTTACGATTTTTCAATAACACCATAAGCAGTGCTCCCATCAAGCCATAGATTGCGCCGGATGCACCGCACGAGACAACATTTTCACCAAAACTCCAATTCACATATACGGAAACAAATCCCGAAAGGATCCCCGATAACATATACAAGATCAAATACCGTATTCTTCCTATATCCTGCTCCAATGTATATCCAAGCACCAAAAGTGCAATCATATTATTTACCAAATGTTCCAGCCCAAAATGTAGAAAAAAATGTGTAATAATACGATAATACTCATGTCCTTCCACAAAAGCCGGTTCGTACATCGCCCCCATATCAATCATAAACTCCGCATCCAGCGAAGAGCCCTTCCACTCAGTATATAAGTAAGCTCCTACGTTGATCAATACAAGTATGACCGTAATTACCGGTAATGGCTTCTGTTCTATTGTTTCGGTTTCTTCCCAGTCCATAAGGCACTCCATTCTGCATACTGTAAACTAATTTTGACCCTGCCAATATTTTATGGTACTATAATAGCATAATACATCGAGTGTGTCAAAGAGCCAATGAAAGGAATGTGTCACAATGGAAATTCATATTCAAGCCAATTCAAATAATACCTTAACTGTGCTGGATCTTTTAGAACGACAGGGCTTTTCTCTGCCATGTAATTGTCATGGAGCAAATGTCTGTGGCGGAATTCAGTATGACTTTCCTTGCGGAATGGTTCCCAAAGCCCCTCTGACAGTCCATCTTCCCGACGCCACCAGTTCGGCGCAAATAACCGGATTAAGCCTGATGCAGACACCGGCTCTGTCGATTCAGCCGGACAGCCTGCTAATCGATATCGGCACTACCACTATTGCTATGGTTTACTACCATTCTACGAAAAAAAGCACTTTTTTTTCTGAAGTTTTTGCCAATCCTCAGATTGCATATGGAGCAGACGTTATCAGCCGGATTCAATATGACGTAACTCATCCTTCGGAACACATACTTCACAAAGAACTCACCTCCTGCCTTACCGGTCATGCTGTTTCCTTTTTAAAACGGTACCCTGACATTTCTATAAAACAATGTCTGATCGGTGGAAACACAACCATGATACACTTATTGCTAAACCTTTCTTTACAAGGAATGGTAGGATATCCCTTTACTCCGGAAATTCCGGACAATTTTTCCTTTACTCACAATGGTGTTTCCGTGCATGTTCTCCCTTGGCTTTCCGCATTTATCGGAGGCGACATCACTGCCGGACTTCTTTCGTTGTCCTTTGACACCCGCAATGATACATGCATTTTAGCGGATCTTGGAACCAATGGTGAACTGGTCCTCTGTCATAAAAATCATCTGTATACCGCAAGCACCGCTGCCGGACCTGCTTTGGAAGGCGGCGGCCTCTCTCATGGCTGTCCTGCGATTCCCGGTGCGGTTTCTGAGGTTTCCCTTCGCGGTATCATACCACGCATTCAAACGATTGCAAACAAACTTCCGTGTGGTATCTGCGGAAGCGGAGCAATCAGTGTCCTTGCAGAACTTCTTTCACAGCAATACATGAATGCAGATGGAACATTAACTTCAAAATTCCCGGAAAATGGCATTCTTCTTGCAAAGGCACCTTCTTCTGACATTATCTTTACCTCAAACGATGTTCGCCAGATGCAGTTAGCAGTTGCCGCTATTGCCGCAGGAATTGATACGCTTTGCCGAGAAGCCGGAATACTTCCGGAAAACGTGGATTCCTTATATTTAGCCGGTGGACTTGGCTATCATATTCCTTTGGAAAAAGCCTCTTCTCTTGGTATGTTCTGTGATATCCTTCCGGAACGCATTCATTGTGTGGGAAACAGCTGTCTCAACGGTCTTGCTAAATTATCTTCTGCTGCGGAAGAAGATTTCATTTCACTGCAACACCGCTTAACCGCTCAGACAGAAAACATTTCGCTCGCCGATAATGCATTTTTCCAGTCTTCTTATCTTTCACATATGACATATCACCTGTCATAACCGCTTGATAACGGTGTGAAGAGATATCCACAATATCACCATCCGTCAGCCGGCGGCATTCCCATGGCACGAGCCTTTGTTCATTTACAAACGTGCCCTTTTCACTTTCCTGATCAATAAGAAAGACCGCCTTTTCTTCTATTATAATCTTTGCGTGAACCTCACTGACATCCTTTTGCAAAATAACGCCTTCCACATGCATTTCATCATTTCCGATATAATAGGGACTGTGGTCAATCTGCATAAGTTTATCGTGCTCATCAAACGGCTTCAGACAAAGTACCATTGCAGCCGTATCTTTTTCATATTGCAGCACGTGCTCTTTCTTTCCCGTTTTTTTACTAATTCCCCAGAGGGCAATAATCACACAAAAAAGCAATCCCACTTTACACCAATCCTGCCACACACGAATGGTAAAAATTTCATTTAACCAGCCCATATACCAGGCAATTCCTAAAATCACCACTCCGCCAATAAGCCCTTCCCTTTTTTTACCGGTTTCCTTTTTGGGTTTTCCCGTCCTTCTCGCCTTATCGTCTGCCGGCGGGCGAGAGACGAATTCCTGTGGTTCTTCTTCGTAATGATATTGTGCCAGATATTGTTCTAATTTATTTAATGTAAAATGCTCTTCCCGGCATATTTTATGTATTCCATAAACAAGAAATGTCAAAGAACGGCAGCCATGATCCATTACCTTCATAATTTCTTCCGTAATCTTTGCTAATTCATCTGCCACATCTGCCGCATACCCATCCATATAAGCAAGATACAATTCTCTTTCAGAGGTTAAAAAAATGGCATCTGAACATAAAATCAGATTTTCCGGAACAAGAAAATATTCCTCTGCCAACAGCATTTTCTCTAAAAACTGCCGATATAACCGCAAAAGTTTTTTTTCATCCAGCTTTTCCTTTTTTAAATACTCTGTCAACGTTTCTTTTTCTCCAAAAGAAAAAGTATAGTGCACTTCACCATCCACACTCAGTTCTGCCGGCCCGACAATCCCTTCTACCGCGGTATTATTTAAAAGTTCTGTACCATATCCTCCCTGCCGTTCTTCCGTGCGGACCTGTAATTTTCGTTCCCGCAGATCGGATATTATCTCCATTTGCATGATGCCTTCACTCCTTTTTCATCCATTCTGTGTCCCACAGCCGTTTACTGCACGTCCAGTTTTCTATCTGCATTTCATCACAGTATTCCTTTTGTGAACTTAAAAATGGCGCTGTCATAACAATTTTTGCCTTAACTTTCAATTTTCTGTATAATACATTCGTGTTACAGTCAACGTCATCAATCTTTAAAATAAATAACTGCTTTTGCATTACTTCCTTACATTTTTTCTCACTGTAGTTTTCCCGCAGACACCTCTGTCCACTCGAATATAAAACCGCCTGATCATGAGAAAATAAGGAAAGGTAGCATAACGCAAAAATGATCCAAAGTATAATCGTCATAACAAACGTCGCTTCCACTGTAAACGATCCTTCTTTTCGTCTCATAATATGCTGCATATAAAAATCACTCCATAACCGGCACATATAAATGGTGCAAATGGTATTTTTGTATGTCTGCCCGCTTTTTTACGAATCCATAATAAAATTCCAAAAGCCGACGCAAGACAAAGTGCCAGAATAATCAATATCACTACCTGATATAGCCCGAGTACCATTCCACACACCATTAAGATATAGCCATCTCCGATTCCTACCGCCCCTTTGGTAACAATACTTGCGAGTAAAAACACTGCCCCTGCAGCGCCTCCTCCCAAAAACATTTTCCATTCTTTTACGTTTAAGAAACACAACACTGCCATCGCTGTACTAAAAAGGATTACTGTTAAAACTAGATTTCTTCCCGAAAATGATCCCTTTCGAATATCCACGACCGCCAAAACTAACAGCCATATGAACAATATACTTTCTATTATTATCATTTTTCTTCTTACTCCTTTCCATTTGCACATGTTTTACATGGTGTTCTTCCTTCCACTTGGGAAATCGGAATTTCCCGTATACTCCGGCTTATTTTCTGACAACTTTTCTCCACATGATAACGGTTTCCATAATTGCAGATAACGACATTTTGCTTGGCAGAAAGATTTTTTCCCCCACAACATTTTTCACACGGATAATAAATACTTCCATCGAAACTTCGTTTCTCTTCTAATTCTTTTATAGAAACTACTCTTAAGCTAAGCTTCAGGTGATTGCACGCAATTGATCTATGGTAAACCGATCCCGTCTTCGTAACATAAACCATTTCATCCTCGCCCTGTTCACTCTGGCTCATCCGCGTCAGAACACCGGTAAATGCTTTTCCGTAATACCCTTCACTGAATAGAAAAATATTTTTTCCAAAAAGTGGAATTGGTGAAGTCACCGTATAATCCGCCTGAAAATCCATCTGATCTGTTTCGCTGTCGATCTTAGCCCGCACCACACATACGACGGACCGGTTTTCATTTTCTCTTCCCGAGATGGCTGCATTTATCTTGGCACTCATAAAAACCGGGTTAACCACCAGTTTTTTATGTACCAAAGTATACTCCAAAGAAGTCTCTTTCGCCGCCTGCTCCAGGGCACATAGCACCTGTTCTTCACAATATAACAATTGATTCAGATACAAAATACCGGTAACTATTAAAACAAATATCGGTACTACAAGCGATGCTTCCACTGTAATTGAACCGCAAAAACGTTTTTTCACTTTTTCTATTTTCATCTGCTGACTCCTTTCATTCAGGAGCTCGAGGCGAGAAAGGGTACTCTATTGTATGGTAGGCAATTTCCCTTTCGGTTAGGTATGTGTAGATATGTTATATTTTTTAATAGAATACCCTTTCTCGCCTCGATCCTTTTAATACACTGCCAATTGTTCTGCTTCTGCCTCAAATCCTGTTTCCGCTGATAAATGAAACGGAAGCTTCCATGGATAAGAAAACCTGGCCTTAACATTAAATTGACTTGTACAAAGACCCACTCGAAATTTAGGAACATATTTTTTCTGTATTTTCCATTCCATCAGGTCCAGCATCCGTAAGCATATTGTGCTTTGCTCCATCCCCAGCAGAAAAAAACACAGATACTCTTCATATCCGAAGGAAGTCTTTCCCTGTTGTTTGTACTGCGAAACCTTTTTCATAACAAGATCATGCGTAAATCCAAATAATTCCGGAAAATCCACGCAAAACTGATCTGCCGTTTTGACAAGCGGAACATGTTTTCCCTGCATGAGAGCAGCTGTATCTACGACTGCCTCTGCCATCCCCCAAAGAACCGTAAAAAGTGTCTGCATAAAACGGATTAATGGTTCTATCGCAGTAAACCCAACTACCGCAAGCGCCGCTGCATGTGCCGTTTCTCTGCTTTTGGCAGATACAAACAAAGCAGAAGTGTTGGCGGCCGTTCGCAGTAATACAATTCTTTCCACTATATCCGACAAATTTTCCTTATCACTTTTCCCACCGGTAATCAGATATTCCCATTCATACCGTAAGACATTGCCGGTTTTAAGATTCTCTAAACCGTTGGAAAAGTACTTATGTAAATAGGCAAGAAGACATGCTTCTGTCACGGCAGAATCTCCCATTTTCTGAATACTATTCTGGAAATCTACTTCCTCATCCTCCGTCAAAGTTTTCACAGGATCTTTCTTTGCCGCTTTCTCCTGTTCACGAAACAGGGACAGATAGTGATCCGGGTTTTTGACTTCTTGATCCGATACTTTATCATAATCTTTCATCACCATTTTAAGGATACCGTCAGATAATGCAGAGGAAAAAACATCCAATGGATTTTCTCCCCCGCCTTCTTCGTCAACTCCCTCATAATCAAAACACACCGATGGCATTTTGTAACTCTTCCATACTATCTGTAATTTCTGCGCCGTTTCTTCGTCCCATTTTCCAGATAAAAGTGAAATACTCTGACGAATAATGGATTGGTTCTTTCTTAACTCTGCAGCAAGCGAAGTTCCACCGGACACAGAGGCACACATAGAAGGATTTTGCTCTGCTTCTTCTGCAGTCTTCTCACAAACATCGGATAATTTCTGGAATATTTTTACATATTCTCTCCGTTTGGTCTCCTTTTCCGATATCTGTTTCAACATTTCCTCGATGGAAATTACCTGATCTTTCATTTGTTTCCAGATATTGGAATCTACAATATGGAATGTCTGTGCTTTCTTTTCTCCATGAAAAAACATCTTTGCAAACACTTTATTGGAACTTGTTTTTCCACCTTTTACACAGACTCCATCCACATTTTTCATCCATTCGATAAGATTTCGTCCATCCTCTGCTTCTTCTTTCTGTTCTGCTGCCGTCTTTTCTAATTCCTCAGATTCTTCCTGCATCGAATCCAATGCCCCTTTTTGTGCTTTCACATTTTCAAGCATTTGGGATACCCCTTCCCGTTTCATATATTCACAAATCTGATTGAGCATCGCCTGGCCACCATCCTCTGTAACATACGTCTTGTCCGTAACAGAAACTTCTTCCAAAGTTCCATCAAACATATCTGTTACAGAAACCGGGTTATTCTTTTCCAGATTTTTGTTTATATAAAATTGTATGGTATCTTCATAGGACCTTCCTGCATCTTCCAAAAAGAAGAGATGATATTCGCGATACATCGGCTCGCTGTATTCTGCCTGCAGACTTTCTGTCCCAATACGAAGCAAACGCTGTGCCTGATCTTCAGCCACGCTTCCTCGAGCAAGTTCTATCATCCCACATCCAAGCGCGATGATCACAAGGAATATAAATGTCAGAAAAACCGTTATACTTCCTTCTTTCCGCTGTCTCATTTCAATATGTCCTTTGTATCTTTGTCAAACGATTTCCAGGCACTTTCAAGAACCCCTTCAACCTTCGTCTTAAAGATAAGAACTAGCGCGATCAAGATTACCAGAATCAGTATCAATTCCACGATTCCGATTCCATCTTCTTCTTTGATAAATTGTGTTACGTATTTCATGTTATCCCTCATTTCTTTTTTAAGTATTTTGTAACTATTTGGATCACTGTGCAAAATAGTTACTGTATTTTGTTACATCGCCATAAAGGCCGGCATAATAATGATACTAATTACAATGCCAAACATGAGCATCATAGGAAGCAGTAATTTTGTTCCTGCTATCTCTCCTAACTGTCTGCTCCATTCTTTGCGTTTTTCAAACGCATCCGCCGCTTCAGCTTCCAATAATGCGATAAATCCTTCTGTCCCTTTCTTCATATTTTGGTTAATAATAGAAGCATATCGCAGGTAAGAAAGCTGCCGGCATCTTTTTCCGAAATGTTCTATGGATGCTGCTTCGGACGCACCATTTGTCATTTCCTGATAGGCCGTTAAGACCTCTTCATATACATAACGGCGTTCACCCCCTTTCTGCAAGCGATATTGATACTCTTCTCCCAGTCTTTCAAAACATCCGCGGACCGTTAAGCCTGCGTTAAACAATAACATCGTTTTATTGACAAACTCGGGATAATCGAGTTTCAACTGCATTTGTCTATCTTCCAGATTTTTCCTTTCTTCTTTTTTCCATAAAACAGGAAAAAAAAGAATTGCAAGAACAGATAAAAGATAATATGGTGGCTTTTTTTTCTGCTCCACTTCGCTGTAGTGAACCTCGTAACCGCCAACTTTCGCTGGTAACGCAATTTCCTTTTGCGTTTTCTGTTCCTCGATTTTTTCGAGCAGCACATTCTTAATTTGATTGATCGCACGCTCACCCTCCGGAAGAACACTCCCATTTATAGTAAGTGAAAATGTGTATTCTTTTTCCCAGTTTCTCCATTTTGCCTGTGCAGCCACATTTGTCTGTACACCCTCATCGGGTATTTTTGCAAAATTTAAGGTCCCATCTGCATTGATATAATCTTCTGGAAGGATCCATGAGAATTCAATCCCGGTTTCCGGTACATTGGAGACAAAATTTAACGGTGCGCTTACCATTTCCAAAGAGGCATTTTTCCCCTTTAACTGTTCATTCAGGTAAGCCAGACATTTTTCATCCAGTTTTGAAAATTCTTCCCTGCTGAACTCTCTGTCTTCCAACGATATCGACATCGTTTCCTGCTTTTTTTCTCCATCCACCTGTGTCGACAGATTAAAAGTAATGTCCTTTCCTTCGCCTTCTCTGAAGATCACATTTCCATTTTGTATCGCCTTTTCCGGCGGAGAAGTCCTCCCTGCCATGTAGCATAAGAATAAAAATGCAATCAGAAAAAGAACAGCGATCCCAATTCTTTTACACCATATTTTCTGAATCTGTTCCTCTTGTTCCTGCCTGCGGTATAACACAGAAACCATTCCCTCTGTACTCGGAAATACTTTTGTCAGTTTCCAGAAAGCCGACTCTAATTTACATTTTTTTACTGCTTTCCAAATAAGTTCTTCTCTGTCTTTCATCCAATCTGCCCCTTTCTACACCGATATATCTGTAATTTTGTAGCTCCACCAAAAGGCACCTGCATAAACCATAAGTGACACCGTCATAATCAGTATCCCGGCTAGATTTCCATACAAGGGATCCAAAAATCCCGGTGAAAAGACACGCAGATATACAATGATTCCAAAGGGAATTACATTCATGCACCTCGCCTCCATCTTCTTTCCGGCGATAACGGTTTCAATTTCCCGCTTTGTCTCTATCTTTTCGCTGATATTGTCTGCGGTACGTTTCATAATCTTGACAAGATTTCCCCCTGTCTTTTTCGCCGTCATCAGAATCTCACTAAACATCCGAATATCCTCTATCCCGCTCCGTTCGCCCAGTTCCAGCATCAGTTTTTCGACTGGGACATGAAGTCCTGCCTGCGTCGTCAGATACTCAAATTCCCTTATGATAAGATCTTCCTTCTGATACATTAACATCAGATCTTTCTGCGCTTCATATACAGAATTCTCCAACGAATATCCCGCTGACAATGCCGAAATCATGCTCTCCATCGCATCCTTAAACTGCAAAAGTAATGTCTCCTGCTGCCGCCTTAATAAAACCCCACTGTAATATTTAAGATAAACTATTCCGCCAAGTCCACCCAATGCGATTACCGCCGGAATCCGGTTAAAAAACAGCATTCCAATGATTGCGCCAAGGACAATTCCCACCGCTCCATAACGGATTTTCTCCTGCCGTGAATAGGTATAAACTGTATATGAGATCAACTTAAACTCACCCCCGCTCTCCTACATTTATCCATCGAGCGGAGAACATGACCGGTCCGCTCTAACGTTCCCAGAATCCTTCCCTCTTCTTCCCCCAGCTCACAAAAGGTGAAAATTGGGAATACTTCAATCTCGCCTTCCATTACATTTCCAATCTCACAGATCTCCAGAACTTTTCTGGAACGGTCGCGCAGTCTTCCAAGATGAACGATAATATCTATTGCCGAAGAAATCTGCTGCCGAATTGCAGGCAGCGGAATGTCCATCCCCATCAGCACAAGGGTTTCCAATCGATTTAACATATCTTTGGGACTATTTGCATGGCCTGTAGACAAACTTCCGTCGTGCCCTGTATTCATCGCCGTAAGCATGTCAATCGCCGTCGCATCGCGGATTTCCCCGACCACTATTCTGTCCGGTCGCATTCGCAAAGCACTTCGGATCAGGTCACGGATCGTCACTTGATTCTTTCCTTCCACATTAGCATTTCTCGACTCCATTCTTACAATGTTTTCAATATTTTGTATTTGGAGTTCCGCCGAATCCTCAATCGTAATAATTCGTTCGGAAACCGGAATGTAGTTCGACAATATATTTAAAAAAGTGGTTTTTCCCGCTCCGGTTCCGCCGGAAATAAAAATATTATATTTTGCTTCCACAAGTCCCTTCAGATATCTGTCTGCTTCCGGTGTGATTGCCCCCATCGCTACCAGTTTCTCCATCGTAAGTGGCTCTTTGGGAAACTTTCGTATCGTAATAACCGGCCCTTCGAGGGCAATCGGCGGCATTACAATATTCACACGCGATCCATCTGCCAATCGCACATCCAGTATCGGAACCGACTCATTGACGATGCGGTTTCCTTCCGATGCAATCTGCTGAGCAATATCCTCCAGTCGCTCCACCGACTCAAATGTTAAACCGGTTTCGTATAACCGCCCTTCCTTCTCCACAAAAATATGATCCGGTCCATTGATCATAATCTCCGTAATTTCGTCAGTTTCAATCAGTTCCTGCAGCACATCCAGCTTTCGCATCGAATTAAAAATTTCGCGGCGCATCTTCTTTCGATCGCCAAAACGCATGTACTGCTCCTGTCCAATTTCTGTGATCACCCGGTCAATCGCATCTGCAAGATACTTTTCATCGACATCTACGCCGGTAGGCACTTGCTGCAATACCCTTTCACGAATTTTTTCTTTTATTCTGTCCATCGTTTTCACCTCCCAGTAGATGATCCTTCATTTCGTTTACATTTTTTACCTTTGGAAATGTCACCTCGCAAAACGAAATCTTGTCCCAAACAGCCTCCTTTTTTTCTGCAATGCAGTATTCCCGCAAAACATGTCTTCGAATTGCCGCTAAAAATCCATCCTCCAGTGGCATTAAAATTTCATCTGCCTGATCAAGAAGATGAAAGGTATATTCAAAAAATTGCCCAACTTCCACAATCACTCGGTCAAACAAGGATTGTTTCCGCAGTCCCTCCATCATGCTTTCAATCTCCTGAAGACTAAAATCCAGTAGATCTTTATAATGCGCCACCGGCGCAAGGATAGATATTTTTCCATAAGAATACGCAAGCGACTGAAGCGATTCTTCTGCTTTCCCATTTTCCGTGGCAAGAATCCATTCTGCCAGTCCCTGATGAAAAATGGATGGCGTTTCCTTTAGCTCTTCCGGAAAAAATACCGGGACACCACACATACTGATATAAAGCACTTTCAAATATTTCGAGCATTCCAATGCCTCCTGCAGGGCAAGTCTGGTTTTTTCTTCTCCTCCTTCCGGCGAAAAAATGCAGCAGATCCGCCCCTTTTTCCTCCTTTTTCCTTCTATTTCCTGTTCCATTTTTGTAATCTCACAGAAATTCTGCCAGATTCTCTCTCTTTTTTGGTACATAAATATTTCATTTTCCTTATCTGTCACTGGCTGACTTGAAAGATATATTCCTTTCCTGCTAAATTCTTCCAAAAATTGTCTGTCGTCAGAAATCACAATGGCTGCTTCGGAAATTTCCATTGGTTCCTGTCTCTCGGATATCATCTTAATTTCCACTTGTTTTGGGAGTTTTTGCCGAAAATACGTGACAAACTGTGTCGCGTATTCGGAATCCCTTAGATAAATATAACAAATTTTATACATGTTCCACCTTTCCCTATGAAGCGATACAGAGACAAATGCAGTACCCAAACAAAATGCAGACGGAAAAAGGTATTACTGCCTCTTTCTCCCAATTTGCCGATGCATAATAAGGAATCAGCCTTTTTTCTCTGTAAACCTGTTTTATGTAACTTGAAAAATATAGGAATCTGCGAAATAAATTCCGCTTCCTGAGAATCTTGAGTGTAGAAAATAAAGCACCGGCCAGCAGTGCGTAAAACATTACACGGGCACTAAAAACTAAACTATAATAACTACTAATAATGGAAATTAATTTGATATCTGCAGCTCCGAGCATCCGAAGCAAATAAAAGAAACTACAGACGATAAGAGGAATGATACAGCCTACTGAAAAATATATCACCCCGTGAAACAGCCCATACACCATAAAATTATGGTATAAACTTAGGCCAAGTCCCATAATAATTATTATATGGGGAACTCGATAGCAATATAGATCACAGATTGCAGCCGGCAACAACACAAGGAAAATCATCACTTGATTTTCGATGTTGTCACCCCCCTCGATTTGTTGTGATTCATATACTAGCACGAAGTATCGATTTCTGTCAACAACTTTTTTTAAAAACTTGCATTTTTTTTTCGAGAATGGTTATACTCCTACTATAAAATTTATTTGATAAGCGCGTAAATACGCGGGAAATGAGGAAATTATGAGAAGAAAAAAAGATTCCCTTTATCAGGCGAAGCAGGAGTTGCTCCACGAAATAGAAGAGGTAAAAACATCGCTAGCCATCGCCCACTCCAATTTTGACAATGTTAATGACCCGGATCTGGTCGATAGCTGCATCTATGAAATGACTGCTATTCAGTATAAATACAAATACCTGCTGCGCCGCATGCGTCAATTTGAAGGAGAGAGCACACCGATGCGTTCCATCAGATAACGTGCATTCGTTGTCTTACATTGGCCGAATCGGATTTTATGATCAAATACGATCAGATCTCCGTCGTAATTTTCTGTAAAATGATAATTGCTCACTTTCTTTTCCGACACTTCACACAGTTCAAAGTCATGTGTTGTAATAAACGTGATACAACTTTTTTCTGCCAATTTGTGCACAACAGCTTTGGCACCAAAAAGTCTGTCATTGTAATTTGTTCCCTTAAAAATTTCATCGACAAATACGATGAAAGGAACCTCATTTTCCGCTGTATTTTCGGCATAATCCAGCACTTTTTTTATCCTTAGAAGTTCTCCGTAAAACGTAGAGATTCCTCGGCTGATATCATCCTGTACACCGATTGATGTAAATATTCGCATAAACGGTGCACAAAACTTTTCCGCATTTACATAAGCTCCCGCATACATCAAAACAAGATTTACTCCAATCATCCGCATAAAAGAAGACTTTCCGCTCATATTCGAACCGGTTATAATAACAATTTCTTCTCCGCAGGAAAAATCATTGGCGATACATTCTGACTCCGTAAGTAACGGATGTTTCATATTTTTTGCTGAAAATGAAATCTCTTTTATTTTTTTCGGCATACATACCGTATCTTTCACCCAGGCAACCCCTGCGAGTGCTATAAATAATTCTATTTTTTCGATGCTTTCCATTGTGTCATATAGGATAGCACTTCCTTCTTTCATTGTATTTCGATATAAAAAAACAAGCAATGGATTTAAAATAAATACAACATTAAATAATACATTTGAAAACATATTTTCTTTTGCATAATAAAGCGATGCAATCTTACTGATTCTGTGCATTGTCATTTTTCCAAGGCGTATTTTTTCCTGATACTGACACACCACATCTTCCTTAAATTGTTCTTCCGAAACAAAAGAAATTAACCTCTCCATTTTTCCAAATGCACGGATACATTTTTCTATTTCTTCGTATTCAGCCCCATGAAAATAGGAGAATATGCAAAGGTTGCAGAGACATATTAAGAGCATAATTCCTGCTGTCCCAAACGATATCATTTCACACAATCCAAGCACAAGACTAACAAGCATGGCAAGTGCAAACACGCTTCCCATGATAATAGAAATCCATTCCGGCTTTTTGCATTCCGACGGGTACAATTTCTTTTCTTCCAGATCAAGTTTGTGGATATTCCGTATTTCCGATAAGATTGCCTGAAATTTTATGCCAAATAAGAGATGCTCTGTCATTTCCTTTACAGCGCACTGCGTCTGCTTCCACGAAGTTTCATCAAACTCTGTTTTCGTAAGCTGTTTCATGAGTTTGCGCTTTCCGCTTTTTGTGTACGCGATATTTAACCATTGAAACAAGGAATGACTTCCAAGTATATTTAAGTCCATAAGATCTTTATTTTCTTCTGTGATAAATGAGCTGCCATCGTCTGTAAAACTCTGCCAGTCATCATTTCGTCTGCTTTCGTATTTCTCTATGATCTGCAACTGTTTTTCTTCTGTCTCACATTTTTCTAACAACCTAGAATGAACTGCCAGTAAGATGATAAAACAAACTGTCACAAGAATTGCCAAAAAATAGCAAAGTAATTTTATGGGTTCAAATACAGCTCCCAAGATGAAACCAAAAACAGCCGCAGCGAATACGATCAGTTTCGTATTCGACATACGGTCGGACTGTTTTTTATTTTTGATATATTCACTTTGTATCTGCTGTTTTAATTCCATCATTTTTTTCCACATAATAATTTCTCCAATTCCCCTAAAAGCTGTTCTTTCGATTCTACACGAATCGCGTGAATCCCGAGTTTTTCCGCGCCTTCTACATTTTGTTCGCGATCATCAAAAAACAGACACTGGTCTGCTTTTAAATTGTATTTATCAAGTAAATACAGATAAATTTTTGAATTTGGTTTGATCTCATGAATCTGATAAGAAACCACTTTTCCATCAATGTCATTCAAAAAAGAGGCTCCTTTTGTGTGTTTCGTAAATAAATCCTCCGAATAATTTGATAGTAGATAAATACCATATCCTGCTTTTTTCAATTCATGTACTTTTTCCCATACTTCCGGACGCTTTACATGCATATATTCTCCATGCGTCAAAAACCACCGGATTTCTTTTGCATATTCCGGATATTTTTTCTCGTATCTGCAAATTGTTTCTTCCAATGGGTTCCCAAGATCCAGACCACTCCAGAGCGGATCGTCAAACATCGACTTTCCAATCTGCACTGCGCGTTCTTCGGTCATTCCGTAATCTTCAACCAGCATATCTTTCCAGCGGTATTCTAAAAGCACATCGCCTACATCAAAAATAATATTCTTCATCGTATTTCCTCCTAGTCTACTACCCATCTTAACACATATTTCCCACGTCGTCCATATAAAGTCTGCCATTTACACGGGTCTTTGACACTTTGTTTGCCCCTTGATTTTCACAACCCCCTACAACACAGCCCTTTGAGGCTTATTTTTTTGTCAAATTTTTGTTTTTTTCTCTGTACTCTTTTGTACTCTTGTGGTATAATAGATATATATTTATATTTCTTATAGGAGGATTTATTGCTATGTATATATGTATAACAGGTAGCGACAACAATAAAGATGTTTATATTAAACAATCTTATCGAAAGCCAAATGGTAAAACATCTTCCCGTATCCATAGAAAACTGGGCAAATACAATGAGTTACTTGAACAGTTTTCCGGTGATTCTGACAAACTGATGGCGTGGGCAAAAGAAGAAGCCGCCAAAGACACTGCCGAATACAACGCCAAAAAAGAAAAGGTC